>NZ_JBXSOO010000001.1:0-1054871 GCF_057784515.1 Martinezella sp. CNPSo 3732
CTGATTTTCCTCCGCCGTCCGCGGCCAAAACTCCGCCTCATGTGTCCCAGGCAATCGCATATGGGGCAGGTACGCTGCCGCACACCCCTTCTCCCCAGCGGGAAGAGGGTGCCGTCAGGCGGGTGAGGGGGTACCCGCCACGAGCACGAAAGTCCATGAATTCAAATCGGAAAGCCCCCTCATCCGGCCCTTCGGGCCACCTTCTCCCCGCTGGGGAGAAGGAGTTTCCGAGGATGATCCCGCCATATGCGATAAAGCGCGGCATTTGGGTCAATTCTCGTGTCTTTTTGCGCACTCAGATATCGAGCGTGCTGTCGCGCTCCCACTGCGTGAAGTGCGAGCAGTAGGCGTTCCATTCCTGGTGCTTGAGCTTCAGATAGGCTTCGGAGAATTCCGAGCCGATCGCCTGCTTCAGCCCCTCGTCCTCGTCATAGGCCCGCAGCGCATCGAGCAGATTGAGCGGCAGGCGCGGTGCATTCTTCACCAGGTGACCCTCAGCATACATGTCGATATCGTGATGAGGTCCGGGATCGGCCATGCTGCGCAGGCCATCCAGGCCGGCAGCGATAATCACCGCCTGCAGCAGGTATGGATTGACGGCACCATCGGGCAGGCGCAGCTCGAAGCGGCCGGGACCGGGCACGCGCACCATATGGGTGCGGTTGTTGCCGGTCCACGTCACGGTATTGGGAGACCAGGTGGCGCCCGATGTCGTGCGCGGCGCATTGATGCGCTTGTAGGAATTGACCGTCGGGTTGGTGATCGCCGCCAGCGATGAGGCATGTTTCATGATGCCGCCGAGGAAATGCTTGCCTTCGACCGACAGGCCGAATTCGGCTTCCCTGTCGGCAAAGACATTGGTCCTGCCGTCATTGCTCCATACGGAAATATGGCAATGGCAGCCGTTGCCTGTCAGGCCCTTGAAGGGCTTCGGCATGAATGTCGCCCTGAGACCGTGCTTTTCGGCGATCGACTTGACCATGAACTTGAAGAAGGAGTGCTTGTCCGCCGTCTTCAAGGCATCGTCGAATTCCCAGTTCATCTCGAACTGGCCGTTGGCATCCTCGTGGTCGTTCTGATAGGCGCCCCAGCCGAGCTCCAGCATATAGTCGCAGATCTCGGCGATGACGTCATAACGGCGCATGACGGCCTGCTGGTCGTAGCAGGGTTTTTCAGCGGTGTCGTATTCGTCCGAGATCTTCGAGCCATCGGCGGTGATCAGGAAGAATTCGGCTTCGACGCCGGTCTTCACCCGCTTGCCTTCGGCCTCGGCTTGGCTGACGAGCTTCTTCAGCACGTTGCGCGGCGCCTGGGCGACGATCTCGCCATCCATCAGCAAATCGGCGGCGACCCAGGCAACATCCTTCTTCCATGGGAGCTGGATGACGGAGGAAGCATCGGGTACGGCAAAAAGATCGGGATGGGCGGGTGTCATGTCGAGCCAGGTCGCGAAACCGGCAAAGCCGGCGCCCTCTTCCTGCATCCCGGCAATTGCCTGCGCCGGCACGAGCTTGGCGCGCTGACCGGAAAAAAGATCCGTATAACTGATCATGAAATATTTGATGCCTTTGTCCTTTGCAAAGGCAGCAAGATCCAGTGTCATTCTCGTTCCCCTTTGGATTTCTTCGAGACACTTCGATGATGCATGCAGCGGCCGGGCCTCTTAGCCCGGCCGAAATCTTAAAAACCTCCCTTGCCCGGGTACCAATTGGTGCCCGCAAGTGGAATCTGCGCCATGGCGGCAGCTTCCATCGTCAGCGCACAGAGGTCCTCAGGTTCCAGATTGTGCAGGTGATTTTTGCCGCAAGCGCGCGCGATCGTCTGCGCTTCCAGCGTCATCACCTTGAGGTAATTGGCAAGGCGCCGGCCCGCAGCAATCGGATCGAGCCGGCTTGCCAGTTCCGGGTCCTGCGTCGTGATACCGGCCGGGTCCTTGCCCTCGTGCCAGTCGTCATAGGCGCCGGCCGTCGTGCCGAGCTTCTGGTACTCTTCTTCCCACTTGGGATCGTTGTCACCGAGCGCAACCAGCGCCGCCGTGCCGATAGCGACCGCATCGGCACCGAGCGCCAAAGCCTTCGCCACATCGGCGCCAGAGCGGATGCCGCCCGAGATGATGAGCTGCACCTTGCGATGCATGCCGAGATCCTGCAGCGCCTGAACGGCGGGACGGATACAGGCAAGCGTCGGCATGCCGACATTCTCGATGAAGACATCCTGGGTCGCGGCCGTGCCGCCCTGCATGCCGTCAAGCACAACGACATCGGCACCGGCCTTCACGGCAAGCGCCGTGTCGTAATAGGGCCGCGCACCGCCGACCTTGACGTAGATCGGCTTTTCCCAATCGGTGATCTCGCGCAGCTCCATGATCTTGATTTCGAGATCGTCGGGGCCGGTCCAATCCGGATGGCGGCAGGCCGAGCGCTGGTCGATGCCCTTCGGCAGGTTGCGCATATTAGCGACGCGATCGGAGATTTTCTGGCCGAGCAGCATGCCGCCGCCGCCGGGTTTGGCGCCTTGGCCAACCACGACTTCGATTGCGTCGGCGCGGCGCAGATCTCTAGGGTTCATACCGTAACGCGACGGGAGGTACTGATAGACCAGCGTCTGCGAATGGCCGCGCTCTTCATCGGTCATGCCGCCGTCGCCTGTCGTGGTCGAGGTCCCTGCGATCGTCGCACCGCGGCCCAGTGCTTCCTTGGCGTTGCCGGAAAGCGCACCGAAACTCATGCCGGCAATGGTGATCGGGGTCTTCAGCGTGATCGGCTTCTTGGCAAAACGGCTGCCGAGGACGACGGTCGTATCGCATTTTTCGCGATAGCCTTCGAGCGGATAGCGCGAGATCGACGCGCCGAGAAAGAGCAGATCATCAAAATGCGGCACCTTGCGCTTCGTGCCGGCGCCACGGATATCGTAGATACCGGTTGCCGCCGCACGGCGGATTTCCGCGAGCGTATGATCATCGAAGGTCGCCGACTTGCGGGGTGGCGTATATGGATTGTGGTAGCTCATGAGGTCCCCTTCGTCTCAATACGCATCGGCATTGTCGATGTTGAAATTGTAGAGTTTGCGGGCCGATCCGTAGCGCTTAAATTCCTCAGGCTTGACCCCGCGCACGCCGGCCTTCTCGAGAAGCTCGGCAAGCTTCTCCAGATGCTCCGGGCGCATTTCCTTTTCGATGCAGTCCGAACCGAGGCTTTTCACCGAACCACGAACGAAAAGCTTGGCTTCATAGAGGCTGTCGCCCAGAGCATCGCCGGCATCGCCCAGCACGACGAGATGACCGGACTGGCCCATGAAAGCGGACATATGGCCGATATTGCCGTAGACGACGATGTCGATGCCCTTCATCGAGATGCCGCAGCGCGACGCCGCATTGCCCTTGATGACAAGCAGGCCGCCGCGGCCGGTCGCGCCGGCATACTGGCTGGCATCGCCTTCGATGACGACGCTGCCGGACATCATGTTTTCGGCGACGCCGGGACCGGCGGAGCCATGCACGGTGACGTTACCACCGTCGTTCATGCCGGCACAGTAGTAGCCGACCGAACCCCTGATATCGACAGTAACGGGCGCATCGATACCGGCGGCGACGGCATGATGGCCGCGCGGGTTGACGACTTCGAAGGCGAGATCGTTGGCGCCCGGGGGAAGGCCATGAAGAGCGCTGTTGAGTTCGCGCAGCGGTGTGACGGATAGGTCGAAAACTGGCATGTAAGATCTCTCTCGATTGCGGCGCTTCTGATCAAGCAGCCTTTTCGTGATCCCAGAAATAGACGGTCGCCGGCTCCGGCTCCCAGATGCGGGCATTTTCGATGCCAGGCAGGTTGACCAGCGCCCGGTACTCCGAGCCGAAGGCGACATACTGATCGGTTTCGGCCATGACCGCCGGCTTGCAGGCGATGGGGTCGCGAACGACGCCGAAACCGGACTTGGTGCCGACGACGAAGGTGAAGAAGCCATCGAGATCGTCAACCGCGCCTTCCAATGCCGCGCCGAGATCCTTGCCCTTTGCCATTTCAGCCGTCAGATAGGCGGCCGCGACCTCGGTATCATTTTCCGTCTCGAAGGTCATGCCGACGCGCTTAAGCTCGCGACGCAGGTTGTTGTGGTTCGAGAGCGAACCATTGTGAACCAGGCACTGGTCCGAACCTGTCGAGAAGGGATGAGCGCCAAGCGTCGTGACGGCCGACTCGGTCGCCATACGGGTATGGCCGATGCCATGCGTGCCGGACATGGCAGCGACGCCAAAGCGCGAGACCACATCCTTCGGCAGGCCGACTTCCTTGTAGATCTCGACGGTATCGCCGCTACTCATGACGCGGATATTCGGCCGCGAGGCCGTCAGGGCCACCCTGCCCTCGTCCAGCTTATCCTTGGCAAGAGTGATGACCGCATGCGTGCTCTTGACCACGACAGATACCGGGACGTCGAGCGCGCGCCGGAGTTCATATTCCAGCCCGTCGAAATCCTTGAGCGGATCGGCTGACTGGACGGTTATCTTCGCCGTGTTGCCATTATCGTTGCCATAGATCGCAATGCCCGCGCTATCAGGTCCGCGATCGGTCATCGTGATCAGCATGGAGGATAGAAGCGCGCCAAGTTTCGGCTCCAGCGCCTTATCCTTCAAGAAGAGACCGACAATTCCGCACATGCCCAAACCCTCCGTTTTCGCATCTGCAAAAATGGCTATCAGGTCCAATGCGGTTTTTCAACTCAAAAGAATAAATTTTTCTTTTTAGGCAAGTTAATCAGTCTTGCCCCGCTGTGGATAGCTGATGATCGACAGGTATTTCGCCGGCAGTTTCACCAGCACTTCCGGTCCATGCGGCGCATCTGCATCGAAGAAGAGGCTGTCGCCCGGCTGCATGGGATAGAGCTGGTCGCCATGACGGTACATCACCTCGCCCTCGAGCATATAGAGGAACTCCATGCCCTCATGCTGGAAAGTGGGGAAGACATCGGAATCGGCCGTCAGCGTAATGAGATAGGGCTCGACGATGACGCCGCTCGAATTGTTGTCGATATGGCCGAGCACATTATACTGATGGCCGGCACGCGTGCCGCGGCGTTCGAGTTCGACGCCTTGGCCAGCCTTGACGAAGACAGCGTTGCGCGGCTCTTCGTAACGACGGAAGAAAGCTGTCAGCGGCACGCCGAGTGCGCGCGACAGCGATTGCAGCGTCGTCAGCGACGGCGAGATATTGCCATTTTCGATCTTCGACAGCATGCCGAGCGAGATGCCAGTTGCGGCGGCAAGGTCCGTCACGGTGATTCCGAGCTTCTTGCGATAGGCGCGAACCTCGTGGCCGATCGCCATCTCGAGATTGTTTTCCTTCGGCTCGCGCACCGCATGCGGATTTTGTGAAAAAGCTGACCGTCCGCCATGAGACTGGTCGTCGGCCGATATGTTGTCTGCCTTGGTTTTCATTTATGATCCTTTTTGCCGGCAGGGCTTGCTGCGGCGATCCTATCCTCCGAGTGAAATTTTCTCAACTGCGGCGAAAATCACGCCTGACGGGTATCACCGGGCGCAATCCCATAAAGAGAGCGATAGGCCCGGGCAAAATGCGCGCCGCTTGAAAAGCCGGTGGCGATGGCGATTTCGGAAATTGAAAGCGGGCTCTGCTCGAGGAGCCGCCGGGCATGCTGCAGCCGTATTCGCCGATATTGCTCGAGAAACGTCGAGCCGAGGTGAGCGGCAAACAGCCGGTCGAGATGACGCGGCGTGACGCCGGCAATGCGCGCCATGGCGGCACGATCGAGCGGCATCTCGATCGTTTCCTCCATTTTTTCGAGCACGCCCAGCAAACCCGGATGGTGAACGCCGTAACGCTCGGCGAGCGAACCGCGTTGCGGCGCAGTCGGCTCGCTCACCTCCGTATGCAGGTACCAGTCGCTGACGCGGCGAGCAAAATCGGCGCCCATGCGCTCTGATATCAGCACATGCATCATGTCCAGCGGCGCAATACCGCCGCCGCAGGTGATACGACTGCCGTCGATGACGAAGCGTGCCTGACGTGGCGCAAGTGCCGGAAAGGCTTCCAGCAGAGCCGGAGCATGTTCCCAATGAATGGTGAAATCGCGCTCGGCCAGAAGACCGGCGGCGGCCAATAGATAAGGACCGCCCGAGATGCCGCCGATGCGCACGCCCTCGCGTGCGAGCTGGCGCAGGCAGGCAAGAACCGCTGGATAGTGCCAATCGCGCGGCGAGCCGCCGGCGCAGACGAAAACCGTGCCAAGACCTGAGCCTCGACCAGGAAGAGGTTCGGCCGGCACCGGCACACCGCCCGACGAGACCGCCGGGGTGCCGTCCGGCGAGAAGATCGACAATCGATAGATTTCCCGCCCGGCCAGGAGATTGGCCGCCCGCAACGGCTCGCTTGCCGAGGCAAAGGACATCAAGGCGAATCCCGGGATCAGGATGAAACCAATATTCTGGCTATTTTTGCTATCGATCGCCGTCATGTCCCTTTTCTATCGAAATAGGTCCTAATTTTGCAAGTCGGCGTTTTCCGCTCTGTCATCATGAACGCAATTCAAAGCGGACCTGACCATGCGCTATTCGGCTTTTTCTGTTTTTCTCAACGGCCTTCGCGGCAATACCGGCTGGGCGCCTGCCTGGCGCCAGCCGGAGCCGAAGCCACATTATGACGTCATCATCGTCGGTGGCGGCGGCCATGGGCTGGCGACTGCCTACTATCTCGCCAAGACCTTCGGCATCACCAATGTCGCCGTTCTGGAAAAGGGCTATCTCGGCTCGGGCAATATCGGCCGCAATACGACGATCATCCGCTCGAACTACCTACTTCCCGGCAATAATCCCTTCTACGAGCTATCGATGAAGCTTTGGGAAGGGCTGGAGCAGGATTTCAACTTCAACGCCATGGTCTCGCAGCGCGGCGTGCTCAATCTCTTTCATTCGGATGCGCAGCGCGATGCCTATACGCGACGCGGCAATGCCATGCGCCTGCATGGAGTCGATGCCGAATTGCTCGATCGCGAAGCCGTTCGCAAAAAGCTGCCCTTCCTGGATTTCGAAAACGCACGATTCCCGATCATGGGCGGCCTGCTGCAGCAGCGCGGCGGCACGGTGCGCCACGACGCAGTCGCCTGGGGCTATGCACGCGGAGCCGATAGCCGTGGTGTCGACATCATCACCGGCTGTGAAGTCACAGGCATCCGCACCGACCAGGGTCGCGTGACAGGTGTCGAGACGACGAAGGGGTTTCTCGGTTGCGGCAAGCTTGCGCTGGCGGCGGCCGGCAATTCCACCGTCGTCGCCGACATGGCGGGGCTGCGTTTGCCGATCGAAAGTCATGTGCTGCAGGCTTTCGTCTCGGAAGGCCTGAAGCCGTTCATCGACTGCGTCGTCACCTTCGGCGCCGGACATTTCTATGTCTCGCAATCCGACAAGGGCGGCCTTGTCTTCGGCGGCGATATCGACGGCTACAATTCCTATGCCCAGCGCGGCAATCTCGCGACTGTCGAACACGTCGCCGAAGCCGGCGTTGCGATGATCCCGGCACTGACCCGCGTGCGCTACCTGCGCACATGGGGTGGCGTCATGGATATGAGCATGGACGGCTCCCCGATCATCGACCGGACCCACATCGACAATCTCTATCTGAACGCCGGCTGGTGTTACGGCGGCTTCAAGGCCACGCCGGCCTCGGGCTACTGCTACGCCCATCTGATCGCCCGCAACGAGCCGCATGAAACGGCGACACAGCTGCGCCTCGACCGATTCCGACGTGGCTTTCAGATCGATGAAAAGGGCGTCGGCGCCCAGCCGAACCTGCATTGAGGACATGACGACATGGCAAGCCTTATTTCCTGCCCTCACTGCGGCACACGTCCCAAGGAAGAATTCACCATCAAGGGGGATGCAAGTATCAGCCGCCCTGCCCCAAATGCCGACGCTGAAGATTGGTACGACTACGTCTATCTGCGCGACAACCCCAGGGGGCGGCACAAGGAATTTTGGCACCATTCTTCCGGCTGCCGCCGCTGGCTGATCGTCGAGCGCGACACGGTCACTCACAAGGTTCACGGCGTCAGCGACGCGGCACTTGCCAAGCTCGGAGGTGAGGCATGAGCAGCTATCGCCTCTCCTCCGGCGGCCGGATCGACCGCTCCAAAACCGTTGCCTTCAGTTTCGATGGCCGAGATTTGACCGGCCATCCGGGCGACACGCTTGCCTCCGCGCTTCTTGCCAACGGCATCCAGCTTGTCGGCCGCAGCTTCAAATATCACCGGCCGCGCGGCATCCTGACAGCGGGTGCCGCCGAACCCAATGCGCTCGTCACGACCGGCACAGGCGGCCGCACCGAGGCCAACAGCCGTGCCACGATGATCGAGCTTCATGACGGGCTGATCGCCCGCAGCCAGAACCGCTGGCCGTCGCTTGCCTTCGATTTTGGCGCCGTCAACGGGCTGCTCTCGCCATTCCTGAGCGCCGGCTTCTACTACAAGACCTTCATGTGGCCGGCCGCCTTCTGGGAGAAGGTCTACGAACCGCTGATCCGCAAGGCCGCCGGTCTCGGCAAGGCCTCCTATGAAGCCGATCCAGACTCCTACGAGAAGTGCTGGGCACATTGCGATCTGCTCGTGATCGGCGCTGGGCCCACGGGCCTTGCCGCGGCGCTGACAGCGGGACGTGCCGGAGCGCGCGTCATTCTCGTGGACGAAGGCTTCGCTCTCGGCGGCAGTTTGCTCTCGGAGAGCAGCTCGTCACTCAAGGATATGTTGGACGAACTCGACAGCCTGCCGAACGTGCAACGACTGCCGCGCACGACTGTTATCGGCTGGTATGACGATAACGTCTTCGGTGCGGTCGAGCGCGTCCAGAAGCATGTGGCAGCGCCCGACCCGAGCCAGCCGGTCGAACGCCTGTGGCGCATCATCGCCAAGCAGGCGATCCTTGCGACCGGCGCCGAGGAGCGGCCGCTTGTCTTCGGCGGCAACGATATTCCAGGCGTCATGATATCAGGCGCCATGCGCAGTTATCTTAATCGCCAGGCTGTCGCGCCCGGCAAACGTACGGTCGTCTTCACGACCAACAGTTCCGGCTATCGCACTGCCGCCGACCTTGAGGCCGCAGGCATTGACGTCGCCGCCATCGTCGATACGCGCACCACAGGTGAACACTGGAACGGCAAGGCGCGGGTGCTGACCGGTGCATGCGTTCTCGATGCGGTCGGCCCCAAGCAGGTCCGCGGGGTCAAGATTGCGAGCGGCTCGGGCATGCAGGAGATCGATGCGGATGCTTTGGCCATGTCCGGCGGCTGGAGCCCGATCATTCACCTTGCCTGCCATCGCGGCGCCAAGCCGGTCTGGTCGGAAAAGCATGCAGCCTTCCTCGCGCCGGAAAAACAGGAAGGGTTGACGATCGCAGGTGCCGCCGCCGGTCTTGCCTCCACCGAAGCATGCCTCGGCGATGGCGCCAGCAAGGCCGTCGCGGCGCTCGAGGCAATTGGTCTTGCCAAAGTGGAACCGGCTTTTGCGTCGGTCGACGATACGAAACAAGCCGCATCGCCTCTCTGGTTCGTCAAGGGCGGCAAGGGCAAAGCCTTCGTCGACTACCAGAACGACGTGAACCTGAAAGATCTGGGGCTCGCCGTGCGCGAAGGTTATGGCGATGTCGAGCTTGCCAAACGCTATACGACAAACGGCATGGCGACCGACCAGGGCAAGCTTTCCAACATCAATGCCATCGGCATTCTGGCCGAGGCCCGTGGTGTTTCCCCGGCCGAGGTCGGCACCACGACATTTCGGCCGTTCTATACCCCTGTTTCCTTCGGTGCTTTGACAGGTACTTCGCGGGCTAAGCATTTTCAGCCGGCGCGAAAATCCCCCTTGCACGAATGGGCAAAGAAGAACGGCGCAGTCTTCGTCGAGACCGGCCTCTGGTACCGCTCCTCCTGGTTCCCGCGCGAAGGCGAGAAGACCTGGCGCGAAAGTGTCGATCGCGAAGTCCTGAACATTCGAAAAAATGCCGGCATCTGCGATGTTTCGACGCTCGGCAAGATCGAGATCTTCGGCAGGGACGCCGCCACCTTCCTCGACCGTATCTATTGCAACGGCTTTGCCAAGCTGCCCGTCGGCAAGGCGCGCTACGGTATCATGCTGCGCGAAGACGGCATGATCTATGACGACGGCACCACCAGCCGCTTGAGCGAAGACCATTTCTTCATGACCACGACGACGGCGCTGGCGGCCGGCGTGCTCACCCATTTGGAGTTCTGCGCCCAGACTCTATGGCCCGAGCTGGAGGTCTATTTTGCGTCGTCAACCGATCAATGGGCTCAGATGGCGGTCGCCGGACCGAAATCGCGGACGATCCTCTCCGAGATCGTCGACGAAGATATTTCCGACGCCGCCTTCCCGTTCATGAGCGCGCGCGCGGTCTCATTGTTCGGCGGCGAGCTTGAAGGCCGCCTCTTCCGGATATCCTTTTCGGGCGAGCTCGCTTACGAGCTCGGCGTGCCGGCGGCCTATGGAGAGTTCGTCGCCGACGCCATCATGGAGGCGGGTCAAAAACATGAAATCTGTGCCTATGGCGCCGAGGCGCTTGGCGTCATGCGTATTGAGAAGGGCCATGTCACCCATGCCGAGATCAACGGCACGGTAACACCAGGCGATCTTGGCTTTGCCCGCATGGTTTCGGCAACGAAGCCCGATTTCATCGGCAAGGCGATGCTCGCGCGCGAAGGTCTCCAGGCCGCCGATCGGCCTCGCCTCGTCGGTGTCAAACCGATAGACCCGGCGACCAGCTTCCGTACCGGTGCTCATATCCTCGCGGAAGATGCGGCGGCGACGCTCGAAAACGATCAGGGCTATGTGACATCGAGCGCCTTTTCCCCCAGCCTCGGCCATACGATCGGGCTCGCTCTTATCAAGAACGGACCGGCGCGCGTCGGCGAAAAGGTCGTCGTCTGGAACGGGCTTAGAAACGAATACACGGATGCAGTGATCTGCAGCCCGGTCTTCATCGACCCCCAGAATGAGAAACTCCATGCCTGATTTGCCGATATCAAAGCCGGTCCTTGCCGGAAAGGCCGTTCTGCAAGGCGGGACCATCCGGCTTGAAGCCCTGCCCGAGGGCCATCTCCTGCATGTGATGGGCGCAACCACGAGCGAAGAGCTTGCGGCCAATCTTCCCGCGGCCGGCCTCAAGCAAAGTTCCGTACGCCCGGCGGGATACCGGCAATGGTTCATTGCCGGCAATGAGCCGCTCGCCGAATCCGAAAGGCAGGCTCTTGCCGATGCCCTGGCCGGCCGTGCCTTCATCTGCGACCAGAGCCACGGCCGTATCCGCATCCTCATTTCCGGCCCGAACGCCCCCCAGGTGCTCAACAAAGGTACGGCCGTCGATCTGCATCCATCGAGCTTCCCGGAGGGGTGCAGTGCCGTGACGCTTTTCGGTCATATCTCGGTGCAGCTCACGCGCACCAACATGAACGATTTCGAGCTGACTGTGCTGCGCAGCTTTGCGGAATCTCTTTATGAGGAGCTCGAGGCTCTGGTTCGATCTCAGGGTGCCGAGCAGCTCGCGGTCTGAACCACATCCAAACAGTTCTGGCGCGGATATAGTCAGGCAAGCCGTCTGGCTGGCAATCGTCATGCGCGCAACGCGCGAGGTACGCCTCAAACACAACGTTAGTAAGAAAAACTTATAATTAGGCCCCTGTTAACCATCTTGAGCTTAGAGATTGTTGATCCAGAGGCACGTCCGCCTTCCCCGTTTTGCGAATAAATCGTTCATGTCGATCATCCACGCCCTCGGCGCAAATAGCGGTCGCCTCATCAGAATCACCTTTGGTCCTGGCGGACGCGAGCGCCCGCCGGTACGCGCGACGGGCCAAGCAAAACTCGCCAAAGCGCGCATCATGATGCTCGCGGGTGGGTTGCTCGTCTGTTATGTGGCGATCTTTGCCAGGCTTACCTATTTCGATATGGAGCCGAGGACCGACACCTCGGCGATTCCACCGGATCATGTCAGCGCCGCGCGCCCGGATATCGTCGACAGAAACGGCGAACTGCTCGCAACCGATATCCGCACCGTCTCGATGTTTGCCGAGCCCAACCGCGTGATCGATCCGGACGAGGCAGTGGAAAAAATCGCCTCGATCTTTCCCGATATCGATCGCAAGTCCCTTTATAAGAAGCTTGCCGATCGCCGCTCGCATTTTGCCTGGTTGCGCCGGCAGCTGACGCCGAAGGAACAGAGCGAAATCCTGGCGCTCGGCATTCCGGCGATCGGTTTTCGGCCCGAGGTCAAGCGCTTCTATCCGGGCGGGCGAACCGCCGCCCATATTCTCGGCTATGTCGATATCGACAATCATGGCGTTGCCGGCATGGAGAAATATCTCGACATGCAGGGCCTGTCGGATCTCGCTTCCACGGGTCTGACGAGCCGCGACCAGCTGGAACCGGTGCGGCTTTCGATCGACCTGCGCGTCCAGAATGTCGTCCACGACGTGGTGTCGGATGCGATCGGCCGCTATCAAAGTCAGGCGGCCGGCGCCGTCATTCTCGACATTCATACCGGTGAAGTCCTGGCCATGGCCTCGGCCCCCGATTTCGATCCGAACGATCCGCAGGCTGATGTCAAAGGCTGGCTGAACCGCATGTCGAACGGCACAGACGAGATGGGCTCGGTGTTCAAGACCTTCTCGATCGCAATGGCCATCGACACGGGTATGGTCAAGCTGACGGACACCTTCGACGCCAGCTCTCCCTTGCATTACGGCGGCTTCACTATCCATGACGACCGCGACGTGCCGCGGCGTATTCTGTCGATCCCTGAAATCTTCCGCTATTCGTCCAACATCGGCACGGCCAAGATGATGGACAAGGTGGGCATGGCCATCCAGAAGAGCTATCTGACCCGCTTCGGGCTGTTGACGAAGATGCAAACCGAACTGCCCGAGGTGAAGGCGCCCAGCCAACCAAAGGTTTGGAAGAAGCTCAACTCCATAACCATCGCCTTCGGCCACGGCGTCGCCACCACGCCGATGCAGACCGCCGTTGCCGGCGCAGCCCTCATTGACGGCGGCAAGCTGATCGAACCCTCCTTTCTTCCGCGCACGCAGGAAGAGGCGGAAAAGACCGAGACGATGATCGTCAAGAAGAGCACCAGCGACACGATCCGCTATCTCTTCCGGCTGAACGGCGAACAGGGCACAGGCCGAGCCGCCGACGTCCCCGGCTATCATGTCGGCGGGAAGACGGGCACCGCAAACAAGGTCATTCACGGCGTTTACTCGCACAAGCTCAGCTTCAATTCGTTCCTGGCCGCATTCCCTATGGATAACCCGAAATACGTGGTGCTGGCCTTCATCGATCAGCCGCTGACGGGCGTGCACAACCTGAACCTCGCTGCAGAAACAGCAGCACCCATGGTCCATGATATCATCAGCCACGCCGCGCCGCTGCTCGGCGTCGAGCCCGATTTCGGGTCGAACTTGCTCGCCGCCTATTGAAGATTGGAGCAGTTCCAGGAAGAGAGCGCAGCGATTTTCCGTCCCGAATTGCTTGAAAACAAAGAGCTGGAGCGGTTTGGAGAATCCGTCAAACGCCGCTATAGCCACAGCCGCGCAAGAAAAAAGTGGCAGCCTCGCGTGCATGATCTTCCATCTGCGACTTCACGGGCGTCAGATCGGCATGAAACAGCGAGGATATCATCATCGGCAGCAACACCAGATCGATGAAGTATCGAGTGGTGGCTTCAAGGTTAGCCGGCGCGAAGGCAGGCAATGGCTTGAGTTCTTCGGCCTCCGCCAATTCTGCCACGAGTTTCATTGCGGTAGCCGTTCCATGTGCCCGCATGGCATAGTGGATCGTCGTTGCTAGATCCGGATGGCGGGTCGCTTCACCGATCACGCTGCGTATGAGCCCGATGGTCTCCGACCTTATGGCGCGCTGGACGATCAAGACACCTGCGGATTGGAAGCGTTCAAGGATGCTGCCCGACGTGGCTGAGGCCACCATTTCACCGGATTTTTGCGCCCAGCGGATGACGACTTCTCTGAACAAGGTCTCCTTGTTGATGAAGCGCGCATAGATGCTCGGCTTGCCGGCTCTCGCCACCTCGGCAATCTCGTCAATACTGGCGCCCTCATAACCTCGGGCGATGAAGACCTGGAGGGCGGCCTGCAGAATTCTGTCCTCGACCTCTCCGGCCCTCTCCCGCGGCGGACGGCCACGTCGCGTTGCATTTGTCTTTGCCGGCGTAATCTGGGGTTTTGCCATTTCTCGCGGCATGACGGACCTCACTGCTTTTTGATCGGCTTGGACGCGGTTTAGCACCCTCTGCAGCTCTTGACTAACATCCCGATCAGTTCTACGTCAATATTTAAATTGAACGTTTCGTTTCAATTTATACCCTTGTGATAGAAGAGGTAGAAGATGAGCACGCCTCAGGATGAGACTCTCGGAAAATTGATCGTGCTGGAGCCGAAGGCGCCTGGCGGCGGCAAGGTAAATCATGAGCAAGGCGGCCTCTCGGCCCCACAGGAAAGGGCAGAAGCGCCGCAACCCGGCGACAAAACCCGAATTCCCGACGAAACCGAGACGCCGGATGATCCCGGCCAGAAGGACGCGACTGGCAGCCCCTCCCGACGCCTGCGTATGCTCCTGATCGGCGGAGGTGCGCTCGCTGCCGCAGCCGTGGTGACCTTTATCTATTGGGACAACGCCTCTCATTATGAGAGCACCGACGATGCCTTCATCGCTGCGCGGCAATATGCCATCACTTCGCGGGTAGCCGGTTATATTTCTTCCGTCCCTGTCACCGACAACCAGCACGTCACGAGCGGCGAAGTGATCGCCCGGATCGATGATCGTGACTATCAAACAGCTCTGGAGCAGGCACAGGCTCAGGTCGCTGCCGCAAACGCCAACATCCAGAATACAGAGGCGCAGAAGCGGGTTCAGGAAGCGAATGTGGAAGAGGCCAAGGCTCAGGTCGCGCAGGCCCAAGCCAATCTCGTCTTCGCCCAGCAGCAAAACGACCGCTATCAGGGGCTGGTAAAGAGCGGCTCCGGCACTCTCCAGGAAGCGCAGCAATATACCTCGCAATTGCACCAGCAACAGGCTGCACTGAACACCGATCAAGCCTCGCTGACCGCTGCGCAGCGTCAGCTCGATGCCTATGACTTCCAGATTGCCAACGTTCAGGCCACTCTCAAGCAAGATCAAGCCCAGCTCGACCAGGCCAAGCTCAATTTTTCCTACACGACGATGACAGCAGCTCAGCCCGGTCGAGTAGTGCAGCTGTCGGCCGGCGACGGCGAATATGTGCAGACGGGCACGAATCTGGCGATGTTCGTGCCGGACAAGCTCTGGGTCACGGCCAACTTCAAGGAAACCCAGCTCGATCATATGCGCCCGGGCCAGCCGGTAACGCTGACTATCGACGCTTATGGCGGCCGCACGATCTATGGCCATGTCGCGAGCGTGCAGCCGGGATCGGGAACGGCATTCTCATTGCTTCCGGCAGAAAATGCCACCGGCAACTATGTAAAGATCGTCCAGCGCGTTCCCGTGAAGATCGAGCTTGATGACGTGCCGAGCGATGTCGCATTGGGCCCGGGCATGTCCGTCGTCCCGACGGTCCGCACCGACGCCAGCCCCTCCTTATGGGAAAGCTTGAGGAACGTGTTGTGAGCACGAACGCTGTCGTCAGATCGGTGACAAACCCCTGGATCATTGCGATCGTCGTCGCGCTTGCCAGCTTCATGGAAGTGCTTGACACAACCATCGCCAACGTCGCCCTGAATTATATTTCCGGCGGCCTCGGCGTCAGCCAGGACGAAGCGTCCTGGGTCGTCACCACCTACCTCGTTTCCAACGCCGTGATCGTGACGGCCACAAGCTATCTCGTGCGTCTTCTCGGGCGCCGTACTTTCTTTCTCAGCTGCCTTGCGCTCTTCACCATCAGCTCCGTCATGTGCGGCTTTGCGCCCAATCTGCAATTCCTGCTGCTCGCCCGGATCCTGCAGGGCATCGGTGGCGGCGGCATGGTGCCGGTTGCGCAATCCATTCTGGCCGACAGCTTTCCACCTGAGAAACGAGGGCAGGGCTTTGCCCTGTTCGGCGTCGCCGTCGTCGTTGCTCCTGTGGTCGGGCCGACATTGGGCGGGTGGCTTTCGGATAATTTCTCATGGCACTGGTGCTTTCTGATCAACGGCCCCGTCGGCATCCTGACGCTTGCCGCCGTTGCCATGCTGATCAAGGAACCGGCAGGAGCAGCGCAAGAGCGCGCACAGAAGCGCAGCCACGAGCCCGGCTTCGATTGGATCGGCTTTGGACTCGTCGCCACCTTTCTTGGAATGCTGGAGCTGATGCTCGACCGAGGCTTGGAAGACGATTGGTTCGGCTCCAGCTTCATCGTTGCGGCAGCCGTGATCTGCGCGCTTGCCTCCCTGCTGATGATCCCCTGGGAACTGAAGCACAAGAATCCGGCCGTCGATATCAGGATGCTGGTCAGCCGCCAGTTCGGCACCTGCTTTCTGGTGATGATGGCGACGGGCGCGCTGCTGCTCGCCACGACGCAGTATCTGCCGCAGCTGGTTCAGCAGAATCTCGGCTACACCGCAACCTGGGCGGGGCTGATGCTGTCTCCCGGCGGTGTGGTCACCATGGTGATGATGTTCGTGGTCGGCTTCCTATCATCGAAAGTACAGCCGAAATATCTGATCGCGATCGGTGCTGGCTTCGTTGCCCTGTCGATGTATCAGGTGACCAGCGTCTACAGCGCCGTGGGCTTCTGGTATCTCGCAGAGGCCCGCATGCTGCAGGGGATCGGCCTGCCATTCATCTTCCTGCCGATCACCTCGGCTTCCTATGACGGGATTCCTGCCAGCAAGACCGACCAGGCGTCCGCGCTGCTGAACGCCGCTCGCAATACCGGCGGATCAATTGGCGTGTCGCTCATATCGAACGTCATCACCCATCGCGAACAGTTCCATCAAAGCCGCCTGGTCGAACATATCATCCCGTCGAGCGGTTCCTATCAGGATACCTACGGCCAATTGAGCAACTATTTCATGGCGCAAGGAAGCTCACTTCCGACCTCCCACCAACAGGCGCTTGCCTGGATCGATCAGCAGATACAGAGCCAAGCTTCGTTTCTCTCTTATGTCGATGCCTTCTGGGTCCTGACGCTGATCTCGCTCGCTGCTATCCCCCTTGCCTTGACGCTGCGTAACGTAACGCTCGGCAAGAAGGCATCCATGGGACATTGATGGACTGACTTTCCCAGTCGGAGCTTTCGATACGATGGAAGTCCCGACCGGGAAAGGAGCGGCCACCCCCACCGCCAGCTACGGCAATCCATCCCACGATCGCGATGCGTCAACGGAACCCCGCGGGCCAAAACCCTGACAGCTGTCAGGCTTTTGCCTGCACTTGCGGGAGGGGTAACGCAACGTATATTGCCTCTCCGCCAGTCGCCGGGCGAGACAAATCTCATGAGACTGCCTCTCCAACATCCGCTACTTGGAAAACCCTGACAGCTGTCAGGGTTTCCTGGCGAACACCGAAAGCGGATTAGGCTGACTGCCAGCGGCAAAGAGCTTCCCGATTGGGCGCTGAAGGTCTTCCCGCCCATCCACCAAGACCGTCGCTTGCGGATATTGCCATCACCGCTACCTTCCACTCCAAGGAGTTCCGACTGCCGCCAGCTTGCCATGGGTTAGACAAGCTTCGTACTCAACATATTTGCTTGCCCCCTCAGCTGGGGCCATCGAAAAGCGACGAAAACTTCAACTTTCTGGCCATCGGCGATATTATTTTTGGCATGGCAGGATGCGTAGGTAGCCGACGAATAATAGCTAGCATCAAGGAGAGGAAATGACGACTGCTCCACAATTTCTCATTGCTGAGAGCGACGAATGGCTTGTGAGCCATCGTGCAAATTCGGCCCTCCCCGGCTATCTCATCATTGCGTCCAAAAGATCCGCCAATGATCTCTTCGATTTACCCGATGGCGCCCAGCGCGAGATCGGTCCACTGCTGGCACTATCTCAAGCAATCTTGAAACAGGAGCTGAGCGCTTCACGCGTCTATATCGGTCGGTATGGCCACATTTCCGGCCTTGCCTTTCACCTCCATATCATCCCCATTTACGATTGGGTGGAGAAACTTTTCTGGCAAGATGCCCGGTATCGGATCCTTCAACAATTTGCCGAAGGGGAGTGGGAGACAGAAACGGACGGTGCGGAACTGACCCTGTTCGTCTGGCGGGAATTCTGCGAACGCCGGCAGCCGCCTCCAATCGAAGGACCGAGCGTACCCGAGACCGTTGAGCTCTTGCGCAAGGCGATGCATTCCCGTCTGCAGCCCATTTGACCGAGCTTGTTGACCGACAATTCTCTTGACTAATCGGTCCGCTTAGCGTGCTATATTGCATGAAACAGACGAAATGCTTTGCTTTTCATGCCCAACTTCGGCGCTGTCTAAATATCGAATATTTCAAGGAAAATTTTTGATTGTGAAGCTATATTGGTATTAGCTTCCACCAGCCGTACAGTGTTGCTGGAGCTTTCGAGCCTGGGAAAGGTAGCGTTCCGCAAGAGGCGATCTTGCCTTTAGGAACAGGGTAAAGCATCCTCCGGATGAGCGTTTTGATCAGCTTTTCGGATGAGTTTCCCGCCTAGATTTGCCGATCACGAAATATCCAGAACCAATAGGATCTCCGGGAAGCTCGCGACTGCGGCCCCGCTGAGCCGGGCCTAGTCTATCTAGCTCAAAGCCAAAGTTAGCTGCTCTCGCATTTGCCGCGAATGGGCTCCTCAAATGGCGGCGATCTCCGAAACGCATTACAAAATTGTAAGGGTGCTATTCATTTTCGGTTAAGTCTCAATCGGTCATCAAATTCATGCGTAAACACGCAGCATCAACCCCCAATGCTTACGAGGTTTAACATGAAAAGCCTGCTTCTTTCTTCCGTTATCGCCCTTGCTTCGGTTGTCGCCGTCAGCGCTCCCTCTCAGGCAGCTCCCTTCCATCGTCACCATCACGATTGCTTTGTGAAAACCGTGAAGCACAAGGTTCATGGCCACTGGGTCATCCGTAAGGAACGCGTCTGCCGTTAATCCAACGCGCAGGTCACGCCGCCGGCAATGTTCGACGGTCAATGGACGGCCATAGCTGAAGGATTGGCTTTGGCCGTATCATTTTATGGAAATAGCACATCTCGCTGCCTGTTCGTTCGGTAGCGCCTGAGGCTTATTCCAATTCCAGATCGTCGATATGCTGGAAAGCGATGCAATCCCATCATGAAACCCTCAATATGACATCGCTGTCTCCGCCGTTCGCTCGAAGTAATGCCATAAGCGCGGGCCTGAGCGAAAATTCGCCGCGTTTCGCCTTGGATGTAAGATCCCGCAGATAAGCGCCAGCCGAATTGATATGCCCTGATCGCTCGAGAATACAAGCCATCGTCGCGGCAGCGTTTTCCGGCCCCATTATCTCGCAAGCATACTGATAGGCCGAAGCACTGACGCCCAGCATCGATCGTACAACGACAGCCGCAGACATCAGGTCCCGCCAGTTGTTGATAATGCGCGTCGGTCCGTAGGAACTTATTTCCGGGCATGCCTTCAACACGAGAGCTAACGGGAAGATCTGCATGGGTTCTTTCTGCGACCCGCCTCTTTGCGAGGATCTCATTTCCAGCTTTGTTCGAAAGCTTGGTTCAAGTTCATTAAGGGATTCGGGATTCGAACTCTGTATGTGCTGCTCATTATGGGCGTCATTGGTGCTACAATTTTCAATTTTTTGCTGGGTTTCCAGAAGGTTGATGATCTCGCCACGAAGAAGTTTCATCTCTTCGAGAACGGAGATGATGTCGGACATTGTTGGGGAACGAGGAATGCGTGCCACAAGGGCGTCATAGCTGTCTTCGATCAGCGCCCACTTGCCCCCGATGCCTTCCGTGACTGCCGCCGTAATCAATTTGCGGACGTCGCGCCGGCAGATTGTCAGGCTTTCTTTGGCACGGCGGAATGCGATCCGCTCTGCTACGACCTGCTGAGCCATGATCGCAAGCTCCTCGGCACGCAGCAGCAGCGGTGAGACATCGAAGCCGAATGCATGCTCGATCTCGCCGGTCCTGCCTTTTCTCGCGTAGCGCTTGCCGTTAGCGCTATCCTTTCTGACGATCAGGCCAGCCTCGACAAGAAGCGCAAGATGCCTGCGAAGTGTAGCGCCCGCAATGCCGTGAGCACGCAAAGTCAGCTGCGCATTAGACGGAAAGACAACGAGCTGCGCGTCCGGCCGGAGTTCATTTTCGGGATAGAAGCTCAACAGAGCGTCAAGCACAGCAAGGCTACGATCCTGCAATCCGAGCTTTTGCCGTGCTTCGGATGCATCGCGAAAGACCTTCCATTTATCGACCGACTTGTTGGGCTCGATCCTGGTCACGGCGATCTGTTGCCGAAGCAGGGCAAGCGTCATCGGCCGCCGCCCAAAAGGCGTCGTTACACTTCCATTCTGCATTTTCCTCACCTTCAAGAGGCAAAAGAAATACGATCACCAAAAACGGTGCCAAAGACTCTTGACTGTGATTCGGGGAAATGCGATTCTTCAGTTGCTACATTGAAGAGAAGGCTTCCACGACGGCAACGTTTGGGGGCCTTTTTTCTTTTGCTAGGTTTCCTTTCCAATCAGAAAACCCTGACAGCTGTCAGGGGTTGCGTTTGTTTCTGGAGTGAGTGAAGCGCTCGACAAGATCGGGCAGCTCTTCCTCGATAAATCTTACGAATTCCGTACCCAGTTTGCCCTCGGCAGAGATCCGAACCTCCCGAGGCGACGTCATAAACACACCCAGCCTGGTTCCTGATGTATCGGAAATCGCGATCTGGGTGTTGCGCGCTTCAGGCGGAGGCTTGATTGCCTTCAACGCCACCTGAAAGCGTTGGTCAGAAGTTTCATTGGCCTCATTCGCGTCTGAGAGAGCGGCGCGCACCACTTTAAGAGCATTGGGCGCGGCGGATATTGTCTTCGCTAGGTCCAGCCAACGCGGCCGACCGACCTTCGGAGCCCTGCCGATCGCTTCAATGATATCCGCCGGAATCGTGCGGTAGACGCTCCGCATTCTCGCGAGCTCCGCATCTTCGATAGAAAGAGCCGCATAGATGTGGCGTGCCTTGATGCCCGCATCGTCCATGCGCGAGGCAAACAAGGCGCGTTCAATCCATGTCAGATCTTGACGGCCCGCATTTTCAATACCCTGAGCCAGAACCAGATCGAGATCGGATATCTCGACCTCTATGGCACGGACGGTACGGCCGAGCTCCAGAGCGGCCCGCCATCTGCGATGGCCATAGACAACCTGATACCGATCGCTTGAAGAAGGGTGCCGTCGAACCTGGATCGGAACCTTCTGGCCTTCCTCCTCGATGGAGCGCTTGAATCTCTCGAAATCATGGGGATCGTCGTCGGGCAGGCGATCCGGATAGGGCGACGCATCGATCACATGCGGATCGAGATCCTGAATCCAGCCTTCGCCGGATTCGACAATGGCGCGCAGCCGATCGCGCTCGGCGCGTATGTCGCCGATTGCGCGATGTGCGGCGCCGATCACGCCAGCACCGACGCGTCCTGACTGCGCAGGGGAGGGAGTGGGGGGCGCCGGGTCTGGTTTGTTTTCGCTGCTTTCCAATTCGGCTGATAGCAGGCCGAAACTGGCGACGATGGATTTTCTCGGGCTTTTGCTCATCCACGCCCCCAACTTGTATTGATGAGATGAACGATGGCTTCGTTGACGGCGTCTACCGCCTCGCGGGCGCGCTTGTGTGTGTCTCGGCCGATCTGCCCCATTTCAAGTTCGTAGAGGGAGCGCTTGGCAAGCCCGGCAGCCTCGACCGCGGTGCTCTCAATTGCCGTCGGCAAGAGGACATCAGTGCCGAAGAGATGGCGCAGCATCGCAACGACTTGCGATTGCGGCGCATCGTTCGGGTCGTGGCGCGTGATCAGATAGCGGATGAAATCCTGATCGAGCTGCGCGCCGCTTTCGTCGAGCACGCTGATAAGGTCGCCCATCATGAGCAGGAACTGGCTCATCGATGCCACATCGAGCATGGCCGGATGCACCGTGATGATCATGCTTGTAGCGGCGTAGATGGCGCTAAGGGTCAGAAATCCGAGCGACGGCGGCGTGTCGAGGATGACGATGTCGTAATCCTCTTCGACCTCGGCAAGCGCCAGCTTGAGGCGCTCGAAAAAGATGGCGCCGGAGCCGGATCTTTGGGCAAGAACGCGTGGCGTCTCGTGCTCATACTCCATGACCTCCAGGTTGCCCGGAACGAGATCAATGCCGTCAAAATAGGTTTTGCGGATGATTTCGCGGATCGAGCGCCTCTCGGTCGCGTCGTATCTGAGCGCCGCATAAATGGTTTCGTTGGCGCCGACATCGATTTCCGGCTGAGCGCCGAACATAGCCGAAAGCGAGGCCTGCGGATCGAGATCGAGTGCGAGCACGCGATAGCCATGCAGCGCAAGATAATGTGCGAGGTGAACGCAAGTGGTCGTCTTGGCGCTGCCACCCTTGAAGTTGGCGATCGCCATCACCTGCAGATGCTCGCCCGGCCGACGCCGAGGCAGGAAGCGAAGGGCTTCCGCTGGCTTCTGCTTGGCAAACAGCTCCCGCAATTCGTTGATCTGGGCAAGCGTATAGACCCGATGATTGTTCTCCAACCGGCTGGGAACAGGACCGCGGCCTTCGCTCGACATCAGCTTCAGGGTCGAATCCGGGATCGAAGTCAGCTTGGACACTTCGTTGGTCAGGAACTGGCGCAGCATCTTCTCGGATTTCGGCGGATACATCCGCGTTCTGAGCTGCTGGAGCTGACCAGACAACACCGTTGCATGCCGCGCGATTTTGCTGGCTGCATTTTCCTTCGAAGGAGCTACAGTCTCCGTGCGGTTCGCTATCGCCATTTGTCCCTCTTGGCGGCCTGTCGCCGGTTTGCCGACCTTTGCCCGCCAGAAGATAGAACACGATTCTGTCAGGCCGTCCAGAGATTAACGGTTAATGACCGGTTAACGTGTGACAGCCAAGACTCTGTCCTTCGCCACTTAATATGCTGCTTTTCCTATATTTTCTGCAGTAAGTCGCCGAAGGCGGCCGCAGCGATGACTCACACCTTTTGATAGCAAGTGCGATTACCATCGATCGCCCGACGCCTACCCGGCTAAGATTAGCGACGATTGTCGCAATGAAAATCACTATATCGGTCCGGGTGAGTCGACCCACTACGGGGGATCTCCCGCGAAATCTCAGCCTTCCTTCGCGGCCGATACAGGTGAAACGCATGGTGAAGAATCGCGTCGTTCGGCATCCGGGACGCTCAGGCGCGACAGTCTGCCTTTCTGCACCAACGGTTTCTCCCGAGGGTTTTCTCCTGGCCATCAGATGGTTTCGACATCGCCTTAGTCGAAGTATCGCGGAAATATCCGTTGTGGACGAATCATCACCATCCCTTGTCGAAAAGCGGGTCGGCTCTAGTTTGCGAATCATTAATGATTTGTGAGGGTTAGTGATTTTGAGTTATGATTGGAGCGGCGTCAGGACACGACGCA
Organism: Martinezella sp. CNPSo 3732; assembly: GCF_057784515.1. Taxonomy (NCBI): domain Bacteria; kingdom Pseudomonadati; phylum Pseudomonadota; class Alphaproteobacteria; order Hyphomicrobiales; family Rhizobiaceae; genus Martinezella; species Martinezella sp. CNPSo 3732. The sequence continues at coordinate 23,590 of NZ_JBXSOO010000001.1, forward strand.
TCAAAGCGATCAAGATGGCAGTTTCGGTGATGATTGCCGTTGCAATTCTCGGCACCCCAACAATGCTTTGGCTGCACGGTTCGTTTTGACCATCAAGCGGCTTGAACTGTCCGCTGACAACGTCGGGTAGGTTCATGTTTAGTGCCTTTCGGACAATGGGGTTGAAATGCATAACCCCATTGTCGGCGATGAGAGCGATCGCTTGCATCGCAGAACGCCGATGCGTCAGGCCTTTATCTCGATTGCCACTCGGCCTGCGAGCGGTCGAATTTCAGATTCTTCGATACATGATCGATGAAGCGGGCCAGCAGGGGGCTCGCATGTTTGCGGTGCCAGCAGATTCCAACCGGCCATCTTGATTCTGGTCCTGAGAGAGACTGCTTGTGGCTGGATCCTGCCAATGCCTGCACGCCACGCCAGGGCAGGAATGCGGCGCCCAGGCCGGCAGAAACGATAGCATGCACCGTCAGTATATCGTCGGCATATTGAACGATGCGAGGCTCGAAATCGGCAAACGAACACCAGCGTCTGATCTGATCATCCAGTCCCGGTCCGCGCGAGGGCGAAAGTGCCACAAAGCCGAGTTCATTCAGCTCCGTCAGCCGATCCTGGGTCGGCATTGCCATCCCACTCGGGAGTACAAGGGCCAGATGCTCTTCGAGCACGGGCATGAACGCCAGACCGCTATCGTCTTCCGGCGCCCGGCAGAAGCCGATATCAAGCCGGCCGTCGAGCAGGCGCTGATGCTGTTCTCGCGATGGCATGTCATTGAGCGTGATGCCGCAATCCGGCGTCGCTGCACGAAAGCCGGCAATCAGCTGCGGCGCGACGACGAGGGTCGATATTCCAAACCCGATATCGAGGTATCCGGTAAGGCCGGCCATCGCGCGATGCATCTTCCGGTCGACATCGTCGTTCAATTGAAGAAGCGGGCGTGCTTCGCGCTGCAGGAGCTCTCCTAGCGGCGTCAGCTTCGCACCATGACGACCACGTTCGAACAACGCTCCGCCCATTGCGGCTTCCAAAGCTTGAATCTGCTTGGTCAGGGTCGATTGGGTGACGAACAGTTTTGCCGAAGCCTTGCCGTAGTGGCCGGTGTCGATCAATTGAACGAAGGATCGGAGGAGCTTTATTTCCATTCTATCCAGGAATAATTTCAATCGATAAAGTCATTTTACGAAAGAGAGGTCGCATGGTCAAATTGCTTCATGGCGAAAGGAGCAATCGACATGGCGCTCAAAATTTCATCCGTGCAGTTTCAGCATCGGGCCAATGACAAGGCCTACAATCTCTCGCGTATAGAGCATTTCACGGAAGAAGCCGTTCAGGCTGATAATCAGCTCGTCGTCTTTCCCGAAATGTGCATCTGCGGATATTGGCATGTTCCCAAGCTCGATGGTCCCGCGCTGCAGGCGCTGGCGGAGCCGCTCTCGGGGCCTTGGATCAATCGGGTCGCCGCCCTGGCGCGGGAGAAGGGCATTGCGATCGGTGCCGGTTTCCTGGAGTTGGGTGAAAACGGAAAGCTCTATAACAGTTACGCGGTCTGCATGCCGGATGGGAGCGTCCATTGCCATCGCAAACTGCATGCCTGGGAGCATCGCCTCATTTCCAGCGGTGATGCCTTCACGGTCTTCGATACACCTTGGGGAATTCGTGCTGGCATCCTGATCTGCTGGGACAATAATCTGGTCGAGAATGCGCGCGCCACCGCATTGCTCGGCGCCGAATTGCTGATCGCGCCGCATCAGGCCGGCGGCGGGCATTCGGTTAGTCCGCACGGGCTGAAGCGAATACCGGTCGAAAAATGGATCAATCGCCACGAAGATCCAGAGGCGATCGAGGCCGAATTTCGAGGTCCGAACGGCCGGGAGTGGTTCATGCGCTGGCTGCCGTCGCGCGCCCATGACAACGGAATGTTCCTCGTCTTCAGCAATGGTGTCGGCCAGGATGAAGACGAGGTGCGCACCGGTAATGCCATGATCCTCGATCCCTATGGTCGGATCCTGGCCGAAACCTGGGCGGCCGCCGATGCGAGGGTGAGCGCTGAAATCGACCTGGCCTTGCTCGACAAGTGTACGGGCCAGCGCTGGATAAGAGGCCGCCGCCCCGAACTCTATGGTATCCTGACACAACCCAACGCCAACGGCCTCGCGCCCATGGACGCGCGTTACTCGGAAGCGTCTACCCGCACCGGCGGGTAGGGGAGGCTCCATATGGCTGGCCATGGTCTATTTCGCCATCGTGTCTTCGAGATCGGCATAGACCAGATAGCGGAGCGGCCCCGAGGTCACGGCGTCGAAGGGAAAGCACGTCGCCAGCACGAGATGGACGCCATTGGCATCGGGGTCGATTTCCGCCTCGTCCCAGCGGGCAACGGCCATGTGGGTCACGCGGAAAGTGAAGGCCCTGCCATCGCGGCGTGTAATGCGGATGCGGTCGTTCTCCTTTATGTCTCTCAGGAAGGTAAAATGGGTATCGCGGTGTGCCGCATAGACCGCTGTACCCTCTTCGCCGGCCTGCGGCGTGTTGTCGAGATGGCCGGGGCCGAAGGCAAGCGCCTGTCCGCTTGCACCCTTTAGCGCGATAGCGGAAACGCCAAGTCGCGGAACCTCGATACGCGCCACCGGCCAGGTGTCGGCCCAGCTCCATGGCTTGACCGGTGCGCCTGATGTCACGCTTTCGGCGAAGGCACGTTCCAGCAGGACTTGCGCCAAAGCCGCTTTGGCGTAGATCCATCCTCCTTGTGCGGCGAGGAAGAGACCGGCGGCGATGAAAATGCCGGCCGCAAAAATCAGAAGGGAGCGCGCTGGCGCGCTCCCGATGGTTTGGAGGCGAGTGGCGGCGATCATGCCCGGCTCCTTCGCGATGCTAGGAACAGCAGCGAAGCTCCGCACAGGAGAGCAAGCAGTCCCTGGAGGATGAGAAGCATTCCCGGCGTTGCCGTCTGAGGTAGCGGAACGCTGGCCTGAGCCGGTGCGGAGATGGGTTCAAGCTCCGCATCGCCATCGGCACCCTGCAACTTATCAGCTGTCTGCTGATGTTTGCTGTCGGCTTTCGCATCCCGCGTTGCACCGATGCCGAGGAGCTTGTTGTAATCCCAGCCCGCGGGAAGCTGCAATGGAATGTCGGCCTGTGTCAGCGGCGCGTTTGTCGGCCGTAGGCGCTTGGTGTCGACTGCGACGAGACTTGTGAGGCGTGTGACCAGATGATGGTCGAGTGCCAATTGCAGGATGCGCTTGTCGGCATCGGCCTGCGAGATCTTGCCGAGCGTGAGATTGATCTCGGCATCATCGATCTGGCGCCGCGCCCAGATCTTGGAGATACCCTTGGCATTGCTTGCCTGATCAAGCGGCAGGGAGATCGTCCATGGCCGATTGCCGACCATGCCGCTGACGGTGAGCGAGCCGACAGCTTTGCCCATCCGGGCGGCAAGCACCAGCGGTTCGCCATGGTAGATGTCGGGCAGGAGGTTGGGTGACAGGCTGACATTCCTCTCCGAAAAGGCAGCCGCGACATCGGTGACGGCCGGATTCTCCAGCCTGTCGAACAGGGCGCGCATGCGCTCGTTCACTTCGGCGACCGAACCGATGTGGGTGAAGCTGCCACGGCCAAGTTCCGCGGCGCGGCTCATCAGGTACGTATTCGGCGCCGAGCCGATGCCAACCATGAAGATGCGAGAGCGTCCGCGCGACTTCGTGATGGCATCGAGAAGCTGCTGCTCGTTGCTGACTTCGCCGTCGGTCAGGAACACGACCTGGCGCAATCCGTTGGCCTGGTGGCTGTCGTCGAGTGCTGCTTGGAGCGGCGGCAGCATTTCCGTTCCGCCTGCAGCTTCCAGTCCGGTGACGAAGCGGCGGGCCGAGGCGATATTTTCAGCCGTCGCCATGACCGAATCGGGGAAGAATTTGGTCATCGTGTTGTCGAAGCGGATAACGTTGAAGCGATCGTTCGGCTCGAGCCGGGACAGGGCATAATCGAGGCTCGCCCTTGCCTGTTCGATTGAGGTGCCGCCCATCGACCCGGAATTGTCGATGACGAAGACCACTTCGCGACCCGCCTTCTGCGGCGTTGCCACCGCCGGCGGCATCACATAGGCAAGCATATAGTCATCCTTGCCGACATGCTCACGGAAGAGACCGACGCTCGGCATATTGCTTGCGACCGCGCTCCATTCGAGCACGAAGTCGCGATCGGCAGTCGCATCACGGTCCAGGACGATCCGGCGCGCGCTATCGCTTACTTTGTCGATCTTGACCACGTGATAGAGGCTTTTGACGTCATCAAGAGGAAAGCCGGCGTTGAGATTGACCTTGAGGGTGACAGGGTTGGCGCGGTCGCCGCCGGGGGCCATGAGCGGCGCGGAGATGGGCTGGTCGCTGTCCTTGCGCGATGGGCTCTGTTTGGTTTGACCCCAGCCGGCTTTCAGGTCGGCCTGCTGGGTGATGGGCGACGCGTCCTGCGGGCTGTAGCGCGGCGCGACGACCAGCGGCACCCGCAGGGAGAAGCGGCCGTCCGCCAGGCGGACCGACTGCTGATATTCGATCTGAACGACGATCTTTTCATGCGGGCCAATGTTTGCGACCGCATTGGTAAAGACATTCGGGCGCTGCTGTTCGACAAGGGACGCCTTTTTTCCTTCCCTGCGCGCTTTCTCGTAGATGGCGCGCGCAGCCTGCTTCTCCTTGATATCGGCGACAACGACCCGGTTGCCGACGATCATCTTCAGGGAATAGACGGCGCTGTCTTCCGGAAGAGGAAATACGTAGAGGGCTTCGACCCACTTGTCGGTCGTGTTCTGGAAGGCTTGCGTGAGGACTGCGCGTGCCGTCGGTCCATTGACGTCGAGATCGACATCGGTCGCAAGGCGGGGCGCCTCGATATATTTTCCGTCTTCCTTGGTCTGAAGAAGAAGGCTGCCGGTGCCCATTTCGTTCGGCGTGACGAAGGCTGTTGGTTGCGCGTGCGATTCCAGGGGATGCAGCAGTGCGAAAATGACGGCAAGCACCGGCAGCAGGATGGCATTGCTGAACCAGAGCAACAGGCCGAATCTGATGAGGAAATTTTGCCGCTTCTGGTAGCGCGAGACGTTTGGCGAGGCTGACATGACAGGCTCCTTATTCGCTGGTGGAATGACTGAAGCCATTGTGAACAAAGGCTATTTTCTCGCCAGCGTAAGCTTTGCCCTGTTTCGTCCGCATCTTGCCGCAAACGGTCTTGCCGGTTACGGCCATGTGTGGAATTGTGAAGAAAATTACGCAAACAGGAAAACGAATGAATGGTCCAGGGCGACCCTTATTTGTCCGACAGTCAGAACAGTGCCGTGGCGGCGCGAGTTCGCGAAGAGATCGCCCGACGGCGCATTTCGAGGCAGCGTCTTGCCAATGACGCGCGCATCAGTCTTTCGACGCTGGAGAAGGCTCTTTCCGGTCATCGCCCTTTTACTCTTGCCACCCTTATTCGCCTGGAGCAGGCGTTGGGCGTCGTCCTGCGGGAACCGAGCGGAACGCAAGCACCTGTCGTCAACGACAAGCCCGGCCATGCTCCTGAAGAACTCGGTGCCTATTCCCGCGCGTCGGTTTCCTGGCTGGAAGGTACCTACCTGACGCTTCGTCCGTCCTTCGGCGATGCGAATGCGATTTTCGCCTATTGCACCGAGATCGCCTGGGATGGAGAACGGACCTGTCTGAGTTTCCGGGAACGCGAGCGCAGCGATGCCTCTTTTTCACAGCAGGGCTCGGTGTCGGTGCCGCACCTGTCGGGGCATATCTATCTGGTGACGAATTCCTCCGGGCAATATCGCATGGCGATATTGTCGAAGCCTAGTATCACCGGCGAAATGTTCGGTCTGCTGACGACATTGCGCGCGGGGCAGGGCTCACATCTCACACCCGTTTCGACGCCGCTCGCCCTCCTGCCTATGTCGGCTTTGGCGCAGCCGTCGCTGGGGCGTGTCCTGGCGGGCGACCAGAATCATGAGGCATACTCGGCCATCATGCACAGAATTACCGGAGAAAATTACGCCGGCTTCGTCGGATAGCGATGCCTCAGCGGGCGTCGTGAAAGATGATGCCGACGGTGTGGCGCATGCCGGAGCGGACGCGGCTTACCCCGTGCCTGAGATTGACGCGGTAGCTTCCCTTCGTTCCCCGCACGGGGCGATTGTGGACCGCAAAAGCGACGGCATCGCCCTGTCGAAGCGGCACGACTTCCACGCGGCTTTGCATGCGCGGCCGCTGCTCGGTCAGGACAAACTCGCCGCCGGTGAAATCCCGTCCCGGCTCGGAAAGCAGAATGGCCACCTGAATCGGAAAGGCAAGCTCGCCGTAGAGGTCCTGGTGCAGGCAATTGAAGTCTCCCGGCACATATTGCAGCAGCAGCGGTGTCGGGCGCCTCTGACCGAGCTCATGGCATTGCCTCAGGAAGGCTGCATGTTCATCGGGATAGCGTTCCTCGACGCCCATGCGTTCATTCCACCGGTTTGCGATGCCGGCGAGGTGGGGATAGAGCGCTGTGCGCAATCCACCGAGAAGCCACGGCAGCGGATAGTTGAAATAGCGATATTCACCTCTTCCGAAGCCGTGACGCGCCATGATGATGTGGCTGCGGAAATGACGTTCCTCGGAGTAGAGCCCGGAGACCGCAGCGCATTCATCGGGTGCCAGAAGCTTCGGAAGGACGGCGCAGCCGAAGCCGTCAAGCTCTCTTGCCAGCGACGGCCAATCATAGGCGTCGATCCGAGCCTCTATAGAGTTTTCCGTGAAAGCCGGTGCGGAAGTGGAGATCGATGTGTTCATGTCGGGTCCTCGGAAGCCGTGATAAGCTGAAGCCTAGCGTCCGAACCGGAGCGGTAGCCACCCGATTTCCGATGAGCAGCTCACACGAATGGGTTTCCCTGGCTACATTGCGATACAATCGAGCCGTTTCCTGAAATTTAGCGGATACAATTCCCGGCGATCTTCTGCGGGATCATCCGTCAGGCAGGAGTCTAAAATGAAATTTGCATTCCTCGGTGCATTTGCCGTCTCAAGCCTTGCCGTCGGCATCGCCGCGTCTCAATCGGCAGGTTCTGCAACGCCGCCGGAAAATGCATCGCCGATCTACGGCGTGACCATACCGGAAGGCTATCGGGACTGGAAATTCATTGCGCCGGCGCAGGAGGCTCCGCCGCTCGACGAGCTTCGCGCCGTGCTCGGCAACGATATCGCCGTTGACACCTATAAGAAGGGCACCCTGCCTTTTCCCGACGGCTCGGTCCTCGTCAAACTGGCCTATAAGCGCAAGCAATCGACGGAGTTCGCGCCGGCAACCGTGCCGGGTGCGCCGACCACGGTGCAGGTCATGGTGAAGGATTCCAAGAAATATCCCGATAGTCACGGCTGGGGCTTCGGGCGGTTCGTCGATGGCAAGCCGGTCGATATTGCTCAACATGAAACCTGTCTCAGCTGCCATGTCGGCAACGTCAGGGATCACGACTACGTCTTTACGCGCTATGCGCCGTAAGGCGCTGCAACGCGATTAAGTGAAATTTGCCGGCCTTATCTCATCATATCGCGGCCGGCCGGCTATCCATGGTTTCTCCTCCCGCCAGGATAGCCGCCCTTATTTTACCCATAGACGAGCGCAGCTTCGAGCAGGTAGCCATCGAGCCGTTTCCATCATCATGGAAGAGGAACTTCGTAAGCCCGCGCCATCTCTATGGGGTCGCCGCAGGGCTTGGCAGCCCCGCATTGCCTCATCTCGCACCCCAAGATTCTCCAAAAATTCTTCTTCACTGGCTACTCGGCCAAGTTCCATATTTTTCGGGTGCATTTTGCCGCTGCCAAAGTCAAAGCGCGGAGTTCTATATTCTATTGTAGCCTCGGTCGATCCGGACACGGAAAGATACAATTTGACGCGGTTGAGGACACAACCGGGATACACGCCGAAAGCAAAACTTCGCGGCATTCAACAAACCTCCCAAACATTTGGAGATTCTGATGTCGCCTTTATCCTTCTCAATGAACAGACGCGCCTTTGTGACTGCGGCCGCTGTCGCTGGAGCGGCCTCGCTCTTGAAGCCTGCCATGTCCTTTGCCGCATCGGACACCTTGCCCGACGGTGTGAAGCCGTTCAAGGTCCATATTCCCGACAGCGCGATTGCCGAGTTGAAGCACAGGCTTGCGACGGCACGCTGGCCGCTCAAGGAAAATGTCGCTGACGACTCCCAGGGCGTGCAACTCGAACGCCTGCGCGATCTCGTTGGATATTGGGCCGACGGTTATGATTGGCGAAAGGTGGAACAGAAGCTCAATTCTCTGCCGATGTTCATGACCGAAATCGATGGGCTGGATATTCACTTCATTCACGTTCGCTCCCCACACGAAAACGCAATGCCGCTGATCATGACCCATGGTTGGCCGGGCTCGATTCTGGAGATGCTCAAGGTCATCGATCCCTTGACGAATCCCACCGCTCATGGCGGCAAGGCCGAAGACGCCTTTCATCTCGTGGTGCCATCGATCCCCGGTTTCGGCTTCTCCGGCAAGCCGACGACGCAGGGCTGGGGTTCGGATCATATCGGTCGGGCATGGGGCACGCTGATGAATCGGCTCGGATATGAGAAGTTCGTCTCGCAAGGTGGTGATTGCGGCTCGGTCATCTCCGAGCGCATGGCGCATCAAAAGGTGCCGGGATTGCTGGGCATTCATCTCAACATGCCTGCGATCGTTCCAAAAGAAATCGTGCCGATTTTGGCTGCAGGTGCCCCGGCGCCCGCAGGTCTCACTGCGGACGAACGGGCTTGCTTCGACAAGCTCGCGATTTTCTACCGAGACAGCGCTGCCTACGCGCAAATGATGGTTACGCGTCCGCAGACGATCGGTTACTCGCTCGTCGATTCACCGATCGGAATGGCCGCGTGGATGTACGACAAGTTTGCCGAGTGGACGTATAGCAACAAGCAGCCGGAAAAGGTTCTCACTCGGGACGAGATGTTGGATGACATTTCTCTCTATTGGTTCACGGAGACCGGTACCTCGGCAGCCCAGATCTATTGGGAAGACCACACCAACAATTTCAACGCTCTCGAAAGGATCCCTTCCGTGCCGGTCGCGGTTAGTGTCTTTCCGGGAGAAATCTATCAGGCACCCAAGTCGTGGACGGAGCGTGCCTTCGGCAATCTGATCTACTTCAACAAAACCGAGAACGGCGGGCATTTTGCGGCCTGGGAGCAGCCGGCGATTTTCACCAACGAAGTCAGGGCGGCATTCCGCTCGCTGCGTTAAGCGAGCCAAGGCTTCTGACTCGGTGAAAGCACTGCAGGCGAGCGATGCCCCACGCTCGACTGCGGAAGAGGGGGAAGCGTACAGCATTCCCCCTCACAACGAATAAGGGATCCCGGCGAATTTAATGCAGGAGACTTTTGCCGGATCGCAGAGTCCTTACGCGAAGGCGCTGCGACGGGCCGAAAGCGACCCGATGCCCATCAAGGCGGCGAGGATGACCGGGATGCAGACAAGGTAGGCCGTGCGAATCCCCGCATGTTCGGCAACGAATCCCAGCAGCGGCGGAGCCAGGAAGAAGACGACGAAGGACATTTGTCCAAGTGCTGCAACATTGACATGGGCCGGACGGTCGGTGCGTTGGGCGGCCGCCGAAACCGCCAGCGGATAGACCGCGCTGCAGCCGGCGCCCATGAAGGCGAAGCCGAGTAGCGCCACATTGGGGTGAGGCGCCAGCCAGACGGCGCAGAGACCGGCAGCTGAAAGAAGCAGTAGGGAGAGTGCAACGGAGCGGGAGCCGAAGTGATCGACGAACCGGTCCGCAAACAATCTTGCCAGCGCCATGAAGAAGGTGAACAGCGTCAATCCGAGCCCGCCGACGAACGGTTCGACGTGAAAGACGTCGCGCATATAGATCGCCGACCAGTCGATGCCCGCGCCCTCGACCAGGAAGGCAGCAATGCCAATGACACAGAGAGGCAGCAGGCCGAGTGTCGGCAGCGCGACATGCCCGGCCTCCGGATGATCCTGTGCCGGGCGGGCGGGCGCATTGCGCATGCCGGCAATGACAAGCGAACCCACGATCAGCACGAAGGTAAATGTCAGGGCAAGGTGCAGCTGCATCGAAATGCCGGCCTGGCGGATCGCCGACGATACGAGGGCGGTGACGAAAAAGCCGAGGCTCCAGAATCCATGGGCGCGGTTCATCACGCCCCGGCCAAGCTGCGCCTCGATGCGATCGATCTCGACGTTGAGATTGATTTCAAGCGCTCCGGCCAGCAGACCTTCACAAAGCAGGATGGCAAAGACAAGCGGAGCAACGCCCATCCAGGGCACGAGCGCCAGGGATGCGGACGTTCCAAGCACGGTGATGAATGCGGTCTTGCGCGCGCCGAGACGTGCGACGATCGGGGAGGCGAAGGTGAGCGATATCAGCGCGCCGATAGCCGCGCCGATCAGCGTCAGGCCGAGCTCCGATTTGTCGATCTGCAAGGCGTCCTGCAGATCGGGGAGGCGCGACAGCATTGCGCCCATCGATACCGCAAAGAGGAAGAAGCAGACATAAATTCGCTGCTGCGGTTCAAGACGCATTTTTATGCTCCGGAAAATCTGAACACAGATGAGATGGAGAGGGTCTATCCGAAAGCAACTAGTGCTGGCAATACGAGCCCATGTCAAATGATCAGACGGTTAGGGCCAAAAGCCGATTTTGTCAGCCTGGTCCCACGCCACCAGAAACAAAATCGACCGTCTGGACAAATAAGTTCGCCGACCTAACTCCCCCGGTTGGACACGCATAAATCGTATCGCCGCTGCCTTTCAGCGGCATGGCGATTTGGGAATTTCATCCTTCGTCAACGGATCAGGAAACGGCAGATCAGATATGGGATTAGCACCGCTCACAAGGCCGACGGGCCAGACGCCGCAAACGGATTTGAACAGCTACAGGCTGATACCGCTCTCCAGCTGCCCCATCCTCGGGAGTAGTGCGGCATCGGGACTGCCGTCCGGCGTGCTTTTTTCCGGCCGGTCCTTCGAAGCGGTGAGCGACAACGCACTGTCCTGCTGCGGTCGCTATAATCTGAGGAACAGCCTGCATCAGGGCGTAGCCGCAATTGGCGATGACGGGCATCTGATCTTTGCCGTCAATAGCTGGGTGAGTGGCCAGCGCTGCACGGTCATGGGTGCCTTCGACCCCATGGGTAAGCCCGTTGCGCCGACCAAGCCTCAGCAGGATTTGCTTGGAAAATACTTCCAGTCGCCCGAGCGTCCGATCGTTCTCGATTCAAAGGCGAAGAGCGACATCGGCTTCAAGACGAATGGGCTCAATCCGAACGTCGGCGTCTATGTCGGCAACAAGACGATCATTTTCGACGTCAACGCACGGTCGTTTGATGGTAATATCGAAGGCAGCGCCACGATAACCACCGATTTCAACGGCAAGGTTCAGGATCAGCTTTATAAATTGTCGACCAAGGATAAAAATTCCTCGCTGAGCGGCAGCTATGAGCGCAAGGGCACCGAGACAACCGAAACCGTGGCGGCGTCATGGGAAAAATGGTCCTTGGCGGGCAAGCATTCCCGGGATGGTGCAAGCAGGAGCCGCGAGCTTGATCTTTCCTATCGCGCCACCGACAAAATAACGATCAAGGCGTCCTGGAGACCGGACGTGAAGCCGCCATCCACGGCTCCGCGCATAACCGATTATTCAATCTTCTCGGCCACTAGCCCTAACCTCCCGCCGGCCCCGCCCAATTACAGCAACTATATGATCACGCTTGAAATCAAGCTGCCTTGAGCATGGCTGTTTCAATTGGATCGAGCCGTCTGCGGCGACGGACCGTAGACGGCTCGATTTCTGTTGATAGGACATCCGGAAACCCTGACGCCTTTAGGGGCCGCCGGCGGATTGATCAGGCATTGCAATTTGCCGGCAGCGACGATGATCTGCGCGTGCCGATCAACACCAGTACCAGGCCGGCGGCGGCGAGCAGCCCTCCGGCGATCGCAACCGCTGCATAGCCGAAGCCAAGGCTGATCACGGCGGCACCGGCTGCGGCACCCAAGGCATTGCCGAGGTTGAACGCCCCGACATTCATGGAGGAGGCAAGACCAGGCGCTTCGGCTGCCGCTTCCATGACGCGCATCTGTACCGGCGGAACGATCGCAAACGCTGCGCCGCCCCAGACGAGAAGACCGATGGCCGCCCCGATGTGGCTGGTCATTGCCAGCGGCAGCACGAACATGATCGCGGCAAGCAGGCCAAGGAAGATCTTGGTTGCGCCATCAAGCGACCAGTCGGCCAGACGGCCGCCCAGCCAGTTGCCGATCGTGAAGCCGACGCCGATCAACACCAGTCCCAACGTTACGAAGCTGTTGGAGGCGCCTGTCAGTTCGGTGAGCGCCGGAGCGACATAGGTATAGAGTGCAAACATCGCGCCTGCGCCCATGACGGTCGTTGCCATTGCGAGCAGTACCGTCGGATGGGTAAGCACGGCGAGTTCACGCCGGACATTCGGCATCGCGCCGCGCTCGCCTTTCGGTAGGGCGAACCATAGCGCTGCAATGGCGGCAATACCGATCAGCGCCGTTCCTGCGAAAGCCATGCGCCAGCCGATCGCCTGACCAACCCAGGTGGCGGCCGGCACGCCGCCGATATTGGCGATCGTCAGCCCCATGAACATGGCGGCAACGGCGCTTGCCTGCTTTTCCTTCGGCACCACGCTTGCCGCCACGACGGCGCCCAGACCGAAGAAGGCGCCGTGGTTAAGGCTGGTAACGAGCCGGGCGAGCAGCAACGTGAAGTAGCCTGGGGCCATGGCCGACATGAGATTGCCGACGGTGAAGACGCTCATCAGCAGCATCAGCGCCGTGCGCTTGCCGAAGCGGCTGAAGGCGAGCGTCATGAAGGGCGCGCCGACCATGACGCCGATCGCATAAGCGCTGATCAGGAGGCCGGCGGTCGGGATCGAGACGTCGACCCCCTTGGCGATGACCGGGAGAAGTCCCATCGGCGAAAACTCGGTCGTGCCGATACCGAAGGCTCCGATCGCCAGGGCGAGAAGCGCCCACCGTGCGTGAGAAGATGTTTGGGCCTTTTCGGCCGTCGAGATCCTGGTGTCCATGTTAAAACTCCTTAGGCGTCCCATTCGGGCGCGAGGCCGGGCGGGCTGACGATCCGGCCATCCGGGCGAGCGAGAGTGGCGATGGCGGCCATATCCGCCTCGTCGAGATTGAAGTCGAAGATCGCGATGTTCTCCTTGACGCGCTCCGGATTGGCCGTCTTGGACAAAGCGATGTGGCCTTGTTGGATCAGCCAGCGAAGACCGACCTGCGCGGCGCTTTTGCCGTATCTGGCGCCGATCCGCTGCAGCACCGAATCCTTCGGCACCGCACCGTCGGCCATGCCGTAATAGGCGGTGATTGCAACATCATTCGCTTTCGCCGCTGCGGTAAGGGCATGTTGGGACAGATAGGGATGGATCTCGACCTGATTGGTCACGATCGGCGTGCTGGAAAGTCTGACCGATTCCCGCATCTGCGCGATATTCTGGTTGCTGACGCCGACGAAGCGGGTCTTGCCGGCGGCCTGGACGGCATTCAGCATTTCGATCTGCTCCGCGATCGGAACCTTGTCGCCCGGCCAATGCAGAAGGAGAAGATCGACGCGGTCAGTCTTCAGCCTGTCGAGGCTTTCGTCGACCGAAGCTGCGAACTTCTCGTTGCTGTAATTGTCGACCCAGACCTTGGTGGTCAGGAACAGTTCGTCCCGTCGCGCGCCGGCGGCCTGGAGGGCCTGTCCAAGCGCTTCCTCGTTCTGGTAGATCTGTCCGGTGTCGAAATGACGGAAACCGGCCTCCAGTGCGGCCGGGATGACGCGTTCCACTTCCGCGTCCGACATGCGGAAGACGCCGAAGCCGAGCGCGGGAATTGCAGCGCCCTGGGCGGTAACGGTGAGCATCGAAAACTCCTTTTTGAATACCTCGGCGGCTTTGGCCGCCCTGAATGGGTGACGCGCCGGATTTGAAGGCGCAATCTCTTCGGCCTATGAAATAGAGAGAGCATACGCACTTGATAATTGGGTAGCTTTTCACATTATTTGTGAAATTAAATCAAAAATGGGTGCTCCATGGACAATCGCGTCGGCGAGATGCAGGTATTTCTTCGCGTGGTGGAAGCAGGCAGCTTTTCCGAAGCAGCGCGCCTGTTGCGCATGACGCCCTCCACCGTCAGCAAGCTGATCTCACGTATCGAATCCCGGCTCGGCGTGCGGCTTGTCGAACGCTCGACACGACGGCTATCGCTGACCCTGGAGGGCCGGATCTACTATGAGCGCAGCCAGGCCCTGCTGCATGATCTCGACCAGGTCGAACAGGAACTGGCACAGGGTGCGACGACGACGGGCGGCACGGTCCGCGTCAATATTTCCGTTGCCCTGGGCGTACTCGGCCTCGAACCTCTCTTGCCGGAATTTTGGCAGACCTATCCCAATGTTGTCGTCGATCTGTCGCTGTCCGATGAAATCGTCGATCTTTATCTCGACCGCACCGACGTTGCTTTTCGGGTTGGGGCTTTGCCGGCTTCAGGCATGATTGCACGCCGCCTCGGCATTGCTCGCCGCAAGATCGTCGCCGCGCCCAGCTATCTCGATCGCCATGGAATACCACTGAGTGTTGATGACCTCTCCCGGCACAATTGCCTGGGATTCAATTTCCGCCGTCTTGCGCCCGTCTGGCCGGTGAGGGAAAGCGGCCGCATCGTCGATCGCGCCATGCCGAGTTCGCTGCTTGCCAATAATGGCGAAACCGTGCGGCGCATGGCGCTGGCAGGTGTGGGGCTTGCGCGTATGGGTGATTATCACGTCCGCGCCGACCTCGCGGCGGGTCGTCTCATCGAGGTGCTCGCCGATGTCGTCGAGCCGGATGAGGAGCAGATTCACGCGGTCTTCCTGGGAGGGGCTCGCATGCCGCAGCGCGTGCGCGTCTTCCTTGATTTCGTCGTGCCGCGCCTCCGGCAATTCCTTGACGGGGAAGCCTGAGCAGCCTTGGCGGGGATTTATCCCGAGCAAGCTATGATGTCGGTGCCGCGCCGCAAAGAGGTCGGCGGGCA
Organism: Martinezella sp. CNPSo 3732; assembly: GCF_057784515.1. Taxonomy (NCBI): domain Bacteria; kingdom Pseudomonadati; phylum Pseudomonadota; class Alphaproteobacteria; order Hyphomicrobiales; family Rhizobiaceae; genus Martinezella; species Martinezella sp. CNPSo 3732. The sequence goes on from NZ_JBXSOO010000001.1 coordinate 38,679, forward strand.
GAGATCACTGCAAGGGCCGCGATATCGCGCCGGGTCGAGGCTGGATCGGCAGATTTTCGTCTTCCTGATCGGTCTCGAGCCGCTGCAGGATCGGGCAATGCGGACGATGGTCGCCCTGACAGGAATTAACGAGCATGCTGAGTGTGTGCTCCATGTCCTGCAGGTCGGCGATCTTTTTCTTCAGTGCCGCGATGTGACCCTGAGCGAGGCGCTTGACCTCGGCGCTCTGGCGGCTTTCGTCGCGCCAGAGTTCCAAAAGCTCGCTGATTTCCGCAACGGCAAAGCCGAGATCGCGCGCTCGGCGGATGAAGCGCAGCATGTGCACGTCGGTATCCGAATAGTCGCGATAACCCGATGCCGTTCTGCCGGCTGCCGGAATGAGGCCGGTCTCTTCGTAATAGCGGATCATCTTGGCCGAAACGCCCGATGCCTTTGCTGCCTGTCCGATATTCATGAATGTTCTCCTGACAGGCACCGCCTGATGTTGCCGATGGAAGATGGGCCTTCCAACCATGGGAAGGTCAATAGCATATTTTTGGCTGTAGGACACTTGACCTTACCATGGTTGGAACCCCCACCTTAAGCATCATGAGATCAAAACAGATGAGAGTTCTCCTGGAGCTGAGACTTGAAAACATGACCTGCGGCTGCTGCTTGAGATCCGTCACCGAAGCAATCCAATCCGTCGATCCAGACGCCGGGATCGAGACCAGTCTGGATGCGCGCACGGTGGTGAGCGGCCTTAATGAGGATATCGCTCAGCAAGAGGAAGCAATCGATGTACAGACGTAATTTTCTTGCGGGGCTGGCGGGCCTTGCGATTTCCGGGCCTGCCTCGGCCCAGATGATGCACGACATGGGCAACATGAACGGCGCTCACAATATGATGCCTGTCGCCGGCAACAAGCCCGTCCTGCCGGAAGGGCAGCCTCTACGGGAGCTGCCGCGTTTGATGAACGAGGCCGGCGAAGCCGGTTTGTTCAAGACAAGACTTACCGCAGAGCAGGGGCTAGCTCGCTTCGCCGAAGGGCTCGATACGCCCGTGCTCCTCTATAACAGCGGAAATCCCGTGATCGAGGCGCATGAGGGTGACAGGATCGAGATCAGCTTCAGGAACGGCATTCCCGGCGAACCGACGACGGTCCATTGGCATGGGATGCCGGTGCCGGCCGATCAGGATGGCAGCCCCATGGAACCCGTCGCTTCGGGCAGCGAGCGCCTCTATGCTTTCGATCTGCCGCAAGGCAGCGCCGCATCCTATTGGTTCCATCCCCATCCGCATGGTCTCACTGCCGCACAGGTTTATCGCGGGCTCGCAGGCATCTTTCTCGTGAAACCCAAGGATGATCCGATCCCTGCCGAATATGGCGATACGGTCCTGATGTTCACCGATCTTCGGATCGCCGAAGATGGAAGCATGCCGGCGAGCAACATGATCGATCTGATGAACGGGCGTGTCGGCGATCATATTCTGGTCAATGGTCAGAAGAATCCGGTCCTGGCCGTCGCGAAAGGGGAAAAGCGTCGTGTGCGCCTCTTCAATGCGACCAATGCGCGATTCCTGCGGTTGACGTTCGAGAATGCCGCCATGATGCTCGTCGGAACGGATGGCGGCCTTATCGAGGCTCCCGTCGGCATCGACGATTTGCTGCTTGCGCCCGCCGAGCGCGTCGAACTCATCATCTCCTTCGACAGGCCGGGAGCGGCAAAGCTCGTCACACTCGCTTATGAGCGCGGATGGATGGGGCCGGGCAAGCCCGATGAAGCCGGCATGACCTTGCTGACGGCAAGTATTTCAGAGGAAGCTGCACCTATTGCGCCTCCGCTTCCCGCGAAGCTGCGCACCATTGACAGCCTCGCAGAGCCGTCAGTCACGCGTCGCTTTGTCCTGACCGAATCCATGGACGGCATGGAGATGAAGTTCCTCATCAACGGCGCCAGTTTCGATATGACGCGCATCGACGCAGTTTCGAAGGTCGGGCAGATCGAGCTATGGGAAATCGTCAACCAGGCGGATATGGACCATCCGTTTCACGTGCATGGGACGCAGTTCCAGCTTGTCGAACGGGAAAAGGATGGCGCGGTCACCAAGCCATCCTACCGGGCCTGGAAAGACACTGTGAACGTTGCCGCCGGCGAGACGGTACGCATCCTGCTGCGACAGGATTTGCCGGGGCAGCGCATGTATCACTGCCACATCCTCGAGCATGAAGATCTCGGCATGATGGGCACGGTCGACGTCAAGGCCTGACGAGCTCCATCATCAATCGCAGCCGTGGAAGGAAAATTGATAGTGTCCTTCCCTTTATCCTCGAGTCTCGAAGCTTGCGCTCTATGAGTTGCGGCGTCGATGCCGATTCGAGGGTTGAGGCCGATTTCGCTTTTGCCGGTGTGAGCATGATGTTCGGGTCTTGCGCAAACAGCAGGTTAGGCGCTTTTATGTAAGTGCGTCCTACTGCAGCGAAGGCGTTCGCAGCAGCCTCGGAGGAGGGCTGTATGCGATCACGCAGTGGAGGCCAAATTGTGCTGACGGTGGCATTCAAGGGGAGGACTCGATGGCCGCTAATCATCAGACGCAATACCGCGAACGCGTGCGCTCTGCCTATGAGGCCGTTGCCTTGATACCATCCGGCGCGAAGATCGCCATGCCGATCGCTGCAGGCCAGCCGCCTGCAATCCTTGCGGCATTGGCCGAACGCGCGCGGGCCGGAGCGGTGGACAACGTCCGGCTTTATTACCTGCTCTGCACGGGTGTCGCCGGCTCCAGCGTGCTCGACTTCGATCTGCGCGACCGCATCGTTCCCATGAGCTATTTTCATGGAGCGGTGGATCGTGCCTTGGATAAACGGCGAATGGCGGAGATGCTGCCCGCCGCCGAGATCGTGCCGTGCCATTTCAGTCAGGTGCCGCGCTCGCTGGTGGAGCATGTCGGCGTCGATACATTGATCGCTACCGTCTCGCCCATGGATGCGGACGGGAATTTCAGCCTTGGCGCCAGTACCGATTATGCCCTGGCGGTTGCCCGCAAGCCCGGCGCTCGCCTCATCCTCGAAGTCAATCCCAGCATGCCCTATGTGCGGGGCAATTGCATGATCCCGGTCTCGAGCGTCACGGTTGTTGTCGAGAATGACGCAAGCCTGCCGGCGCTCGCGGCGGCGCCTCGCTCAGAAGTCGATGATGCGATCGGCGCCATCGTCGCGGGGCTTGTGGATGATGGCGATTGCCTGCAGATGGGCATCGGTGCGCTGCCTGACGCTGTTTGCGCCGGTCTCTCACAGCACCGCCACCTGGGCATTCATACAGAAATGATGACATCGGGACTTGCCGCTCTGGTCAGAGCTGGCGTGGTCGACAATAGCCGCAAACAGATACATCTCGGGCGCACCATCTTCACCTTTGCGCTGGGAGACAAGCCGCTTTACGACTTCCTGAACGATAATCCCGATGTCGAAGCGCATCCCGTTGACTATGTGAACAATCCGTTCGTCATTGCGCAAAATGACCGGATGGTGTCGGTCAATGCGACGCTGCAGATCGATCTCAATGGCGCGTGCAATTCCGAATTCGTCAATGGACGGCAATTCAGCGGCTCGGGCGGGCAGGTGGATTTCGTCCGTGGCGCCTATGGCTCACGCGGCGGCCGCTCGATCATCGCCTGTCATGCGACGGCGGCCAAAGGAACGCTTTCGCGTATCGTTCCGACGCTGACAGGTCCAGTAACGACGTCGCGTAACGATATCCATATCGTTGTTACGGAATATGGCTGGGTGAACCTCAAGGGCAAATCGGTGGCAGAGCGGGCAAAGGCGATGATTGCGCTTGCCCATCCCGATTTCCGGGAGGAGCTGGATCGGGCTGCCCACCAGGCGGGATTCTACGCGCCGGATTGACGTAATCATCGTTGATCTTGCAGGGGGATAAGAAGGACCCGGAGGGAAATCGGATCCTTCCGGTTTCGATCGGAGGTCAACCGATCGCTTTGAGAAGCCTGATGGATCGATACATCAGGCTTCCCGTACCTGGCCCCAGGAGACCAGGTAAGCACTATCAGAAGCTACGCTGGAAGCGCAGGATACCAGCCCACTGATCCTGGTTCACAGAATCGAAGTTGGTGTAGGAAACTTCCGGCTCGATGAGCAGGTTCTTGACCGGGTTCCACTTGACGTTCGTCGTGGCGGCAAAGATCTTCGAGTCGGTGTAGGCGAGCTGGAGGTTCCACTTCAGCTTTTCGTTGATCGGAACGCCAACGCCGCCCCAGACAGCCCAGTCACCCCAGCCGCACTTCGATGCATCGTTAGCCGGGCAAGAAGAACGAGCCAGGTTGGTGCCGGCATACTTGTTCAGGTTGTCGCCATCGGTGTTCCAGCCGCCCATCAAGAAAGCCGAGAAGACGCCGAAGTCAGCATCGACGCGAGCCTTGATGGCGCCTTCCGACTTGATCGAGTCGTAACCACCGACGACCTTGAAGCCCCATGCACCGGACTTGAAGCCGGCACCGGCAACGACGTCAGGAGCGTAGTGGTTGGCCTTGTCGTCGCTTGCCCAGCTGGCGCCATAACCAGCGCCCGAGCCGCTGGAGTTGCTGTCTTCAACCGAGACGACAGCCGTGAAGCCGTTGCCGGCATCGTAGCTGTAGGTCAACTGGTTGAGTTCATACGGGCCGTCATAGATCACGTCGTCGTTGATGACGTCGCCGGCATAACCGATGTAGTAGTTATACTGCGAGTCAGCCTTACCGACCAGGAAGCCGCCGAGGCTGATGTTGGCGAACAGCAGCTTGCTGGAGGTCGAATTGCCTTCCTGCCAATCCCAACGGATGACCGTGTTGGTCTTCAGCGGGCCGTATTCGGTGTCGGTCGCGGTGTCGAGGCTCAGCTGAGCGCGGGTATGCCACAGAGTGCCGTTGTGACTGTTGGCATTATAGGCATCGTACCACTTGCCTTCGGTACGGACCATGCCGCCGACCTTGAGGCAGGTTTCGGTACCGGGAATGAAGAAGTAGCCAGCACCATATGCGTCGCAGATGCGAACGTATTCCAGCGGCTCGGGCTCAGCAGCGACGATCGCGTCAGCAGCATGAGCACCGGATACTGCTGCCAGCGCAGCAGCGGAGCCGAGAAGAAGGCTCTTGATGTTCATAATAACTCCTTGTCGTAATTATTCCTACGTAATCCAAGGAGCGAGCATAATAGGCTATCCTGGAAGTGCTTCCCGCAAACAGAAAGCCAAACCAGGCACTAAATCTATAATAGACTGCCGGTACTATCCCCACCCCGATGGAACCTCGTTAGCTGGCGGCTGAAACAACACCCCACCAGATCGCAAGCTAAATAGGTCCTGCTGACAGAGCTATATACATTCAGATTGTTTGTAAATCCGAACCGGAGCCATTCGGAAACGGAAAAACTGGTTGTTGATTTAATGCAACACATGCTTCGCGGGAAAATTCGGATAGGAAAGCCCATCTTAGAAATCGACAGATCGAGAGAATGCGTTGATGGCTCATCTCTCTTGTCTCATCGCCAGCGTCAACGTGTGATCGCAAATAGCTCCATCGCCTCGGCGAAGCCCTTCAGCGGCTGCCGCCCGATCGAGAGCGCATCGGTGATATCGGCCTTTTGCTGGAATGGGCCTGATATCAGGAGCGCTTCGCCGCTCTCGCTGCAGACGTTCTGGATGCGGCTGACGATATTGACGTCAGGGCCTATCAAGGTGAAGTCCAGGCGGTTGCCGGAGCCGACATTGCCGTAGCTCACCTCGCCATAGTGCAGCGCGATACCGGCCTTGACGCGGATGCCTTCATATTCGAAGCCGCTTATTTCATCGAGGATTGTCTTTGCTGCGCTCAGCGCGGCATTGCAGGCGCCTGTCGCATCGGCGCCTGGAAAGAATGCCAAAACCGCATCGCCCATGAATTTCAGCACTTCTCCGCCTTCGTGGGTGATCGCCGGTATCACCTTGTCAAAATAAGCGTTCAAGAGCCCGAGCACCGTGCCGCCAGGTAGCCGATTGGAAAGCTCAGTGAAACCGCGCAGGTCGCACAGCAGAAGTGCAGCCTCCATCGATTCGATTTCCCCACGGCGGATGTGCCCGGCAAGGGTGCGGCTCGCCGTCATCGGGCCGATATAGGTGTCGAGAAGGCTGAGTTCGCATTGTCTGAGGACGCGGAGTTCGCACGTGTTGCGCAATGCCGGCAGGATGCGCTCGATCAGATCATGCTCGCCGGATGTGAAGCCGCCTGGCCGCCGCGTGGCGAAGACGGCGCAGCTGATCGGTCCGTCGGCGTTGCAAAGCGGCGCCACGATCAGCTGCACCAGTCCCCGGCCGGAAAATATGTCGATATGCTGCCAGCGCCCATGCAGACTCTCGCCTGGACCGACGACGAGCGGCTCGCGCATCTCCTGTGCCTTCATGAGCGGCGTATTGGCAAGCGCGAGACGCGAGCCATGTTCGCGATCATGGATTTCGACCGGCTCGCCGGGTGCCCAGGCGAAGGTGCGCCCGATGAATTCAGGATGCAGCGTCGTCAGGTGCAGTGTCAATCGATCGACGGGAAGGTCAAGAGCCCGCAAGCGGCGGCCGAGCCCGGCGACGAGGCCCGCCTCATCGAGAGCGTGGCATTCGTCGCCCGTCAGCCATTCGATCAGGCTCAGGGTTGCCCCGGTATTGACGCCACTATGGCCCGCTCTGGAATTGACGCTTGCGGTCTTCGGCATGTCGTGCAGCAGGGTCATGGCTATCTCCTCCTCTTTGAAGCGCGGCGCTCAGTGTGCCGCACCGCCGGAAAGGTGGCCGGGTTTCTTCAGAAGCAGGCTGGCGGCAAGGGCTATGACCAGCGCGACGCCGAGCAGATAGAAGGTGTCGCTGAAAGCCATGATATTGGCCTGCTTGCGAAGGCTGGCGGCGATGGCGACGATCGCCTTGTGCGTGGCAAGCGCCTGATCGCTCACCCCATGGTTCATGAAGTAGCTGGTGAGGTTGACAACGCGGGTACGAGTAGCCTCTTCGAATACCGTGACCGAATTGGTGAGAATGTTCGAATGGAACTGCTCGCGCTTGGTAAGGAAGGTCTGCAGTGCCGCAATGCCGACCGCGCCGCCAAGATTGCGCATCATGTTGAAGAGCGCCGAAGCGGAGCCGGCATTTTCCTGCTCGATGCCGGCGGTCGCAATTGCGGTCAGTGGCGTGAAGGCGAGCGCCTGGCCGACGGCACGCACGATATTCGGCCAGAAGAGCTGGTCGCTGGCATAGTTGCCGGTCATGTGAACATTCATGAAGTTCGAAGCCGCAAAGAGCGCGAAGCCGACGATGATCAGCAGTCGTGCGTCAACACGCTTCATCAGCCGCGGCACCAGCGGGATCAGGATCAGCTGGGGAATGCCGGTCCAGGCAAGCACCATGCCGATCTGCTCGGAATTGTAACCCTGGATACGCGTCAGGTAGATCGGCAGGATGAAGACCGAGCCATAGAGGGCGACGCCCATCAGGAAATTGGCGACGATGCCGAAGCCGAAATTGCGGCGCACCAGCAGACGCAGATTGAGGAGCGGATGGGCGGCGCGAAGCTCGATGATGAGAAAGAGCGTCAAAGAGATCGCGGCGATGACGGAGAGGCGGACTATGAAAGGGGAACCGAACCAGTCGTCCTTGTTGCCTTCCTCAAGCACGGTCTGCAGCGCGGCAAGGCCGACCGCCATGGTGATAATGCCCGGCCAGTCGCCCTTGGCGAGCAGCGAAAGGTTCATCGGGGCGCGATCGAGCGACGCCCAGAGCATGCCGACCATGAGAATGCCGGGCACGAGGTTGACGTAGAAGATATATTCCCAGCCCCAGTTTTCTGTGAGGTAGCCGCCGATGGTCGGGCCGATGGCCGGCGCGAAGGTGGCGGAAAGAGCAAAGAGGGCAAGACCCATCGGTTGCTTGGGCTTCGGCAGTAGCGTGATGATGATCGTGAAGGCCATGGGGATCAGCACGCCGCCGGAAAAGCCCTGTATGGCGCGCAGAATGATCATCTGCTGCAGATTGGCAGCAAAGGCGCAGGCGACCGAGAAAAGGAGGAAAAGGATCGCGTTGGTCAGCAGATAGATGCGCACCGAAAAGACGCGGGCAAGCCAGGCGCTAAGGGGAATGACGACAATCTCGGCGATCAGGTAGGAGGTCGAGATCCAGCCGCCATCGTCCGTTCCGGCGCCGATTGCGCCCTGGATGTCGGCAAGCGAGGCATTAACGATCTGGATGTTGAGAACGGCCATGAAGGCGCCAAGTGTCGAACCAACGACGGCGGTCCACATGCGCAGCGGGCTCATGGCGGGTCGGGCAACCGGAGCGGTGGGAGTGCCCTGGGATAAGGCTGAATTGTTGTTTGCGGCGATCTGAAGAGTGGCCACGACGCGTCTCCTTCCGGCTCATGCCGGAATAATCTCATGACGATGCAGAGGTGATAATCGATGAAGATCGGGAAGGATCATCCAGCGTGGCTGGATAATCCCTGTGTGTCGGCTGTCGATGTCTGAGCCGCCTTGGTGTCGATTTCCGGCTCCACCGACATGCCGGAGCGTAGCAGCCCGGCCAGATTATCGTCATCGATGACGATCTTCACCGGTATGCGCTGGACGATCTTGGTGAAATTGCCTGTCGCATTGTCCGGTGGCAGCAGCGAGAATTCGAGCCCGCTTGCCGGCGAGAGGCTGTCGACATGGCCCTTGATGGTGACGTCCGGGAAGCTGTCGACCTTGATTTCGACCGACTGTCCGGGACGTACATAGGTGAGCTGCGTCTCCTTGAAGTTCGCGACGACATAGACCGAGTGCAGCGGCACCACCGCCATCAGCTGCGTGCCCGATGTCACATACTGCCCGACGCGGATCGAGCGGGCGCCGACCGTGCCGTCGACGGCGGCGACAATGTTGGTATAGGAAAGATTGAGCTCGGCCTGCTGAACGGCCGCGGCGGCCCGATCGCGCTGGGCGGCTGCCTGGTCTCGCTGGGTCTGCAGCACCGGTACCTTGTTCTGAGCGGCGACGAGCGCGGCTTGGTCGCGCTCGACGGCGGCGGCGGCCTGCTTTCTGGCCGATGCCGTCTCTTCGGCGCGCGACTGTGTGCCGACGCCGTTGGTGATCAGACGAGCCGAACGCGCGGCATCCGATATCGCATAATCCAGGGAGGCTTGCGACGCGTCGACCGTTGCCTTGGCCTGCCCGATCAGCGATTGCTGCAGCTGGATCTGCGCATCGATGTTGGAAATCGCCGCGTCAGCGGCCTTGAGGTCCGCCTTCGCCTGGGAAAGTGCGGCCTGGAAATCGCGGTCGTCTATGCGGGCGAGCACCTGGCCGGCCTTGACCTTGTCATTGTCGTTGACAAGCACATCCTTGATATAGCCGGCGACCTTCGGCGCGATCGTGGTGTAATCGGCCTTTACATAGGCATCGTCGGTGGACTCGATGAAGCGGCCTACCGTCCAGTAGCGGTAACCGAAATCCGCCGCGATCGCGACGCCAGCCAGCAGTGCGGCGATGAGCACGCCGCGCTTGATGAGCTTTCTGCCAGCCTTGGGCGTGGCCGAAGCGACAGGCGCTTCGACGGTCACGCTCTGCGGGGCTTCAGTTGCCGGAGACCTGGCGATCTCGTTCGCCGGAGCAGCATCGGCTTGGCTCGCGTTCTTGAACGCTTCGTTGCGGGGGAGTTCCACCATTGTCCGTTTCCTTCAATGCGCCACCCCTTTGTCCGGGGCCATTTTGATGCGATGAAGATGCGTCCGAACCGTCCTTCTGATAATCTCCTCAAATCGGGAAGGATCATCAAGTCACAGTGGATAATCCGAGGACAATATGGATCGGTTGACCAGCCTCACAGTCTTTGGCCGGGTGGTGGAATGTGGCGGCTTTTCCGCCGCCGCCCGCCGGCTCAACATGTCCGTCACCATGGTGGGCAATCACGTGCAATCGTTGGAAGACCGCTTGGGCGCGCGGCTCCTGAACCGGACGACGCGCCGGATCAGTTTGACGGAAACCGGCAAATATTATTACGAGCGCTCCTTGCAGATCCTGGCCGATCTCGAGGAGGCCGATCGGGCCGCCGGTGCGCTTAGTACCACGCCGCGCGGCACGCTGAAGCTCTACACCAGCGGCGCCATCGTCCGTTTCCTGCTCCCGGTCGTCAACGAATTCATGACGCAATATCCTGCGATCTCGCTCGATTTCAACGTCGGAGAACGGTCGATTGACATGGTCGAGGAGGGTTACGATCTGATGATCAGAACCCTACCCGCGTCTGATTCGACGCTCGTTGCGCGCAAGCTTGCGCCCTGGCGACACATGCTTGTCTGCTCGCCCGAATATCGTGACACACATCCGATGCCGAAGGTTCCGGCCGATCTCGTGGAGCATAATTGCCTGCAATATACCTATTACCCCTATGGCGACGAGTGGCGTTTCGAGGATGCCGATGGTAAGCAGGTGGGGGTCAAGATTTCCGGCAATGTCGTCTCCAACAGCGCGGAGACGCTGCGCTTTCTCCTGGCGAGCGGGCAGGGCATCTTTCTCGCGCCGAGTTTCATCGTCTTCGAAGAGGTCGCCGCCGGCCGTCTCGTGCGCGTCATGCCCGACTATCGGGCCGTGGAATTCATGATCAGCGCGATCTATCCGAACCGTAGCCATCTGCCGACGAAAGTGCGATTGTTCATCGACCTTTTGGCAGAGCGCTTCGTGGAACACCGCAAGTGGATGACCTGAGCGGCTTACCGGGAGCTGATAGCCGCTCGGCTAGGCTTGCGGCTGCTCGGCCGGTTGCCGCGCTTCCGCCTGTCGCGCCGCCGATACCAAGCGCCGCTGAGCGCGAATGGCACTCCATTGCTGATCGATCAATACGCCGATCAGGATGACGCCACCCATCACGGCGAAGTTGAGCGAGGAGGGAATGCCGAGCAGATTGACGAGGTTCTGCAGTTCCTGCAGCAGGATCGTGCCCAGCACCACGCCGATCAGCGATCCTTCACCGCCGCGCAGCGAAAAGCCGCCAAGAACCGCCGCCGCGATCGCGTAGAGCTCATAGAACTGCCCGTGGCTCGCCGGCGAGATGGAGCGGGTGTACATGGCAAAATAGATCGCCGAAAGCGCCGTCAGCACGCCGCAGATGATGTAGGCGACCGTTACCATCTTCGTGGTGCGGATGCCGGAATATTTTGCCGCCTCCTCATTCTTGCCGATGGCGTAGAGATAGCGGCCATAGACGGAGCGATGCAGAACGATCCACATGACGGCGGCAATGATCACGAGCGCGATGAAGGTATTCGGCACCCCATAGAAGCGGCCGGCAGTCAGGAATTCGAGGGTCGGAAAGTTCTGGCCGAAGGCGAAGCCGGCCGTCCCGTCTGCCGTGTAGAAGCGCGCAGCACCACGATAGATCAGGAGGCCGCAGAGTGTCACGACGAAGGGCTGGAGGTTGAGCCGAGTAATCAGCCAGCCATGGATCGCGCCCAAGACGCCGCCAAGAATTAGGATCAAGGGCAGGGCAATTGCCCAGGGCATGTTCTGAACGGCGATGAAATCGATGAACAGGACGCCGAGCAGGGCAACCAGCGAGCCTACCGACAGTTCGATGCCGCCGGTGATAATGACGAAAGCCTGGCCGATCGACAATATCCCGAAAAGGCCGATGAGGTTCGACGTATTGGCGAGGTTGATCGGCAGAAGGAAGCGCGGATTGATGATCGTCACGACAATGCCGACGACGATGATCAATAGAAGCAGGCCCAGATCTTTCTTACTCATCGATATCAATTCCCATTGACCGCAGCCGTTAGAGCAATTCTATGGAAAGCGCCAAGCGTCTTTCGTTGGAAATTGCGTAAAAACAATGAGATAGGGCGGTTCAAGATTCCATGAACTGCTCTAGTGTAGCGTCTTGCCGACAGCCAGCAAAAGCACGTTTTCCTGACTGAACCGATCCTTATCAAGGATGCCGGAGATCCGGCCTTCATGCATGACCGCGATGCGATCGGAGACGCCGATTACCTCTTCCATGTCGCTCGAGATCATCAGGATCGCCACGCCGGCATCCGCAAGCTTGCGCATCAGGCTGTAGATTTCGCTCTTCGCGCCAATATCGATGCCGCGGGTAGGCTCGTCGAAGATCAGCACCTTCGGGTGCATCGCCAGCCATTTGGCGAGCACGACCTTCTGCTGGTTGCCGCCCGAAAGCGTGCCGGTGCGGGTTACGACTGATGGCGTCTTGATGGCGAGCTGCCTGCGCTGCGTTTCGGCCGTGGCATTTTCTCGCTCAGTCGACACCATGGAGCGGCGCGCAAAGGCCGGAAGGTTGGGCAATGATATGTTCTGCGAGATCGGCATATCGAGCAGGATGCCATTCAGCTTGCGATCCTCAGGCACGAGAAAAATGCCATTGGCGACGGCATCTCCGGCGGATCGCAGTTTCACATCCTGTCCGCCGAGGGCGATGTTGCCGCCATAGCTGTGGTCGACCCCGAACAGGACGCGGGCAAGCTCCGTCCGGCCTGAGCCGACGAGGCCGGCAAGGCCCTGGATTTCACCGTAACGGATATCCAGGTTGACGGGCTGCGTCGGATAGGCGGCGGTGCGAACGGCTGCGACCTTCAGCGCGATGTCGCCCGGCGGACGTGCCGCTTCCACGGAGCGCGCGGCCAATGCCCGCCCGATCATCAGCTTCACCATGCGATCGTGGTCGATCGCGTCTTTCGGCAATGTGCCGACGAGCGTGCCGTCGCGCAGAACGATGACGCGGTCGGCGACACGCTCAACCTCATGCAGGCGGTGCGAAATGAAGATGACGCTGATGCCTTCGGCTTTCAGCGAGGATATGACGGCCAGCAATTTTTCCGTTTCAGCAAGCGGCAGGCTTGAGGTCGGTTCGTCGAGAATGACGAGGCGGGCATTGATGGACAATGCCTTGGCGATTTCGACCATCTGCTGCTGAGCAAGCGATAGTGATGCTACCGGCGTATCCGGCGAGAAATTGGCACCGACGCGCTTCAAAAGAGGAGCGACCATCTCACGCAAGCGGGCGCGGTCGACCAGTTTCAGGGCGCCGCCGCGCAGCGGTTCGCGGCCGAGGAAAATATTGGCCGCAACGTCAAGATTTTCAAACAGGTTGAGCTCTTGATGGACAAAGGCAATCCCGGACGCGATGCTGCTTTCGACTGTGAAGGCGCCGTGCTCGGCTCCATCGAGCCGAATGCTGCCATGATCCGGCCTGACGACGCCGCCAAGGATTTTCATGAGCGTCGATTTGCCGGCGCCGTTCTCGCCGACAAGACCGATCACCTCGCCGGGGCTGACATCCATCGAAAAATTATCGAGCGCTACCACGCCCGGGTAGGTCTTGCCGATTCCCGAAAGGCTGAGAAAGGGCATCGTGGTTTCAGTCGATGCCAATGTATCCGAACGCTGGTTCATAACGAATATCATGCCTGTGCGATGTGGCTTCGAAAGCCGCGGCGACGTGAGCAATTGCATTCGAGCAGCGCCGGTCCTCGCAACCGGCGCTGCTGGCTGGCCTCAATTGCCAGCCATAGCCTTCAGATTGGCCGCATAGGCATCGACATCGTCCTTGCCGATGATTTTCGTCGGGATGATGATCAGCTTGCCAGCGGGAATGCCCGATTTGTCGCCCTTCAGATAGGCGGCCATCAGCTTCATGCCCTGATAGGCCCAGAGATAGGGCTGCTGCACGACTGTGGCGGCGATCGTTCCTTCCTTGACGCCGCCGAGCGTGATCGGATCGTCATCGAAACCGACGACGGTGATCTGGCCGAGTTTGCCGGCTTCGCGCAGTGCTTCATAGATGCGCGGCGTGTTGTAGGAGTAGAAGCCCACCATGCAGGTGACGTCAGGGCTTGCAACGAGCGCATCTTCGACATTTTTCTTCGCTCTCGTCTGGTCGATGTCGTCGCCGCGCACGTCGGTCAATTCGATCTTCGTGCCCGCTAGGCCGTCCTTCATGCCCTGAATGCGCTCCTTGGCATTGTCGGCACCGAGAAGTCCCACGAAGCCGATGCATTTGCCCCCGTTCGGCATGGCTTTCTTGGCGATTTCGGCGGCCTGTTTGCCGGCATCGATGTTCGATGAGCCGATATAGGCGACGCGGTTCGTATCCGGTGCGTCGCTATCGGTGGTAAACAGCGCAGTTTCCGAACCGATCTTGTTTAGCCCCTCTGTCGAGGTCTTGGGATCGACGGCGGAAACCATGATGCCCTTGACGCCGGCCGCCACGAGATCTTCCATCAGTCGCTGCTGGATCGCGACCGATGATTGTTCAGGATATTTCAATTCCATATTGAAGTCCGGCAGTTCGGCCTGAGCCTTCTTGACGCCGGCTTCGGCCGCCTTCCAGAAGTCAGATGCGCCGTTGACCACAAATGCGAGAGTGGGCTTGTCGGCGGCGTAGGTCGCCGTCGCATAGCTCAGCAGCAACCCTGCCGCAAAGGCGGCAGCGCCCCGTGTTAGGTACTTCATGATCATCCTCCCATAGATCCGCTTGCGAGATCTAGTTGCAACTCGCGGCAGGCCGGCCCTGAACCCCCTCCTAGGGTTTTCTCGCTAAGCGAGATACGGCACGTACAACCACGCGAGCGACGGTATACGACTAATTTCAATTAGTAAATAGTATTAGTAATACAGTTGCGCGTATGCGAAGTGGGGGAGCCTTGAAAATCTGGCTATTTATTTCAATTGCCAGCAATCTTGGGTTCGAAGATGTGGGTGGTGAATCTATGCGTGCCTGCACCGGTTGCCCAGATCGTGCAGTTAATGATAATAAATATTAGCGCATGAAAACGGCCGTGGGGATTGTAGGCCGATTTCGCTTCAGGGGAGATGAGACGCAGTTATGAAGAAGATATCGGCCGCAAACGGCGATCGCACGGCCGTCGACAACAGGATATCCAAGCGAAGTGGCCGTCGGTCCGGCAGCAGGGTCACGATGACCGATATTGCCAAGGCGGCCGGATGTTCGCAGAGCGCAGTATCCTTCGTCCTGAACAATACGCCCGGCATGCGCCTGTCGCAGCAGACCCGCGAGAGGGTCATCGAGGCAGCTCGCCAGCTTGGCTATGTCGCGCCCGTGCTTGCCACGCCGCCGGCGCTCCTGTCGCCATCGAAGCTCGATGGCGTCATCGGCTTTGCCGTCGACCAGCTTGCAACCAGTCCGGAGGCGGTGGTTGCGATCGAAGGCGCGCGTGAGGCTTGCTGGAATGCCGGAAACGTTCTGCTCGTCGCACAGACCATGAGCGATCCCATTATGGAGCCGAGAGCGATCAAGGCGCTCAGCAACAGCGGCATCTCGGCGCTCATTTACATGACGATCTTCACGCGCGAGGTGGAGGTGCCGGATTATCTCTACGATCTCAATATCCCGATCATTCTTCTGAATTGCTATACGTCCGATTATGCCTTTCCGGCCGTTGTTCCGAGCGAAATAGCCGGTGGGCAGACCGCGACGCGGCATCTGATCTCGCATGGTCACCATCGCATTGCGACGATCACGGGCGAACCGTGGATGCAGGCGGCGCAGGATCGATTGACCGGCTATCGCCGGGCCTTGGCCACGGCCGACATTCCATTCGATCCAGAGTTGGTCATAGAGGGCGACTGGTCGGCGAGCGCCGGCTATTCCGGCACCATGAAACTGCTTTCGCTTCCCGAGCGTCCGACGGCGATCTTCTGTCAGAACGACCGTACCGCCATTGGCTGCTACGAAGCGTTGAAGGAGGCTGGCCTCCACATTCCGGAGGACATGTCGGTCATGGGCTACGACGACGAGGACATCTGCCGTCATCTCGTGCCGCCCTTGACGACCTCGATCCTGCCCCACATGGCCATGGGCCAATGGGCGATTGAGCATCTGGAAACGGCCGTCTTGCCAAGAGAGCGCCGCTACCAGATCACCAAGCTCGAATGCTCGCTTGTCAAACGTGCGTCGGTTGCCGCACCGGCTGGCGTCAGAACCGAGCGCAAGGTGCGAAAGGTTTGATGGATCCCGCGGGCAGCCGCAGGCGATCCGTTCGCTTGGCAGGTTGAGCGGCGTCTTGGCGACTGGCGGTTCGATTGCTACTATATGCGCCATGACGGTTCTCTCCCAGGATACCCGCCCGCCGCTCCGGCTTCCGTTCCGGCTGCCATCGCTCACCTTGCAATTGCTGTGGCGCTTCTGGCCGCAGCTGATGGCGCTGTGGCTGCTCGGGCTGATTGGAAATTCGCTTCTCAACGAACTGGCCGTCATGATCGGCCGGCTGAATGCACTGGCTGGGCTTTCGACGCTTGCCCTTGTCGTACTCCTGAAGCTTGTCATCATCGTCGCGCTGTTCGAGACCGTGCGGCCCGGACTACCGTCGCTTGATGCCGCCTCGCGCATTGCGGCCGCCCGGCCGGAAACCGATACCGGCGAGGGTTCTGCCACGCCGGGCTTCACGTCGATACTCGCGCTGACGCTCGTGCCATTCTTCGCCTACTACGCCGCCTGGGGCTTTCTCGGCGACACGGTGAGGGAATATTCCAGGCTGTCGCTCGACCTGATGCTGTTCGGGGAAAGTTACAATCCTCTGAAATTCGGCAGCAGTGCCTGGCTCCTCGTGTCGGTTGCCGTCGCCTGGGCAGTCAGGCGCTTTGCCAAATTCATGCATGCGCGCTCGAAAGCGCCGGTCTGGGCCGTTATCATCGTTATTTGCGAGGCGAACTGGGCCTTCATCGGTCTCTTTGTCATTTCGACCTGGGAAGGCGACATCCGTTCCTGGGTCGCCAAGCTTCCCGAAACGATCGGGCATTTTTTCGGCTTTCTCAATCCGGTGGGCGATGCCGCAGCGGCCACCATCTTTCCGCCGACGGCGGAGGACGCCTCGTTTTCCTTTTCCAGGCAAATACTCGGTCTCTTCTTCTATGCTCTTTATCCCGTCGTCTGGCTGACCCTTGCCGCCTTGGTCTATGGCTACGACATCAATGGCGAGCGCCCGCTGACGGAAGGCCGGTTGGCGCGCGCGATTTCGCGCTGGCAGTCGCTGCCAAAGGTGATCCGTGATTTCATTTCGCATTTCATCGCAGGCACGGCAAAACGCTATCGCGCATTGGCCGAGGGCGTTGGCCTGACCCTTGGTTCCGGTCTCGGGCTGATGCTATCGGTCATTCTGCTGTACCGGCTGCTGGATTGGGGCTCGGCTTGGGCCTGGTATGGCATCTCAAGGCTCATCGGTCCGCACGATCTGCCCTTGTGGCAGATGATTGCGCAGGCCATTTCGCTCGTCTTCGGCAGTCCCAGTGCGCCGGGCGACGGCGTCCTCATCATGCCGATCAAGATTTGCCTGCTGGCTGCAGCTCTGGAAATCGGCTTCGCGCAGGGGCGGGAATGGCGCCGCGGCGGAAGCTGATGCCTGAAGCGGTTCGGCTTTCCATGGCCCTGCTTAATTCAGTCGCAACGGGAAGGATATGGCGTCCGGTCTCGTCGAAGCGAAGCTCAGCCGCGCCGATAAAGAGGTAATTGCGTCGGCCGGCACGACGAATTTTTCCTCCATGAGCGTGTTTGCACTTTTGGCAGGCGGCTGGCGGGATACGGTATCGCAGCCATCGATTGGGGTGGCTTGTGGATCAAGGTCGCGGCTGAGATCCTTGGAAAGAATGAAATTGAGGGGCTGCCAGCGGCGCCCCGTCGGGTCCGTCAGGGTCAGGCTGCATTGAGCCCAGGACTGCCCGATATCGTCTTCGGCTTTCGCAGCCAGCCTTACGATCACCAGGCGCATCTGGCCGGGGAAGGTAATTTTCCCGTCACGCCCATCGCCGATCACCCTTGCCTGATTGAGCGTCCAGGAGGCCTTGGCATAGGTCTGTCCGCCGACATTGTCGCTTATGCGCAGCTCGTTTCGCTTGATGTAATCCTCGGCATTGCGCCAGGCGTTAATGGTGTAATTGCCCGCCAGCAAGAAGGGCAGGCTTAGCAGGGATGCCAACCACAGCCGTCTCTCCCGTCTAGACGCCATTATTGCCGATCTCCACGCGGTCGCGCGTTTCGACGCTTCCGCCGTCGAGCTTGACGCGAATTTCCGAATCCAGCTGAGGGGACGGCTGCCTGGAAAGCACCAGTGTCATATTGCTCGTTTCATCTTCCGGCAGCTCGAAGATGAAGATGCCCGTCGTCGGCAGCCCCGGCTGCAAATCCTTGGATGACAGAAGGCGAGGGGCACCATCGGCACGATGAGTCTGCCGGTAGGAACGGCCGGAAGCTCCTTCAATCGCTGCGGCCTGGATGGTCATGGTATCATATTTCGACTGCAGTTCGACACTGACGATCAGCCAGACCCCTTCGGTCTGCCGCTCGACTGGCTTGCCATAAGATGTAAACGCGATCGTCTTCGCGCGCAGAAGCTTGGCGACCTTGACGCTGAACGTCTTGCTCGACACGGTGTCCTTCTGCAGTCCTGACGTTTCGATGGGGCCGGTCAGGACGGCATAGCTCGGTGTCGTCGATTGCAGGAACGCCAAGAGCAGGGCGGTCATGCCGACGAGCAATAAGGAAAGTAAAAGGCGTATCAAGGATTTGCTCCTTGTCCCACCGAAAGCGGCAAGCCGACGCGCGCCACGTCGTTCGGGTTGAACCAGCCCGGTGCCGCGTAGAGATTGTCCTTCGGCTTATAAGTGGTTCCGACGATCGCGACGTTCAGGACTTTCGGGAGCGTTTGTGTCGCAGGCAATTGCCAGACGACCTTGACCTTTTCCGGCATCATCGGCTGGAGGTCCCAAAGCAAATCATTGTCCCGGACAAGATAGAATTGTGGGGCCGGGGGGTTAGCAAGATTTTCGAGCTTCAGCGTATCCCGATACAAGTTCGAGCTTTCCGCTGTCATGTTCTCAAGGGTCAGATCGAGTGTCAGCGCTTTCTTGCCATCGGGAAGGCGTCGGTCATCCGGCGTTTCGGTAGCGACGCTGCCGGAATTGAGAATAACCATCCATTGACCCGCGTCGACGGGTTTGCCGGGTGGCACCTGCGCCACCTCTGTTCCCGTGCGGGTTTCGTAGATCGACAGCCCGAGCGACAGTGCGCCCGCCAGAAGCCCGCCGATACCGGCGATGATCCGTGTATAGAGCGCCTTGTTCGCTTTGCTGATGGCAGACTGGTTCATTGCCTGGTGCGATCGGGTGGTGACTTTCGCCGCCTGCATCTGAAGGACGAGCGGCAATCTCTATTTGGTTCAGCGGGTCGATACGGCAAGGGTGGGTGGTGTCTGAGCGCAGGAATTATGTGCTGATACTGCCGGAAAAATATGTCGTAAATCGATTTGCAAAAGCATTTGCAAATCGATTTACAATGCCGTAACCTACTCCCATGACCACAATCGCCAAAGTTGCCAAGCGTGCCGGAGTGTCGCCGACCACTGTGTCGCATGTGCTGAATCACGCCGACCGTGTCTCGGCGGACTTGCGCAAGCGCGTTCAGGAAGCGATCGCCGAGCTTGGTTATGTGCCGAACCCGCTCGCTCAAAGCCTCAGGACCGGCCGTACCAATCTCGTTGCCATGCTGATCCCGGATATCCGCAACCCCTTCTATCCGGAAATGGTGCAGGCGGCGCAGTCCGATCTCGAGGCGATCGGGATCGATCTCCTGATCTTCAATACCGATGTTCCCGGCGGCCATTCACAGGAGCACGGCAAGCACTATCTCCGCCAGATCCGCAGCCGGCGCATCGATGGCCTCATCGTCGGCGATTTCGCTCTCCACGGCATGCATGACGCGCTGCTCGAAATCGATCTTCCCACAGTGTTTATCGGCGACCTGCCGAACAAGGCGGTCGACAGCGTCAAGATCGACGATTTTGGTGGCGGCCATCAGATGGGAACCTATCTGGCCCAGAAGGGCCATCGCCGGATCGCACATCTGACCGGCCCTTCCTTCTTCGCCGAAGCCATGGTGCGCGCTTCCGGATTCGAGCAGGGCCTGCGTGACAACGGCGTCGAGCCGATTGCCGAACTGCGGCGGGAAGGAAGCTATCTTGGTCCGTCAGGGGAAGAGGCGGTCGATTGGCTCCTGGCGAACTATGGCGACAACCTGCCCTCGGTGATCTTCTTTGGAAACTACCTGATGGCCGCGGGAGCGCTTGCCGCCTTCTTCGACCGCGGCATCAATGTTCCGAAGGATATCGGCATTGCCGTCTTCGGCGATCAGCCGCAGCTCGAATATATCAGGCCGCGGATTACAAGGGTCGGCAACACGCCGTCGCTGCTGGCCCATCGCGCAACCGAGATGCTGCTCGAGAGGCTTTCGGGAGCTTATGCCGGACCTGCGCGTTCGGACGTGATTCCCTGCAATCTACACGCCTTCGATACCGCATGAATTGAAGCTCCGTCACCCTGTAGGAGAGTGGTGGCGGTAACGCAAAATGGGAGGAAGTCATGACCGGTAAGGATAAGTTCATCACCCCCGCAACCCGTCGCAGCGTGCTCAAGGGCGGCGCGATCCTCGCCGCCGGCGCGGCTGCCGGGTTGAGCGGTTTTCCCTATATATCGCGTATGGCCGTCCGTGCGCAAAGCGCGCCATTGAAGTTCTGGCAGTTCTATGCGCCAGGCGGCCCGGTCCAGAGCCAGATCGACTGGTTCGAGAAGGCGGTCGCGGCTTGGAACGACAACCATCCGCAAAAGGTCGAACTCGAATATGTACCGAACGCGGAATATATCAACGGACCGAAGCTCGCGACCGCATTCGCCTCCGGCGAAGGGCCGGACATCTTCCTGATCTCGCCGGGCGATTTCCTGCGTTATTACAATGGCGGCGTCCTGCAGGACCTCACGCCCCATATCGATGCCAAGGAGGATTTTCCGGAGAGTGTGATCGCCAACCGCATGGTCGATGGCAAGATCTACGGCATTCCGATGGAAGTCGAGCCGATGGCGATGTACTATTCGATCAAGGCTTTTGAAGAGGCGAAGCTGAACGAGAACGACGTTCCGAAGACCTGGGACGATCTGCTGGAACTCGCGAAGAAGCTGACGACGCCGAAGCGTTTCGGCGTGCTGTTCGAGACCCAGCCGGGCTACTATCAGAATTTCACCTGGTATCCTTTCCTCTGGCAGGGCGGCGGCGAATTTCAGGGCAAGGACGGCAAGAGCGCGTTCGATTCTCCCGCCACGGTGCAGGCTCTGAAGTTCTGGCAGGATGCCGTCAATTCGGGAGCGGCACCCCGCCAGGTCATGGGCAGCGGCGCGAACGACACGGTCGCGAACCTCGCATCGGGTTACTGTGCCATCCAGAATGTCGGCATCTGGGGCATCTCGCAATTGCAGAGTAATGCGAAGGATTTCAAATATGGCGTCTTCCGCCTGCCGACACCGCCAAACGGCAAATACGTGACAGTCGGTGGCGGCTGGGCCTTCGTCGCCAATGCCAAGAGCAAGAACCCGGACGCAGCCGCGCAGTTCTGCGCCTGGGCGCTGGCTTCCAAGGACAAAGGTTCCGTACAGCGCGTCGCTGACTGGTGCACCAAGGGCAAGTCGGACATGCCACCGCGCGAAAGCGCGCTTGCGGCCGGCGGAGATGCTTTCAAGACCGGCATGATCGGCAAATTCGCCTCCGATGTCTATCCGGGCGCCCGCGCCGAACCGCGTGTGCCGCCGGAGGTCTACAAGATCATCTCCGATGCGATCCAGCAGACGCAGCTCGGAGGCGCCGACCCTCAAGCGACGGCAACCTCGGCCTCGCAGCAGCTCGACGCGTTCCTTGGTTCCTATAGCGGCGCGCCGATCCTTTAAGAAGAAACGTCGGCCGCTGCGGCAATCAGCCCAAGCGGCCGTCTCTCTTTCCGGGACGAGATCATGACGACAATTGCAGATGTGACGACAAGCCATGCGAATGGCGGACGCAAAGGCCTTTCCGCCCGGCATCGAGAGTGGATCGCGGGCTACCTCTTCGTGCTGCCCGATGCACTCGGCCTCTTCCTGTTTCTCGGCGTGCCGATGCTTCTTTCGCTCGTGCTGAGCGTCTACGAAGTCAACGGCTTCGGCGGCTACAATTTCGTCGGCGCCAAGAATTATATCCGCATGTGGCATGATCCCCTGTTCTGGAAAGGGGCGAGAGTAACCGCCCTTTATGCCGTCATGCTCGTGCCGTCGCTCTATGTCACGGGCCTGGGGCTGGCGCTTCTCGTACTGCAGACCAATCGCTTCAATGCGGTCGTCCGTTCGATGTTCTTTGCACCGAATATGGTGAGCCTCGTCGTCGTCGCGCTTGTCTGGCAATTCATGGTGATCGACAAGATCGGCGTCGTTGGTCAGACCATGGCGAACCTCGGTCTTCCCGCTATTTCATTTCTCGGCGATCCGAATTTCGCTTTGATCACCGTCGTGCTTGTCAGTGTCTGGTTCCTGATGGGCT
The DNA here is from genome assembly GCF_057784515.1 of Martinezella sp. CNPSo 3732. Lineage (NCBI taxonomy): Bacteria > Pseudomonadati > Pseudomonadota > Alphaproteobacteria > Hyphomicrobiales > Rhizobiaceae > Martinezella > Martinezella sp. CNPSo 3732. The sequence goes on from NZ_JBXSOO010000001.1 coordinate 61,059, forward strand.
TCTATATGCTGATCTTCCTGGGTGGCCTGCAGGACATACCGAAGGAGTATTATGAGGCGGCGATGATCGATGGTGCCGGCCCTGTCAAGCGCTTCCGCTACATCACGCTGCCGCTGCTGAAACCCACGAGTTTCTTCGTTGTCATGGTCTCGATGGTTGCCGCCGTTGCCGGTGCCCAGGCCTTCGATATCATTTATGTGATGACCAAGGGTGGTCCGGCCAATTCGACGGCGGTGCTGATCGTCTACATCTATCAGCAGGCCTTTTCCTTCGGTGCCTTCGGTTATGCGGCCGCAATGTCGTCGATCCTGGTTGCCGCGCTCATGGCCGTCACCGCGATTTTCTTTGCCGTCACGCGCGGAGGACGTTTCGATCATGCGGAATGATGCTTCCAATGCCTATTTCGCGCGATCGCAGGTCACGCTGGTCCGCTGTCTGTGGATGCTGATATCAGCGACCCTGGCACTGATGACGCTGTTTCCGCTGCTCTGGATGGTCTCGATCGCCTTCAAGCCGGCAACCGAATCCTTCTCCTCATCGCTGATACCGGAAGCACCGACGCTCGACAATTTCATCTATGTGCTGACCGGCATTCCCTTCATCCGCTACATGCTCAACAGCTTCTTCGTCTCGGCGACGGTGACGATCGTCGCGCTGTTCTTCCATACCATGGCGGGTTATGCGCTGGCGCGTCTGCGCTTTCCCGGGCGCGAGATCATCTTCCTTGCGATCTTCTCGACCTTTCTCGTTTCGCTGCCGGTCGTGATCGTGCCGCTTTTCATCATCGTCAAGGCGATGGGCATGATCAATTCCTATGCGGGGCTCATCATTCCCGCGATCTTCAATGCCTTCGGCATCTTCCTGTTGCGGCAATATTATCTTTCATTGCCGCGCGAGATCGAGGAGGCAGCGGTGATCGACGGCGCCGGCTATTGGCGCATCTATTGGAGCGTCATTCTGCCCTTGAGCCGGCCGATCATGTCGGCGCTCGCTATTCTGTTCTTCCTCGCCAACTGGAATTCCTTCCTCTGGCCGTTGACGATTACCTCCAATCCGAACCTCTGGATGGTGCAGGTCGGCATCGCCAACTTCAAAAGCCAGTATTCGGCATCCTGGAACTACATGATGGCTGCCTCCACCATCGTCGCCATTCCTACTCTCATCCTCTTCGTGATTTTCCAGCGGCAGATCATGGATTCGCTGAAGACCAGCGGCCTGAAATAGCCGCCTTCATTCAAGACAGGAGACACTTATGAGCAATCTCGGCCTTTCACCCCTGCGCGGGCTTGCGAAGCTGCGCGAAGCAAGAACGCGCCGCTTTTCGAGCTATGATCGCACCGGTGGCAACGACGATCGCTTCCATATCGAGCCGGGAAAGACGGAGGTGATCGCCGAGCACTCGGGCGCCGGCATTATCACCCATATCTGGGCAACGCTTGCCTGCGAGAGCGAGAATTTCCTGCGCAAGATCGTGTTGCGCGCCTATTGGGATGGCGAGACGGAGCCGAGCGTCGAAGCGCCGATTGGCGATTTCTTCGGCATGGGCCATGGCCGCACGGCAAACTACGCCAGCCTGCCGATGCAGGCGAGCCCTGAGGACGGCAAGGCGTTCAACTGCTACTTTCCCATGCCCTTCGGCTCGCACATGACGCTGACGGTGACGAACGAAGCCGAACACGACCTGCTGTTCTACTACTATGTCGATCTCGAGCTTCATCAGACGCTTGAAGAGGACATGGGACGTTTCCACGCGCAGTATCGCCAGTCGCAGCCCCAGGGCATGAGCGATACGGGTCTCACCAACGAGGAATATCTCTTCGGCGGCGAGAATGTCGACGGCAAAGAGAATTATACGATCCTGGAGGCAGAGGGCCGCGGTCATTATGTCGGCGTTCTCTACAGTGTCTATTCCCGCCGCCGTTCCGAGGTATGGGACTGGTACGGCGAAGGCGACGACATGATCTTCATCGACGGCGAGCAGGGGCTTTCCGTGCCTGATACCGTGCGCAAGCCCGATCCGCGCATCGGGCCGAAGGCAGCGCTGATCGAACCTCGGCCGGAATCTGCGCCTGGTGCCAATGACGCCTGGCCGCCGACGCTGCACGGCACCGGCACGGAGGATTATTTCAATACGGCGTGGTGCCCGACACAGGAATATAGCGCGCCCTATCATGGCATCATCGCCGCCGGTGGTCCGAACTGGACCGAGCCCGTCACGCTCTACCGCTGGCATATTGAAGATCCGGCGATCTTCCAGAAAAGCATCCGGGTGACGATCGAGCACGGCCACGCCAACCGCCGTTCAGACGATATTTCCTCGGTCGCCTTTTGGTATCAGGCCGAGCCACACAAGCCGTTCGGCGCGTTTCCTTCTGTTGCCGAGCGCGTGCCCACCTTTCGCCGTCCGTTCAAGGAAATGGAGATAGCGGTCAAGAAGGCGAGGGGATGAGTGGCGGGTTTCTTTGCTCCGCGTCGATGGCAGCGATGTGAACGTCACGGCAACCCATGTTCCTCGCCTTGATTTTATACAAATACGCTCCTAAAAGTAGTCATAAGTAACCTCTTTTAGGAGCTTACCATGACAACGATCAGCTTAAAGGATGCCAAGGCATCGTTCTCTCATATCGTCGATCAGGCTGCGGCCGGCGAGTTCGTGACGATTACGCGCCACGGGCGTGCTGCCGCCGTCGTTGTCAGTGTGGGGGTGGCCGAGGCGGCAAGAAAGGCGATTCGGAGCGGCCGGCCGAGCCTGGTACAGTACCTGAAGACTTTTCCGGCCGATTTCGATCCTACCGACGATGTTTTCTCAAGAAATCCTGCTCCCTCTCGTGAGGTCGATTTGTGAGCTTTCTTCTCGACACCAACGCGATCTCCATGTTCGCCCCGTCCAAGGCAAGTGCATCGAACACTTTTGCCGAATGGGTGGATGAACAGGATCGACGAGACGCAATCTATCTTTCCGCGTTGACTATCCACGAGATCGAAAAGGGCATTCGGTTGTTGGAGGCAAAAGGTGCGAAGGCAAAGGCAGCGGGGATTCATACCTGGCTACAAGGGCTAATTGCCGGGTATGGTGATCACATCCTGCCCGTCGACAAGGATGTTGCGCTTGAATCCGGGAGGCTGGAGGCGAAAGCGGTCATCGCCGGGCATAATCCAGGCGCGGCAGATGCAGTCATCGCAGGAACGGCAAGTATCCATAAGCTCATCGTGATTACAGCCAGTCTCAAACACTTCCTGCCGTTTGACATTCCCGTCCAATCGCCGGACCAAATCGCGCGCTAATGCTCCGGTTTGAATAGAGCGCCCTGGTGGTTGCGCAAACAGCAAGCTGGAGCACATGGCTTTGGTAAGCATGCGCTACCGGCATTTCCCCCTCCTGCATCGATGAGACCCTGTGGATTCAACCTGAAAGCGGGATGCTTTCGTGCGAATGGATGAATTGAAAAGCTGATGTGTTAGGGCGCTTTATGTATCGGGCGCGAAACGTAAGAGGACGGTTTCTTTCGCCGCGCCCGGTTAATGCCATAGGCGAGTTGCTGTTCTCATGCGTCTCATACTTGTCAATGATGTTTCGACCGTTCGCGGTGGCGCAACCAAGGTGGCGCTGCAATGTCTTGAGGCAAGCAGAGATGCCGGGCTGACATGCGCCATACTGGTCGGCGATGATGGCGAAGGTCTCAAGCCGCGCTTTGCCGGTATCCGGACGGTTGCCTTGGGCGAGCGTGCCCTTCGAGAGGGGCCGGCGACCGCCGATATCCTTGCGAAGAACTACAATCGGCGGGCTTATGAGGCGATGGAAGGCCTGCTTCGGGAATCGGATGAGGAAACCGTTGTCCATGTGCATGGCTGGTCACAGATCCTCTCGCCCTCGATTTTCTATGCGCTTGCCAGGCATCGGGTCAAAGTCATCGTCACGGCGCATGATTTCTTCCTGACCTGCCCGAATGGCGGCCTTATCAATTTCCGCAGCGGCGAGGTTTGTGACATCAAGCCGCTATCTCTCGTCTGTCTGACGACCAATTGCGACAAGCGCAGTTATCTCCATAAGCTTTGGCGCTTCCGTCGCACCCTGACACAGCAGGGAGTCGGCGAGGGATTTTGGAGCCGGGTGGGCATCGTCCTGGCGCATGAGAGCATGGAAGCGTTTCTGCGCACCGGCCCCTTCCAGCATTTCACGACACTGCGCACGCCGACGCAGCCATTGACGCCGGCGCCTGTCGAGGCGTGGCGCAACCGCCGCACTGTTTTCCTCGGCCGCATGTGCTGGGAAAAGGGGGTTCATACACTGGCGGATGCGCTCAACAAGACGGGCAGGACGGCAACGCTGATCGGGCGCGGGCCATTGCTTGCCGAGATGCAGCGGCTGTTGCCGCATTGCTATGTGCCTGGCTGGCTAAGCGACGAGGAGGTGACCGAGATCGCCGGCACAGCGCGCGTTTTCGTCATGCCGTCGCGCATGCCCGAGCCTTATGGCCTGGTCGCCGCCGAAGCATTGATGTCCGGCATTCCGGTCATCGTCAGCAGCAATGCGCTGATTGCGACGGAGGTCGAGGAGAATGGCGCCGGTCTGATATTCGATAGCGGCGATGCGGATTCGCTGGCCGAGAAATTGATGGCGACGGATGACGACCGATTGATGCGGCGGCTGAGCGAAGGGGCGCTGGCCCTTGGCCGCCGCATCGCGCCGAGCAGAGCGGAATGGGGGCGCCGCATGGTGGATATCTATCTGGGACGGAGCGATTTTTCTGCATAGTGGTTGGGGGAGACGATGGCACGCGCATTGGTGACTGGTGGTTGCGGTTTCGTGGGCCGGCATCTTGTCCGGCGACTTCTTGCCGAGGGCTTGGATATCGTTTGCGTCGATTCACTGGTCGCGGGAACGGGCGCGCTGCATCCGGAACTGTGGCAGCGGCTTCAGCGTTCCCGCTTCACCTTTTGGGAAGAGGATTGCCGGACGTTCTTCGCACGGCCTCCCGAGCATTTCGACTATGTCTTCCATCTTGCCGCGCTCGTTGGCGGTCGCTTGACGCTCGAGACGCGCGCGCTCGACGTTGCCGAGGATCTGGCAGTCGATGCGGAACTGTGGCAGTGGGCATCACGCGCCAAACCCGGTTCAGTCATATTCTTCAGTTCCAGTGCGGCCTATCCGGTGTCGTTGCAGACTATCGCCAATCATCGGCTGCTGTCGGAGGAGATGATCAATTTCGACGCCGCCGTCGGTGTTCCCGATCTCAGCTATGGCTGGGCAAAATTGACCGGCGAATATCTGATGAAACTCTATGTCGAACGCTATGGCCGGCGGGCCATCGCCTACAGGCCGTTCAGCGGCTATGGCGAGGATCAGGATCTTGCCTATCCTTTCCCGGCGATCTGCCGTCGCTTGCTTGCGGAAAAGGGTGCGCCGGAAGTCTTCGTCTGGGGCTCGGGCCATCAGTGTCGGGACTTTATCCACATCTCGGACTGCATCGACTTCATCTGGCAGACGAGGGAGCTGCTTCCCGACGGGGCAAGCCTCAATCTATCGACCGGCACCGCGACTTCCTTCATCGCGTTGGCCGAGGCGATCAGTCGGCAGATTGGCTGGCAGCCGGCCGTCACCGGGCGATCGAACCACCCGGAAGGTGTCTTTTACCGCTGCGGCGACACGGCCCTGCAACGCTCCTACGGACTGACCCCCTCGGTCGGTCTGGAGGAGGGGATTGCACGGACGCTCGCATATCTTCAGGCCGAGCGGGCGTCATACGCGCTCGCCATGTAACCCATCACCAAACATACCTGTCGCGTCCCGTCGATGAGGTCCGAGGCCGACCGGCTCCGCCCATCTGAATTCGGCGACCCTGCTGCAATCGTTCAGGTCATGAGTTGGCGCGGGTCAATTCAGTATCGAGATCATCCACAGATCCGAGAGTACGAAATAATGCTTGCGCGTCTCCTATAATTAGGTAAGTTACCTAACAAATGGATTGGGACGCATGATTGCTGGAATTGATATTGGCGGAACCAAAACGCAGCTTATCGCCGAGATGAATGGCGAGACGGTCGGCGAAAGGACCGTCCACACAGCCGAATGGCGCGCTCGCGTCGACCATGATGTGGATGCGCAAGCCCTCGTTTCGCTGCTTGTCGCAACGACCGCAGCGGCACCGAAGATCACGGTCGTCGGCGCGCATGGCTGCGATAGCGACGAGGATCGGCTTGCGCTGCAAACAAGGCTTGCCCGGCACTTGCCCGGCGCCGTGCTCGTTCTCAACGACTCCGAGCTGTTGCTGCCGGCGGCGGGCAAGTCGAGCGGCATTTCCGTTATCAGCGGCACCGGTTCGATTGCGGTCTCGCGCGACGCTGCGCGCAGGATGATCGCATCCGGCGGCTGGGGTTGGTATCTGGGCGACGAAGGAAGTGCGAGCGGTCTTGTGCGGGAAGCAGCCCGAACAATCCGCTTTGCGCTTGACCAGGGACAACCGCTTGATCTTCTTGGTCGCAACCTCATCGAAGCGCTCGGCATATCGTCGCCGATCGAGATTGGGCGGGCGTTGGGCGAGATCGGATCGGCAGCCGGCATTGGCCGGCTCGCACCCTTGGTATTCGACGCAGCGAATGCAGGTTCGCGATATGCCGACAAGGTCATCACGGAGGCGGGTGCCTCACTTGCCGTGCTCACAGCGCAATTGCTGGAACGCGGCGCGCCGCGTGGCGATGTCGTCACTGGCGGCGGCGTCATTGCCCGTCAGCCGCGGCTTCTCGCGGCTTTCAAGACCGCCCTCGGCGACCGTCTGCCTGATCTGACGCTGACCCTTCTCAACGAGGCGCCGGTGGCGGGGGCGATGGTGCTCGCCCGCAAGCTCAGCCGTGGTGACCTGCCGGCCACCTTGCCGCCGCCGCATATCGACGGCGAGTTGAAAACTGCCGATGATTGGAGAGCCGCATGACCTCCCAAAAAATCATTCCCGCACGAAACTGGGGGCAGCGCGTGATCGCGGTCGTGCTGATCGCTGTCGTCGTATTGCTGGTGTTCATGGTCGCCACCAGCCGCCACATCGCCTGGTCGGCCATACCTCAATATATCTTCGACGAGACGATCCTGGATGGGATCAAGCTGACTATCCTGTTCACCGTCTTGTCGATGATCATCAGCATCGTTGCCGGTGCCATCCTTGCCACGATGCGGCTCGCGTCCAATCCGGTGCTGTCCGGTTTCGCAAGCCTCTATATCTGGTTCTTCCGCGGCACGCCGCTGCTGGTCCAGATCATCTTCTGGTTCAATATCCAGCTTTTCATTCCGAGCATCGATATCGGTTCCATCCACATCGACACCAATTCGATCGTCACGGCTTTCGTCGCAGCGCTTCTTGCCCTCAGCCTCAATGAGGCGGCCTATATGGCGGAGATCATTCGGGGCGGACTGCTCGCTGTCGATAGCGGCCAAAATGAAGCCGCCAAGGCGCTCGGTTATACGCCCGCCCAATCGATGCTGCGCATCATCTTTCCCCAGGCGCTACGCGTCATCATCCCGCCGATCGGCAATCAGACGATCTCGATGCTGAAGACGACCTCGCTCGTTTCCGTCGTCGCAGCCCAGGACCTGCTGACGCGCGCGCAGAATATCTACGCCCGGAACTTCCTGATCATCGAACTGCTGATCGTTGCCAGCATCTGGTACCTCGTGATGACCACGATCGCCTCCGCGATCCAGCTCGTCATCGAAAGCCGGCTTGGAAAATCCACGAACCAGGCGCCCGGCCTCCTGCAAGGCGCCCTGCGCCTCATGGGCGCGGAAGGGAGAAACGGATGAGTGCTCCTGCAACATCGTCCTCGGCAAGAGCCCTCGTCCAGGCGATCGACGTCCACAAATCCTTCGGTTCGCTGGAAGTGCTGAAGGGCATCAATCTCTCCGTCGACAAGGGCGAGGTCGTCTGCCTGCTCGGTCCCTCGGGAAGTGGGAAATCGACCTTCCTCAGATGCATCAACCACCTGGAACGAATGACAGCGGGCCGCATTCTCGTCGACGGCCAGTTGATCGGCTATCACGAGCGGGGCGATGCCTTGCATGAGATGAGCGGCAAGGAGCTTGCCGTGCAGCGCCGCGACATCGGCATGGTGTTCCAGCGCTTCAATCTTTTCGCCCATCAGGACGTGCTGACGAACATTTCGCAGCCGCCGATGCTCAATCGCGGAAAGTCGCGCGAGGAGGCGGTAGCTAGAGCACGAGAGCTCCTGAAGATGGTGGATCTCGAAGGCCGCGGCAGCGCCTATCCTTATCAGCTCTCCGGCGGGCAGCAACAGCGCGTAGCGATCGCCCGGGCGCTGGCGATGAACCCGAAGCTGATGCTCTTCGACGAGCCGACATCCGCACTCGATCCCGAACTCGTTGGCGAGGTGCTGAACGTGATGCGCAAACTCGCGGCGGACGGAATGACGATGATCGTGGTGACGCACGAACTCTCCTTCGCCCGCGATGTCGCCGATCGAATCGTATTCATGGATCAGGGCGTCGTCGTCGAGGAAGGGCCGGCGCGCGACGTGCTCGACAATCCGCAACAGGAAAGAACGCAGGCGTTTTTGAGACGGATGCACTGACTGGCAGGCACCGCAATGAGGCCGCACGTCCTTCACGTGCACCAGGAAAAAAGGGGAATGACAATGACAGGGAAGATCAAACTGACAATCGCCTTCGCCTTGGCGACGATGCTCGCAACTCCCACGGCCTGGGCCGCGGGCGTCGACCAGAAACTGCACGCCATGCTGCCCGAAAAGATCCAGGCTTCGGGAGAGATCAAGGTGGGCACGGAACCGCAGACACCGCCTTACGATTTCTACGGCGAGGACAACAAGACGATTATCGGCCTCGAACGCGAGCTTCGCGACGAAATGGGTGCCCGTCTCGGCGTGAAATTTACCGACGTGCCGGCGCAGTTCGCCAGCATCATTCCCGGCATCCAAGCCGGCCGTTTCGATATGGGCATGTCCGCCTTCGGCGATTTTGCCGAGCGCGAGAAGATCGTCGATGTCGTCAACTACATGCTCGAGGGCACCAGCATCATCGTGCTGGAAGGCAACCCGAAGAGCGTGCACAAGCTGAAGGACGCCTGTGGGCTCAATGCCGGCGCGGTCCAGGGCTCGATCCCGCTTCAGCTCCTCGACAAGCAGAAGACGCTCTGCCCGGCCGATAAGCCGCTCAACGTCATGCAGTTCCCGTCGAACGACCAGATCAAGATCGCCTTGCAGAGCGGTCGCGTCGATCTCTCCATGGACACGACGGGGGTAGCGGCCTACAGCCTCCAGCATCAGCCGGCGGGTAACAAGAAGCTGGAACTTGTCACGGGCGCGCAATACGCCGTCGGCTACCAGGCAATGCTCGTCGGCAAGGACGATCCGAAGCTGCGCGATGCGTTGGCGGCCACCATGCAGTCGATGATCGACGATGGCTCCTATGCCAAGATTTTCGAGAAATGGGGCCTTGGCGAAAACAAGCTCGACAAGGTTACCATCAACGATGCCGCGCGATTTGCCGACTACATGAAGCTGGATTGAGATCGGCCAAACCTCGGGCGGCCGTTATTTGCGCGGCCGCCTTTCCTTACAAAGATACGGGAATGATCATGACAGACAGAGTGCCTTACCGCGAAGCGATCGCATTGCAGCCCGCTGCCCTCAACACCTGCTTCAGTGCCGTCTCCAGGCGGCTGGAAACGCTCGACCTGGAGCCGGTAAGGCGTGGACCGACGGTCCTCGTCGGGATCGGTGCCAGCCTCTATGCGGCCGTCGTCGCCGCGGCGCAGATGCGCACGCAGGGCCGGCGCGCCTTCGCCCTGGCGGGTACCGATCTCTATGACCCATCGGTCGATGCCGGCGAGGCCTATATCGCCTTTTCCGCCTCCGGCCGCAGCGAAGAGCCGGCGCGCGCGATGGAACTGCGTCCCAACGCCCATTCCTACGGTATCGCCAAGGCGGACGGCACGCCGATTTCGCGGGTCGTGAAGCATATGATCGCAACCGAGAGCGGCGCGGATAGCGGCCCGAACACGACAAGTTATCTCGGATCGCTGCTGACTGCGGCCTTGCTCATTGATACGGCCGGTCGCCCGTCCGGCACGAATTGGCAAGAGCTTTCAGGTCGCGCCGAGGCTGTATTGACCGAAACGCGCGCTCAGGCCGACAAGGCCGCCAAGTTGCTGGCCGGCAAGACGTCAATCGACTGCGTTGGCGCGGGCACGGCTCTCGGCACGGCCGGCTATGCCGCGCTCCTGATCCGCGAAGCCGCACGCGTCGCTGCCCAGGACTGGGATACGCTGAACTTTCTCCATGGGCCGATGGAGCCGAACGACAGGGATAGTGGCGTGCTGTTGTTCGGTAATGGCCGCGAGGTGAAGCTGGCGCAGGATCTCGCCGGCTTCGGTATTCCCTCGGTTCTCGTCACCGCGCGGACCGATATCGCGGATGCCGACAACCTCGTCGTCATCCATGTGCCAACCTTCTCCGAAGGCATCGGCGATGCCATTCTGCAGGCTATTCCCGCACAGTTGCTGATTGCGACGCTCTCGGAGGATGCCGGCCTGCCGGTCTGCGAGTTCCGCTACCGCCAGACCGATACCAAGCGCGACATCTGAGCCTTGCTCAGATGCTGATTTGGTTGACGGCGAGCGCGCTCGGATAGAGGAAGGCAGTCTTGCCTTCCTCTCCCAAAAGCCTCGCCATTGCAAAGTCGATGGCGAGGCGCACGGCGCCAAGAACGGTTGCCTGGTTCGATAGCTGGCCATTGACGACTTCCACCGGCCAGCACAATTCCTTCACGATATCCCTCACACCTGGCAGCAATTGCGGGTTTTGCCCGACGCCGCCGCCAAGCACGATCAGTTGCGGATCGAGCACGCTGACGCAGGCGGCAGCGAGGTTTCCGACATCGCGGGCATGCTGCTCGACAATGGCGCGCGCCGTCGGAGATTGTTCCACGCGGGCAAAAAGTTCGCTGGCACTCTTCGGTGGGGCGCCCTCACCGGCGGGCCATTTTGCTGCGGCGCGCTCTAGGAGGGCTGCAGATCCCATATAGGTTTCCACCTGTTGCCATTTCGGCCGTTCGTGTTCCGACCATGGAAAGGGCAGGTGGCCGATTTCGCCGGCGCCACCCTTGAAGCCCCGGAAAAGCCTGCCGTCCAGCACGATGCCCATGCCGGTCTTCACGCCGATCTGCATGTAGATTACGAAGGAATACTGCTTCGCCGATCCTTCGTGATATTCGGCAAGGGCAGCGCAGTTGACGTTGTTTTCAAGCAATACAGGCGCGCCGTAGGTGGCTTGCAAATGCTCCAGAACGGGTGTCAAGGTCTCGCGGCCGAACATTCGCTCCAGCGACGCGGAAATGATGTTCGGCAGGGCGATCGCGATTGCGCGCAACGGCGTCGATCGCGTTTCGAACTGGGAAAGCAACCTTGCGACAACATCTTCTATCAGAAGAAATCGCTCATCGGCGGATTTGTCGACAAGCGGCATTTCGACGGTTCCGAGTGTGGTGCCGTCGAGGCCGCGGGCAATGGCGTTGATATGGGTCGTGCCGCAATCGACGCCGATGACGAAGCCCGCCTTTGGCCCTAGGCCGTAGGTGACGGAGGTTCGTCCGACCGAGCCGCGATTGATGCCGGCCGGCGCGAGCAGGTCGTGCCGTTCAAGTTCGCTGACGGCCGCCGACATGGTGGGTTTCGAAAACATCAGCGACGCGCTCAATTGCGGTCTCGTCGCAGGGCCGCTGCTTGCGATGGTTCGCAGCACTGCCCGCGCACTCTCCGTCAGCGGCGGCGCCTCAATTCCGGTCTGTTGCCAAGCTGTACTCAAAGGACACCCGGGGCAGTGAAGTCATTCGTAAAGCTCCCTTACCATCGGAGTTACGAAATTGACAGCCATATCCTATTGAAAAATATCAATTTGCTCGGATGATCGCATGCGGATGCTTTTCTGTCAGATGGCGGTAAAGCCGTTGTCGACGAACAGGTGGATGCCGTTGACGAAGTTGGACTCGTCGGAGGCTAGATAGAGGGCGGCGCGGGCCACATCCTCGGGCTCGCCGATGCGCCCTTGCTGGGCCGCGATTGCCGCATCCGAGACATCGACGCCGAGAGCCTGCAGCTCGGCGACCTCGCGCAGTCCGTGCGGCGTGCGGATGAAGCCGGGGCAGACGGCGTTGCAGCGGATATTGCGATCGCGGAACTCGACTGCGATGGCGCGGGCAAACATATGCACCGCCCCCTTCGTCGTGTCATAGAGCACTTCCATCGGGGTTGCCGCAACGGCAGAAATCGACGAAGTGCAGACGATGGAACCGCCGCCGGCAGCGATCATGCCCGGCAGCACCGCCTTGGTCATGAGGAACATCGAGCGGACATTGACGCCGTGCAGCCACTCCCATTCCTCGAGCGTCGTTTCGAGGAACGGCTTGATGACGATGGTGCCGGCATGGTTGAAGAGCACGGTCACGGCGCCAAAGCGGCCCTCGATGTCCTTGACCGCGGCATTGACGGCCGCTTCATCCGAAACATCGGCAACCCAATGGTCGGCGATGCCGCCGGCATCGCGGATTTCGCGCACGGTCTCAGCCGCCGCATCGCCATTTCTGTCGATGATCGCGACCTTCGCGCCTTCGGCCGCAAACAGGCGCGAGGCCGCACCGCCCATGCCAGTGGCGCCGCCCGAAATGATTGCGATCTTGCCCTTGAGCCTGTCTGTCATGTCTTCCCCCATCCGCCGCATGCCAAAGACCGGCCTTGCGATCTTTTGCCGATGCCCTTCAAAATCCTCGAGCCTGTCGAGCTTATCGCGAAAGATGCGCTCCGTTCCATGGCGAGGCAAGGGCAATCAGGGGGCCGATTCCGGATGATCTCATCGTAGATAGTGGATATGCGGCCGGGAGTGGTGAGGAGAGGTTTCGACCCTTGCCTCGACAGCAAAGACGTTTCTCAGCAGATCTTCGGTCAATACGCCTTCCGGAGTGCCGGAGGCGACTATCCTGCCTTGCTGCATGACAATCAATTGATCGCAGAACATGGCGGCGTGATTGAGATCGTGAAGAGCGATGATGCTGGTGACCGGCAGGCCGGCGACTAGCCGCATCAGGCTGATCTGATGCTGGATATCGAGGTGGTTGGTCGGCTCGTCGAGGATCAGTTCCTTCGGCGCCTGTGCGAGGGCTCGCGCGATCTGGGCACGCTGCTTTTCGCCACCCGACAGGCTCTGCCATCGGTCGTTGCGCTTCTCTCTCATGCCGGCGCGTGCGAGAGCATCTTCGACCGCCTCGTCATCTGCCGACGTCCAGCCGGAAAACATCGATCGGTGCGGAAACCGGCCGAGCTTTGCGACATCGATGACCTTGAGATTGGCGTTGGTGGTGCTGTGCTGCTCGACGAAGGCGACGCGCCTTGCGATCGAACGGCGGGACATCCGCTGCAGATCCTTCTGTTCGAGCGTGATGCGACCGGAATTCGGCCGTTTCAAGCCGGCAAGCAGACGTAGGAGCGAGGTCTTGCCGGAGCCGTTCGGTCCAAGCAGGCCGAGCATTTTACCCGCGGGCGCCTCGAACGAGACGCCGTCGAGGACGGTCTTCGCGCCGATTTTCCAGGTGATGTTGTCGGCCTTGATGCTCATGATGCGCGCTGGAACCGGTAGAGAATAATGGAGAAGAAGGGAACGCCCACCAGCGCCGTGACCACGCCGATCGGCAGAACCTGCTGCGGAATGAGCGCGCGCGAGGCGATATCCGCCAGCACCATGAAGATCGCTCCGACAATGGCGCAGGCCGGCAGCAGCCGGATGTGTAGCGGACCGACGAAGAAGCGGGCCGCATGCGGCACGACGAGACCGACGAAGCCGATCGATCCGACCATGCTGACGATCGTCGCAGTCATCATCGCAGTCAGCGCGAAGAGCCAGATCCGCGCCTGCCCGACATTGACGCCGAGAGACGAGGCGGCCTCATCACCAAAGGCGAACGCATCCAGCACGCGCGCATAGAGCAGACAGACCGCGAGTCCGAAACCGACAATGGTCGCAACCAGCATGAATTCCGGCCAGCGGACGCCACCGAAACTGCCGAGCAGCCAGAACATCACATCCCGCGCCTGCTGTGCGTTTCCCGATGTCGTCACGATATAAGATGTCGCAGCGTTGAACAGCTGGGAGGCGGCAACACCGGCAAGGATCGTGCGGTCGGCGCCGCCTCGCGTGCCGTTTGAAAGCAGAGCGACGAAAAAGAAGGCCGCGAATGCGCCGGCAAAGGCACCAGCCGAAAGGGAAATCGCTCCGGCACCGATGTTGAGTATGACGATAGCGACCGCGCCGGTCGAAGCGCCCGCCGAGATGCCGAGCACATAGGGTTCGGCAAGAGGGTTGCGAAGGAGCGACTGCATGATCGCGCCTGAGAGCGCCAGGCCCGCTCCGCAGAAAGCGGCCACGAGCGCTCGGCTGAGGCGATAGTCCCAGATCACCGTTTCGTGGATGCGGTTAAGTTCGATCCCCGTCCATCCCAGCCTGTTGGTGATGGCGTAGAAGGTCGTTGAAAGCGGGATCGGCAGGTCGCCGATGCCGACGCTGACACCGATCGTCAGGCTGATCGCCGCGAGAGAGGCAAAAAGCAGCAGGCCGATGATGGCCAGCTGCCTCAGGGTTCGATATGTGTCGGTCACTTCAGAAGACCAAGCGCCTTGAGCTGCTGGGCGACCTGCTCGGCGCCATAGATCGTCCGGATGGTCGGGTTCATGGCCTGGCCGTCCATGACGACGATCGCCTTGTTCTTGACCGCGGCTAGCTGGCTGACGGCGGGATCTGTGGTGAGGAACTTGATCTTGGCTTCCGGCTTGTCGAGTTCCCAGCGATTGCGATCGAGGCTGGCAACGACGATGACATCGGGGTTGGCGGCGATGATGCTCTCCCAGCCGAGTGTCGGCCATTCCGCTTCAGTGGTAATGGCATTGCGGCCGCCAAGCAGGTCGGCGATATAACCCGAGGGGCTGTTTTTGCCGCCGACATAGGCATCCGCGGATGGCGATGGGCTGGAGAACCAGAAGACATAGGAGAGCTTCTTGCCATCCTTCGGCGCATTTGCGCGCAGTGCCTCTTCCCGCTTTTTGAAATCCGCGATCAGCGCCTGGCCCTTGTCGCGGACATCGAAAATCTGCGAGAGTTCGTCGATTTCCTGGTAGAGCGTGCTCATGTTCCAGATCTGGCTACGGGCGGCATTGCCATATTTGTCTTGAGAGGCGCCTTGGGCCGGGCAGATACTGGGGGAAACATAGGTGGGAATATTGAGCTTTTCGAAGTCCTCGCGCTTTGCCACCTTGCTGCTCGGTCCCATCAGGGTCGGTAGTGCGGCGGTGACAAAATCGGGATTTTCGGAGAGGATCGATTCAAAGGTCGGGAACTCGACCGTCAGCAGCTTGACCTTGGAATTGGCTTCCGCAAGCTGCGGCAGAACCTTGTTGGGCCAGAAGGCGGTGCCGACCATTTTGTTTTCGAGGCCAAGCAGTAGAAGAATTTCGGCGCTGTTCTGTCCGAGCCCTACCGCCCGTTCCGGAGCCTTCTGGAACGTGACCTTGGTGCCGCAATTGTCGATGGTCAACGGATAGCTGGTGGAGGCGGCGGAAGCTGCCGTTGCGGCAAAGCCGAGCGCCGCGCAAAGAGCTGAAATGGTCAAAACTGATTTCAATATGGTCACGAATATATCCCGGTGGCTATTGTCAGCGCGATCGGACGAAAGCGCCCGCGCGATATAGCCTTGTCACTCGGTCAAAAACAAGAGAAAAAAAGTCATATTTCTCTACGCCAAAAGCCTCTTGTCAGGCGATGTCTGGGGCAAGCATGTTGTACAAAGGCATGTAGCGGTTTCGCGGCATTGACATGCGCAAAAGACGATTTTGAAGTCGCGATGCGGTTTGACCGGCATCCGAAGGGCAGACGCCGGTCATTGCACGCCGAAATGGCGACGAAGAGGGTGGCGAAATGCGATCTCGCGCCTATTTCAGCAATTGGGAAACGGAGAGCAGGAGGATCAGAGTAATGGCGAAGAACACAATTTGCTTGTGGTACGACAAGGATGCAGAAGCCGCGGCCAACTTTTATGTCGAGACTTTTCCCGATAGCGCCATGGGTGCCGTCATCCGCGCGCCGGGAAACTACCCGGAAGGCAAGCAGGGCGACGTGCTGGTCGTCGAGTTTACGGTCGCGGGTGTTTCTTGCGTCGGCTTGAATGGCGGTCCGGTGTTCAAGCACAATGAAGCCTTTTCGTTTCAGATCTACACCGAAGACCAGGAAGAGACGGATCGCTATTGGAACGCCATTGTCGGCAATGGCGGCCTGGAAAGCGAATGCGGCTGGTGCAAGGATAGATGGGGCGTATCCTGGCAGATCACGCCGCGTGTTCTGATGGAAGCGCTGCGCGAGGGCGGCGATCCGGCAAAGCGGGCTTTCGACGCGATGATGACCATGAGGAAGATCGATGTGGCCGCGATCGAAGCGGCTCGGCGTGGCTGAGGACTGAAACGGCTTGCCCGGCGCGCATTCCCATCCCAAGGTCGCCGATGCCATGGTGATTTGGGATGGCTGTCGTGCGCGGGGCCATGATTGCTTTTATTCAAGACTCCATTAAATATGCATTCTCGCATATGAAATCGGCTGTTGTGGATCGGATAATAACAACTTATCCTTGATCGAATGCAGAGGCAGGCCAATGGCGGTTGACTGGTGAGGTTTGCAGAGTATGGCCGCACGGAACGCCGCCAGCTGGAATCATTGCAAGGTCACCGCCGTCCTCAGCGGGCGACGTGCACGATCGCGTTATGAACGCCTTGGCCAAGGAATTTGGCTGATCGAACCTGCTAGTCCCCACAAAAGTCGCTTTCCACGCAAAGATTGGCCGCAGGCTGCCATGTGCTTGCGACTGCCTCGGTGCGGGCGGGTTTCTGATAGAATTGCCGTTAAATCCCGTTGCGCCGACACCGATAGAATTTCTCCCGACCTGTTCCCGAAGAGTAGAGCTGACACTCATGATAAAACGCATGATCATCATGCTGATCGTCATAGGCCTGATCCTTGGCGGGATCTTCGGCTTCCAGGCATTCAAGAACCGCATGATTGCGGCCTACCTGGCTAATCTCAAGTCGCCACCGCAGACCGTCTCGACAATCACCGCGGCAATGAGCCCGTGGCAGACGACGCTGCAGTCGATCGGCAGCTTCAATGCCGTCGAAGGCGCCAATCTTTCGGCGCAGGTCCAGGGTATCGTCCAGAAGATCGGCTTCGAGGATGGTCAGGACGTCAAGAAGGGCGATCTCATCGTGCAGCTGCTTGCCGATCAGCAGATCGCGACGCTGGAACAATACAAGGCGACGATGGCGAATGCGCAGATCGCCTATGATCGCGATTCCAGGTTGATCAAGGCGAACACCATCGCGCAAAGCCAAGTCGATAGCGATCTGGCGACGTGGAAGGCGGCGCAGGCGCAGGTCGCGTCACAGCAGGCGTTGATCGATCAATATTCGATCCGCGCGCCCTTCGATGGCCATCTCGGCATCAGGCTGGTCAGCCTCGGCCAATATCTATCGGCGGGAACCGCCGTCGTGACCTTGCAATCGCTCGATCCGATCCAGTTCGATTTTTCGATGCCGCAACAGGCTCTGTCGCAACTGAAGGTCGGCCAAACGGTAACGGCGACGGTCGATGCCTACGGCAACCAGACTTTCGACGGCAAGATCACGGCGATCAGCCCTCTCGTCGATACACAGAGCCGCAACATCACCATTCGGGCAACCTTCCCCAATCCTGACCGCAAGCTGTTGCCCGGCATGTTCGGCAATATAACGGTGGTGGTCGGGGAGCCGAAGGATTATATCTCCCTGCCTCAGACCGCCGTCACCATCAATCCCTACGGCAATGTCGTCTATGTGGTGACTGACAAGGGCAATGGCGCGGACGGAAAGCCGCAGCTCGTCGCCAATCAGAAGTTCGTCAGCACCGGGCAGGCGCGGGGTGATCAGATCTCCGTGACCAAGGGCTTGAATGCGGGTGAAGTGGTGGTCACGTCAGGCCAGCTGAAACTCAACAACGGCTCGCCCGTCATCATCAACAACGAGGTGCAGCCGTCGAACGATCCTAATGCGAACCCGGCAAACCCCAACTGAGGTGTGGCGATGAATATCACCGATATCTTCATCAAGCGCCCCGTTCTTGCTCTCGTGGTCAGCGCGCTGATTATCGTGATCGGCTACCAGTCGTTCCGTTCGCTCACCGTGCGGCAGTATCCGCAGACCCAGAATGCCGTCGTCACGGTGACGACCACCTATCCCGGTGCGGCGCCCGACGTCATCGCCGGCTTCATCACGACGCCGCTTGAAAACGCCATCGCGCAGGCCAACGGCATTGATTACATGACCTCGACGAGCACCAGCGGCACGTCGACGATCACGGTAAATCTCCGGCTCAACTACAGTGCCGATGCGGCGATGACCGAAATCAACGCCAAGGTATCCTCCGTTCTCAACCAGCTGCCCACGGGCACGCAGCAGCCGATCATGACGGTTTCCATCGGCCAGTCGATCGATGCCATGTATATCGGCTTCCGCAGCGACGTTCTGGCCAGCAACCAGATCACCGATTATCTGACGCGCGTGGTCCAGCCGAAATTGCAGGCGGTCAACGGCGTTCAGACGGCCGAAATCCTCGGCGCGCGAACCTTTGCCTTGAGAGCCTGGCTGCAGCCGGACAAGCTTGCCGCCTATGGCCTGTCGGCCGGCGATGTCTGGACCGCGCTCAGCGCCAACAACTACATCTCCGGCATCGGCACCACGCGCGGCCAGATGACTCAGACGGTGTTGACGGCGCAGACCGACCTGCATTCAGCGGATGAATTCAAGGAAATGGTGGTCAAGCAGATCGGCAGCACGATCGTGCGGCTGAAGGATGTCGCGACCGTTGCCCTCGGATCCCAGAACCCCGACGTCCAGATCGGTTTCGATGGGCAAGACGGCGTGTTCATGGGTATCCAGATCGCCCCGACGGCCAACCTGCTCGACGTGATCGCCGGCGTGCGCGCAGTGTTTCCGAGTATTCAGGAGCAATTGCCGCAGGGGCTCGAAGGCTACATCGTCTATGATTCCAGCACCTTCGTTACCACCTCCATCGATGAGGTCGTAAAGAGCCTAGTCGAGGCTCTTGTGATCGTCATTTTCGTGGTCTTCGCCTTTCTCGGTTCGCCACGATCGGTCGCCATTCCCGTCGTCGCCATACCTCTGTCGCTGGTCGGCACTTTCGCGATGATGCTGATCTTCGGCTTCTCGATCAATCTTCTGACGCTGCTTGCCCTGGTTCTGGCGATCGGCCTCGTCGTCGACGATGCCATCATCGTGGTGGAGAACGTCAACCGTCACATCGAAGAGGGATCGACGCCCATGCGGGCGGCGCTCGATGCGGCGCATGAACTGGTGGGGCCGATCCTGGCCATGACGGTGGTGCTGATCGCCGTTTACGTGCCGATCGGTTTCCAGGGCGGCTTGACGGGCGCATTGTTCACGGAGTTCGCCTTCACGCTGGTCGGCGCCGTTACCGTGTCCATGATCATCGCGCTGACGCTGACGCCGATGATGTGCTCGCGCATCCTGAAGCCGCATTTGACCGATCGCAGCGGCTGGGAAGAGCGTATCTCCGACTTCATCGACCGCCGCTTTTCGGAAATCCATCGGCCCTATGTGCGCATGCTGCACGGCAGCCTGAACACCGTGCCGGTGGCGTTGGTCTTTGCCGTGATCGTGCTCGGCAGCATTTATTTCCTCTATACCAGCGCCAAGACCGAGCTGGCTCCCAACGAAGACCAGGGCTTCCTGGCAGCCCAGGTGACGAACCCTCCCAATGCAACGCTTCAACAGAAGCTGCTCAATTCCAACCAGGTCACCAAGATCTTCCGCAGTTTCCCCGAAACCGACAAGACCCTGCAGGTCGAGGTGCCGGGCACGTCCTTCGAGGGCATGGTGCTGAAGCCCTGGGACCAGCGCACGAGAACGGCGGACCAGCTGCAGCCACTGGTGCAGGCAGATCTGGCAAAGATCGCCGGCGGACAGTCCGTGGTCTTCCAGATACCGCCGCTGCCCGGCGCCAGCGGTCTGCCCGTGCAGTTCGCCATCGGCAGCACCAGCGGCTTCGAACAGCTCAACGAGGTTTCCACCGCCTTCCTGCAGGAAGCACAGAAGTCAGGCGAGTTCATCTTCCTGACGAAGGATCTTTACGTCGATAATCCGCAATATTCGATCCAGATCGACCGCAGCAAGGCTTCGGCTCTCGGCTTGTCCATGAACAATGTCGGTTCGGCGCTCGCCTCCATGCTGGGCGGTGGCTATGTCAACTACTTCAGTATCGACAACCGCTCGTATCAGGTCATTCCACAGGTCGAGCAGCGGTCGCGCCAGACCATCGACCAGATCATGAACTATCCGATCGCAAACGTGAACGGCAACAAGATCCCGCTTTCGGCGATCGCGACGGCGAAACTCCAGGCGACGCCACGCTCGGTTGCGCACTTCCAGCAATTGAATTCGGCCACCATCTCCGGCGTGCCGGCACCGGGCGTGGCGGTAGGCGATGCGCTGAATACGCTCAAGTCGATTGCAGCGCGGACATTGCCGCAAGGCTACTCAGTCGACTACGGCGGACAGTCGCGTCAATATGTGCAGGAATCGAGCGGCATGGCGACCACTTTCGCGCTCGCCCTGATCATCGTGTTCCTGGCGCTTTCGGCGCAGTTCAACAGCTTCCGAGACCCGTTCATCATCCTCGTGTCCGTGCCGATGTCGATCGCAGGCGCGCTCGCCTTCATCAGCCTCGGCATCGGCGGCGCGTCGATGAACATCTATACGCAGGTGGGATTGGTGACGCTGATGGGGCTGATCAGCAAGCACGGCATTCTGATCGTCGAGGTAGCGAACACGCTGCAGGCCGAAGGAAAGACCAAGCGCGAAGCGATCGAAGGCGCTTGCGCCATCCGCTTGCGGCCGATCCTGATGACGACGGGCGCCATGGTTCTCGGCGTCGTGCCGCTGATCCTGGCGACCGGAGCAGGGGCTGTCGCCCGCTTCAACATGGGCCTCGTGATTGCCGCCGGTCTTGCCATCGGAACGCTGTTCACGCTCTTCGTCGTGCCGGCGGTCTATATGCTGCTCGCAGCCGATCATCACAAGAAGGATGCACCCGAGGCAGAAGCAGAGCCGGCTCCCGCGCACTGAGTGCGCCGGCCGGCGGGCCGCGGGTTACAATCAAACCCGATCGGGTTCATTGGGAGTTCGTGTCGACCCTGGTATCTCTTGCGCGAGCGCTACTCTCGGAAAGTGCAAGCAGGCGCGCAAGCCCGGCTTGTTGTCTTCCAGCATGGCGGATGCACCATGGAGATCGGCGATTGCCTTTACGAGACTGAGTCCCAATCCATTCCCCGGCGTTGTGCGGCTTTTATCCAGGCGGTAGAGGCGCCTGAACACCAGCTCACGTTCTTCCTCGGGAATGCCGCTGCCGTTATCTGCTACGCATGCGCGATAATGTTGTTCTTCAGGCATCAGCGATAGGGTAATGATCGTGCCGGCCGGGCAGTGCGTGATTGCGTTTTCGATGAGATTGACGAAGAGCTGCGTGAGCAATTCCCGATCGCCATTTATCGTGTAGGAGCCCGCCGCCGATGGCTCCAATGAAAGGCTTTGCCCGTTATCTTCGGCGACATCAGCGTAGATTTCAGCGACCGCCGTCATGACGGCCTGGAGATCGACCGATTTGAAACGTGTCTTTCGGGCGCCTGCCTCGATCTGCGAGATGCGAAGCAGGGCTTCGAAGGTTGCGTTGATCCTGGCCGTCTCATCACTGGCGTCAAGAAGCAGGTCTTCTACATTTTCAGACCGCTCCAGACGCTGCAGCGCTCGTTCGATGGTCAATCCGAGCCGATTGAGGGGTGTCTTCAGATCGTGTGCTATATCCGTGCTGACCTGCCGCATGCCTTCGACGAGCGCGGAAAGCCGGGCAAGGGCCTGGTTCATATGCGTGGAAACGACGTCGATATCGTCGCCATTGCTGCGGATCGGAATTCGCCGTGCCAGGTTCCCCGCGGAGACGTCAATCAGAGTTCGCTCGATCGCTTCCAGTCGGCGCTGCGTACGCGTCGCAAGCACGGTTCCGCCCAGGACAATTGCCCCGACGATGATGACCGAGGCCCAGGCGAAGCTCATCAAAGCAATCTGCTCGATCCGATCGGTTTCGCGGTAGCTCTGGCCGACGATCAGGCTGTTGCCGCCGACATTGCCGGCGACGAGACGTACCGGATCGTCGTCACCAAGTCCGAACAGCGCTGCGGGAACGGTCGAAAGTCCGGGTTTGACAGTTGCGGCACGAACATTTCCGGCGAGCCTTGCTCCCTTGTCGTCGAGCAAAAGGAAAACCTGGTCTTCCGGGCGCTTGAGGATCGAATAGGTATCGACCGCCGCGATGAGGTCCTCCAGGTCGTTCGAGGAATAGGTCGAGGCGACGACCGAATATGTGTCCTTGATGGATACGTCGAGCGACCTCGCCAGTTCACGCGTCATCAGGCCGTAGGCGACAAAACCGGCGATGAGAAAGGCGACGATGAAGAAGAGCCCGAAGGATATCGCCAGCCTGAGCGGCGTGCTGCGCAACAACCTATCGCGGTGCATGTAGGCAATAGCCGGTGTTGCGAACCGTGTGGAGCAGAGAAACATCGAACGGCTTGTCGATCTTTGCTCGCAGCCGGCTGATATGGGTCTCCACCACGCTCGTCTTCGGATCGAAGTGAAAATCCCATACGCTTTCCAAAAGCATCGTGCGCGTCAGCACGCGGCCTTCGCCCCGCATGAGCGCCTCCAGCAAGGTGAACTCCCGCGGTTGCAGATCGATGGCAATTCCGCGCCTATGCACCTGGCGCTTCACCACATCGAGCTCGAGATCGGCGATCCTGAGTACCGTCTTCCGATCCTGGACCGGCGGCCGGCGTGCCAGGGCATTGACGCGCGCCAGAAGCTCGGAGAAGGCAAATGGCTTGGTCAGATAGTCGTCTCCGCCGGCTTCAAGCCCTTCGACCCTGTCGTCGACGCCGCTGACCGAAGTCAGGAACATTGCCGGCGTCTTGATCTTTGCCGCTCTTGCAGCCTTCACTAGGGAAAGGCCATCGAGCCCCGGAACCATCCGGTCGATAACCAGCACGTCATATTGCTCCCTGGTGACTTGAAAGAGCGCATCGGTCCCGTCTCTAAGGACGTTACAGATATGGCCGGCTTCGCTGAGCCCGCGCGCGATGTATTCGGCGGTCTTTAGATCATCTTCCACCACTAGGATCTTCATGCCAATCCAGGCTCCGTCAATTCACCACGACTGCCTAGATGCCTCAAGAAGGTGTCTGCAACCTGAACGGCTTCTTACAAATGCGTAAGGATGAGCGGTTGGCAGCGTCGGCATTTCTTACGAAACGGTATTGTTCGAGCAAAGGCCGCGTAAAGGCGACCGCATAGAACATGGAGGCGTTGGTTGCATGTTCGATGCGGCCGACGACCAACCCAAGCGGCAGTCCGGCCGCCTATCGGAGCCCCTCCCATGACCAAGCGTAACGTGATCCGCCTCTTGAACGCCGCCGTTTTCTCCTGTCTGGTCGCACTTCCCGTTGCCAGCCACGCCGCCGCCGCCCGCCCATGCGAGGACGCGCTCAAGGAGATGCGCACGGCGAAAGCATCCGCAAAATTGACGTCCGATGCCAAGTCGAAGGTCGATGCGCTGGAGGCGAAAGCCGTCGAGCGCTGCAATGCAGACGACGACAAGCGCGCCGATGCCTTTCTCCAAGAGGCAATGACGCTGATGGGCAAGTAAAACGGGGGTATGTCATGAACTCGCTGTCATATGCCATAGGAAGCAATGTCCTCAATCGGGTTCCGCGGGTCACCGGAGACTTCTGGTTGATCAAGCTGCTCGCCGTCACGATGGGAGAAACGGCCGCCGACTATCTTGCCGTCAACATGGGCCTCGGGCTGGTCGCCACATCCGCGATCATGACGGCGGTGCTCATCGGTGCGCTTACCCTGCAGTTTCTGCAGCGGCGCTACGTGCCATGGGCCTATTGGACCGCCGTCGTGATGATCAGCGTTGTCGGAACGCTTTTGACCGATAACCTGACCGACAATCTGGGGGTACCTCTTCAGGTGTCGACCATCGGCTTCACCATTGCGCTCGCGCTCACCTTCTTCATCTGGTGGAAGAAAGAAGGCACGCTGTCCATTCACTCGATCTTCACGGCAAGACGCGAGGGGTTCTACTGGCTGGCGATCCTCTTCACCTTCGCTTTGGGCACGGCGGTCGGCGATCTGATCGCGGAAGTCTTTGGCCTGGGATATGTCATGACCGGGTTGATCTTCCTCGGCATCATTGCCGTCATAGCGATCGGCCATTTCAACTTCGGCATGAACGCTATTCTGGCTTTCTGGCTGGCTTATATCTTCACGCGGCCGCTCGGTGCGTCTTTCGGAGACCTTCTTTCCCAGCCGCTGGAATATGGCGGCCTGGGATTCGGAACGATCTATACGAGCGCCTTGTTTCTGGGGGCAATCATATTGACCGTCATGTATATGACGGCCACTTACGAGCCCGAAACCGCATCGGACGCCGAACAGGATCGTTTCTAGAGCGGAACTCGTGAGGCACACCGTCGAAGGAGGGGCCGCTCGTATCTTCGTTGCGGCAAACGGCTTCAGGCAGGAAAACCTTTTGATGTTCCCCGGCTCCATTTGCCAGCGGATCGTCGGAGGTTTCCTGCCTGAATTTGCGCTGTCTGGGCAAACTTTGCCAGACGAAGACCAAAATCTCTACCGATGTCTAATTTGTAAGAATCCGGCAAAGTGCAGGGAAGGATCACTGCTTAGCTTTCCAAGCGGCCGACGATGTCGGCCAATGCCCAATCAGGCCCCAAACACGCTTGCAAATCAAAGGAGTGAATTATGCGGAAGAGATATTTGGCGATCGGCGTTCTTGCGACCTCGACCCTGGCTGCGGGTATGGCGCTTGCTCGTGATGAGACAGGAACCATCACCAATATCGATGCGAAAGCGGACCAGATCACGCTGTCCTCGGGAACAACGGTAAACTTGCCGGAAAATATCGAAGTCGAATCTTTCAAGGTCGGCGAGCGGGTTGCTGTCCATTACAGCGTCCAGAAATCCGGCGCGGCGCTTGCATCGAAAGTGAGCCCGGTGAAATAGCATGGCTCACCAGGGCCGTTGCCTCCCGGCATGGCCTCGACGGGACTGGGCGACATTCGCCCGGTCCCGGTCGCGCAAGTCGATCTGCCCCTTATGGTTTTCCAGTGCCGGGTGGTGGCGATCCGGGATTGCTCAGCATCGAGTGGCTCCAATCATCTATGAAGCGACGCCGTTGCGCCTCGTCCTGGGCGGCAAGCAATGCGGGGCCGATGCGGATCGGCTGAACGAAGCTCAGTTCACCGAGGGTCGACGGCCCGTCGACCCCTTCGGGAATATTGCCTTTCTCGGTAAAGAAAAAGGCCTTGCGCCGTGCCAGATCCTGGCCGCGTTTGGAGAGGAGATAATCGAGAAAGCGTCGGGCAAGGTCCGGCCGCCGTGCTGTTTTCGGTATCAGCACGCCACGGCTCAGGATCAGCGTATAGTCGCGTGGAATGATGACCCTCAGATCGGGGTTGGCCTGAGCAGCGGCATAGGAGTAGGACCCGATCATGTTGTAGGCGAGATAGATCCTTCCGCTGGCGATCTGCTGCAGGATGGTCCCGGTGCAACAGCTGACCTTCACATCGGCACGGCTCATGCTTTCGAGAAGACGGCCATAGGTCGCGGTCGCCTGACGGGCATCGCTGAAGGCGAGGAGATAACCGACGCCTGACGTCCTGATGTCGAAGGTACCCACTCGCCCCTCGTAATAGTCGAGCCTGCGCCGCAGCAGATCGGCAAGCTCGGCGCGGGTGCGCGGTACGTCGCTCGATGGTACGTAGCGCGCGTTGTAGACGAAGACCGCCGGTTCGAAGGTGAAGCCGAAGACCTCGTCGCGCCAATTGGCCCATTTGGGCACCTGGGCGGTTTCCGATGAACTATAGGCCGAGGCGCAGCCATTATTGGCCAGGCTGACCAGCTGATCGAGCGATGAGGAAAGCCAAAGGTCGCCAAGCGACGTGTTCTGCTCGCAGGCAGCGCTTGCCTTCCGATGCAGCTCATTCGTGACATAGTCGGAATAGTCGATCGTAATATCCGGCGCTATCTCCTGAAAATCCCGGATCAACGGCTCCATGGCCTGGAGATCGGCAGCGCCATGGATCGACAGGCGGGCCGTCTCGCCATTAACAGCTGGGAAGAGCTTTGTCGTGCCCTCGACAGCTGTTACCAGGGTCGGCGTAAAGACGAAGGCCGCAAAGCTCAGCCAGGAGGCGAAGAGGAGCCGCGGTTTCATTTTCCCTCCCTATGAATGCGCGGAAGAGCAAGAATGACGGTGAAGCCATGCGCATCCTCGTCCTTGGCGCGAAACTGCAGCGCGCCACCATGCGCGGCCGCGACTTCCGAGGCGATGGCAAAGCCAAGCCCCGCACTTCCTTCGCCGGCTTTCGATGTCTGAAAGCGCTGGGTGACACGCGGCCACTCTACGGAGGGAATGCCAGGACCATCATCCTCGACTTCGACATGGGCAAGGGGGCCTGCATCGCGCACGCGTACCTCCAGCCTGGAAAGGGTTCCGTGGCGAAGCGCATTGTCGATGACGTTGACGATCGCCTCCCGCAGGCTGACCGGATCGCCGAGAACCGCAAGCTCGACATCGGCCTCTTCGAAGGAGACGACGATATCGGGGTCGACCGTGATCGGCACGGCCACGCGGAAGGCACGCCTGGCGATTTCATTGAGATCGACGGGTTCGAGTTGCACGGATTCGGCGCGGTGGATGACCATGGCATGGCTCAGGAGCTGGTTGGTCAATCTCGCCAGCTCATCGGCGCGCTGCTGGACGCGTCCGAGATGCTGCCTGTCCGCCTCGTCCAGCTTGTCGTTGTTCAAGAGGTCGAGCTGTGCTGTCAGTGCCGTCAGCGGTGTCCGTATCTGGTGTGCCGCATCCGCGATGAAACGCTGCAGCAGCACGACGCGTTCGTTGAGGCGACCCATGAAGTGATTGATGGAGCCAACGAAGGGGCGAAGCTCACGCGGCACGGATACGGAAAGAGGCGTGAGATCCTGTGGATCGCGGCGGCGAAGAGCTCCGCCGAGCTGGTTGACCGGTCGCAGCGCCTGGCGGATGGAGAGGATCATGACCACCAGCGCTAGGAAACACATGATGACGATGGTGATCGCGGCGCCGAGCGTCAATTCATGCGTCAGTCCGCGGCGCGCTCCGACGGTCTGGGCGAGGATAACATGCGCCCAGCCCGAGGCCGCCGGGTCGGAGAGGGCTCGCCCGACGACCGCGATCCGCACGGCTTCACCCTTGTAGAGGCCGGAACTCAGGACCGGCTCTCGGCGAACCGTGCCGAGATCGACGTCGGTTTCCAGATCGCGATGACCGGTGAGTGTCTTTCCGGAGGGGTCGAGGATGCGATAGAAGATGCGGTCGCGGTCGGCGAGCCCCAGCATCTCGAATGCGGAAGCCCTCAGATCGACGATCAGCGCGCCTTCCTGAACCGCAAGACCATCGGCGATCTGCAATGCTGCGCCGACCAGAACCCGATCATAGGCATCATCGGCTGCGGTGCGTGCCGAATACCAGCTCGCGGTTATGAGTATTCCAGCGCCGGCAGTCAGAAGAACCGACATGACGACCGCCAGGCGGGCAAAAAGCGAGCGATCAAGCGTCATCGGAGACCAGCTGATAGCCGATGCCGTGAAGCGTGACGATGCGAGCCTTCGCCCCTTCCAGCTTCTTGCGCAGTCGCCCGACATAAAGCTCGATCGCGTTGGCGCTGACCGCTTCGTCGAAGCCGTAAAGCTGGTCGAGCAGCTCCTGCTTGCTGAAGACGCGTCCGGGCCGGGAAGCAAAGATTTCCAGTAGCGTCATCTCCCTGCGCTTCAGCTGCACCTCACGCTTGCCGACTTTGACCGAGCGGCTGGTGCGATCGAGCACGATGTCGCCACAGGTGACGAAGTTGGTGGCGTCCCCACTGCGCCTACGTAACAGCACCCGGGCGCGGGCTTCAAGCTCGCGAAAGTCGAAGGGTTTGACGAGATAGTCGTCGGCGCCGAGATCGAGGGCACCGACGCGATCGTCGACCTCGGAGCGTGCCGTCAGCATCAGGACGGGCGTCGTCACCCGGGCGCGCCGCAACCCTTTGAGGATTTCGAAGCCATTAAGACCGGGCAGCATCACGTCGAGGATGACGAGATCGTAGTCGGTGAAGGCAAGGATCTCGGCCGCGACGCCGCCATCCGTCTGCCAATCGACGGTGTGGCCGGTCGCCTGGAAGCGCCGGCAGATGGCTTCGCCGACATCCTGCGTATCCTCAACGAGCAGAATGCGCATGGCGTTCGTCTGGCCCGATCCTCATGAATTGCAGATGCAACGTTCCTCCCTTTCCGGAGCGGTCCGGCTCTTCACGGAAGCTCCGAACCGCTTTCCTATTGCTTTAGGCCGCTTCCGGGTACAGCCAAACGCTCTCGCGCGGTATCTCGGCCCAGACCGTGCCCGCCGCCATCATTTTCGGACCGAAGGCCTTGGCCTTGAATTCGCCGTAGGACAGGCGGTACTCCCAGCGGTCGCCGAGGAACAAGCATGCCTCCAGCTGCATCTCGATGCGGCCCGGTGCCGGCTGGTCGAAAACGGCCACCTGCTCGACGCGGATGACGGCCTTGCCCTCGCTTTCCGCCCCATCCCCCATCATCACGCCATCGAGCTGCCAGTTGCTACCATGGATGCTGGCGATAGCGCCATCGCGTTTGATGCGCCCGGAGGCAACGTTGTTCGCGCCGAGAAAATCGGCAACGTAGAAGCTTGAGGGCTTCGAATAAATATCCTGCGGCGGACCTTCCTGCGCCACCTTTCCGTTGCGCAGCAGTAGGATATTGTCGGAGGCTGCGAGCGCCTCGGCCTGGTCATGGGTGACGAGAACGCCGCAAATGCCGAGATCGAGAACGAGCTTGCGGATCCAGTAGCGGGCCTCTTCGCGCAGTTTCGCATCCAGATTGGACAGCGGTTCGTCCATGAGCAGGATCTTCGGCTCATAGACAAGGGCGCGGCAAATGGCGACACGCTGCTGTTGTCCGCCTGAAAGCTGATCCGGATAGCGCTCGGCGAGGTGGCCGAGACCGATCTTGCCGAGCGTGTCGAGGACGCGCTTTTCGGCATCCGCCTTGTTGACGCCTCTGAGCTTCAGGCCATAGGCGACATTTTCCGCGACGGAACGATGCGGCCACAGCGCATAGGATTGGAAGACCAGCCCGATATTGCGGTTTTCCGGCGCCATGGTCAGCCGTTTGTCGCCATCGAAAACAACCGATCCCGCGATATTGATCTGTCCGACCTCGGGTTGTTCGAGACCGGCAATGCAGCGCAGCAGGGTCGTCTTGCCACTGCCTGAGGCACCGAGCAGCGAGACGATCGAGCCGCGATTGGCGGTAAAGGAGGCGCCCTGGAGAATATGCAGGCCGCCGAGATATTTATGGACGTTTTGAACGATGAGATCAGTCATGGATCTTGGCTCCGAGACGAAGGGCAAGGGCAAGGCCGCTGCCGGTAAGAAAGATGCTGACAAAGGCGAGGGCGGCGATCGTATCCATGGCGCCGGACTGGAGTTGCGCCATCATGAGGGAACCGATGACCTCGGTGCCGGCACTCATCAGATAGATGCCGGTGGCGTAATCGCGCAGGAACACGATTATGATCAGCGCCCAGGCGCCGACCAGACCCGGCCGGATGATCGGGATGACGATGTCGCGCCAGCTCCGGCCGATGGTCGCGCCCGTGGTGCGCGCGGCCTCTTCCAGTTCGGGGCTAACCTGGATCAGCGTGCCCTGCAGCAGGCGCAGACCATAGGAAAGGCCGACGATCACATAGGCGGCGAACAGGCTGATCAGCGTCGTTCTGAGTGGAATGAGGAAGGGCACGAACAGGAACAGCCAGAAGAAGGCAAGGCCGATGATGAGGCTCGGCATGGCGCGGGGCAATAGCACCATATAGTCGAGCACGGTGTTCGAGAGGCCCCTGTGGCGGTGCCCGGCAAGCCCGATCAGGAGATAGATCGCGACCGCCGCCGCGCCACCCACCACGGACAGGATGACCGTGTTGATGATGCCGCGAAACAGCGTCGGCACTTCCAGGAGCGTGGCGAAATGCGCGACGGTCAGATGCGCCAGCGGATTGACGCCCTGGCCCCAGGCATCGACGAAGGCGCGAAGCACAATGCCGCCGATCGGCAGCAGCACCGACACGAAGAGCCAGAAGCCGATGAAGGAGAGCGCGATGATCTGGCCGGTCGGTCCAAGACGCATCACGGTCGTTCGCGGCCCCTTGCCCCCGAGCGCGGCATAGCGGCGGCTGTGGCGCAGCAGGCGGCGCTGATACCAGACGAGCGGCAGCGTCAACAGCACGAGCAGGACAACGACGACGGCCATCAGCTGATAGGTCGGCACGCCGAACAGCGTCGTGAGCTTGTAGACATAGGTTGTCAGCACGATAATGCCGCTCGGATCACCCAGGACATAAGGGACGCCGAACATCTCGAAGCCGATCAGCAGGTTGAGAGCGGTCGCAAAGACCAGTGCCGGCAGAACCATAGGCAATGTCACGTCCAGGCAGACCCGCCAGATCGGCGAGCCCATCGACCGTGCCGCCTCTTCCAGATCGGACGGCAGATTGCGCATGGCGGCTGAGACATAGAGATAGACATGCGGCACATGGGCAAGCCCGGTGACGATGACGATCCCGGTCAGCGAATAGAGGTTCCAAGGTGCTGCCCCGAAGAGATCGCGCGACAGCATGGTGAGGAAGCCCGCCGGGCCGACGGCGACCGTGTAGCCGAAGGCAAGCACGATGGCCGAGATGAACATCGGCACGAGGACGACGACTTCGAGCGCCTTGCGGAATTTGACGTCCGTTCTGGTGAGCAGGAAGGCGAGGGCGGCTCCGAGAGGCACCGCGATCGCCACCATGCCGACTGCCATGATGACCGTGTTCCAGAGCGCATCGTAGAACATTTCGTCGGTCAGAATATAGCGATAGGCCTCGATGGAGAGCTTGCTTTTCGATGCGAAGAACGGTCCGTCGAGCAGGCTCTGGTAGATGATGAGCGCGATCGGTGCCAGCACGACAACGGCAAGCAGACCGATGACGATGCGCCTGAAGCCGAGGGCATTGGCCGGCTGTGGGATCGGGGTGAATGTTGGGCTCGCATGAGCCGCTGGTCGCCCGGCGTGAGACAGGGTCGATACTGGCGTCGACGGTGCCGACATCGGCGCTCCTCCTTCTCGATGATTGCTGTTTGCGAGCATTCCCGCTTCCGCTCGGCCGCGGGAATGCTCTCAGGTGATTGGGTGTGGCGTCAGCTCTTGACCGATCCGCGCCACTTCTTCAGGAAATCGAGGCGCTTCATGGGATCCATGAACTCCAGGCGCGAGTCGTCGAGCGCGATGGGCTTGAGGTTGCCGCCGACCAACGCGTTGATGGTATTGAGGTTGTAGCCCTGGTCGACATCGGTGCGCAGCGACGGCATGCCCTTCGAGGCAATGGCGTTCTGACCTTCCTGGGACAGCATGAAATCGAGGAAGAGCTGCGAGGCGTTGGGGTGCGGTGCGTTCTTGATGACGGCGGCGACGCGCGAAAAGGCTGGCGTATAATCCTGGCCGAAGGCGACGCCGAGATTGGAGGCGCTCTTGACCCAATCGAGCGCATAGGAGCCGATCAGGTTGAAGGCGATGACGTTCTCGCCGGAGACCACCGTTTCGCGCATGGAGCCGGTCGAGGAATAGGTCTTGCCCTTGGCCATGCCGAAGGCTGCGACCAGATCCCAATAATCGCTACGCTGCTTGGAGTCGTTCGTCTGGATCATGAAGCCGACGCCGGACTTTTCCGGATCGAAGGTGGCGACCTTGCCGGCGACATCCGCCTTGCCGAGGAATTCGATCAGAGCTGCGCGGGTGCGGGGAACCTCGTCCTCCTTCAGGGCAAGCTTGTTGTAGATCATGCCGATCGGCTCGAGCGTGGTGGCATAGACCGTCTTGTCGTAGACCGCCCAGCTGGGCAGCGCGCCGATTTCCGTCGAGGCATAGGAAGCAAGATAGCCATCGGCTGCGAGCTTCACGGTCTGGTCCATCGCCGACGTCCAGACAAGATCGCCTCCAACCTGGCTGGCTGCGGCTTCGGAAATGATGCGGTTATAGACGCCGTTGGTGCCGATATCGTTGTAATCGATGCGAATGCCTGGATATTTCTTGGTGAAGGCATCGAGCAGGGCCTGGGCCTGCGACAGATCGGTCGCGGCATAGATGGCGATCACACCTTCCTTCTTAGCGGCTGCGATCAGATCTTCGCTTGCCGCGAAGGCCGCGCCGTTGATGCCGATGGCGAAAGTGGCTGCGATGCTGAGTTTCTTGAATAGCAGTGACATCTGAATCCCTCCCGTTGACTGCTGTATGGTTTTGGTAGCCGCCTGCATCCCCGAGGGACGCGTATAGACGGCGCGGCTCTCCTGGCGGAAAGCCGGCGAATAGGATGTGATTGGCTGATGGTTGCCGGCGCCGATTGCCGGATGGCAGGCGCTAGTCGCGGCCGAGCGCGGTTTTCATGATATCTCCTCCCCGATGGCTAGCCGGCTCACGAGCCGACCGTCTCTGTCCTCTACAGATTGCAGCCAAGGTGACATCGATTCCTGTCAGGGAACTGTCACGGCGGAAGAAGATGTATAATCAGGCTGCCGTGTTGGCGGCCGGCTTCCGGCAGAAGTAGCGATCCTTACGCAGGGATCGCCATATTGAGTTCTGTCTGACGTCCGAGATGCGTCATCCAGTCGACAAAGTCAGGCCGCCCCTTGATCTGCCGGCCATAATGACGGGCAAGTGCCACGTTCAAATCGCCCTTCCGGCCGAGCTGTTCGTCTGCAAAGCCGATCATCTGGGAGTTCGGCCAGGCCTGCGGGCGGATGGCTACCAGACGAGCAAACAGGCTCTCGCCGGGCTCGTCGGGGTTGGCTTGAGCCATCAATGACAGCATGGCGGCGGTGGAGCGCGATACGCCCATATGGCAATGCACCAGCAGATGACTTGAGGCCTCGAGATCTTGTTGCGCCTGAAACTCGGAGCCGAATTTCAGGATCGCTTCGACATGTTCCGGCTGGGGCATGACCCGCCCTGGAGCGGTCGCGATAATATCGTGGAAACGAAGCGTCGTGCGATGATGCTTGGCATAGGAGTGGAAGACATCGAGCTCGGGATATTCCGGGTCGAGAAGGGAAAGCACATGGGTGACGTTTCGTGCGCGTTGATCGGGCAACTCCTCAATGCCACAAACCGTGAGTTCCGGAGAGAGAAGCACGCTCATTGTCATATCCTTCAAATCAGCTGGCGATTCCGCAGTGCTCCGATACGATATTTGTCATCGCCCTGAAGTGAAAGTGCTTTTTCCCCCGTTGCCACGAAGTGGGGAGCCAAGGCATCCGCGCCGGCTAGCTCTTTGAAAACAAGACGACCTGCGTTTTGATCTCTTCTTCGTCAATCTCCAGAATGCGATAGCCGAATGCCCCGGTGTCGGCCTTCAGACGTTCGGATTGCTTGACGATCTGATAGGAGACCGCTGGCGAGACATATTGCCTGATGTTTGCCTCTCGGGCTTCGTCGATCATGTGATAGTGACCGCAGAACAGCGATATCCGGCAATCCATGCCGATCAGAAGCGACCTGACCTCATCCCGATCGCGCAGGGCTGCACCGGTTCGATCTATCGGCGTCTCGAGCGGCAGGATCGGATGATGCAGAAAGATTGCGGCCCGCTTCACACCCTTGAGTTCGCGGGCGAGCCACTTGCTCTGGCCGTCGCCGACGGCGTTGTCGGACGTATCGAGGAAAATCCGTTTCAGATGCGGATCTTGCTGCGAGTAGCACAGCTTCCCCGCCACGGTACTGCCGCCCATGTCGTAGTACGGCGCGACATTGCCGTATGTATCGTGGTTGCCGAGGATGAGCGACACATTGAAGGCATAAGCGCGCAGGAGTTCGAAAAAGCCGCCGACCGAATGTGCGGTGCCGATGTCGCCGCCGAAGACGACCTTGGAAATGCCCTTGCGAGCGATGTCGTCGAGGACCAAGCGGAGGTGGTGCTCGTGCTCTTGCGGCGTCTCTTCATAGCCCATTTTCTCGCCGGCAATTTCGTTCTTGCCGACCAACTTCTGGCCGAGATGCGTGTCGGTGAAAAAGGCGAGGATGGTCTTCGTCATGGGTCGGTTCCGTGGCCATTGCTTGAGCGTTCAGTCTAAGACGGCCATCTGCCCCAATGCTTCGATGCGTGTCGAAACATGCGAACTATTTCGGTGCTATGATGCTGCCTGACTTGAAGAGACCTAGACATGACGACCCAGCCGAACATAGCCGCCGTTGCCTTTCTGATTGCCGATCCTGCGCGGGCCGCCATGTTGTCGGCGCTCCTCGATGGCCGGGCGCGGCCAGCCGGCGAGCTTGCCTACGCGGCCGGCGTGACGGCACAGACGGCCAGTTCCCACCTGGGCAAATTGTTGGCCGGCGGGCTGCTGGTCGTGGAAACCGAGGGGCGGCACCGATACTATCGTCTCGCCGGTTCCCATGTCGCGCTGGCGCTCGAGACCCTGGCCTCGATCGGTCCGGCGGAGCCCGTGCGCAGAAAGCCGCTGACCCGGGATGCGCGGAAGCTTCGGTTCGCACGCTGCTGCTATGATCATCTGGCCGGCCGGGTCGCGATCGCCGTGACTCATGGGTTGTTGGAGAAGGGGTTCCTTGTCGCGGCCGAAAAGAAACGGTTCGAGCTTACGTCGGCCGGTGCAGAGTGGTTCGACCGCATGGGCATGAACACGGCCAGTATCAGACCCACGCGCTACGGGCTTGCCCGGCAATGCCTCGATTGGACGGAGAGAGAACATCATCTTGCCGGACCCCTTGGCGTTCATTTGACCAACCTCCTCTTCGCGGAGGGTTGCATACGGCGGGCGCCTTCGTCCCGCGCCGTTGACGTGACGCCGAAAGGCTGGAAGGTGTTGAAGGAGCATTTCGGCATTCAAGAACAAGCCTTGCTCTGACGGGCGCTCTGCTGCATTGACTTCATTTCGACAATAGATGATTTTGGTAGGCCATATTATGGTATCCGAAGATCGAGGGTGCGGAAATGAATGATGATGCGCAGGGCGCCGCAATTCGCGTGGAGCGTCCGACGAAGACGCTGCGGGAGCTCGCTCTCGACAAGGTGCGAGAGGCGATCATCAACGGCTATTTCCGCCCGGGCGACCGACTGGTCGAACGCGATCTTTGTGCCCAGCTCGGCGTCAGCCGCACGATCGTGCGCGAGGTCCTGCGCCATCTCGAATCCGAAGGCCTCGTCGCCAATCTTCCGAACAAGGGACCGATCGTCGCCCAGCTCAATCACGACGAAGCCAAGCAGATCTACGAGATCCGTGCCGCACTCGAAGGGATGGCGGCACGGCTTTGCGCCGAGCAGAACAATCCCGCGATCGCCGATGCCCTGGACAAGTCGCTCGAGGACATAAGACATAGCTACCGCGAGAAGGACATGGCCGGCGTGCTCGCTCACACATCGTCCTTCTATCAGACGCTGTTCAGCATGGTCGACCGCCATGTCGCCTGGGGCGTCGTCAACCTTCTGACCGTGCGCATCAACCACCTGCGCTCCATGACGATCAAGACGCAAAATCGCGATGTCCAGGGGCCTGCGCAGATGGCGCGTATCGTCGATGCTATCAGGCGTGGTGACGGCGATGGTGCCTATCAGGCGGCGATGGATCATGTCACCAGCGCAAGCGCCATTGCCCAGGCCGTGCTTTCCGGGCGGCAACCGATCGATTGATTTCTCGCCAAGGCTATGAAGATGACGGCTTCCTCTTCCTTTCTCGGCTTCCCGGACCGCTTTGACGAGGGTCGTCTGCCGCGTGTGGTGATCTTCGGCGCCGGTCACGGCAGCACCTATCCCGGCAAGGACAGCAGCGGCTATGCCCTGTCGGGCGGAGCGATCCGCGCTGCCAGCCAAGACGATGCCGGGCTGGTCGAACACTGGGATTTCGATCTCGGCGGCCCGCTGTTCGCAGGCAAGCCCGCTTGCTGCGTCGATGCCGGAAACATCGAGACTGTCATGCACGACAACGCCGGCAACCGGGACCGGATCGAGGCGAAGACGCGCGAGGTGCTGGCATTGCCGGTCGTGCCGATCCTGCTTGGCGGCGATTGTTCCGTCACGATCCCCTTCATCGCCGGCTTTGCGGATGAGGGGCCGGTCTGGATCTTGCAGATCGATGCCCATATCGACTGGCGCGACGAGTTGCATGGCGAGCGCTACGGTTATTCAAGCCCGATGCGGCGGGCAAGCGAGATGCCGCATGTCGCCGGAATGGTGCAGGTCGGTCTGCGCAGCGTCGGCAGCGCCCGTCCTTCGGATGTGGAGACGGCACTGCGCTATGGCAGCTGCTTTGTCACGGCCCGCGAGATCCACGCCCAAGGGGTCGAAGCCGCTCTTCGGCATATTCCGGAGGGAGCTCGGGTCGTCGTCACCCTGGATTGCGACAGCATCGATCCCGGCATCATGCCGGGCGTGGCGGCGCGGACCCCCGGCGGTCTCACCTATACGCAGGTTATCGACCTGATCGCCGGCCTAGGCCGGCGGGCTGACATTGCGGGCTTCGATCTGGTGGAGCTCTATCCCCCCGCCGATATCGACGGCCTTTCGGCCCTGACCGCCGCGCGCATTGTCGTCAATGCAATCGGCGCTATCGTCCGCCAGGGGTAACGCTGGCGAAATTCCCGCCGTGTGAGGGGCCGACTTGCACGACGCCGGACGATACCGGTGGGCGTCACACCTCATCACATGTCGTTTGCCTGGTGAAGCGGGTTGACTCTCCCACGCCTTCGATATGACGGTATACCATAATAACAATACAAAAGCGGAACATCGACAGCTGAAGATATGCGACGACAAGCACTGCTTTCGCGGGTGCTTGTCGCCTCTATCGATAAGGCGCTGAGACAGCTGATTATTTCTGATGTGCGGCAGGTTTTTCAATCCGGTCGCTCAAAGACGCTTGACAGTCTTATATTATGGCATACCATCATACGTAATCTTAGATGAGAGTGAACCATGAGCCTTCAAATCCGAAAAACCGTCCTGCAGATCGAAACGACGCTTGTCGAAGGGGGGAAGGCGGCAGTGACGCCGTTGAAGCTCTTTTCGGCCTGCGCAATCGTCAAAAATCCCTGGGCCGGCCGCGGCTTCGTTGCGGATCTAAAGCCCGAGATTCATACCGCTGCGCCTGTTCTCGGTGAATTGCTCACCAGGATGATTATCGATGCGGTCGGATCGGGCGAGGCGGTCGAAGCCTATGGCAAATCGGCAGTCGTCGGTCTCGATGGCGAAATCGAACATGCATCCGCGCTGATCCACACCCTGCGGTTCGGCAATCACTATCGCCATGCCGTCGGCGCCAAATCCTATCTCGCTTTCTGCAACACGCGCGGACCGGCCAATGCACCGATCATGATCCCGCTGATGGACAAGAATGATGAAGGCCGTCGTTCGCATTATCTGACGATCCAGACGTCGGTCCCCGATGCGCCTGCCGCCGATGAGATCGTCGTGGCTCTCGGCGCCTCCGTCGGTGGGCGGCCGCACCATCGCATCGGCGATCGTTACCAGGACTTCAAGGATCTGGGGCAGGACGCCTCCAATCCGGCCGGCGTGTAAGGATCGGATGTCTGGATGCCGGCGATGGAAACCATGGACCAGAGCAAGCCCGATCATCTGAAGACGGAAGGTTTGCTTCGCAAACACACGGCAGGCGGCACGGCCTATCATGAGGTTGGCAAAGGCGAGCCACTGGTTCTGATCCACGGCGTCGGCATGCGGCTTGAAGCTTGGACGCCACAGATCGAGGTTTTTTCTCGTAGCCATCGCGTCATCGCCGTCGATATGCCAGGGCACGGCGAAAGTGCTGCATTGCCGGCGGGAAGCCCGCTTGAAGCCTTCGTCGCCTGGTTCGGTGGTTTCCTTGATGAGATGGAACTCGGCAAGGTCAACGTTGCCGGACACTCGATGGGTGCGCTCGTTGCCGGAGGGGCTGCCGCCACCTTCGGTGAGCGGATCAAGCGGGTCGCTTATCTCAATGGCGTCTTTCGGCGCGACCCCGAGGCCAAGGCGGCCGTGCTTGCACGCGCAGCGGCAATACCGCTTTCAGGTGTCGACAAGGAAGGCCCGCTGCTGCGCTGGTTCGGGGATGATGCTCAAAGTGAAATCGCGCGGGAGCTTACGCGGAACTGGCTGAGCCTTGTGGATCCGAAAGGTTATGCCACAGCCTATGCGGCTTTCGCCGGCGGCGATGAGACCTATGCGGATCGCTGGCCGGCTGTCATGGCGCCGGCTCTGTTCCTGACGGGTTCGGACGATCCGAATTCGACGCCGCGGATGGCGGAGCAGATGGCCGCGGCAGCGCCTAATGGCTGGGCGCGCATCGTCGAAGGCCACCGCCATATGGTGAACCTGACGGCGCCTGAAATCGTCAATGAGCTGCTTGCCGAGTGGCTTTCATGCGGGGAGGACGCAAGATGACGACACAAGATTTCGATCCACGGGCGTTGCGTGACGCCTTCGGCGCATTTCCGACCGGCGTGACGGTCGTCACCGCGCGCGATGAGGCGGGTCTGCCCATCGGCTTTACCGCAAATTCCTTCATCTCAGTTTCGCTCGATCCGCCGCTTCTTCTCGTCTGTCTCGCCAAGACCTCGCGTAATTTCGCGGCCATGACGAGCGCGAAGCACTTTGCCATCAATGTGCTGTCGGAAACGCAGAAGGCCGTCTCCAACACCTTTGCGCGGCCCGTCGAAGACCGGTTCGCCGCCGTCGAGTGGAATTCGGGTGCCGATGGTTGCCCAATCCTTGCCGATGTCGCCGCATGGTTCGAATGTGCCATGGAACAGGTGATCGAGGCCGGCGACCATGTCGTCCTGATGGGACGCATCGTCTCGTTCGACAATAGTGGCCGCAATGGACTCGGCTATGCTCGCGGCGGCTATTTCACGCCGATCCTGGCAAGCAAGGCGGTCTCTGCCGCGGTGGAAGGCAATATCGAGCTTGGTGCGGTGGTTGAGCGCGATGGTGAAATCCTGCTGCTTGGCAATGATGTTCTTGCTCTTCCGAATTGCGAGGGCAGGGAGGGCAGCCCCGCCGATATTCTCGGCCATTATCTGCAGGCGCTGACCGGTCTTTCGGTAACGGTCGGCTTTCTCTACTCGGTCTATGAAGGCAAGAGCGACTGTAAGCATCACATCGTTTATCGCGCCTTCGCCTCGCAAGGCGAGCCGCGCGAGGGCAGGTTCCTGAAGCCGGATGCGCTGAAGACGGCGCGCTTCAAGACCAGTTCGACGGCCGATATCGTCGCCCGCTTCGCTCTGGAAAGCCAGATCGGCAATTTCGGGGTCTATTTTGGCGACGAGACCTCCGGCATGGTGCGGCCGGTTTCCGGGAAGGCGGTGCAGGCATGAAATTCTCTCTCTTCGTTCACATGGAGCGCCTCGACGCGAGCCAGACGCATAAAAGCCTCTATGAGGAATTCGTTGCGCTGTGCGAGATCGCCGACAAGGGTGGCATGCACGCGATCTGGACGGGCGAGCATCACGGGATGGATTTCACCATCGCGCCCAATCCCTTCGTGACCATCGCGGACCTGGCGCGCCGGACATCGCGGGCAAGGCTCGGCACGGGAACTGTGATCGCGCCGTTCTGGCATCCGATCAAGCTTGCCGGTGAAGCGGCCATGGCCGACATCATCTGCGACGGCAGGCTCGATATCGGCATTGCCCGCGGCGCCTACTCTTTCGAATATGAACGGCTGCTACCGGGTCTCGACGCTTGGGGTGCCGGCCAGCGCATGCGCGAGCTCATCCCCGCCATCAAAGGCATCTGGCAAGGGGACTACGCCCATAATGGCGAGTTCTTCAAATTCCCGTCGACCACTTCGGCGCCGAAGCCGCTGCAAGAGCCGAACCCGCCGATCTGGGTTGCAGCGCGCGACCCGAATTCGCACGAATTTGCCGTTGCCAATGGCTGCAATGTCCAGGTGACGCCACTTTGGCAGGGGGATGACGAGGTCGAGACGCTGATAGGCCGTTTCAACGATGCCTGCGCCAAGAACACGCATATCGAGCGGCCGAAGATCATGCTCCTGCGGCATACCTATGTCGGCTCGTCCGAGGATGACATCGCGCAGGCCGCCCACGAGCTCAGCGTCTATTACAACTACTTCTTCGCCTGGTTCAAGAACGAGAAGCCTGTCCATCAGGGCCTGATCGAGCGCATTCCCGAAGAAGAGATTCTAGCCAACGCCATGCTGTCCGATGCTGTCATGCGCAGCAACAATGTCGTCGGCGATGCGTCGACAGTGATTGCCCGGCTAAAGACCTATGAAGCGATGGGTTACGACGAATATTCCTTCTGGATCGACACAGGCATGTCCTTCGAGCGCAAGAAGGCCTCGCTCGAGCGCTTCATCGCCGAGGTCATGCCGGCATTTGCGGAGTAAACGCCATGCAGCGCTTCCGGTATTATATCGACGGTGAGTTTCTGGAGGGGGAAGCCCGCTTCCAGAGTATCGATCCCGCGACCGGCGACGTCTGGGCAGATATGCCGGAAGCGCGGGAGGCTGATGTCGACCGCGCCATCGATGCCGCCGAGAGGGCGCTTTATGATGGTCCTTGGGCGAAACTGACGGCGACGCAGCGCGGCAAGCTGCTCTACAGGCTCGCAGATCTCGTTGCGGCCAATGCCCAGAAACTTGCCGAATTGGAAACGCGCGACACCGGCAAGATCATTCGCGAGACCTCAGCGCAGATCGCTTATGTTGCCGACTACTATCGCTACTATGCCGGCATCGCCGACAAGATTGAGGGCTCCTATCTGCCGATCGACAAGCCGGACATGGATGTCTGGCTGCGCCGCGAGCCGGTCGGCGTCGTTGCCATGGTCGTGCCCTGGAACAGCCAGCTGTTCCTGTCGGCCGTCAAGATCGGCCCGGCGCTCGCCGCCGGCTGCACCATGGTCGTCAAGGCATCTGAAGATGGACCGGCACCGCTACTGGAATTCGCGCGGCTGGTCCATGAAGCTGGCTTTCCGTCCGGCGTCGTCAACATCATCACCGGTTTCGGCCCTTCCTGCGGTGCGGCACTTGGACGGCATTCCAAGGTCGCGCATATCGCCTTTACCGGCGGGCCAGAGACGGCGCGCCATGTCATCCGCAATTCGGCGGAGAACCTCGCCTCGACATCGTTGGAGCTCGGGGGAAAGTCGCCCTTCATCGTCTTTGCCGATGCCGATCTCGAGAGCGCCGCCAATGCGCAAGTCGCGGGCATTTTCGCGGCGACTGGTCAAAGCTGCGTTGCCGGTTCCCGCCTGATCATCGAAGCCAGCGTCAAGGAAGCATTTCTGTCGATCCTCAAGCGCAAGGCCGAAGCAATCCGCATCGGCTCACCGCTTGACATGGCAACCGAGGTCGGTCCGCTCGCCACCAAGAGACAACAGGATCATGTGGCCGCGCTTGTCCAAAAATCCATCAAGAGCGGCGCTCGGCTCGTCACCGGCGGGCAAAAGCCCGACGGCGTGGGTTACTATTTCCCGCCGACGATCCTCGATTGCGATGGTGTCAGCTCTCCGTCATTGGCCGAGGAATTTTTCGGGCCGGTTCTGTCGGTTGTCTCCTTCGAGACGGAAGCCGAAGCCCTGAGATTGGCAAACGACACCCGCTATGGTCTCGCATCCGGCGTCTTCACCCAGAACCTCACGCGCGCCCATCGCCTGATGAAGGGCATCCGCGCCGGCGTCGTCTGGGTCAACACCTATCGCGCGGTATCGCCGATCGCACCGTTCGGCGGCTTCGGTCTTTCCGGCCATGGCAGGGAAGGCGGGCTTGCGGCCGCACTCGATTACACGCGCACCAAGACGATCTGGCTGCGGACATCGGATGATCCGATCCCCGATCCCTTCGTCATGAGGTAGCGCCTATGTTTTACGAGATCCGCACCTACCGGCTGAAGAACGGCACGATCCCGCAATATCTGAAGGTCGTCGAAGAGGAAGGGATTGCCATCCAGAAGGCGCATCTCGGCAATCTTGTCGGCTACTTCCATTCGGAAATAGGTGTCATCAACGAGATCGTGCACATCTGGGCCTATTCAAGCCTCGATGATCGTGAGGCGCGACGCGGGCGGCTGGCGGCGGACCCCGAGTGGCAGGCTTTCCTGCCAAAGATACGCGACCTGATCGAACAAGCGGAAAACAAGATTATGAAGCCCGCCGGTTTCTCCCCCTTGGGATGAACGGGGGGGTGCGTAAGGCATGCCTCTAAAAACTGAAAAACAAGGACAAGGGAACATGAAAGCAAGAATTGCACTCGCGGCCTTTGCCGCAATGATAGCAGCATCCATGCCCGCCAAGGCCGATACCATGGTCTTTACGAGCTGGGGAGGAACGACGCAGGATGCGCAGAAAGTTGCCTGGGCCAACCAGTTCACGGCAAAGACCAACATCGGCGTCATGCAGGACGGCCCGACTGATTATGGCAAGCTGAAAGCGATGGTCGAAGCCGGCCAGGTGAGCTGGGACGTCGTCGACGTCGAGGGCGATTATGCCGCGCAGGCTGGAAAGGCCGGTCTGCTCGAAAAGCTGGATTTTTCGGTCATCGATAAATCGAAGCTCGATCCGCGTTTCGTGAGCGACTATTCCGTCGGCAGCTTCTATTATTCCTTCGTTATCGGCTGCAACGCGGATGCCGTGAGCGCCTGCCCGAAGACCTGGGCGGATCTCTTCGACACCAAGAAATTTCCCGGCAAGCGCACCTTCTACAAGTGGTCTGCGCCGGGCGTCATCGAGGCGGCGCTCTTGGCCGATGGCGTTCCCGCCGACAAGCTCTATCCCCTCGATCTCGATCGTGCCTTCAAGAAGCTCGATACGATCAAGTCGGATATCGTCTGGTGGTCGAGCGGCGCGCAATCACAGCAGCTGCTGGCGTCGGCCGAAGCGCCTTTCGGCAGTCTCTGGAATGGCCGCATGACCGCGCTTGCCAATAGCGGCGTCAAGACGGAGACCTCCTGGAGCCAGAACATCACGGCAGCGGATTCCCTTGTCATTCCCAAGGGTGCGCCGAACCTCGAAACGGCGATGAAGTTCATCGCACTCGCGACCTCGGCACAGTCGCAGGCCGATCTGGCGAAGGCCACCGGATATGCGCCGACCAACCTCGGCTCGGCGAAACTGATGGACCCTGAGATAGCCAAGACCTTGCCGGACCAGCAGACCGCCAGCCAGGTCAATGCCGACATGAATTATTGGGCTGCAAATCGGGATGCCATCGGCAAGAAGTGGTACGCCTGGCAGGCGCAGTAAGCGGCGGAGATGACCAGACCACCGCGGAAAAATCTCCGCGGTGGGGCAATGCGAGGTCCAGGCCCGCGAGTAGCGATCGCTGCTCATTGGCGCCCATAATGGGAAAGGATTGCCATGTCGACGTACATAGACGTTGCGGACGAGGCCGCACCGGCGCGCAAGGCGGCAAGACCCACCGGATTTGCCCAGGTGGCGCCGGCTTTCGCCTTCGTGGCGATCTTCTTCATATTTCCGGTCATCGCGCTGCTTTTGCGCAGCGTGATGGAGCCGGCATTCGGCTTCGGCAACTATGCAGAGCTGTTGGGCTCCGCGACCTATATCAAGATTTTTGGCAACACCTTCATCGTGTCAGGCCTCGTCACCATCATATCGCTTTTGATCGGCTTTCCCGTCGCCTGGACGCTGGCGATCATGCCGTCACGATGGGCTTCGGTGATCTTTGCGATCCTGCTTCTGTCGATGTGGACCAACCTGCTGGCGCGAACCTATGCCTGGATGGTGCTTTTGCAGCGCACGGGATTGATCAACAAGATGCTGATTGGCGCCGGACTGATTGACAAGCCGCTTGCGCTAGTCAACAACCTCACCGGCGTCACGATCGGCATGACCTATATCATGCTGCCGTTCATCATCCTGCCGCTCTACGGCGTCATGAGGAAGATCGATCCGGCCGTGCTGCAGGCAGCCGCCCTATGCGGCGCGAGCCGATTGCAATGCCTCACCCGCGTTCTGCTGCCCCTTGCCGCTCCCGGCATGATGGCGGGAGCCTTGATGGTGTTCGTCATGTCGCTCGGCT
Source organism: Martinezella sp. CNPSo 3732 (assembly GCF_057784515.1). NCBI lineage: Bacteria > Pseudomonadati > Pseudomonadota > Alphaproteobacteria > Hyphomicrobiales > Rhizobiaceae > Martinezella > Martinezella sp. CNPSo 3732. Next base: position 105,454 of record NZ_JBXSOO010000001.1, read on the forward strand.
ACTACGTGACGCCCTCGCTTTTGGGCGGCACTGCGAACATGATGCTCGCCGAACTCATCGCCCAATTCGTGCAATCCCTCGTCAATTGGGGCATGGGTGGCGCAGCCGCCTTCGTCCTGCTCGTCGTCACGCTGACGCTCTATGCCGTCCAGCTGCGGCTCTTCGGCGTTCAGAGCACGGGAGGGCGTTGAGATGCTGCTGAATTTCGATCGTCTCGGCTGGTGGAGATATGTGCTGCTTGCCATCACCGTCCTGACCGCGGCTTTTCTTCTGCTGCCGATCCTGTTCATCGCCGCCTTGTCGTTCGGCTCGTCGCAATGGCTGATCTTTCCGCCGCCGGGCTGGACCTGGCGCTGGTACGCGGAGCTGCTGTCCGATCCGCAATGGCTGGCTTCGGCCTGGACGAGCTTCAAGATCGCGGCGATCGTCACGGTGCTTTCGGTGTTGCTCGGCCTCGTGACTTCCTTCGGCCTCGTGCGCGGGAAATTCATGTTCCGCGATGCATTGAAAGCTCTGTTCCTGACGCCGATGATCCTCCCCGTCGTCGTCTTCGCCGTCGCTCTCTATGCCTTCTTCCTGCGGGTGGGGCTGGGGGGCACCTTGATAGGCTTCGTCCTCTCTCATCTTGTCCTGGCGCTGCCCTTCTCTATTCTGTCCATCTCCGGTGCGCTCGAAGGCTTCGACAAGTCGATCGAGGATGCGGCCGTGCTTTGCGGCGCGTCTCCGCTCGAGGCGAAGATCAGGGTCACGTTGCCCGCCATCAGCCACGGATTGTTCTCGGCCGCCGTCTTCTCGTTCCTGACATCCTGGGATGAGGTGGTTGTTGCGATCTTCATGGCGAGCCCAACGCTGCAGACGCTGCCTGTCAAGGTCTGGGCGACGCTCAGGCAGGATCTGACTCCGGTCGTCGCCGCCGCTTCCACTCTTCTCATCCTTTTGACGGTCATGTTGATGACGCTGGCCGCGGTCCTACGCAAGGTTCTGAAATCATGAGCGAATCTTTCCTGAAGATCAAAGGCATCCGCAAGGAATACGGCCCCGTCGTCGCAGTCCACGACGTCAATCTCGAGGTCAGGCGCGGCGAGTTTCTGACTTTTCTCGGCCCCTCCGGTTCGGGCAAGAGCACGACGCTTTATATCCTCGCCGGTTTCGAGAACCCGACCAGGGGCGATATCCTGCTGAATGGCGAGACGCTACTGTCGACGCCATCGCATAAGCGCAATATCGGCATGGTGTTCCAGCGCTATACGCTATTTCCGCATTTGACTGTCGGAGAGAATATCGCCTTTCCGTTGAAGGTTCGCCGCAAGTCGAAGGCAGAGGTCGACAGCCGGGTCAGGGAAATGCTGCGTCTCGTCCGCCTCGAAGGCTTCGAGGACCGCAAGCCCGCGCAAATGTCGGGCGGCCAGCAGCAACGCGTGGCTCTTGCAAGGGCACTCGCTTATGATCCGCCGGTGCTTTTGATGGACGAGCCGCTGTCGGCCCTCGACAAGAAATTGCGCGAAGAGATCCAGCACGAGATCAAAAGGATCCACGAGCAGACCGAAGTAACGATCCTCTATGTGACCCACGACCAGGAAGAGGCGCTGCGGTTGTCCGATCGTATCGCCGTCTTCTCCAAAGGCATCATCGATCAGATCGGCACGGGACCCGAACTCTACGCCAATCCACGCACCCGCTTTGTCGCCGAATTCATAGGCGACAGTGATTTCATCTCCTGTCACTTGCTGTCCTCGGACAATGGCCAGGCGAGGATCTCACTCGGCGATAAGACCGTTTTCGACAGCATCCCGGTTCACGGCCGGCCGACGTCAGGGAGCAAAGCGGCATTGATGTTGCGGCCGGAACGCATTCGGCTCGGGCGCAAAGCAGGCTCAAGCCAAAGCCTCAGCGCGACGGTCAACGATATCACTTTCCTCGGCAACAACGTGCATGTGACGACGCGGATTGCCGCCGGCGAAACCCTGTCGGTGCGCCTTCCCTTTGGCCACGAAGCCATCTCGGGCTTGAGCCGCGGCGATAATGTGCATCTGGAGTTCGATCCCGATGCTGCGCATGTCTTCTGCTAGCGCTGGCCATGGCCGGCGTTCTCGAAGCGCAATGAAGACAAGGGCTCCGAGGACGGGAGTCCTATTTGCGCCAGAGTGCATGCTATGACCATGCAGAGCTTCCTGCGTGTCGCGCAGCCGCCAGCCATTTTTCATCTATGAAAAATACCCTGCAGATTTGGTTGTTTCTCACTCAGGCATCTCTCCCTATGTCTGCCTGCAGCGATAGATGATCGTGGAGGACGATATGCTGACCAAACCCGCTAGCACGACCACAATGACACTCTGGAATGACCGGGAAATTCCACGCCTGGGCATGGGATGCTGGGCAATCGGCGGACCGTTTTACGCTGGCGATGTGCCGCTCGGCTGGGGTGAGGTCGATGATGATGAATCGATCCGTGCTATCGACCGGGCGGTGGATCTCGGCATTCGCTTCTTCGACACCGCCTCGAATTATGGGGCTGGGCACTCCGAAGAGGTAGTCGGCAGGGCGATCGGCAATCGGGACGATATCATCATCGCCACTAAATTCGGCTTCGCGACGGACGAGAAGACCAAGCAAGCCACGGGCGCTTTCTCTGATCCCGCCTTTATCCGGCGGTCTGCCGAGACATCCTTGCGCCGCCTGCGCCGCGATCGTCTGGATCTGCTGCAGTTCCATCTTAACGATTTTCCGCCCGAAGCGTCGGACGAGGTATTTGAGACACTCGCAACGCTCAAGGCCGAAGGCAAGATCGACGCTTTCGGCTGGAGCACGGACCATCCGGATCGCGCCGCACGGCACGTGCATCGCGCAGGGTTCGTCTCGGTTCAGCATACGATGAACGTCTTCGAGCCGGTCCCGGCGATGATCGACGTCATCGAGCGCAATGGACTGATTTCCATCAATCGCGGTCCGCTCGCCATGGGGCTGCTCAGCGGCAAGTTCACGCCCGACAAGGCTGTCGGCGAAAAAGATGTGCGTGGTGCAAGCCTCGACTGGATGGTCTATTTCAAGGACGGCAGGATTGCTCCCGAATTTGCTGCGCGCCTGGAGGCGGTCCGCAATCTGCTGACTGAGGGCGGCCGCACGCTCACACAGGGTGCGCTTGCCTGGTTATGGGCGCGTTCGCCGCGCACGCTGCCAATTCCCGGCTTCCGCACGGTTGCCCAAGTCGAGGAAAACGCCGGAGCCTTGGCCAAGGGACCGCTGCCGGCAGATGTGATGGCGGCGGTCGATCAGGCGCTGGCGGGACTTCAGCCGTCGCTCCACGGATAGGATGGCGGGGCATGATGTGTTAGGTCTGTTTGCCGCCGTGTCGCGGGTGCGATAACCCAGCGGCAATGTGTTCTCAATTGGAATTTCGTTTTGGCCGCGGCAATTGTAACCGCGAAAGATAACCTCGTGGATTTCAGCGGCTTGGTGATCTCGATGGAAGGGTCGTGCTGTTGCCGCTGCGCTCGAGCTTTAGGATGCGCCCACCGCGGCTGCGAACGATCGCCTCCAGAGCCTTCGTGAATTTCGACGAATTGCCGTCTCGCCTGTCGGGCAGAATATCCCGCCGGTGATCAGTTGGCGTGAGCCGAGCAGGGTCGGTTCGCGGCGGACGGTTTCAACGGCATCGGCGGCACGGATCTCCTGACCGTCGCTCTTCAGAAGCCGCATGTTGCGAATGCTGGTTTCGAGGGCCATTTTGTTCCGGTGAAAATAAATGATACCGGACTTTGTGCAGTCACAGACGATTGCTTCACGGGTGACGACATCTTGCAGGACCGATTGACATGCGCGGCCACGCACCGGCTACGATGCTGCCCAGTCGTGGCCAACCCAGATTGCAGCCTTGCGACCAAGGTTGTCATGGAGCTCCGCCATGTCCGCCACGATTTCCTCGATGGTATAAGCATCGTTGGCTGCAGGTGCGAAAGAGCTGCCAAAGCCGCGAAGATCAGGAGCGATGCAGCGCCACCCGTCGGCGGCGAATGCGTCCGTTTGGGCGCGCCACATCAAACCTATACTCGGCCAGCCGTGGAGGACGATCATAGTATGGTCTCCTGGAGGGAGACGAGTTGCTTGTTTCTTCTCAATCTCTTGATAGACTTCAATCACGGATACCAATCATAAGTCTCTGCAATCAAAAGGCGCCAAGAAGCAATTGAGGTCGGGATGGGGATTGTAACGCTGGATCATTTCGCCCGCTGTGTCGGGGAGGGGTTCGAAATCGATATGGCGGGAGGGGGCCTTGTCTTCACGTTGACAGAGGCGCGGCCCTTGCCGGAACGAGGTTTTGCCGGAATGACGCGTGCGCCGTTCGCGCTGTTGTTTCGCAGCGGATCAAAAGTTGTTTTTCCGCAGCAGATTTATAGGCTGAACAACGCCACGCTTGGAATTCTCGACATCTTCCTGGTGCCGGTCGCCAGAGATAAAGATGGGATCATCTATCAAGCGATCTTCAATTGATGCAGAATGATGAACCCCGTGGATCCGGCGGGAGCTGATGTCCGCCCCACTCCATGCTTATGTGGGTATCGGTGGCGTCAACAACCTTAAATCCCAAGGCCTGATAAAGCTCGTATGCGCGTCTGTTATTTCGATCGACATGCAAAGCGATTCCCGAGCTTTTGCCTGCCGTTGTCGCATCTTGAATAGCTTTCAGCGTCGCTGTGCCTAAGCCCAAAGCACGCCACTCCGGTAGAAATCCGATATCGATGATGTGCCAGATGTCCGTGCTGAGGTTGATGTAAAGGCGGCCGATGGAAATGCCGTCCTTTTCTATGATCAGGAAGTCTGTCTGCGGGAACCTGGCAATATAATAGCGATGTTGGAAATTGAATTGCTGATCCAAAAATGCCCGCTTGTCCTTCGGCGACCACGGCAACAGCGCCAGTTCATCCTCGCGAAACGAACGGTAAAGCTGGCGTAGAAACGGAATATCGTCCAGCCGTGCAGGGCGCAGCATGCAGGCGGGAACACGGAGCCGATGATGGCCAGTGCACGCTGGAAACTCCGGTAGCGGGCCGACTAATGCGCCAGACATCAACCGAAGGATGGAAATGTGCCGCTGAGCGCGATGCTGAAGTTGACCGCGAGATAGGGCTGACGGTTTTCGTGCGGCTGGCTCGCGCCAGCAACGCCGATGACGTTCTGCGCGAACTGCGCGTTCGGCTGGGTATTGGGCAGAAACGGACTGCTCGAATTCGGCAGGCTCAAGGCGTTTCCGGTGCTGGGCGTGCCTGCTCGCTTGGAAGTGTCGCCCTGATTAAAGAGGGTCAAGGAATGCGCGTGTGCTGGCATTTGCGCCTGCGTCAGAGTTACGCCGTTGCTGCCGAAGGTTTCGCCCTCGGTACGCGGCGTCAGGCCCGGCCCCTGGCCCTGATTGCAGCCTGCGCGATTGGCAAAGTTGGGTAGTTGGAATGAGGTGGTGCCGTTGCCGCCATACTGGGTGCCAAGCAGGGAAAAAAGCGCAGTATTCTGTTGTATGGGGATCATCGCGCCGTTGCAAAATGCCCAGTGGAGCGGTGCAAAATTGAAACCAAACAATTGGATCTCGCCGATAAAAGGTTGTGTCATAGCAATCTCCTTGATGGAAAAGGCGCGATTCAGCCCTGTGAGGGAAAGATGCCGGCCCATGCGATGCAATACTGCACCGTCAGCGTCGGCATCGTATTGTCATGCGGGGTCGTGGATCCTGTCATCTGCGTTGCTGCCGGTGATGTCGTGATCGGAGTGGCTCCGCTCGTATCCGTCGCATACATCGTATCGCCGCTCACCGCACCAAGCTCGACCGTTGGTCCCACGGTCATGCTGTTCGCGGCGCCCGTGGTGGCGAGATATGGATGTGTGTGCGACGGCATTTGCAATGGCAGCAGTGTGACGTTCTCGCTGCCTGCGGATTGGCCGATCACATAGGTCGACAGACCCAGGCCAGTACCTTGATGCATAGGCACGCGCCCGCATAGATTTGGCGTCGCAAATGTTGTGATGCCGTCACCGCCATAGATCGTACCGATCAACGTGTACAGTTCCTGATATATGGAGATGGACTGCAGGGAATTATTGCAGGGCAGCCATCCGTAGGGCACTCGGGAAAAGCCGAAAAGCCGGATTTCTCCGACATAGGGGGCGCTCATTGTTGATCCTCCGAGCAAAAGGTTGACAAGAGATGATCAGCTGCGAGACGGAAAAACTCCCTGCAGCGCAATGCAATAATTGATCACGTCGTAGGGTTGCATATTGTCGTGAGGCTGGTTGTTGCCGGCGGGAGTCACTGTCTGGCTCGACAGCACGACCTGGGCGCCACTGGAGGGGCCATAGATATTGGCGCTGTTGGTCCCGTAAAGCGCGTTGCTCGGGCTGCGCACAGTGCCGTTGCTGGTGGTCCCGGTCGCAATGTGAATGTGCTGGGGCAATTCCTGCTGCAGCACGGTCACATTTTCCGTGCCGCCGGTTTCACCTAGCTCGTATGGTTCGGGCTGCCACGCGGGATCGATGGAAGGTCCAAATCCGACCGGCGTGCGGCTCTGCATATCGGGTAGGCGAAAGGTTCGAATTCCATCTCCACCGTAATAGGTGGCTAATAGTGAGAACAAGGCTTGGTTCTGCGCGATGGGAAGAATCTGGCCATTGCACAGCGCAAAACCCCTAGGTGCAAACGGAAATCCGGTGAGCATAATCTGGCCAAGAAACACGTCTGACATCTCATACTCCTGAATATTCTAATTATATTAACTGCCATCATCGCTCAATCAATGCGATAGATGCAAGAACAAATTTGACCCTCATAGGTATAAAAATTCAGGGAATTTCTATGCTATTTTTTAAAAATCGAAGGTTGTAGTCGGATGTCATAAAATAAAAAAATCGAGATTTATCAGTGCGTTATATGGTTGTATAAATTAAAAATACAAAGACGCGAATACTCAAAATACCGGACCGCCCATTCATGGACAGCCATCTGCCGTAGGGATCGGCCTACTATTCGTTCCATGAGCACAAGTTACACAGATCGCCGTCGACCAAATGTTGTTTCGCCATGAAACCTCATCCTGTCGAGCGGAAGTTTTCTTCAAAGGTATATTTCGATTTTCCCGGGCCAGACGTAAGGGAGAAGCAAGGAAGATTATGCGATTGATCTTATCGAGGGCCAGAGCATGATCCGCCGAACCGGGTAATGTGAAATCGGACATGGAGTGGCCGCCCAAGGCGGCCTCAGGACTGCCCGACCCTTGCGAAGCGTGAGGCGCCTCTTAAAATTTCTTGCTTGCAGCGACCTTGGCGCCGACGGATTTCTGCCCATCGCCTTCGATGTTGAAGAGCAGGCTGGTGTCGAGCATCCAGAAGTTCATGGTCTGTATGGAGACGCCGGCGGTGACTGCACCGAAGGCACCGGCGCCGTCGAGACCGGAGAAGCCAGCGGTCAGCCCGAGCTTCGGCGTCAGCTTGGCGCCGTTTTCGAGTGTGAAGGACCTTGCGATCTCAGCGCCAAGACTGACGCGGAACTGGTCCTCGTTGAAGCCTTCGATGGTGATCGCATCGCCGGCACCGTTCTTGACAGTATAGTCGTCGACCTTTTCCGAGAAGTAAATCGCTCTGAGCTTCGGCGACAGCGTCGTGTCCTCGTCGAGATACCATTGGCCCTCGATCGACGTATCTGCCATCCACCGCGTGGTCTTGAAATTGCCATCCCAGAACTGGGTATCGATGGTGTTGTTCGAGCCGCCATAGCGCAGGCTGCCGTTCCAGAATACGCCCTTGCCGAGTTCGATCGAGGCGTAGGGTCCGGCAAGCCAGCCATTGCCCGTCAGTTTCGCATCCTCGTCGGTCGGATCGGTCATGCGGTCATAATGGAAGGATAACCCGATCAGCGCATGCTCGGAGATCAGATAATCCACTCCCATGTTGACCATGGCGAAGCTGCCCCACTTCGAGTTGTTAGTGTTCTTGCTGCCCTTGTCATTATGGGTCAGGAAGGCGCCGCCGATCCAGACGTTGAACGGGGCGGACGCCGCATCCGGATCGCCGCCTGCCGCCCGCATCTGCGTGAGGCTGGTGGAGAAGCTGAGCGTCATGCCCTCTTCCGATGGCGTCATGCGGGCGCTGATCGGGTCTGTCGCCTTCTCCATCTGCCGGCGCTGGAGAAGCCCCGGCACTTCGATCGTGTTGGCGATCATGTTCTGTCGGGATTGCACGAAGTCATGCACGAGATTGCTGATGTCTTCGGCAACCTTGCCGGCGTCGTAACTGACATTGTAGGTGACGGTGGCTGTGTTGGAGGTTCCAAGCGCGCTGACGAGCTTGTAGCCGACGCGGACCTGACCGGAATAGGCCGGGTTCAGCACATAGTGCAAGTACCAGCCAACGGGAGTGGTGACCGGGCCCGCCTGCGCCAACTGCCCCTGGATGATCGTCGCCGTGCCGGCATTGGCAGGCTCCACGAAAGCGAGGATCGCGGACGTGAACGGGCCGCCGGTTGCACCGCGATTGAGGTAGACGTCGGGAGGCGCGGAGCCTGCCGGTACGTTGACGACCATGTCCAGAACGGTAACCGATCGAGTCTTCACTCTCAGACTATAGGAGGCACTCCCGGTCGCGCCGTTGCCATCGCGAACCTGGATGGTGAAGTTGTAATCGCCTTCCGTGCCTCCCGCGAGCGGACCGTTGAGCTGGCCCGTGGAGATGTTGAGCACCAGGCCGCTCGGCAGGCTGCCGGAGGCAAGGCTATAGATCTTCGTGCCCGCGCCGCCGGTTGTCGTGATCTGCTGGCTGTAGGCTTCCCCCGCCATTGCATCGGGGAGTGCACCGCCTGCCGGACTGAATACGAACGTCGTTGGTGGCGGCGAGATAGCGATCGTATAGGCTGCAGAGGTCATGGCGCCGTTTGCGTCGGTGGCGGTGATGGAGAAGCTGTAATTGCCGGGCGTCGTCGGCGTGCCGGTAACGGCTCCTGTCGCATGGTTGAGTGCCAGCCCGGTCGGCAGCGTGCCGGTGGCGCTATAGCTATAAGGGCTTGTCCCACCCGAAGCAGTGATAGTCTCGCTGTAGGCAGTCGTGACGATACCGGCCGGCAAGGCGCCACTCGGCGGCGAGAATGTCAGATTTGGTGCCGTGATCGTCATGCTCACGGTTGCCGGTGCAGAAGTGCCGGAGGCGTTGGTTGCGGTATAGGTAAAGCTGTCCGATCCGCTATAGCCTGGTGTCGGCGTATAGGTGATGGACGTTCCCGAGGCACTTGCTGTCCCATGGCTGGCCCCGGTTGCTACCGTGACCGAGGCCGGCGCGCCGCCTGTGATGGCGAGTGTGATCGGATTGGCCGATGAATTGGCGGCAACGGTCGCCGCGACGTTGCCGGCGATCGGTGGCTGGACGTTGACCGCCAGACTGTAGGCTCTGGAGCCCGTAAAGGGACCGGCTCCGGTCGAACCGTCCGTTGCGGTGATCGTCACGTTGAAAGTGCCCGATGCCGTCGGAGTGCCGGAGAGAACACCGCCGGACGACAGCGTCAGGCCGGCGGGCAGAGTACCAGCCGTTATCGCATAGCTATAAGGACTGGTGCCGCCTGAAGCCGTGATGGTCTGGTTGTAGGCGGCAGCAACGGTTGCAGCCGGCAACGTGGTCGGCGCGATTGCAATCGTTGGGGCGCCGACAACTAGGCTGTACGCCCTGGAGCCGGTAAACGTAGCGCTATCCGTCGCCGTGATCGTGATATTGAAGGTGCCGCCGGCTGTCGGCGTGCCGGAGAGTATGCCGCCCGACGAGAGGGCGAGACCGGCTGGCAAAGTACCTGCCGTGAGTGCGTAGCTATAGGAGCCGATGCCGCCAGAGGCGGTAAAGGTCTGGCTATAGGCGGCCCCGATCCCGGCCGGTGGCAGCGTTGCCGGCGCAACCGTGATCGTTGGGGCGCCGATCGTGACGGTATAGGCCTGCGAACCGGTAAAGTGGTTGCCGTCTGTCGCCGTGATGGTGAAGCTGAAAGGCCCGGCGGTCGTCGGCGTACCGGCGAGCGTACCGGCCGACGAAAGCGCTACGCCTGGCGGAAGGCTCCCGCTTGTGAGGCTAAAGGTATAGGAGCCGGTTCCGCCCGAGGCTGTCAATGTTTGGCTATAGGCGGTTCCGGCCATGCCCCCGGGCAGTGTTGCCGGTGTGATGGTGATCGTTGGGGCGCCGATCGTAACGGTATAGGCCTGCGAACCGGTAAAGTGATTGCCGTCTATTGCGGTGATGGTGAAATTGAAAGGCCCTGCGGTCGTCGGCGTACCGGAGAGCACGCCGGTCGACGAAAGCGCTACGCCCGGCGGAAGGGCGCCGGCGGTTAGCGAATAGGTGTAGGTACCACTTCCGCCCGAGGCGGTCAGTGTCTGGCTATAGGCGATCCCGGCCATGCCCGCAGGCAGGGTTGACGGCGCAATCGTGATCGTCGGGGCGGCAACCGCTAGTGTGTAGGCCTGCGCGCCTGTAAAAGGACCTGTGCCGGTCGAGCTGTCCCTCGCAACGATAGTGAAGCTGAAGTTCCCGGCGTTAGTCGGCGCACCGGAAAGAACGCCGGTTGAGGAAAGCGCCACTCCTGCCGGAAGCGTGCCTGTCGACAGCGAATAGGTGTAGGAGCCAGTACCGCCCGAGGCTGTCAGTGTCTGGCTATAGGCCGTTCCCGCCGTTACGGCTGACAGCGACGAAGGATTGATAGTGATCGTCGGCGCAGCAACGCTCAAACTATAGGCTCTTGAGCCGGTGAACGGCCCGGACCCGGTTGAACTATCGGTCGCGGTAATTGTGAAATTGAACGTGCCGCCTGCCGTTGGCGTGCCAGTGAGTGCACCTCCCGATGAGAGCGTCAGGCCTGCTGGAAGAGCGCCCGCTGTGACGGCAAAACTATAGGAACTGGTACCTCCTGACGCTGTAATGGTTTGACTATAGCTGGCAGCAACGGTTGCGGACGGGAGTGTGGTCGGCGCGACCGTAATCGTTGGCGCTAAAACCGTCAGGGTATAGGGTCTTGAGGTGTTAAAGGGGCCTGTACCCGTGGAACTGTCCGTTGCCGTGACAGTGAAATTGAAGTTGCCTCCTGCCGTCGGCGTGCCGGTGATTACACCTCCCGATGACAGTGTCAGGCCGTTCGGAAGCGAACCGGCCGTAACGGCAAAGCTATAGGAACTGGTGCCGCCGGCTGCGGAGATGGTTTGATTGTAGCTGGCACCGATGGCCGCCGCCGTCAACGTCGCTGGCGCGATCGTAATCGTCGGCGCTGCAATAGTCAGTGTATATGCCTTCGAACCGGTGAATGGTGCGCCCGTGCCGGTGGAACTATCCTGCGCGGTGACCGTGAAGTTGAACGTGCCACCTGCTGTCGGCGTGCCAGAAAGCGTGCCTGAGGAAGAGAGCGTCAAGCCGGCTGGGAGAGCACCCGATGTGACACTGAAACTATAGGAACTGGTGCCGCCCGATGCCGTGATAGTTTGGCTATAGGCGGTTCCGACCGTGCCTGCCGACAAGGAGGCTGGATTGACCGAAATCGTCGGCGCTGAAATGCTTAAAGTATAAGATCTCGAACCGGTGAACGGCCCGGACCCGGTTGAACTATCGGTCGCGGTAACCGTGAAAGTGAAGAAGCCTGCTGCCGTTGGCGTGCCGGAAATCACGCCAGTCGTCGCCGACAGGCTCAGGCCGGTGGGCAGGGCGCCTATGACCGCATAGGTATAAGAGCTGGTGCCGCCGCTGGCGCTGACGGTCTGACTATAAGCCGTTCCGACAGTACCCGAGGTGAGCGTCGCCGGCCCGAGGGTAATCGTCGCTGGATTGACCGTTATGGTCACCGTTGCCGGCGATGATGTGCCGGCCGCATTGGTTGCGGTGTAGGTGAAGCTATCCGGACCGGAATAACTCGCTGTCGGGGTATAGGTGATTGAGGTACCGCTGGCCGTGGCAGTTCCGTGAGACGCCTGCGTCCCGACGGCCACCGAGGAAGCCGCTCCTCCCGACAGGTTCAGCGTGATCGTATTGGAAGTGCTGCCATGGCTTACCGTAGCGCTGGCTGCGCCGGCGACGGGCGGTGCCAATCCGGCTGGCGCGATTGCTATATTTACTGTGAAGGGGTGTGCGCTCGCGTCGGCCAAGGTAAACGTGTCTTGGGTCGCTCCGTCGCCGTTGTTTGTGTAAATGAACGAGCCGGCAGCTGAGTTGTAGTTCGTTATCGTGCCGTGCTGTGGAAGAACTACGTTTGGGTCGCCAATGGGATTGAGACCAACTGGATCGCACAGCGTGCCGATGTTGACATTAAGCGTCCCGCCGGAAGCCATTGGGCTTGTCGATGGCGTCGTATGGGAATCGGGGAAGTTGAGGGTAGTGCATGCCGCGTAAGCCGTGCCTGGAGTTGCCAGCGATAGACCGCCGCAGAATAGGGCGGCGAGCAGCCCTATCCTAAGCAGCAGCGTATAACTGCGCGCGCAGAATTCTAGTAGTCGGGTCGATATCTTAGAGGGCTGCCTCGCGTTCCGCATTAAGCCGCGAGCCTGAATTTTAGCGAGAACACTTTGTGATACGAAACTATTGTCCTCGGGCCAGGGTTCTCTTCCTATGGCTACGGCCAGCTGTTCGACGCTTGTCATTTGCCCAACCCAAAGACCGAGCAAACCCCGCCACTAAAAGCTGGAATTGCTCCTGTGTTTGCCCGTCTGCATTGTAGCTGACGCCCCTCTACTCAATCGAAGTAATATATAAAGCAACCTGAAAGGCAATTTCTCATAGAGAAGAATCCTCAAGATTGATTTTTCTGGGATCATTATTCAATCAAATGTTGTAGATTAGCAACAATGCAGATTGCCTATATGTGCCGCGGGGCATCCGCTGTTCGATACGACGGCAACCTTCTGAGGTCCCAGCGCGGGGGAGGCGTGACATTTGAGTGGCATTCATAAAGCCCCGCAGCGCGAATAGTCGAGCACTGGAGACAACTCAACCAATTAGCTCTAGCCGTCTTTGTGCTCCAACCATTGCTCCAGGCCAGATTCGAAATTAGGTGCCGAAATCGACCTCGGCTCTGAGTCCCTTCCGCTTCGAGGCCGCTGAGTCCTGCGGTCAGCATGTGCAGGATGAGGGTAGGGACATCATTTCACAGCGAGAATCCCAGTCCATCACCCATGCCAATTGGCTGGGCTGCTTTCGGCCTGCCGTTTTGGCGTGGTCGGTAATGGGGCTGCATCAAGAGGCCCCCCGTTGGTTAGCGCGAGGGGTTCACTTCGAAGCCGGGGAAAACGGAAGAGCAAGTGTCCCACAACGAGGCACCTGGGGAGAATAGCTTTGGACATGTGTCATGGCTCGAATTGTCTTGATTTCTAGCTCTCTGGAAAATCGGTGGAAAATTATCAACTTTGGTGCATCTATTTCACTTAAAAGGACGTTGCTTGCGGCGAATGCTCGTAAAGATTGTGGTCAAATGAGTATCTTGCCTTGAACTGACTATGGTCGCTCTCTTGAGGAATGACGTCAGAAATAGAATATATTAGCAATACAAAAATAAATGTGAGGAAGGCGGCAGCGGGCATTCTGAGCGAGGTATCGGAATGACGAAAATCGCTTTAGTTTGGGAATCTCCTCTGCCGCGGGAGGCCAGCCACGGGGTTAAGTGAATCTGAATTCGGCTTATGTCCAGCCTCCGCTGGCGACTTTGTTGTCTGTTGGGGCCGGGCTCAGGGAATTGTTTGCACAATGAATGTCTTGAGACAGGGAGCCTGCATTCATGACGCATGTGACGAAAAAGATCGCGATCATCGGAGGCGGGGTCGCGTCCATCACTGCTGCTTATGCATTGACGCAGCAGATCGACTGGCAACAACGTTATGAGATAACCATTTATCAACGCGGTTGGAGACTTGGCGGCAAGTGTGCGAGTGGGCGCAATCGCGAGAAAGCAAATCGGATCGAGGAACATGGCCTGCACATCTGGGCTGGTTTTTACGACAATGCCTTTCGCTTGATGCGTTCTTGTTACGATGAGCTTGTCGCGCTGAAGCTTCGCTCTCCCGACGCTCCGCTTGGCACTCTCGATAAAGCATTGAAACCCTTGAACAGCTTTATGCTTACGGAGGACGTCCCGGATACCTCTCCGCAGGAATGGAGGCCTTGGTTCATTGAGTTTCCGTCAAACGATAAAGTGCCGGGTACCGGCGGCGTGTTGCCGCAACCTTTTGAATATTTCAAACTGGTTGTCGAGTTTCTTGCCCGGCAGGCAGATTCTGTTGAGGGCAAATTGCTCTCGGAGAGCCAGACAGGTGGGGCAGGTGACGTTCGTGTTCCATTGCATCGGCTCCTGGCTTATTCCCGGACTATGCCAAACGATGCCCGCTTGCATTCGCGAAAAGATATCGACGAGCTCCTTGAGATTCTGAAAGGCATCCGTATCTGGCTTGACGGCATAAAGCCCGGCGAATGGATCAATGATGATGTGGCGCGAAGGGTTTACTTCATGCTGGATCTCGGGACAGCATTCGCGACGGGGATGGTGGTCGACCTGGTTTTTCTCCGCGGTTTCAATTCCATCGATAACATGGAGTGCACGGCATGGCTGCGGAAGCACGGTGCCTCCGAGCAAGCCGTTAATTCCGCAGCGTTTCGTGGTTGTTATGACTACGTCTTCGGATATCCGGCCGGCATACGGGACGATCGTGCCGTCGGTGCAGGCACTGCGATGCGCGGCCTGCTGCGACTGGCGTTCACTTACAAGAAAGCCTTATTCTTCAAGATGCAGGCAGGGATGGGCGATACGATCTTTGCGCCTTACTATCAGGTTCTCAAGCAGAAGGGGGTAAAGTTCAGCTTTTTCCATGCGGTGACCAATCTCGCACTGTCAACGTCGTGCGATGCCGTGGAGCGGATCGATCTCGTGGAACAAGCGCGTGTTCTCTCGGGTTCTTACGATCCCTTGTTTGATGTCAGGGGCCTGCCGTGCTGGCCTTCCGAGCCGGATTGGGCGCAACTGGTCGATGGCGAAAAGCTGCGTGAGAGCGGCATCGACTTCGAGTCTGAAAAAACACCGGAGCCAACAGGTGTTGCGAAAAGCCTTCGTCGCGGCATCGATTTTGACGATGTCATCCTTGGCGCCTCCCTGGCGTCTCTCCCCTTTATGACCAAAGAACTTGCCCGGGTTTCGCCGCGCTGGAGGCAAATGCTTGAAAAGGTCGAGACGGTTGCCACATGTGCGGTCCAATTCTGGCTGAACAAACCGACACCCGAGACCGGATGGCCGGCGCTAGTGCGGACCTATAACCAGTATAGCAAGTTCAATCCGGCCAATATGCAGACTGTCATGACTGCCTTCGCCGAGCCGCTCGACACCTGGGCGGACATGAGCCATCTGCTGGTGCGCGAAACCTGGCCTGATCCTGCCCCTCAATCGATCGCCTATTTTTGCTCGCCGTCAAGAAATGCCGAGGTTCCGATGCCGTCCATGCAGGCGCAGGCGGCACAATGGGCGGATGAACATTTGATCCGGATTTGGCCTGATGCCAGCAACGCTGAAGGCCGATTTGACAGAAATCTGCTCGTTTCTCTCGAGGGGCAATCCGAAGCGGCGCGCTTCGCCAATCAATATTTTCGTCAAAACTTCTATGGCTCCGAGCGCTATGTGCTTTCGGTTCCAGGTTCGGTCGACTATCGCCTGAATCCCGACGAATCGGGTTTCGTCAATCTCGCCATCGCCGGCGACTGGACACTTTGCGGCTTAAATGCGGGCTGCGTCGAAGCAGCTACAATTTCGGGATTGGCTGCCGCAAGAGTGATTACCGGTTCGACCGAGCCGATCTACGGAGAGCTCGATCTGGTGCCGAGCGCGCTGCCGGCGCCTGCCTTGCTATCTTCGATAGCTGCCCCCCAGGCGAATTGGCCTCTTACACCGGCATTTCTGCGGGGGGCGATGGAGGGGGTTTTCAGCTTCCATTCGCTTCCCGTGGAACGGGTGAGGCAAATGCTTCCCCCCGGCCTTGTCCTGTCGAAACAATCGCTGACCCCTGCAAAGACGCATCCGGTAACGTTCTTATTTAATCAGCAGACGAATGTCCGGGCGAGCTTCCTGCCGCGGGTACTGGGTTTCAAGAGCTATCTTGAGAATATCGTGGCGATCAATTGCGTCGAGATTGAAGACGGAGACGGTACGATATTCAGTTTTCTGCCGGCATTGTTTTTGAACAATGTCCTGGCGACCTATTCAGGCCGGCTCTTCTACGGGCTTGCCAAGAGGCTCGCCAAGAATGCGTGGGATGGCTCCCTGTATCGTACGACAAGCGAGGACAGTCAGCCAATTTGGCAGATGCGGTACTTCGATCACGCACCGATCGGGCGGCTGGTCGACCTCGGCAATATCAGCCTTGTTAGAGCGTTGCTCGATGCTCCCATCTTAACACCCCGCCCCTTTGGAACCTGGCAGGCGATGGCCTTCGATTTTTCCGTTGGATCGGCATTTGCCGCGCCGGTGGCAACTCATCTCGATATTTACCCGACAAATGGGATTGGACTGCCACCAGGGCGGTTCATATCGCCCGCCTTCAAGGAAGGCGAGGAGGAAAATGGCCTGCCGGGAGCGTTTCGCTGCTGGACCAATTGGACGCTGAGCAATCCGTTCGATTCATCTCGAGTTAAAGCCGTCGCGGCTGCCCAGAGGTCTTTCGACTTCAATTGGACGCAATGAGGCCGAATTCATGTTGGTGCCCGAAGGCATACCTCATCCAAATGAAGCCAGTCCCTTGCAGGAACGGCGACAAGTCACCGTGCTTTTCGCCGATATCGTCAACTATACTGGTATTGCGCTACGTCTCGATCCCGAGGATCTGCAGGAAATCCTCCAGCAATACTATCTTCTCGCCAGGACGGCGATCGAGGCTGTGGATGGGCGCGTGGCGGAATATCTCGCCGACGGAATCGTCGCGCATTTTGGCATTCCGACCGCCTTTTCGGACGCCGCAGATCGAGCGGCGGAGGCAGCAAGGGAAATTGTTGTTAAGGCGAAGGAAGTCATCGTCGCGGGCGATATTCTTTCCATTCGCGTAGGTTTGGCGACCGGACAGGTGGTCGCAGAATTCGATGGTACCAACTCCAGGATTATCGGCTCTTGCGGTGTATTGGCCGCCCGTCTGCAGGCCTGCGCCCCTGCCGGCTCAATCTACATGTCTGACCTGACGCATCGCTTGCTGCGGCGTGAATCAGGAACATGGTTTGTCGGCAATCTTTCGCTCAAAGGTTTTTCCGAACCGGAACCAGTTTGGGCCTTCGATACTGAAAACACCGTTCCGTTGGCCGGCGAGAGCTTCGCGTTTTTCGGCCGAGACGCTGAGCTCGCAGAGCTTGCGTCCACTTGGCAAGCCGTGCAGCGCTCCGGTCGCGCGAGTCCGCTTTGTGTTCTCGTGGGACGATCGGGAATCGGCAAAAGTCGAATATTGCGCGAGCACAATCTGCGCTGCCCTCCTGAGCAGAAGAGGATCGTTCTGCAGGGTGAGGAACGTCAAAGCAACACTGTGCTATATCCAATCGTAGAATGGCTGAAGCTGGATGATCGTATCTCTCTTGATGCTCGGGACACTGATTATCTGAAAGCGCTTTGCCACCCGGAAACGGCGACGTCGCTGCAGCTTAGGGAAGCGCCGGGCGCTATTATTCAGCGAACCTTTGGCGCCTTGTCTGAGGCTTTTCAGGCAATTACCAAACACGCCCCCATTCAGATCGTCATAGAAGATTTGCAATGGCTAGATCGCAGTACGCTTCAATTGATCAGCCGGCTACAGGAGGATCTGGCGGATTGCCCAATCCAATGGCTGGCGAGCAGCAGACCTGAGTTTACGGACGGCCTGGGAGATTTGAAAGTCTCAATCCTGACGGTCGGCGAGCTGAGCGTGGCTGACTGCCGTGTCGCAGTTCATCAATGCTGCGGGCACGAGATCACAATCGCCTTGGCGGAGGAAATTGTTGCCCGGTCTGAAGGCGTCCCGCTTTTTCTCGAACATCTCCTCCGCGAGCTCAACGAGGGGCGTATATCGGATCGCGGAACCGTTCCGGAAACGCTGGTTGGAGCATTAACTGCATGGATTGATGGCTCCGGCTCAGCCCGGCGCGTTGCTCAGGGCGCGTCCGTAATTGGACGTTGGTTCGATGAGGGAATGCTTGTCGAGCTCCTGGGGGTCGGTCTGGACGTCGTGCGTGACGATGTTGCGCTGCTCTGCCGGTCCGAGATCTTCCAGCGAACTGACACTACTGTTGTCGGCTTTCGGCACGATCTTATTCGCGCGGCGGCCTATGGGACACTTCTTCGTAAACACCGTGCGAGCCTGCACAGGCGAATTGCCGGCATTTACGAAATTGGCAATCCGCATGACGGGGACAAGGTCATGGCGGAAATTGCCTATCATCGTGAAGCTGCGGGTGATTATTCTGTCGCGGCGAACCACCGACACAGGATGGGGCGGTATGCGACGGCGTTCGGTGCCTTTGCGGAGGGTGAAAGCCAATTGCGGGAGACACTGCGTCTACTAAGCCTATCAGAGCAAACCGGCCAGGACGTTCGCCGTCAGCAGGCAAATGTTCTTGCGGATCTTGCCGCCAATCTCATGCAGACGCGCGGTTTCACCGACGCCGAGGTACTGGATACTTACGAGGAAAGCCTTTCGCATCTCAGAAAGACCGATTGGATCGATGGCGACAGCCTGGCCATATTCTGGGGTATTTTCACCTACCAAGTTCTCATCGGCCACATCAAGGCAGCGGCTGCGACGGTATCGCGAATGCAAGACGCACTTCATCGTATACCGAAAGAGGTAAGGCTTTCAGAACACCGACTCGCTGTCTTGGGAACACGCAACGCGATTCAATTCTATTCCGGAAAGTTTCATGCCCAGCTTTCGACGCTGCAGAAAATAAAGGCGCTTTATGAGTTCGAACGCCATGCGCCTCTCGCGGCGAAATATGGAATGGATCTGCTGGCGACCGCGCAGGCGTTTTCCCCGCATTCCGCGGCAGTAACTGGCCAGTTTCAGCTGGCCCGCAAACTCGTTGCCGAGGCCGATGCACATCAGGCTATGCTCGACATCCCACTTATGCTGCCATTCATCGACATCTGGGGCGGTGTCGCGCTCGGCTATATGGGCGATTTCGAGCCAGCAATGATCCGCATACAGAGGGGCATCCTTCTCGCCGACAGGCAGGGCGCCTCCTTTTGGTCGGCGACAGGCCGGATGTGGAGGACGATCACCGAATTCGAGGCTACCGGCAGCACGTCTTGCCGAGTCCGGATGGAACAAGCGCTCGCCGTACAAAAGCATATAGGCGTCGGTGTTGGCATACCCTACTGGTCCGCTAAGCTGGCGGTAGTCTGCGCAATGGATGGAGACGATCGTCGGGCGCGGGAATATATTGGGGAAGCGATGAGAGGCTTGGTCAGCACGACTGAGGGCGCCTGGCGAGCGGAACGGCAAAGGTTGACCGGCTTAGTCCATGAACGCATGGGACGTTTGGCGGAGGCTCTGAATTTTTATCAGCTTGCCGCGCGCACCGCACAAATGCAAGCGGCCCACCTATGGGAGATGCGTGCCAGGGGCGCGATTGCGCGCATCGACCCTCTTGATGAGGTGAATGCCGAACGTTTGAGCATACTGTCCGGTACGGTTCCATCTCACCCGCTTGGAAACGATTAGAGTAATTCCAGGAAAAGTGCGCAGCGGTTTTCCGTCCGGAATTGTGGGAAAATAAAGAGATAGAGCGGTTCAAAGATTCCGTGAGAAACTGAACTGCTCTAAGAAGCAGGCAGCGCTTCGGAAATCATCGAGTGACGGCGCGTTTCCCGTTCGAGAAAGCGGTCCCGCGTGCAACGTAATATGCGGATTGCCTCAGTATGGCCGGCCAGCTCGGATTAATTGGCGTAGTGTGTGAGGCTGCGCACAGAGAAATGCGGCAGATTTCGATTTGATGGTGAAATCGACAACGCCTCTACGGCAGTCTCATCGGATTTCATCATGCATGCACACTTTACACATGGCGATCATCCGCCCTTGCCGAATTTGGGGCTGCCCGAGTCAAGGCATTTTGCAGGCACCTATGCAGAAATCACAAGCGTGCGGCGATTCCTGGTGGCAGGTTTGTCCGAGAGCAGTATGACAGAGTTGCGGCAAATTCTGCAGGAACTTGACGACAGCCACGCCGTTTCGCCCGCGAAATCAAGTGCGAAGGACAAGGCGCCGGTTCTACTTGTCGCCGTAGCCGAGGACGCTGTGCTCGATATCAATCCGCTCCTTTCATGCACGCCCATTGCGATAGTGGCGCGCACCCTTCCGGATGTGGATGCCTTACTTCAGCGTGGATTCATCGATTACATAACCTATCCTTTCAGCGCATTGGAGATTCGGCGGCGGCTCTTTGGGGGGCCGTCGGCAAATGATCGCGCGAACATGCCTGCAGATGCACGCATCCCACCCATGGTGCGGTCCGCGTGCGAGTTTCTCGAAGTCAATCTTGCCCGTGCAGTTGGTGTCGAGGAACTGGCCTCGAGAGTTGGTACGAACCGGAATACGTTGAACAAGGCGTTCAATCAGGCCTTCGGAGTTGGACCGATGACTTGGCTGCGTCTGCGCCGTTGCGAAGTAGCTGCGCAGTTGTTGCGGGAGGGATCGGAGAGCATTCTTAATATCGCATTGAGCGTTGGCTATGAAGATTCGAACAATTTCTCAACGGCGTTTCGAAAGATTTACGATCAAGGTCCGATGGAGTTCCGGAAAAAATTCAGAACCCAAGGATTTGTTGAGCGAGGTCAAAGGCGCCCATGACGCCGGAGAAAAATTTTTCGGCAACAGTCGCGTAGCGGTCCGGAATCGATGTCGCTTGAACCGGTATCGGGGTTGATCCGAGATGGCACTATTGCTCATGAAGCAAGGCGCTCGGCTGCAGGATCGTGAGCCGCTGTCGTCCCGTATCCAGGATCTTTGCCCGTTTCAAAGCGGAGATCGAACGACTGACTTCTTCGCGGCTTGCGCCGATCGATCCGGCAATCTCTGCATGGGTCGGTAATTTCAGCAGCTGGCCGTTCGGCTCGAACACCCCGTCTTCCAAGGCGCAGCGGGCAAGATAGGCCTTAAGCCGCTTGTCGACACTTTGACTTGCCAATTGATAGCTATGCGTCGTCAAGCGTCTGATACGTCCAACTAAATCGACGATGACTCTCTGGCGCACCAGAGGCAGTGTTTCCAGCATATTGAGGAATGCCTGTCGCCTGATGACGATCAGGCAAGAGTCGGTTTTTGAATACACGGACAGCGAGCGTCCGCCTCCATCGAGAGCCGATAGTTCTCCGAAATAATCCTTTGCCTGCAGACGAGTGAAGATCAGCTCCCGTCCGTTTTGATCGAGATGGAGCGCCAACAGTGTCCCAAAGCGCAAGAAATAGACGTCGCCGCTGGTGTCTTCCTGACTGAATACGAGTTGACCGGACGCGTAAAAGCGCATGAAGAGATCACGAGCATGCGGCGCGACGTCGTCTCGCGAGACACCGGCAAACAAGGGGCAATTCATCAATTCGTCGACGTCGGTCACTTGATTCTTCCCAGTCATGTGGTGAGTTATATCTATTGCTATATTTATCGGGAGCACTGCTTTTCAACTGCGACGAGTGCCTGATTTCTTCCGAAAATAGCGTTCGACGGCTCGTCCTGCGTCGGTCAGCGCGCATCACGATCGCGTGGCCAAGAAACGAGGCAAACTACAGATATGAGTTGGCCGTCAGCCGATGCACACTTGTCCGTGCCGGCTCGGAAAGCCCGCCCGAAGGCTGGGTTGTCGGTGCAGGGTCGCTCCACAGCCAAATAGTGTAAAACTCAAAGATTTGAGTGAAGCAATCAGAGGCATCCATTCTTTGATCCATGCACAAGATATCGCCGTAAGCAAACAGGCAATGCCACTCGAAACGAGGCGCTACCACGATCTGACCACTTGATTTCGACCGGCGGACTGGCTGCTTTCGAGGCTCCCGAGTCATCAACGAGCTGTGACGCAAACTTTGGGGCCTCCTTTCGGAACTCTAACCAAAAGGAGCACTGCGATGACCCTGTATATTTTTGAAAGAACCGGTGGGACCCTTAACGTTGCCAACGTCAAGGCGATTATCAAAGAGGCTGGCTATGATCCCGCAGTCTTGGCCTACACTCAGGTCGATTCGAAAAAAGTCAATGCGACCGGAGCCGTCGTCATGGCCCCCAGTACGTTGGAACATGCCGCAAAGAAATTGGGATTCAAAGGCACAGCTGTGACGGTTGTAGACGGCGTTGCCGAAGAAGCTCAGGCCGTGTCGTCGCGTGCTTTCCGGTCCGTCGTCCCGAGCGTGGGTAATCTTCTCGGCGCCACGGATTACGGCGTGACCATCAGCATGGACCAGGATACCGTGACTGCCCTGTCGAGCGGCAGCTATTCCCTTTTTGGCTTCAAGGGTGTCCAAACAAGCGCTGGCGGCGGCGTGCCACTCGTTTGGTTCAAATCGGGCGATTTCGGACTGAGCACCGATGTTACATGGGAAGTGCAGTACGAGGCCTATACGTCGCGGTCCCAGATCATTCCGAACGGTCAGATCAAGGGCCTGAGCTCTTACGCGATCGACCTCGGTCAGACGCTGGAGGTCGAGACACCTCAGGGCACGGGCAATGTCGTCGACGGCACCGCCGGCATGATCTCAATCGAGAATCTGACGACCACCCAGGTGACTTGCGGCATTTCCGAAGTCGTGGACGGCACGGCTCAACCCCTTTGCGCCTTCCCCCTGTATGGCAATGGCCTCGATGCGATCGTACCGATCCAAAAGGTCATGTTCACATTTTCCACCAACACGGTGAACACCGGTACCGTAATCGAGAAAGCATATAGTCAAAGTATTCTGATCGACCTTACCGCCAAAACCCACCGTGAGGTCTCCTTCGACATAAACGAGGGCTGGTCATGGGGTGGTTTCAGCTGGGCTCAAGCTATTCGCCCGTCGACCAACGTCGTTCCATTGTTGATCGAGAGTAACGCCTGATCTTTCCGGCCGGCGCCAATCAACGCAGCTGGGGTGGGAAGGACCCGCCCCAGTTGTCGTTTGATCGCAAATCGCCAGTATGCCAACTGCACTTCACGCCATCGTCGAGGTGGCTCTCTGCGGCACCCGCAAACTGCTATGCGGGGCAATTACCTCCCGTGCGCGATCGTAGGTCGCTCTCCCGTTTTGATAGATTCAAGGAGATTCCGATGCCTGCGTCTTCGGCATACAAGATCGCTCTCTCCATGGCTCCAGCGACGATAGAAGCGCTCGTTGACGGCGGCTATCGCCTTTGTGCGATGTTTGCAATTCAAATGACGAACGACGCCGCCCGACCAACAGTCGCCTTTGCTACGCCAAATATCGCACCGAGCATGCTGATAGAATGGATGCCGGACGTGGCCGCCTACACTTCGAATGACCCCATTGTAGGTGGTGGCCTGATCAAGCCGGGTTACCAAACGCCGATCGCACAGGGCCAGACATTCTTCGTAACGACCGGAGGGGGCGGTGACATTAAGTCTGGAGGACCGCCATCGAAAATTTCAATAGCCAATACAACATCGATTCCCTTCACATCCGGTTTCGCTCGATCCTTTGCGACATCCGAAACGCCGATCCCGATTTACGCGGCACCCTTGTATGGGAACCAGACAAACGTCGCGGTCCCCTTACCCAAAATTCTGTTGCTGTTTACCACCGCCGCTATCAAACCAGGCGAGATGCTGGAGAGTCTCGCTATGAGCTTCCTCCCCGCAGCCTCCTATAGCTCGTCGCTTCTTGTGACGGCTGCCCAGGCCCAGATCCGCGAACTGAGCTATGATATCAATCTCGGATGGAACTGGGGCTCGTATTCCTGGGCCGAACTTGTTGCCGCGAATGCCGATTTCGCAAAGGTACTAATAGAGCGTGACTAAGAGAATTGTGGTTCTTTGGTCAGACAAGACGGGAGGGATAGCATCCAAGGTTTTGACGTGCTTCTCCGACGATTGTCAATGACGTTGGCGATCGGATCGTGCCGGCAAGCTGGATTGCACTTACCGAAGGCCGGTCGCCTTAGTCATCATTGGTTCGCTCGGTCCGAGCAGACTACCTCATCTCCACCGGACTAATCGCCGAACTTCTTGAAAGTGATCGACGAATAGACGGATGGGATGACCTGCTTCATCACCTCACGCTCCGCTGATGAGGCTTCAGACGCCACGACTCTCGCCATATTGGTCAGAACGCGCTCTTCACCACGCCGCCATCGACCCGCAACGCCGCACCATTGGTGGCCGAGGACAGCGGGCTCGCCACATAGGCGACCATGGTTGCGATCTCTTCAGGCGTGGTGAAGCGCTTGATCAGGGAAGTTGGCCGGATTTTCTCGAAGAATTCGGTCTCGAATTGCGCGAAGCTCTTTCCTTCCGATCCTGGCAACGCTGCGACAAAATCGACGACGCCGCGCGACTTCGTTGGACCGGGCAGCACACTGTTGACCGTGATCGCGGTGCCGGCAACGGATTCGGCGATACCACGCGCTGCTGCAATCTGGGCCGCCTTGGTCACACCGTAATGCACCATCTCGGCAGGAATATGCACGCCGCTTTCGCTGGATATGAAGATGATGCGACCCCAGTTATGCTGGCGCATCGACGGCAGATAAAGACGGGCGAGACGGACGCCCGAAAGCACGTTGACATCGAAGAAATGTCGCCAGTCAGCATCGGGGATCTCTTCGAATGGTTTGGGTTCGAAGATGCCGAGGTTGTTGATCAGAATTTCGACATTCGGGAAGAGTTTCGTGACTGCATCGGCGGCAGTTTCAGTTCCGAGATCGCCGGCAAATCCTTCGACCTTGCCGCCTGCGATGGCAGCGAGTTCGGCGACGGCGCGATCGACCGCATCTTGAGTTCGCCCGTTGACGATGACATGGGCGCCTTCGCGAAGGAGAGTAGCTGCAATTGCATGACCGATGCCGGCGGTGCTGCCGGTGACGAGAGCCAGTTTACCGTTAAGCTCGAGGTTCATGAGAGTTCTCCAACGAGAGATATGACAGGAAGAGCACGCATACTGAGCATGTTTCACAAAGGAAGGCTGTTTGCTTTGAGAACTGCCACCCTACGATGGATCTGGTTGATTGACCAGTTCACCTTGGTAGCGATCGCCGATCCATAGGGCTCGCCGGATATGACGATCAGCGTATTATCCGCGAGCGATCGCGTAAGATCCTTGCCATTGCAAGGTGCCGCCATCCAGACCTCGGCTTCTTCCCCCGGTCAGCAAAAGCACTGCTGGCGAGTGTTCCTCGTGTCTTTTTTAATGGCGAGATCGCATGACGTCCTCATGACTGCCCATAATTTATGCGAGAAACGCATAAATCACATGTTCAAATCTCGTTTGTGACCGAATTCAAAAGCAACGTAAGTTTCCCCATTAGAAAATGAAAGCTCACTAACGAGCTCAGGGGATCGAAATTTGACCAACTCAGCGCCACTGGACGTGAATGCGCTCGTGATCGTGCCACAACGAAAAATCGGCACGAAGATCATGGCGGCAATCTGCATCATCCTTCTGCTTCTATTGGCGAGAGCCTTCTGGAAGGGCGATATCGCCTGGGAATATGTCGGACAGAACCTATTCACCAGAGCCGTCATGGCCGGCGTCGGCAACACGATCGTCATGACTTTTTGCGCGATGATCGTCGGTATTGTTCTCGGGGTCTTGGCAGCCATCATGCGCATGTCCGACAATCCGGTTCTCCGTAGCATTTCCGTCGGCTATGTCTGGCTGTTTCGCGGCACGCCGGCGCTGCTGCAGCTGCTCTTGTGGTTCAATCTGGCCCTGATCTTTCCGACGATCGGTATTCCAGGATTGTGGTCGATCCGCACCGTCGATGTCATGACACCCTTCGTGGCCGCCCTTCTCGGGCTAGGGATCCAGCAGGGAGCCTATACTGCTGAAGTCGTGCGCGCTGGCCTTCTGTCAATCGACAAGGGCCAGATGGAAGCCGCGCAATCGATCGGCATGACGAAACTGCGGGCAACGCTGAAGATCGTGTTGCCGCAGGCCATGCGCGTCATCGTTCCTCCGATTGGCAACGAGACCATCGGCATGGTGAAGCTGACGTCGCTTGCCAGCGTCATCCAGTATTCCGAGGTACTGAAAAACGTCGAGGAGATCTACTACGTCAATTCGCGCGTCATCGAGCTGCTGATTGTCGCCGCCATCTGGTACATGGTCGTCGTCACCATTCTCAGCATTGCGCAAATCTACATCGAGCGGCATTTCTCCAAAGGCTGGGGCCGGCGTGACGCGAGCGCCCAACAGGCAGCCAACCAGGCTCTGGTCGGGGAGGCCGGCTGATGGACGCGATCATCAAGGCACACGGCCTGCAGAAGTATTTCGGCACGTTTCATGTCCTGAAGAACATTGATTTCGAGATCAGGAAGGGCGAAGTGGTCTGCATCATCGGGCCTTCTGGCTCGGGCAAGAGCACCTTCCTGCGCTGCATCAACCAGCTCGAAGAGATCGACGGCGGCTATGTCACGGTCGAAGATGAGATCGCCGGCTACCGCCGCGCGGGCAACAGGCTGTTTCATTTGCCGGATCGCGAGATCGCTCGCCAGCGTCAGTCCGTCGGCATGGTCTTCCAGAAATTCCATCTTTTCCCTCATCGCACCGTCCTGCAGAACATCATCGAAGGCCCGGTCGGTGTGCAGAGGCGGCCCAAGCAGGAATGCATCGCGGAAGCGCGTGCTCTCCTACAGCGTGTCGGCCTCGCCGACAAGGCGGGCGCCTATCCGGGCGAGCTGTCCGGCGGCCAGCAGCAGCGCATCGCGATCGCTCGCGCGCTCGCCATGAAACCGAAGGCGATGTTGTTCGACGAGCCGACCTCGGCGCTCGATCCCGAGCTCGTCGGTGAAGTGCTTGGCGTCATGAAGGAGCTCGCTGCCTCCGGAACGACGATGATTGTCGTCACCCACGAGATCGGCTTTTGCCGCGAGGTTGCCGACCGCGTCGTCTTCATGGATGCCGGCATGATCGTCGAGACCGGGACACCGAGCGACATATTGGAAAACCCCAGGAATCCCAGAGTGAAGAACTTCATCTCTGCGGTGCTTTAACAACAAAAGAACCTAAAGAAAGATCATCAGAGGAGAATTGCATGAAACTCATTCGTCTCGCCGCCTCAGTAGCCCTGCTGTCGCTCGCGGCCACCGCCGCCTCCGCGGATTCAAGCCTGAACCTGCTCAAGGATGGCGAGCTCCGCATCATGACCAACCCGATCTATCCACCGATGGAGTTCGTCAATCCGGACACCGGCACGATCGATGGTTTCGACGTCGATCTGGCGAACGCGATTGCCAAGAAGCTCAACCTGACAACCGTCTTCGTGACCTCGGCTTTCCAGGAATTGCAGAGCGGCCTGCAGACCGGCCGCGCCGACATGATCATCTCCGGCATGAGCGACAACGTGAAGCGCCAGGCCGCCATGGACTTCGTCGACTACATCACCAGCGGCCCGATCCTCTTTACCGTCAACGCCAATGCCGGAACTTACAAGCAGGCGGCAGACCTTTGTGGCAAGACGGTCGCCGGAAGCCGCAGCACCTCCTTCGGCGATAACGTCAAGGCCTGGAGTGCGACCAATTGCGAGGGCAAGGGCAAGCCTGCCATCAAGTTCGAAGGAACGGCGGATTCGAATGCTGCCCGTCTCGGCATGAAGCAGGGCCGCTATGACGCAGTCGTGCAGGGCATCGAAACGATCGCCTACCAGATGCGCGTCGAGCCAAACACCTATACGCTTGTCGGCGAGCCACTGCTCAGCAACGACACCTTCGGCATAGGCTTCAAGAAGGACCATACCGCGCTTCGCGACGCAGTTGCCGGCGCTCTCGACGCACTGATCAAGGACGGCAGCTACGATGAGATCCTCAAGAAGTGGGGCCTCGTCCACAATGCAGTGCCGAAGGCCGTGATCAACGGCGTCAAGTAACACTTAGAAGAAGCGCCGCGGTCATAGCAGCGCTTCCTTAATCCCGTTGCATGCAGCCATCAGCCGGGGAGCGTCAGCGCCCACGGATGGATGGTTGCACCCCAAAACACCTCAAGACGCATGCAGAGTTCCATGACTGCGAAGAATGCAACCAAATCGGCGAAACCAAGCCTGTGGCCGGAAGGTCGGCAATCGGCTGTGGCGCTCGCCTTCGATGTCGATGGCCCGACGGGCGATGCGATGCTCGACGGCTCGCTGCTCTCCAACCCACGCTATTTCACGCAAGGCGCGTATGGCCCGTGGCGGGCGCTGCCGCGCCTTCTCGATCTTCTCGCAGCCTACGGCCTCAAGGCGACCTTCTTCGTGCCGACCTGGGTGGTCGAACATTGGCCGTCGCAATGCGAACGCATCCTTAGCGACGCCCACGAGATCGCCTATCACGGCCACTATCATGAGGTCTTCATCGATTGCAGCCGCCAGCAGCAGCTGGATATCATGGGACGCTCCCGCGACATTTTTCAAAGCCGTATGGGTGTGACACCGATCGGCTTCCGCACGCCCTCGGGCGACTGGAGCAACGAGACGGCGCAATTGCTGCACGAGTTCGGCGTAATCTATTCAAGTTCCATGCGCGGCGATGATCGACCTTACTTTCACACGACCTCCCGCGGTCGCGGCCTGGTCGAGATTCCGGGGCGCTGGGACATCGATGATTATACCGCACTTGCCTATAGCGAGGAGCCTGATTTCCCCATCGGTCTCGACCGCATCTCGGGTTACGCAGACGTCCAACGCAACTGGTGCGCGGAATTCGAAGGCTATCATCGCGAAGGACTTTGCTGGACGACGATCCTGCATCCGAAGGTCTGCGCCAAGCCTGGCCGGCTTGCGATCCTTGAAGGGCTTTTCAAAGCGATCACTGCCCATGGCGACAGCGTCTGGGCAACGCATTGCGCCGAAATCGCAAAATGGTGGATCGTACAACATCCGGAGAATGCCGCATGACCAGCACGGCTTTTGAAGGCTTTTGGCCACAGGGCAAGAGATGCGCCGCAATCGTCTCCGTGATCTTCGACGACGGGCTTGATGCGGTCGCGCAGGCGCCGGATCTGAAAGGACGGAGCAAGAGCTTCTCCGTCTGGCAATATGGCGCCACGCGCGGCGTCGAACGTCTTTGCAGTGCTTTTGCCGATGCCGGTGCGCGCGCAAGCTGGTTCGTGCCGGGGATCGTTGCGGAGAACCACGAACAGCTGTTGCGCGATGCCGTGGCGCCGCACCATGAGATTGAGAGCCATGGCTGGAATTTCGAACGCTACGATGCGATGTCTGCTACCGCAGCCGTGGAGCTTCTCAAGCGCAGCCGCGAGAGGCTGAACACAATCGCATCAAACGAGATTTCCGGCTTCCGGCTTCCGGCCGGCAACTGGCCACGTCGCTTCGACCATCTGCTCGTCGAAGCCGGCTATACCTGGTCGGCATCGTTGAACGGCGACGATGTACCCTACGGTCATTCCTCGTCGCTAGTAGAGATTCCGGTTCACAACGAGCTCGAGGACCGGCCTTACTTCCAGTTCAATTTCACGCCGGCCTTTCCGAAGGGGCAAAGCCGCATCCCGTCATATCAGGCAGTTCTCGGCAACTGGATCGCCGAGTTCGATGCCTACCGCAAATATGGCCTCTGCTACGTCATCCAGCTTCGCCCGGAATGGACCGGCACGCCCGGGCGGATCGCGCTCGTCGAAGCCTTGCTTGCCCATATCGCAAGCTTCGATGACGTGTGGCTGGCGACGGCTGCAGAGGTGGCCCGGTGGCACGCACGCAATGACGGCGCTTCACCCGCCGATCACCCGATCAATGTTTATGAAGCCTATGTCGATGAGGAACAGACCGGTGGGCGATAATCTGACACGGACATTGGCGGGACTGGTTTGCTCGACGAAATTCGAGGCCTTTCCGGCCGAGACCATCCACAAGGCAAAGCTTCATATACTCGATACGCTGGGTGCGGCGATCGCCGGTTCGGCCTCCCGCGAAACCAATGCGGTCGTTACGATGCTTGATATCAATACCCAGGCCGGTCACGCCGCGATCTGGGGACGACCGCTCGCGTCGGACGCAAGGACAGCCGCCTTCGTCAATGGGGTTTCCGCTCACGCTTATGAACTCGACGACAGCGGGGGTTGCGATCATTCCGGCGCCGTCGTCCTTCCGGCCGTCCTTGCCGCGCTCGGCGATCATGACCGGCCGGTGAGCGGCCGTGAATTGCTGCGGAGTGTCCTGCTCGGCTATGAAGTCGGCCGCCGTGTGCTGGAAGCGGTCGGCGGCTACGAAGAGCACAATGGTCTCGGCTGGCATTCGACAGGGACGTGCGGCGCATTCGGCGCTGCCGCCGCCGTCGGCAGCATGGTGAATCTCGATGCGACTGCGATGGCCTCCGCGCTCGGCTCGGCCTGCTCCTTTGCTGGTGGAACCTGGGCCTTCATCCATAATGGCAGCTCGACGAAAAAGCTTCATGCCGGCCGCGCCGCCGAAGGCGGCCTCATGTCCGCCTATCTCGCACGGCAGGGGTTCGAAGGCCCCGACAGCGTCTTCGAGGCGGGGCGCTGGGGCAGCTTTTTTGCAACCTTCGGTACGGGCAAGAGCGATCCGCAGGCGCTTCTCCGCGACTTCGGGGACTACTGGCGGCTCAATCGCTGTTCCATCAAGCCGCATGCCACCTGCCGCGGGACGCATGCAGGGATCGACGCGCTTGACCTGATGCTGCACGACCATGGCCTTGCACCCACCGACATAGCCGCCATCGAGGTGGATATCAGCAGTTTCCAGTACGGCATGTGCGGCGGCAAGGTCATCACATCCCGCGCCCAGGCGCAAATGAGCCTGCCCTATGCGCTGGCGGCGCGGCTGCGTTACGGCAAGGTTTTTCTGGCTGAACTAGAGGAAGCCGCGTGGTCGGCAGCCGAGATCGGACCGTTGATGGAGCGCATCACGGTGCGTATCGATCCGGCCTTGAAGGACGAGGATGAGCCGGCGATCACCATCATGACCGCCGCGGGCGAGCGACATCGGCTTGTCGTCGAATTTCCACTCGGGGGACCGCAGAACCCGCTGAGCGATGAGAGGCTGATCGGCAAATATGCGGCGCTCGCCGGCATGGTGCTGCCAGCATCAAGGGTCGACGCTCTCAGCGACTTCGTTCTCAATCTCGAAAACCAGACCGACACCCGCAGCCTGCTTGCGCTGCTTCAATAGAGGATGCGCCCGGAGGAGGGTGGCATTCGTTCAAAAGGGAAGACCGCGATGAGAAACCAGAAAGAAACCACATGGTCCCCGCTGTTCAAGGAGGCCGTTTCCAGGGATTTCGAGAGCTTTCATGAATGCCTTGATCAGGACAAGCGCATAGCCCTGCACGACGTTGCCGGTTCCAAGGTCCATGCCGAGATGCTTGCCCGCGCTGGCATTCTGACTGTCGGGGACAACGCGCAGATCCAGACCGGCCTCGATCAGGTGGCGGAAGAAATGCACTCCGGCGCTTTCGAGTGGAAGACGGAGCTTGAAGACGTTCATACTAATGTCGAGGATCGGCTGATCGCACTCATCGGCGATGCCGGCAAGAAATTGCATACCGCCAGATCGCGCAACGATCAGGTCGCGACCGACATCCGCCTCTATGCCCGCGAGCAATTGGATCTTCTGGCTGATGATCTAAAGGCGCTCATTGGTGCCTTCGTCGATCTTGCCGAGAAACATGCCGACGCCATCATGCCAGGCTTCACCCATCTGCAGGTGGCACAGCCCGTGACCTTTGGTCACCATCTCATGGCCTATGTCGAAATGTTTCTGCGCGATCTCGATCGTGTCCGCGCAGCGCGCGAGCGCCTCAACGTTTCACCGCTTGGTGCTGCAGCGCTCGCGGGCACCGGCTATCCGATCGACCCCGAATACAGCGCCTCCAAGCTTGGCTTTGCCACATCCTTTGCCAATTCGCTCGATGCCGTTTCCGACCGTGATTATGTCGTCGATGTCTGCAGTGCCGGGTCGATCATCATGGGACATCTGTCGCGCTTCAGCGAGGAGGTCATCCTCTGGTGCACGCCGATGTTCGATTTCATTGAAGTGGGTGACCAGTTCTGCACCGGTTCCTCGATCATGCC
This sequence comes from Martinezella sp. CNPSo 3732, assembly GCF_057784515.1. NCBI lineage: Bacteria > Pseudomonadati > Pseudomonadota > Alphaproteobacteria > Hyphomicrobiales > Rhizobiaceae > Martinezella > Martinezella sp. CNPSo 3732. The sequence continues at coordinate 137,639 of NZ_JBXSOO010000001.1, forward strand.
GCAGAAGCGCAATCCGGATCTGGCGGAGCTTGTGCGCGGCAAGACCGCCCGTGTCATGGGCAATCTCGCCTTTTCGGCGGCCCTGATGAAAAGCCAGCCGCTCGCCTTCAACAAGGACCAACAGGAATCGAAGCCGCCGCTCACCGATACGCTTGAAACCGTCCGCGCCGCGGTCAGCATTACCGCGCAAATGATCCCGACGATCATGGCCAAACATGCAAAAATGCTCGCGGCCGCCAATCAGGGTTATTCGACGGCAACCGATCTTGCCGATTATCTCGTCCGCGCCGGCTTGCCGTTTCGCGATGCGCACCACGCCGTTGCCGCGATCGTCGGGAATGCCCGCGACAGGGCGCTGCCGACGCTTTCGGAACTTTCGCTCGCCGACATGCAGGCCTTTTCGCCTGGTATTCGCGAGGATGTCTTCGAGGTGCTGACCGTCGAGGGCTCCGTCGCTAGCCGTGATCACAAGGGCGGCACCGCGCCGCGAAGGGTCCGGGAAGCCATCGAGACGGTGCGCCGCGCGATCGCCTGAGTGCCGTCGGTTGCCATTCCACGCACATGCTTTAATGCTTGCTGTTCGAGACAGCAGCGGAGAAGCCGGGTAGGGAATGGAGCCGAGGTTCGATCACAACAGATTGCCGCCGCTGCAGACGCTGCAGACATTTTCCGTTGTCGCGGAAACGGGCAGCTTTACGGCGGCGGCGGCAGAGCTCAATCTCAGTCAGAGTGCGATCAGCCGGCAGGTGCAGCAGCTCGAGCATTATTTCGGCTGCAGCCTATTTGAGCGCCATACCCGCAAGGTCGCGCTGACGGAACGCGGCATGGCGCTGATCCCGATCGTCGACGGCCTGCTCGCCTCGCTGAAGACCTCGTTCGAGGCGACGCGAACGACGGTTCGGTCGCTGACCATTCGCATGCCGCCGACCTTCGCACGCAAATGGTTCCTGCCGCGCCTGCCGGATCTCCATAGCCGTCACGAAGACCTGAATATCAATATCGATACCGCTTGGTTCCTACGGCCGACCTTTTCGGTCGGCGATATCGACATGCTGATCACTTATGGCAATGGCAACTGGCCCGGCATGGATGTGCTGCCGCTATTGCGGGAGCAGTTGACGCCGATGTGCTCGCCGCAGTTTCTATCGAAACTCGGCGATCCGCCTGCGGTCAGAAACCTGCAGAACTGCGTTTTGCTGCATTCTAACCCACGTCACAGCGACTGGACCCTCTGGCTGCAGGCCGAAGGCGCCTATTCGTTCCAGGCTGCGCGTCATCAAGTCTTCGACACGCAGGATTTCGCGATGACCGCTGCTGCAAGCGGCTATGGCGTGACGATGGGCGATCTCGCCTTTTCGCGCCAGGATCTGGAAAGCGGCGAGTTGGTCGCTCCATTCGAGCGGATCATCGACAGCGGGTACGGCTACTATGCACTCTGGCCGGCCCGCGCCGAAGCGCGCCAGAAAGTGCGCGCCTTTTCGGATTGGCTGGGGCACGCCTGCAGCACAAGCGCCGACGGCTTTGGCGGAGATCGAACCGAGACTTCATCGTAGCATTCCTTCCGCAAAATCAGCCATTTTTTCCAGCGCCTCTATCCAGATCGCAACTGTCGCGGCATGGCCGTCCAGCGTGCCGAGCGCTCGTTGCCAAGATAGCTGGCGCGGTCGAGCTTCGGGTCATGTCCGCCATGCGGCATGCGCATCGAGCAGCCACGGATGCTGGCTGCTTTCAAGAGCGCCGTAGGAAGAGTGTGCGCTCCCCTCGTGACAATGCTGAAACGCACTCTCACTGATCGCAATTGAAGGCCGGTATTGCGGTGTGTCACTCGAGGTGGACGGTTCGAATCTCTTCAAGAGCCGCAATTTTTTCGGTTGTATGGATGGCCCATCACAAGAGCTTGCTTTAGCTCGGTGAAAGAGCAGGCCGACCGAAGGTCCAGGCCGAGTGCGGCATCGGCAGGTTCCATCCCGTTGAGACGGTTTAGAATGCCAAGCGGCCTCAGATGCGTGGATGTGCAGTGTCAAGAGAAGGTCTCTTTCCCGCAATCGATGCATACGAACCGAACGCTTCGGTCGAGATTGGACGCGTAAGGAGGAATTGTTAGCGCGGAAGGTGCATATGATTTAGTTCTATTTGACAACTGGAAAATTGTCGCCTGGATCGTAAACTTCTGATCGTGAGCTTGCAAGCTCAGGGGAGATGCGGCTAGGAGCGCCGGTGCGCTCGTCGGTGCAAATAAGCCGAAACAGGCGGTTCGACTCCGCGGCCGCAACCACGCCTTTCGATAGGATCGCAAACCGGTCGTCCTATTGCTCCAGAATCCCAGCATCTCGGCCTCCTCGGCCACGGAAGCGACCTGCGGATCGCGCAAGGCTCGGCGCCGACGTTTCGTGAACGTTCCGTACTTTCCGCGAAACCATGCCGAATTGGGATGTTATGGTCCATCCGACGAAAAGGATCACGGTAAACAAAACGCTAGTCATCGCATGAGAAGTGTTTGGCCGTTGCGGTGGCCGCATACTCACCAAATTCCGCCTCTTGCGTTGCGCTGGAAAAAGCTCGCTCGTCATCAGACTAAGGTCCGTGTTCAACGCCGGTCTATTCGGATAGTGCATGACTGCCCCCGGTCGCCGACACCACTGCCACCCGTCGGCGGTCTGCCCTGTCATCGGACCAATCTCCGGTGACAGGGCAAATAATCAGGCGTTGGGCCGGCGTTCGCCCAAAGCCGCATGGACAGCCGACTTCCCGCCGGAGGAGCGCTTCACCCCGTTACCGTCATCTGCTGCTTCGAGCACCCAGCACCCACGCGGTACGGAACGACTCCGGGAATAGGGGCTGGAAGCACCGAGCGCGTTAACTGGACGCAGCGGCATCTTTTAGATGAAGGGCAAAGCCTGATGCCGCCGGATCGCCCAATTCCGCGCGGAGTTGCATGGCCGGAATATGGTAATCCCCGCCATTTTGGCGCCTGTAAGGAATGGGGCGTGTCGTTTCGAGCGTTCGCATCCGATCGCGCAGATGTTTTGCCGCGGCTTCGAAGCGGGCGTCGTCGAAGCGATCGGTACTGTACGTTACGAAGGGCGGCAGCACATCGTAGCCGGGATAGTAGAGAATCCCGTGATTGATCGGAAACAGAAGATCATCGATAGGGCCATTGATTCCGCGGGGAGCGTAGTGCTCCTCCCAACCACCTGCGGTTACGATCAACATGGCCCGCTTGCCGGCCAAGGTCCCCTCTCCATACCGGTCACCCCAACGTTTGTCGCTATGTTCGCCGACACCATAGGCGAACCCATAAGCAAAAACGCGGTCGACCCAGCCTTTCAGGATGGCCGGCATGGCGAACCACCAGAGCGGAAACTGTAGGATCAGCGTATCGGCCCAGAGAAGCTTTTCGATCTCCGCTTTGACATCGTCCGTCAGCGTTTCGCCGCTGAAAGCATGTTTGGAAGCGGCGACCGGGATAAGCCGCTCGTCAGGAGCCAAAGACGGGAAATCCGCGCGGTCGATCTCGGATTTCCAGCGCATGGCATGGAGGTTGGATACCTGAACCGTATGGCCGGCTGCTTCCAGCTCCTGGACCGCGACATCACGTAACGATGCCGACAGGGATTTCGGTTCGGGGTGAGCGAAGACGATGAGCACATTCATAATGGTACCTGCTTGTTGGAGAAACTCTCACTAAGCTAGGCCATGTTGCGCTAATGCGTTATATAGCAGGAATGGATAGGATATTGCCGAATAATGGATAGATCGGACGTCACGCTCGAACGCATCCGCACCTTCGTCCGCGTCGCCGAACGCGGGAATCTGTCGGCTGTGGCGCGCGAGTTGAACATCGGCCAGTCCAGTGTCACGCGGCATGTGCGTGAGCTCGAAGAAGCCCTCGGCGTGGCGCTGCTGAGCCGCACGACCCGCCGCGTCACGCTCACCGAGGAAGGCGGGCTTTACTATGCCAACGCCATCCAAATCCTGCGCTTGTTGGAACAGGCGACCGATGAAGCGCGAAGCGCGCGGAGCGCCTCCGCCGGCACGGTTCGCATCTCCTGTACGGCAGCGCTCGGCGTCCGGCACGTCAGTCGATTGATCTTCGCCTTTCAGGATCGCCATCCGGACATCGCAGTCGACTTCAGCCTGACGGATGAACGCGTTGATCTCATCCGCGAAGGCGTGGACATCGCACTGCGCCTCGGTCCGCTCGCCGACAGTTCCATGAAGCTGCGGGCGATCGGTCAAAGCCGGCGCGTCCTCGTCGCCTCTCCCGCCTATCTGGCAAGCCGTGGCCGGCCGGCGACACCCGAGGAGCTCAAGGACCATGAGGGCGTCCGCATGTCGAACGTTGCCGGGAGCGAATCTCTCGTGCTTGAACGGGCGGGAGGCATACGGCACCTCGTGCCTTTCAGCGGGCACCTGCGCGTCGATCACGGGCTCGCCGCGCGCGAAGCCTTTGTCGCGGGGCGTGGCTTGGGTCCCGCTCATATCTGGCTGGTGGACGACCTTCTCGCGGACGGCCGGCTCGAAGCGGTGCTGCCTGACTACGCTCCACCAGCCGTGCCGTTGAATATGCTTATCGCGCCCGAGCGAACCGGCATCGCGCGTGTCCGGCTGCTGGTTGAATTTCTGGCAGAGGGAATGCTCCGGGTCCCTGGTATAGAGCGGTCACGGGCTGGGAGTTAGACCGCTTGCCTAACCTTGCCTGTTTCCCTTGCCGCTGCGGCAGAGATGGCTTAGAGGCAGCGGCCTCGGTCGAGAGGAAATCTGGACAAGCCTTTCCCGATCTCGACATGCAGCGTTACGCGGTCGGCGACCAGCCGAGGCTCGGGGCCACCGTCTGGGCGAGATCGGTCAGCAGCCGCACATTCTCCGCAAGACCGAAAGCAGGCGGCAAGAAGAGAACAATCTCGTCGGCCGCCGCCAGACCCGGGTCCTTCAGCACCGCCTCGATCACCTGGTCGGGGGTGCCATGGAAGACCGGAGAAATCTGGATGCCCGGTGGCTGAATGGCCGGCGCGGTCGGTTCGAGGGCGCCTGCGGGCCGGGATGCCCCGATCCCCTTGGTTCGGCGCTCGAGGTCGTAAGCGGCATATTTCTCCCGCAATTCGGCGGCGGTGCCGACCAGGATCGATGCCGCGACCGTGACCGGCGGCGGCTCGGTGCCCTGCTTCTGGCGCCATGTCGTGCGGAAAGCATCGATGGCGCGGGCCTGATATTCTCCGAAGCTCTCGCCCTCGGCGTGGTCGTGCTGCACGGTTCCCGAGATGAGGCCGATGCCGAGCTCGGCAGCCTGCACGGCTGAGCTCAGGCTCGCCGAACCCTGCCGGATACGGGTCCGCAGCGTCCGGCTGTGCGGGGTTACCCGCAGTTCGGTGCCCTCCGGGGCGCCCTGGCCGGGACCATCGACGGTGTGCAGCACCTCGCCGGCGATTGCCGCAAGAAAACGCGCCTGGCGGCGCTTTGCTTCTGTCCGGGCATCGGTATCGACCGCACCGAATACCGCGTCGAATGCAGCATTGGCGCCGGTCGAGATGGCAAGCTCAAGCCTTTCGCCGATGAGCAGGTCGGCGGTGGCGGCTGCCTCGGCAAGCAGGATCGGGTCCTGGTAGCGCATCGGGATGACAGCCGAACCCAGCGTGATGTGACTTGTATGCTGGCCGGCGGCCGCGAAGAATGGGATCGGAGAGGACAGGTAGTGATCGAAGTGACGCTGATAGGCCCAGCCCGATTGATAGCCAAGCCGCTCGGCTGCCTTGAACAGCTCTATGCCGTCGCGCAGTCCCTGCGCCGGACCGGCCTCATCGTTGAACGATACGCGGGTGTTGAAGCCGAGTCGCCGCTTGGCGCGGAATGTGGCAGGCAGGGTGCCGGCGGGGGCAACGATACTCATGCGATCTGTTCCTGGCTGATGATCCGGCGGAGTTGCGGGAGCGGTGCGCGGGCAGGGCTGGCGGTGGCCGGGATCGATTCCAGCAACGACACCGTGTAGGGCTCGCGTGGATTGTCGAAGATGTCCCTGACATTGCCGTGTTCGACGATGCGCCCGCGTTGCATCACGGAGACGGTATGGGCAAATTGGCGCACGAGGGCCAGATCGTGGGAGACGAATACGTAGGTCAGGCCAAGGCTTGCCTGCAGCGAGAGCAATACCTCGACGATATCGGTCTGAACACTGACATCAAGTGCCGACGTCGGCTCATCGAGCACGATCACTTCCGGCTTCAGGACCAGCGAACGGGCAATCGCGACGCGCTGCCGCTGACCGCCGGACAAGGCCTGCGGCTTGCGTGAAAGCAGGTGCTCGCCAAGCCCGACATCGGACAATGCTTCGCGGACCCGTTCCGCCCGCTCCGCATGAGTTCCGATGCCGAACCTGTCGAGCGGCTCGCGCACGAGCTGCCCGACCCTCCAGGTCGGATCGAGCGATGTGAATGGATTTTGATAGACGAGCTGAAGATGGCGCCATACGGAGCGCAGCGACTGGTGTGAGCGTCCGTTGAGTTTTTCCCCAGCGACCGAAATATGACCGGCGTCCGGTTGATCGAGCCCGAGCAGCAGCCGGATCGTCGTCGTCTTTCCGGAACCCGACTCGCCGACCAGCGCGTGCGTGGTGCCTGCCGGAACGGTAAAGGACACGTCATCGACGGCCGTCAGAACCTTGCCGTCGACCGTGAAGCTCTTGGTGATGCCCTTGACGTCGATCTTCGGTGCCTTGGTGCTGTCGGCGTCGAGGAAACGAAAGCCAGGGTCTCGAAGCTTGTGGTAACGGTCCGGATTAAGTGCCGGAACGTCGGCATGCAGCTTCTTTGCGTAAGTCGATGTCGGCGACGAGAAAACCGCTGCGGTACTGCCCGCTTCCTGAACGACGCCATCCTTGAGCACGACAAGAGAGTTTGCACGTTCGGCTGCGATTGCGAGGTCATGGGTAATGAGCAGCAGACTGATGTCCAGGTCCTGCTGCAGCCGTGAGAGCAAGTCGAGGATTCTCTTCTGGATCGTGACATCAAGCGCCGAGGTCGGCTCATCGGCGACGAGCAGCTGTGGCCGCGGCAGAACCGCAAGTCCGATCAGGACGCGTTGAAGCATGCCGCCGGACAGCTGGTGCGGGTAGGAATCATAGACACGCTGGGGGTTGTCGAGCCCGACCTGGGCGAACGTCTCCAGGACAAGCGCCCTGCGGATCGCCTTGCTGGGCTCGTCGACAAGAGCTGCGGCTTCCATCGCCTGGGCACCGATTGACCGCACCGGGTTGAGCGCATTTCCCGGGTCCTGCGGCACGAAGCCGATAGTCCGGCCTCGAAGCTGGCGGAAGCGGCGCTCGGAGAGTTGCAATATGTCCTGGGCGTCGATCGCGATGCGGCCGGTCGCCTGTCCCGTGCGGGGAAGCAATCGCAGCGCGGCGCGCGCAATGGTCGACTTGCCCGAGCCCGATTCCCCAATGAGCGCAAGGCTCTTACCGCGCCCCAGTTCGAAGCCGACATTGCTGACGACCTCATGCGAGCCGTAGGAAACGGATAGGCCCTCCACCTGAAGCAATGGCGTTGGCCGCTGCGGCATCAGCGCATTCTCGGTGATACGGGTGGGAACTGTATTCAGTCTATCTTGCGAAGCCATCGGCTGATCCTATTCACAGAGAGGACGGTCGCGATCGTGACGAAGGCGGGTGCGTAGACCAGCCATGGCCACTTGAGGTAGTCCTTGCCAATCGAGACCAGCAGACCCCAATCGGAAGCTGGCGGCGGATCGCCGTAGCCGAGGAAGGCGAGGCTGGCGATCACCAAGATCGAGTCGCCGAACTGCAGCACGGCAAGGGGGAGCACGGAGCGCGATGCGTTCGGCAGGATGTGCCGCCAGAGGATGTGCCAGCGCGAGCCACCCGAAAGGAAAGAGGCCTCGATGAAGGTCGCCTGCCTCGTCTTGATGACTTCCGACCGCATGACACGGGCGAAGACGGCTACCGACGAGATGCCGGTGGCGATCGCGGCGTTCGTGGTGTCGAAGCCGATCGCGGTGACAACGATGACGGCAAGCAGGAATTTCGGAATGGCAAGCAGGACATCGACCAGCCGCGCAAGCGCGATATCCACGCGGCCGCCGAAGAAACCGGCGAGCAGGCCGATGAAACCGCCGGCGACCGCACCGATGACGACGGCAATCAGCGCACTCCTGACCGAGGCGGCCGAGCCATAGACGACACGGGTGTAGAGATCGCGGCCCAGCTGGTCGGTTCCGAACCAGTGTTGGGTACTAGGTGCGAGCAGCTTTTGAGAGGGAATGCCGACCGCCGGATTATGGCTGGTGAACAGACCAGGTGCGAGCGACCAGGCGATCACGATCGCCACGATCACAAACGAGAGCGCGACGGGCGCCGGCAGTCGAAAACCGGCAAGCCGGCTACCGGCGGTAAGACGCGAGGAAGTGTTGGTCGAAACGAGCGTCATGACAGCACCGACTTCGAAATTCCCGCAGAACCTTCATCAGAGGTGACGGGTCGGCGCTCTGCGGCGCCGAGCAGTTTCACGCGCGGGTCGAGCAGCGGATAGACAAGATCGGCGATCAGGTTGACCAGCACGAAAACCACGGCGGCGAGCGATACGACCGCCTGCAGGACGGGCAGGTCCTGGGTGCTGACCGAGCGCTGGACCAGACTGCCGATGCCGGTGCGCCCGAACACCGCCTCGGTGATCAGCGAGCCGCCAAGCAATTCGCCGATTGTCAGCGCGACGACGGTAATGACCGGAAGCGAAGACGGCTTGAGGAGATGCTTGGCAAAAAGTTGCAGCTGGCCAAGGCCGCGGCTGCGGGCAACGGCGGCATATTCTTGCCCCGACTCATGATCGAGATTGGCGATAAGCACTTCGGCGATCTGCGCCGAGATCGGAATGCCGAGTGCGACCGCCGCGAAAAAGGTTGCCCAGAAGCTATCGGGATTGATAACACGGAAGAGACCGAGCTGAAAGCCGAAGATATGGATCAGCACCAGCCCGATCACGAAATTCGGCACCGATAGGAACAGGGAGGGGAAGCCCCGCAACAAGCCCTGTCCGAACTTTTTTGGCAGGAACTGGGTGCCATAGGCGATCACGATCGCCAGGATCAGCGCGACGACGAGGCCAGCAAAGGCGAGAACGAGCGTTGAGGGCAGCACCTCGGCGATCATGGTCGTCACAGGACGGTTGGTTCGCATCGACAGACCGAAGTCGCCGATGAGGAAGTGGGACAGCGATGTCGACAATTGCACGAGTACCGGCTTGTCCAGGCCCTGGGCGGCAATGATTTCCTGGATCTCCGCCTCGCTAAAGCCGTTTTGCGGGTTGCGCAGAACGTTGGTGACGGGATCGCCCGGCAGAACGCTGACGACGATGAAGGTGAAGACGTAGGTCAGCAGGATGACAATGACGGCCTGGACGAGGCGCTTTGTGGCATAGCTAAGATAGGCATTGTTCACGCCGATCACCTCCTTGCGTTCCTTGGCTGTGCTGCGGGTTAGTCACTGATCGTGGCCGTGTAATAGCTGGCATAGGCGACGCCGTTGTATGTCTCGCCTTTGAGCTTGGGAGACTGGACATAGATGCGCTGGACCATCTGTGTGCGCGGAATGAAGTAGCCCTGCTCGAGGACATATTTCTGAAGCTCATCCAGCAGCGGGTTTCTGGCCTCGAGAGAACCAGCGCTGGCGATCTTGTCGCGCAGTTCGTTGATCTTCTGGTCGCTTTCGCCCAATGCGAACCAGTTCTCGCCGTTATTGGCGTTGGTCAGGATGCTCGCGACAGTACCGGCGTCGATGAAGCTGCGCGTCACCTCATAGGCCGGCACGCCGGCGCCGCCATATTGAACCTTCTGGCCGTAGGTCACGACGTCATAGGCCCGGATATCGACCTTCCAGCCGATCTTGCCGAGCTGTTGGGCAATGAGTTCGTCGATCGACCTCGAGGTCACGAGATATGGGTTGGAATTGAGCGTCAATGACAGCTGCTTGCCGTCCTTGGCGCGTATGCCGTCGGCCCCCTTGATCCAGCCCGCCTCGTCGAGGAGTTTCTCGGCTCTGTCCGGATTATAGGCCAGAAGCTCGCTGTGATCGGTCGCGCCGGGCACGTTGCTCTGGATGAATGATGTCGCGAGCTTCCAGTCGGGCGTGTAGACGGTATCGATGATTTCCTGGCGATTGATGCCGGCCTGCAAGGCCTGTCGCACCTTGACGTCGTCATAGGGCGCGAGCTTGGTATTGATCGCCCAGCCGTTGACGAAGCCGAGATAACGCGGCGTCGCGACGGTAAAGCCCTCCTGCTTGAGCGACGTCAGCTCCTGCGGCGAGGCGTTATAGGCAATGTCCGCCTGGCCGGACTGGACGGCAGCGACTCGCAATGACGGTTCGGACACCAGCTTGTAGGTGATCGTATCGAGATAGGCCGGACCGGTATGGCCGACGGCCGCTGGACCCCAGTTATAATCCTTCCGTTTGACTAGCTTGACGAAATCGCCTTCCTTCCAGGAATCGATCACGTAAGGTCCGCTGCCGGAGGTCTTGCTAAGATCGGCCTGCTGCGCGGCCGGCTGGGCGATGGTCTTGGGGGAGATCAGAATGGAGCCGTGATAGCCAAGGGTCGGAATGAAACCGAGCGTCGGTTTTTTGAAGAAGACCTTCACCGTGGTTGCGTCAACCGCCTCGGCGTGGTCGTAAGTCTTCGGGAAGAGTCCGATTGGATTGATCCCTTCCTTCTTGCGTCCGGCATACCAGATGTCGAGATTGGCGACCGCGGCAGACGCATCAAGAGGGGTGCCGTCCGAGAAGGTCACACCACTCTTGAGATGCAGGGTGAACTCGGTCGCACTGTCATTCTGCTCCCAGCGCTCGGCGATCCAGGGGCTCACCTTGCCGTCGGCATCCACGTAGACGAGCTTGTCGGTTACGTGACCCCATATGTGGCCCTGGAAACTGGAAATCGCGCTGTTGTTCGGTATCCAGGTGTCGCCCAATGAATCGATGAGGAAGGTGATGTCGCCGCCATTGGCCGGACCGGCGGCACTATTTGCGGGAGTGAAGCCTGCCATCGCCACCAAAGCACCGGTCGCCACGGCGGATGAAGTGATCAACAAGCGGCGCCGGGTAATAGGCAGCGAAAGAGGGCGTTCTGTCATAGATAGATCCTGATGGTTCGGGTTCTGCGAATTCCTGAAGCAGAGCCTATTCAGGCAGAACCAAAAGGAGAAAGACTGGTTGTTCTTTTTCTACTAAATTTATGGATTATTTTGTCCGGTTTTGACTGATGTAGGGATCAGCATTTTTCGGGCCTGTCGGCGAGGGAATTGCGGGCTTAAAATCCTACTTGGCGATCAGCGTCTGCGTATCGCTCAAGGAGCGGTCGCAGACTTCAGGCCTGCTCGGCCTGAAGTCCTTCGGCGATATGTCAGGCCACCAGCTTTTCACCCGACAGATGACGTTCCAGGAAGGGCAGGCTGTCCTGCCCCCAATAAAGTTCGCCATCATAGCGGAAGGTCGGAAGACCGAAGACACCAGCTTCTTTCGCAATGTCGCGATTGCTGCTCCAGAGTTCCGAGATATCAGGAAGCGCCGCGCGCGCCTCGAGCGCTTCTCCGTCAAAGCCTGCCGCATCGGCAATCGCTTTTCGCACATCGGGGTTGCCGATATCCGCGGCAGTGCCCCAGAAGCCGTATTGTAGCGCGCGGGCAAGGGCGACCCAATCCTGCCCCTCGAACTGAGCCGCCAAAACGAGAAAGCCGGCGGGCGTCGGGTCGGACAGTGCCGAGCGATTGGTAAAGTCGAGCTGCTTGCCGCGAAGAGCGGCCCAGCGCCGGAGATCCTTCATCCAGTAGGCGCGGCGGGCGTCGGGACGATCGCGCGAATAGATCGCGCCATTTTCGACGATCAGCGGAATGAGATAGGGACGGATTTCAGCGCCGGATCGCGCCGCGACTTCGACAAACGCATCGAGACCTATATAGGCCCACGGCGATCCGATCCCGAAGAAGTAGTCGATGGTTTTGGTCATAAAGCTTTCCTTCCAGACGGGATGAATTGGCTAGTTGCCATATCGAAGACGGATAACGCGCAATCGCGCGCTACGAGAACAGCATGGGGGTCGCGGCCGACGGCAACCGTCGCCAGCGCCCCTTCGTAAAGCAGAGACATGTGCGCGGCAGCCTGTTCGGTGGGACACCTTGCGGCCGACATGACGGAACGGAAGATATCGCGCACCGCGTTCTTATGCTCGCGGGCGATGGAAACGACCCGCTCGGAGTCACCGTGCTCGGCAACCGCCAATGCGAAAGCGCAGCCGCGAAACTCCGGGCTGTCGGCCTTTTCGAACAGGCGTTCGAAAATCAGGGCGATCTGGTCACGCGGCTGTAGCGTCACGGTGGATGCGACCTCTCTCAATTGAAGAATGACGCGTTCGTGACGCTCGGTCAGGTAGGCCGCGACAAGATGATCCTTGGACGGAAAGTGTCGGTAGAGCGTGGCTTTTGCGACATTGGCTTCGTCAACGATGCGGTCGATACCGACGGCGCGAATGCCTTCCTTGTAGAAAAGGGTGCCGGCGGTAGTCAGGATATGATCTGATATTTTCATTGCGTCGGTCCGGATGCCGTCATTGCATGATCCCGGGACTAGCCCGTCTGATGTGCTTTCGGCCTCGAAGGGATGGGGGTGGAGAAAGACAGGTAGTTCTCGGCAAGCCGGCGCAGACTAGCGAAAGGAAGGAGCGCCGTGAAGCCACCTTGTTGCGCTGCCGATCCGGCAATTTCCTGAGCGGCGCGGTTATAGGGCGCCGCTATCCCATGCAGACGCCCGAGAAGGGTGATTTCGCCGTTGAGGTAGTCGACTTCGCTTGAAGCGCCGCGCGTAAAACTCTGCCAGGTCGATTGCTGGCCGGGTCGAATGCCGGAGTTTTCGGCAATCTTCCAGTGCGCTATGCTGACCGTACGTTCCGAGGGAGATGCAAATGTATAACCCGCCGCCTTGAGAACGGTCTCGGCCTCCTCGACAAGGGCCGCGCTGAACGTCGCTCGTTCGTCTTCCGCGCCGTCGAAGAGCTCCAGCACATTGCGCACATTGTGGAGGAGCTTCGCCGCCTTCCATCGCTTGATATCGTTCGTTGTCTCGGCGATGTAATCCGACCGGCTAAGATCCGTGACGATCTTGGCCGCGATCTCGTCCGAGCCTTGCGGATAGCGGCCGATGGTCGCGATAGCCACCTGCGGATCGCCCCCGACCACGACATGACCGGTTTCCGTAAAGCGGGCGGGCGTCAGGATGCTGGCGCCGTAAACATTCGGAAATAGTCTAAGAGCTGCCGCTTCCGTTGCCAGGCCATTTTGAAACGTGACGATCGGCAGGGCGGAGGCGGTCAGCCCCTCAGTATGCTCGATTGGCCGCCAGGCCCAAAAGGCGAGAGCTTCGGCGGCATCTTGTGATTTTACCGTCAGCAGGAGGATATCGGACCGCCTCAGTGATGGCGCCGCCGCCGTATCGAAGGCTTTCAGCCGAATTTTCCGGGTGCCGGCGGGCCGTTGGTAGGCAAGGCCGTGATCGATGATGTGCCTGATCTGGGCGCCGCGTCCGACAAGAGCGTAGTCGACGCCCGAAAGCTCAAACTGCGCGGCAAGGCTGGCGCCCACGGCGCCTGCTCCAATAATGACGTAGCGCGTCATGCTCGCCGCCCGGAAACTGCATTCAGGAACTCCCGCGCGTCTTCCGCCTGCCGTGAGCCGGAGGACACAACTGGCGTCTTTTCAACCGGGAGAAGATGAGGCGGTTCTTCTACCTTTCGGCTCCATCTGTCACATGCCGAGCGTCCGAGAATGGAAATAGACGTGTCTTCCTGGGGGGCGTGGACGAGAACCGATTGGATGTCGCGGAAATGTCGTTCGATCCCGAGATCGCCATTAAGACCGGGATTGCCGAGGGTGCGAACGGCAAGCTGAACGGCGTCGCGTATGTTGCGGGCCGCAAGAAGGCGCGCCCTGATGAGCGCTTCCGGTTCATCCAGCGAATGGTCGAGCGCATTGAACAGGATCTGTCTTGCGCCGCCCACGAGCAGGTCGATCTCGCCGGCTGCGGAAATGAACCTTTCCGTTTTTGCGATCGGAACGCCGAGATTGGCGGGGATGCGTTCATGACCGAAACGGATGAAAGCCTCCTGGGCAGCTTCCGCAGCTCCGAGGTAGATGGCGGTGAGCGCGACATTGCCGGCGGCATGGGCACGATTGTCCTGCGTGCCGACGGAGACGTCGACGAGATCGAGGACGTCTTCGAGCGGCACCTCGACATCCTTAAACGCGACGTCGTGCGAGCCGCTTGCCCGCATTCCCAGGCTCTTCCAATTCTCGATCACCTTGATACCGGGAAGCTCAGATGGAACGACGAAAGTGCCGACGCGCTGCGGTGTCTCATCTGTGCGCGCCCATACGAGGAAATGGGTCAGGCCAAGTGCGCCGGTGACGAAACGCTTGCGCCCTGTGATTGCCCATCCACCGGCGGTGCGGCGCGCCAACGTGTCGGGGAGACCGCCACGGGCGGGAGAACCGAGCTCAGGCTCGACGCGGGCCGCGTTCAGCAGGATCGGGCGATCACGAGCATCTTCCAATAAACGTCGATAAAGCGGCTCCGGCCATTTGCTGCCCGCTGCCTGTCCGAGATGGGTGAATATGGTCATCGCGCTAATCAGGGCGACCGAAGGATCGCCGCGACCAAGCGCTGCCAGAATGCGTCCGACATCGGCAATACCGGCACCTTTTCCACCGAACCGTGTCGCCACCGTGCTTTCGAGAAGGCCGGCGGCATGGACGGCCTCGATGCCTGTCCAAGGGAAGGCGCCGGATTCATCTGCCGCCGCAGCTGCAGCAGCAAGCTTGCGGGTCACATCCGTCAGATCGATGGTGTTAAAGGACACTTTGCATCAGCCTCTTTGAAGCAGTGAGGGGCGCCATGCGCGGCTTTGCCGCGCGATGGCTTGTTTTTGCAAACACAATCCGAATGGCGTTCGCCAAATTCCATTTGTTGATGCGTGATAATGTGGGTGGTCAGGCGACCGCTTGTCGCGGTGTTTCCCGCGCCGCCAGATCCGTCCTGACGAGGGGCAGAATATAGCGGCCGTAATCGATGGCGTCGTTCAGGTTGTCATAGCCTCGGATCGAGATCATATCCGCGCCGAGATCGACGTAATCGAGAATGGAGTCAGCAATCGTTCTCGGCGAACCGACCAGGGCAGTGGAGGCACCACGAGCATTGGTGGCCGTTACCGTCGGATACCAGAGAGCCCGATCATGCACATCGCCGCGCGAGGCGATTTCAAGCAGGCGCTGCGAGCCGGTATTCTGGGGCGAAGGCGCTGATGGTGGCACCTTGCCAAGACCTTTTGCGCGATTTTCTTTCAAAAGATCGAGGGTGCGATGCGCCTTGGCCCAGGCAAGCTCGTCCGTCTCCGCAACGATAGGACGGAACGTCACCCAGATCCGCGGGCGATCCTTGCGCCCGGCGCGTGCCGCTTCGGCATAGATCCGGTCGATTTGCTGCTTGGTTTCAGCCAGCGGCTCGCCCCACAGGCCGAAGATATCGGCAAGCGCGCCGCCGATGCGATAGGCGTCGTCCGACGACCCGCCGACCGACACCGGGATGGTGCCGTTTACTGGACGCACGCGGCTGTGGAACTGCTTGAATTGATAGTAGCGGCCATCGAAGTCAAAGGGTTCGCTCGACTGCCAGACGCGTCGCAGGATGCGGATATACTCCTCCTGCCGTTCGTAGCGCTGATGCTTGTCGAGGAAGTCGCCTTCCTTGGCCTGTTCTTCATCGCTTCCGCCGGCGATGAAATGAACCACGACGCGCCCGCCGCTCAGCTGATCGAGCGTTGCCAGCGATTTGGCCGCGACCGTCGGATAGATTGTGTTCGGACGAAGGGCGATGATGATCTTGATATTCTTCGTGTGCGCCACCACGGTTGCGCCGATGGTAAAGGGATCGAAGGACGCGCTGTCATAGGGAATAAGGGTGTAGTTGAAGCCATAATCATCGAGCGAACGGGCATAACGCTCGATGAATTGCGGGTCGAGGGCGGGATTTTCGAGAGGGTTGAGCTCGGTCGAGGCATTTGGAAAGGTGACGCTGATGAATTCGGTCGGCATGGCTATGTCCCTATGGTTTGCTTCACCGGATTGTGGTTAGGATGCTAACGTCAGCGGAATGCCACAGAAAGACAGGTCGTTCTTTTTCTACAAAATTTGTAGAATATTTATGCTTTGAATCCGTCCGACCGAGAAGCTGAGGTTTCGTCGAATAACCCTCATCAGAGATCCCCGCGCTGCCGTGGTTCGAAAAAACCCGTCGCACGCGACGCGGACTTTGCCATTCCCGATGAGCACATGAAGCAGCTGGAATGCGATTGTCTCGGCGGTGGATCCCACGAATAGGATCCGTCTTGTAGCAGGAGGATCGACGACCACGTGATCGAGCGTTTTTCGGGCAGGCCTTTCGTCGCAAACGCGCCCTTTTGCAAAAACATTTCGCCGCTCTTGCCAAGATTGGGTACGGCTCTCTCCACAG
The DNA here is from genome assembly GCF_057784515.1 of Martinezella sp. CNPSo 3732. Lineage (NCBI taxonomy): Bacteria > Pseudomonadati > Pseudomonadota > Alphaproteobacteria > Hyphomicrobiales > Rhizobiaceae > Martinezella > Martinezella sp. CNPSo 3732. The sequence goes on from NZ_JBXSOO010000001.1 coordinate 154,197, forward strand.
TAGTGCAGTGAAACAGTAGATTTATGGCGTTAGATTTGAGGAACCAGAATGTCCCGTCAGGCTGCCAATATCATTGATTTCCAGGCCTATCGCGATGCCCGCGAGAAAACGTCAGCGGTGGCGCCCTCTGTCGGCGCGATTTGGCCGGCCCAGCCGTTTCTCATGTGGGTGCCCTTCGTCGGTTTCATTCCTGTGATGCCGTACGGCAATCAAACCTATGGCAGCTGAACTGGGTGGGCCGCTGCATCTGGTCTCCAGGGCGGAGGCAATCGACGAAATTTCGACATTGACCGGCCAAAATCTGCGGCGTCTGAGAACGCGGCGGGGCTATTCGCTGGATCGGCTGGCCAAGATATCGGGCGTCAGCAGGGCCATGCTCGGGCAGATCGAAACCGGCAAGAGCAGCCCCACAGTCGCTATCCTATGGAAAATCGCGGCCGCCCTCGAAGTATCCTGTGGCTCGCTGATCGCCGAGCCGCATGAAACGGCTCTGCAAGTGTTGACGCACGCGAAAGCGAAGGTTCTTTCCGCGTCCGACGGACGATTTCAGACCAGGGCGCTCTTTCCGTATGAGAGCGAGCGCAAGGTCGAGTTTTACGAGCTGCGAATTGCTCCCCACCATACTGAAACTGCGGAACCACATCGCTCAGGCACCGTTGAAAATCTCGTGGTGTCGCGCGGTACGGTGGAGGTCGTTGCCGGCAGACATGCGCCGCAAATCCTTGGCGAAGGAGATGCCATCATATTCGAGGCGGATGTTGCCCATAGCTATCGCAACATGACCGGCAACGAGGCGGTGCTCTATCTCGTCACCACTTATGTCGAGGAAGTTCGCGGCTGAATTTGCGCCGCGCGAATGAAAAAGCTAGCCCCAAAGCGCGTTGCGATCTTTTAGATTCGCTCCTCGCGCTTCAGGTTTTCTTTCCACATATATCACGCAAAACCACAGCGCAGTTAGGTGATATGCTTCAGAGCTAGTGCACGTTTGTATGCGCGCACCTGCCTGATGATATCAGGCGGCTTCCATGGTGCAGCACATCATCATGTTGCCGCACATCATCATCATTGGCATGCCAGACGACATCATGGACATCATGCGCTTGCAGCACTCCATGAACATGTCCTTGTCCATGCCTTCCATCGGCATCATCTCGCAGACCATGCCCTTCGGCGTCATCTTGCACGTCATCTTGCCCATCATCATCTGCATCATGGGCATCATCATCGGATTCATCATGGGCATGCCGCCCATCATGGAACCCATCATCGGGTTCATCATAGGATTCATCATTGGCATCGCGCCCATCATCGGCATGTTGCTCATCATGGGGTTCATCATCGGCATCATGTTCATTGCAGGGTTCATCATCGTCATCTCCCGAAATCGGCCGTGTTCTGACCTTCGATGAAAGTTGAGTTATGCCAACTAATTTTCACGTTCAATGCAAAAAATAATTTTAATATTCTTTCCTCCAATAGAATAGATGCATCTCTGTTGATTTGATCGGTATCGTTGTTATTGCAGAGTTATATCCGCTATAGCAGACGCGGCCATTCGTCGTCGTCGGCGGTTCCGCGACGCGATCATCGCGGCCGAGGCGAAGCACGAAGAAATTCATTTTGCCGATTCAAGCCGGCACAGCGAAACCTATTCCTTTAATCTACTAGATTTATAGATATTGTCTCCGCATCGGATAAGTGTTCGCCGCATCGATGCCGCTCGTTGGTGCCGGGTCGGACGACGGAACCAGGAGCTCGTATGGATACTGTCCTTTACCTTGCCTCGCTCACAACGCAGCACCGTCGCTCAGTGGATTTCGGACCTCTGGCGATTACCTGGTTTGCCCTGGTGAGCCTCACGGTCCTCATGTCGCTGTTTCTGTTGCTGCGCATCACTTGAAAATTTCGGGGTGCGATGGTCAGGCCCTCTCGGCCTTTGCCCTTTCCGCCAGACATCGGAGATGTATCGCGTGACGCAAATATCCCAAAGCTTCTCGGAGTTGATCGGCAACACGCCGCTGCTGGAACTTCACAACCATCGCAGACGGGAGCAGGCACAATGACCAGGAACAATGGCCCTGCCGATCCGCTAGGTCCGAATACCGTGCTGGTGCGCGCGGGCCATGATCCCTTCGACTATCATGGCTTCATCAACCCACCGAAGGTTCATGCATCGACGGTTCTGTTTCCGGATGCGCAAACGATGGATCGCAACGCGCAGAAATACACCTATGCGACGCGCGGCACGCCGACGACGGACGCGCTCTGCGATGCGATCAATGAACTCGAAGGGGCGGCCGGCACGATCCTGGTCCCGTCCGGTCTTGCCGCCGTTACGACTGCGCTGCTGGCCTATCTGTCGCCTGGAGACCATGCACTGATCGTCGATTCCGTCTATGGCAATGTCCGGCAGTTCTGCGACACCATGCTTTCGCGTTTCGGTGTCGATGTTGAGTATTACGACCCAACGATCGGACATGCCATCGAGACGTTGTTCAAGCCCAACACGAAGCTGGTTCACACCGAAGCGCCCGGGTCGAATACTTTCGAGATGCAGGATATTCCCGCCATCGTCGAGGCCGCGCATCGGCACGATGCGGTCGTCACCATGGACAATACCTGGGCAACGCCGCTTTTCTTCAGGCCTCTCGAGGTGGGCGTCGACGTATCGATCCAGGCATCGACCAAATATCCCGCCGGTCATGCCGATGTGCTGATGGGCACGATTTCGGCCAATGCCAAGCATTGGCGGGCGCTGAAACGCGCCAATGGAGCGCTTGGCTTTTGCGGCACGCCTGATGACGCCTATCAGGTTCTTCGCGGGCTGCGCACCATGGGCGTTCGGTTGGAGCGTCATCAAGCAAGCAGCCTTGCGGTTGCCAAATGGCTGGAAGGACGAGGTGATGTCGTTCGTGTCCTTCACCCGGCTCTGGAAAGTTTCCCCGGGCACGCGCTTTGGCGGCGTGACTTCAAGGGGGCAGGCGGGGTGTTTTCCTTCGTATTGGCAGTCGATCAAACAAAGGATTTCAAGCTGAAGGCACAGAAATTCCTCGATGGGCTCTCGTTGTTCGGCCTTGGCTACTCCTGGGGTGGATATCAAAGCCTCGCCCTGCACGTCGATCTCAGCGATCGGCGTATTGCGAAAGTGCCGGTGGAAGGACCGGTCATCCGTCTTCAGATCGGGCTTGAGGATGTCGAGGACCTTATCGCCGATCTTGAACGTGCCTTCGCTGCCTCCTCGACGGTTTGAGCAGCACATCTTTCTCAAGAGGCAGGCCTTGGAAAGGCGAGCGTTAGGTCAGACGTATACGGAGGTAGGTGAGAGATGGTTCACGGCAGCGTCAAAGCCGCAATCGGTCATTCCGAGATGGATCTGACGGATGAATTGGTCGCTCTAAGCTTGCGAAACGAGATCGATCCGGGACCGGACCCGCTGCGCATACCGATCACCGAGACCGAACTGGATGCGCTGGCGGAGCGGCTCTATCGGGAGTCGCAAGGGGATGCGCTCTGGATCTTCGCCTACGGTTCCTTGATCTGGAAGCCTGATTTCGATGCCGTGGAAGCGCGGGTGGGAGCCATCAAGGGGTGGCATCGCTCGTTCTGTCTCCGGATGACGCGGTGGCGGGGGTCGCAGACGCAACCAGGCCTGATGCTGGCATTAAAACGAGGCGGGTACTGCAAGGCCGTCGCCTTCAGATTGGATGACGGCGATCGCCTTGGCCAGATCAGGCGCATGCTTCGCCGGGAAATCGGAACCCTTGAAGACGCGGCCACTATTCGATGGGTGCGGGTACAGACCGATCAGGGTCCGGTGCGGGCATTGGTTTTCTGGGCAGACCCAAAGGGAAGCTACGTCACCGCCAAGCTGCCATTGGAGGCTGTCGCGGGCATCTTGGCACGGGCTTGCGGCGCCAGGGGGTCATGTGCCGAGTATCTCTATTTGACGGTGAAGCATCTCGAAGCTTGGGGGATTCGGGATCTCAATCTGTGGAGGCTTCAAAAGCTCGTCGCAGGCGAACTCAAGGCGATCCACGAATTGGAGGCGTGGCAAACCAGGCCCGCGTCCTGAGCCGGAGTGCGTAGGACGCCCCCAATATTTCCCGGCAATGTCATCATCACATATTGGATCGGAAATCCATGTGCCCTAGATCAGGTGAAAGGGAGATATCGGTAATTGTCTTGCCTCTGTTCGAAAGCGGAGAAGGCCAGCGATGATCTATGATGCCGTTGTCGTGGGTTCTGGTTTTTCCGCCATCTCCACCGTATGCAATCTTGTGGAGCTACTCCCCGAAACGGCATCGATCGCCATTGTCGGCGACGATCCTGGATTTGGTCGTGGGACCGCCTATCGGACAGAACTCTATCTGCATCGCCTGAACGTGCCGGCCGGTCGCATGAGCCTTTTTCCGGACCGTCCGAATGCCTTTGTCGAATGGCTGCGGGAACGTAAGCGACCTTTGGACGCGGGAGATTTCGCTTCCAGGCAGGATTATGGCCTGTATATTCGGGACAGTTTGGCTGCTCTGCTGCGCAACAGGAAACAGCGTTGCCGGGTTGATTTCATAAAGGCCAAGGCGACCGGATGCGTTGAGCGCTATGGTTCCGCGCTCGGTTTTATTTTGGACAACGGCAATGAGATCGCCGGGCGAAGCGTCGTGCTTTGTCTCGGAGTGGGGAATGCCCAACTGCCCTTCGATTTGACCGGATTGCCTGCCGGCCTGCGCTCCCACATCATCGAAAATCCATGGCGATTGTCATGGCTGCGACGCGTCGGTAAGACCGATACGGTCTGTATCCTGGGTTCGGGACTGACGATGATCGATCAGGTCTTGGCGCTGTCTGCCCACGGTTTCACCGGCAAGATAATCGTGTTGTCGCGGCGCGGTCTCGTTCCGCATGATCACGTCAGTCATCCGAAGCCCGCAGTCGAGATCGACGTCGGAGCCCTGCCCACGAGGATGAGTGAACTCCTGCATGTTCTCCGTCGCGAAAGCAAAGATGCCGGAGACTGGCGTAGGATCATGGATGGCTTGCGCCCGAAGACGCAAACTCTCTGGTCGAGATTGCCGGAGGCCGAGCGCCGCCGCTTTTTGCGTCATGCGTTGCCATGGTGGAATATTCATCGTCATCGTGTTGCCCCGGATGTGTTCCGGAAGTTTGAGACGATGCTGCAGAGCGGCCAGGTTTCGGTCCGAGCCGGTTATCTGCAGAATGTCGAGAAAACAAAGGCTTTGACCGTGCGTTACCGGCCTCGCGGCGAGAGCTTTGCCGCATCGATTGAGGCGGATTGGATCGTGAATTGCACCGGCATGGAGCGGGCAGGCATCTCGCATTCTCCATTGCTGCAGGAGATGCAGCGCCAAGGCCTGATCGAGGCAGACCCGCTTGGCCTCGGACTGGTGGTCGATGAGCGCTCACGCATCCCTGGTTCGGGCGGCAGCGAAGCGGTCATCTATGCCGTTGGCGCGCTGACTGCGGGCCAATTCTGGGAAATTACCGCCGTGCCGGATATTCGCGTCCAGGCGAGACAGGTCGCCGAGGCCATTGCGGAGAGATTGCGGTGAACGAGCCGGCTTCGAGGGCGCGCTTGCAAGATTAGTTCTGCGCGACACGCACGATCAGCTTACCGAAGTTTTGTCCTTCCAGCAGCCCGAGGAAAGCTTCAGGAGCGTTTTCGAGCCCATCCACGATGTCCTCCTTGTATCTGAGGCGCCCCTCGGCAATCCATTTTCCGGCTTCACGATAGAAATCGGGACGCTGATCGGTGAATTCGCGTTGTATGAAACCCCGGATGGTCAGGCTCTTTCTGAGGATGGCGCGCATTACTGTGGGCAGTTGCTCCGATCCGCGCGACGAAGTGGACGGATCTTCGTTATAATGTGCGATCAGTCCGCAGATCGGAACACGCGCGAAATCGTTCAGCAGTGGAAACACGGCATTCCAGACGTGCCCGCCGACATTTTCGAAGTAAATGTCGATGCCGTTCGGACAAGCCGATGCGAGCCGGGCTTGAAAATCGTCCGCGCGATGATCGATCGCGGCATCGAAACCGAGTTCGTCGTGGATATAGCGGCACTTGTCCGGGCCGCCTGCGATGCCGACCACTCTTGCACCAAAGATCTTGCCGATCTGGCCGACGGCAGAGCCGACCGCGCCGCTTGCGGCGGCAACGACCAATGTCTCTCCCGCCTTGGGTCGTGCGATATTACGCAATCCCGCATAGGCGGTGAAGCCCGGCATTCCCAGAATGCCGAGTGCCGTCGAGATCGGCGCCGCATTCGGGTCGAGCTTGCGCAATCCCGCGCCGTTTGAGATCGCATGACTCTGCCAGCCGGAATGGGAGAGGACGATGTCCCCCGGCGTGAATTCCATATTGCGTGATTTGACCACGCGCGCGACGGTTCCTCCTTCCATCACGCCGCCAATTTCGACCGGCGCCGCATAGGATTTCGCGTCGTCCATGCGACCCCGCATATAGGGGTCGAGGGAAAGATAAAGGATTTGCAGAAGAACCTCGCCTTCGTCGAGATCCCGCAAGGTTTCCCGTTCAAGCCGGAAGTTCGCCGCACCCGGTTTTCCAACGGGACGCGAGGCAAGCACGATGCGGGTGGTAACGGGCTGATTGGCCATGTGGGGCTCCTTGTTTCTACTTCCGAGCGCGACGCAATCGCAATGCCGGATCTCGTGCTCTCACTCGCAGTCATCCGAGCGCTCACGCCATATCATCGCGTGTGAGCTTCGGCCGTTCCACCTCATTCCTTGAACCACAGCGCGACTCCATTTGCGGCATCGGCATCAATGAGCAGGCCGCTTTCGAAGGCGCGAGGCGAAAAGCCTCCTTGCACCAGCACGTCTGCGGTTGCTTCAAGCGATCGTACCTTCAGCCCTAGCGCTACTTTTCTTTCGTTGCCGTCGAAGCCTGTCGGAATGGCCGAGCCGAACCGGGAGGCGGCCGCAGCCTCGGATAGGATATGAAGTGTGACAATGCCGGTGTGAATTGCAATGCCGTCTCTATTGATGTCAGGCGCAGCGGTATTGGCAAATCCGCCAAGCAGCTCGGTTAGCGTTTGGGGAGCGCGGCTGACGATGAAGACGTCGACGATATCGAGCGCACCGTTGGGGTGGCTCTGATCCTTCGGCTGCCACACGAGGTCCGGCGTATTGTGCTGGCAAAAGAAGAAGCGGCCGTTGGAAATCGCCTCCTTGCCGAGCTGGAAGGTGCGGAAACTGGCGGACTTCTCTATGCGTCCCACGTCGACGGGACGTGAGAAATCACGCCATTCGGTGACGGGTTTGCCGGCGTCGCCCAATTCGCGTTGCAGGCTGGCGGCGTCGGTGGTTCGAAAAGCAAGCCCGTTCAAACCGATCGGATAAGACCAGAGATCGGCGCGTTTCCCGTCACTGTCAGGCGGAAATCCGAGCAGCTCCAGATAGTTCTCGCCGAACACGGCAAGATGATTGATGGAGCCCAGCGTATGATAGCCGCGTGGCGTCAGCGCGAAGCCGAGTTTGCGGTAAATTGCAGCGGCCTCGTCCAGCCGGTCAAGAACGCCGACGACGGCGTGATCAAGGATGAGGGGTTGGGCAGTAACGGCCATGTGTGGGGCTCCCGGTATGGAGATAGGTGGAAGGCATAGGTTAGGTCAAATCGTGGTCCTGTCGCTGCGCCTGGCCGGTTGAATTGCTGTCGTTGCAAGACCGGCATTGCGATGCAGCGTCGACGCCAGGCGTCTTATCAATCGTGGTTCCAGCCATTTTTCTCGGCTGTTGTCGCGACAAGGGTTGCGTAGTCCTTGCCAATCGTCTCGAGTTTTTCCACCAAGACGGAATGGGGGCCGCCGAGCTGGCCGATATAGTCTTCGCCGCCCCCGGATTTGTCCCAATCATTGCCGATGAAGCGGGCGATCGCCTTGCCCGATGCGGCGATTTCGGGCTTTGGAGCGTGAAACGACGCAGCCGTCTGTTTCAGGCCATCCAGGAACGCGTCGTCATCGAGGCCGCTATAGGGCTTGCCTTCGGAATTCGTGACGTTGAGATATATCTGCTCGTCTCCGAATGCGGTGTAGCCGCCACCAAGTCCCTTCTTCGTCGCGTCGGCTGCCTCGAAGAATTTCTGTGCGACGGCGGCGTTGAGCGTGTTTTCGGGAAACTGGACAATGACAAAGCCGGTCTTGCCCGACGTATCGTCGAGGCGAGAGACGAGCACGCTGTATTGGCGAAAGACATAGCCAAGCGAGCCGGCCAGCCGATCGGCGGTGATATCGTCGAGCTCTCCCTCCGTTTGAAGCGACGCATTGGTTTTCAGCAGATAGCCGCCGGGCGTGACCTCGGTCTCCAAGGTTGCCGGATCGATGCCGTTTGCCGATATGATTTGCGGTACGATCTGCTTTAGCACTTGCGCCGAGAATGCCGCACGATCGTCGTAGCTTGCGCGAGCAAGCCCTGGCAGGTTGAAGCCGGAGGAAGGCGTCGCCTCATAGGATAACAGCACCTTCTGGCCTGCTGCCGCCGCATCGTGAAATACCATCGCCATGGCGGCGCTCAGAGCGATTGCTGCTCCGAGCCTAAGAGCTATGGAGAAAGTGTTCTTGATATAAATTCTATAAGGCATCTGCCATGCTCCCCATCGATTGCTGCATTTCAATTGCTGTTGATCTTGTACTTTCGCTGCCAATGAAGATACGCCGGTAGGTACCGCTACCGCCTTATGAAGCCTTTAATGGCTCGCTTGATCCCTTTTGATTGCTGAGCTGGTCGACGATTGTCGCATCTGGAAGATCGTCATTTTAGCGATCACATCAGCAACGCGTTCGCAAACCGACGTTGGGCCGGTTGCGCAGCGACTATGTCGATAGGAGGAAAAGTATCCATGGCTGCTCATGAATGTGTATTGGGCATGTTTTTCTTGTCAACGCTAACGCCGGTGTCGATGCGAACCGATCTCATGAGATAGTTCGACGCATTTCGATTGCAGCTCGTGGCGGGTGCCGTCATCGACAAGATCATCGAGAATGAGCGCCCGATATTCTTGAGCGAGCAGCCTCGTCTCTATCTCGTCTCGTTGCGCCGAGAGGCGAAAGAATCGATGCAGCCTACTCATGATACGCCTCCCTTACGCGGCACGGTTGAGGTTGCCAGGCGTTGTGGACGCCAACTTTTGGATTGCTCGCAGCACGTCCGAGGCGGCAGCAAAATATTGGCCGTCGAGATCATAGACATGAAACTTGACCGCGATGAACTTCAGTGCGCCCTTGTCCGGAACGACGATGCCCACCGGAATGCCGGCATATTCAATCACCTGTCTGGTCATTATCACCACCTGTTGAATTGATTCTTCCGGACGAACGATCGGGGCATTCCAGGTTCGCTTAGTCTATTAATTTAATAGATTATATGCATGGGCGATGCGGAAGACCATTCTCGATGATGCCAAATAGTCGCGCCACAGTGAAAAACAATTCTAATATGAGAGCGGACTCTTAAAGAGCAAAGGCGCCCCGGAGTCGCGAAGGTTGTCCTGAATGAACCGGGAGCGCGCCGCCGATTTTCGGCGGAAGCCTATCTCGTCCAACATGCAAGGCCCATGGACGCCATCATAATAGTCTATAATTTTCATGGACTATTATGATGGCGTCCGGCTATAAGTGGTGCCATCATCATTGTGGCTCTGAACTGACGCCTGAGGCGCCAGCCGTCGACGTGAAGGAAATCGGCAGTGACAAATTTGAACGAATATCTCGGGCAGAAGCGGGAAGCCCTGCTCAATCGGCGTAAGCGGGTAAAATCCGGGGAGCTTAGCGCGGTTACGTTGAACGCGAGTGCGAGTGCCGAAGGCCGCAGCGGGGTGCGCCGCATCAGAATTAGGGACTTTCAGGTCATTTCCGACAGCCCGCCGGATTTTGCCGGCTACAATTTGGGGCCATCGTCTCCCGAACTTTTGCTCGGCGCGCTCTCCAGCTGCCTGACGCATACATACCTCATTCACGCGTCAGACCAGGGCGTACCGTTGGAATCGTTGCACGCGGAAGTCTCCGCCTCGATCGATCCGCGCGGAGGTGCCGAGGGCCATGACGATATTCCCGTCTATCCCCACGACATCAATTACGTCGTAACGCTGGTGTCGTCTGCAAGTGCGGAAGAAATAGCAAGGCTGCAGGCCACAGTGGAGAAGCTTTGCCCAATCCTCAACCTTCTTAAGCGAGGAAACGAGGTGCATGGGCGTGTCGATCACCAGCGCCCGGCGTGAGGTGAACCCTCGCTTGTCTTTCTCCATCCAAGGGTATCCGCGCCATGAATAAACCCGTTGCATCGATCACAGGACAGCCTGTTTCGAATATCATCGATCGGATCGAAGGTTATCATCCGGAGCTTGTCGCGATCCGACACGATCTCCATGCCCATCCCGAAATCGGCTTCGAGGAAGTGCGCACCTCGGCGATCGTTGCCGAAAAGCTGTCGTCCTGGGGGATCGAAGTTCACCGCGGTATCGGCAAGACGGGTGTTGTCGGCCTTCTCAAGGGACGCCATCCCGGCAACAGGTCGGTGGGCCTGCGCGCCGATATGGATGCCTTGCCGATGCCGGAGGAAACCGGTCTTGCTTATGCCTCGATCCATCCCGGCCGGTTTCACGGTTGCGGCCATGATGCCCACACGACGATCTTGCTTGGTGCTGCACGCTATCTTGCCGAAACGAGGGATTTCGCGGGGACGGTGACCTTCATCTTCCAGCCGGCCGAGGAGGGTCTTGGTGGGGCGCGGGCGATGATCGCCGACGGCCTCTTCGAGCGGTTTCCGGTGGACGAAATCTATGGGCTGCACAACGCAACGCAATTGCTGCCAAATCATCTGCACGTCTCGGCCGGAGCAGTGTTGGCGGGCGCTGATTTTTTCGATGTGACCTTCAAAGGCAAGGGCGCGCATGGCGCCCATCCGGATGTCGCACGCGATCCTGTTCCGGCAATCGCCGAACTCGTGCAGGCGCTGCAGACCATCGTCAGCCGCAATGTCCCGCCGACGGAACCAGCCGTGCTGTCCGTGACCAAGATATTCGCAGGGTCGGCCTATAATGTCATACCGGAAACCGCGAGTGTCGGCGGCACGATACGAGCATTCTCCGATGACATCAGGCGTTTGATCCGCGAGCGCCTGACGACGATCTCACGCAATATTGCTGCCGCTCATGATATCGAAACCAATGTCGATATACGCGACATTTTCTCGGTTCTGACCAACCATCCGGATCAGGTCGATATCGTCGCTGCTATTGGCCGCGAGGTTCTTGGCAAGGATCGGGTTTCGACAGTGCCCAAGCGCGCGATGGGAAGCGAGGACTTTGCCGATATGCTGCTCCATGCGCCGGGCGCATTCTTCACGCTCGGGCATGCCGGCAATGTTCCCGCTCACAATCCCGGCTTCATCGTAGACGATGACATTCTCACCGTCGGCGCGACATTGTTTGCCCGTCTTGTCGAAAGCAGACTGAAGGCGGTGTGAGCAATTCGATCTTCGCGTACATGCAACCGACTGGTATGCACGACTTCCGTAAAGAACCGGCGCGCCGGCAAAAATGTGTGGAGGAGCTGGACAATCCACTTGCCAATCGGTCATTGCCAACGATCGCCAGTTTGAAACGGCAACGCGTTCGTTTCCTGACTTAGGCCCAAATTAGAATATTAATTCTATAGATAGATAGGGGTTTGCCGTAGGTTGATGCGCATTATCCTACAGAGGCTTACACAATGGGCATCAAAGCCAAATTCAAGGCGGCAAGTTTACTGACCGTGTGGCTACTGGCGGCGCCGGTGGCATTCGCCGATGACCAGCCAGTCAAAGGCGGCACGCTGATTTATCTCGAGCAGCAGGCGCATACGAACCTCTACCCGCCGGCCGGTGGTTTCTATCCGAACGGCGGCATTCTCAACCAGATCACCGACAAGCTGACCTATCAGAACCCGAAGACGCTCGATATCGAGCCGTGGATTGCCGAATCGTGGACGGTCAACGATGCGGCGACGGAATATACGTTCAAGATCCGTAAAGGCGTGACCTTTTCCGACGGTACTCCGCTCGATGCCAATGTCGTCGCCAAGAATTATGATACGTTCGGCCTTGGCAACAAGGAGCTGAAGCAGCCGGTTTCCGAGGTCATCAACAACTACGATCACAGCGAAGTCGTCGATCCCTATACGGTCAAGTTCTACTTCAAGAAATCATCTCCGGGTTTTCTGCAGGGAACGTCCGTCATCGGGTCCGGCCTAGTCTCGTTGAAGACGCTGGCGCTGTCCTTCGACCAGCTCGGCGATGCGACCAAGATCATCGGGTCCGGCCCCTTTGTCGTCGAAAGCGAGACGCTCGGCAAGCAGCTCTCGCTGAAGGCGCGGACGGACTACAACTGGGGTCCAAGCAAGCTGGCGCATCAGGGCCGAGCCTATCTGGATGGCATCAAGTACATCATCACCGGCGAGGACAGCGTGCGCATCGGTGCATTGCTTTCCGGCCAGGCCGATTTCATCCGTCAGCTGCAGGCCTATGACGAGAAGCAGGTGAGCGATCAGAGTTTCGCGATCTATGCGGCTCCGACCCGCGGCGTGAACGACAGCGTCGCCTTCCGGCCGGACAATTCGCTCGTTGCCGATCTCAAGGTTCGTCAGGCGCTCCTTCATGCGACCAACAACAAGGAAATCGTCGACACGCTGTTTTCGGCAAATTATCCGCAGGCGAAATCGGTTATTTCGTCGGCTGCGGCCGGCTACACGGATCTGTCGTCGAAGTTGACCTACGATCCGGCTCTTGCTGAAAAGCTTCTGGACGAGGCAGGCTGGAAGAAGGGCGCGAGCGGCGTTCGTGAAAAGGATGGCAAGCCGCTTTCGCTTGCCGTCTACGAATCCTTGCCTCAGCCCCAGAACAAGGCCGTGCTGCAACTCGTCGCGCAGCAATGGGCCAAGCTCGGCGTCAAGCTGCAGGTTCTTGCCGGAACCTCGGGAAATCTGGTGACCGACAACGTCGATCCGGCAAAGACGCCGTTGGTCGTCGCCGAAGTCGGCCGTGCCGATCCCGATGTCATCAAGAGCCAATTCTACCCCAAGAACCGCGATGCCCTGCTGCAAAAGGGCGGCCTCAATCCCAAGGCGACCTTCTTGGATGACAAGCTGAACGGCATCCTGGAAGCCGTCGCCTCCGAGACGGATCGCGACAAGCGACTGGCGGCGGCCAAGGCGGCACAGGAATATCTGCTCGATCAGGCCTACGTCATCCCCTTCTTCGAGGAGCCGCAGGTCTTTGCCGGCGCGCCTTACGTGAAGGGAATTGCATTCGAGGCCGTGGGACGCCCATCCTTCTACAGCACCTGGCTTGCTGAACATTGATGAAAAGGGCTGGCCCGGCGTGGTGCCGGGCCCTCCTTATGCGAAGACATGGTAGTGGCATGGCAAGATACATATTATCGAGGCTCGGGCAGGCACTGTTCGTCTTATGGGCGGCTTTCACCGTTTCGTTCGTATTGCTGCAGTCGCTGCCAGGCGATGCGGTGCTGATCAAATTCCAGAACCCGGATTACGGATTGAGCCCCGAGCAGCTTGCCGACATTAGGGCGGCTTATGGTGCCGACGGATCGTTCCTGCATCAATATCTCCATGCCGTCTGGAATTTCCTGACGGGTGATTTCGGCTATTCCCTACAGGCTGGCGTTCCGGTGAGCTCGTTGCTTGCCACCAACCTGCCACCGTCCCTTCTGCTTGCGGCATCGGGATTTGCGGTGGCGGCGCTTCTCGCCGTTCTGATCGCAATTGCCTGCAACCTCTCCGGTCTTGCCTGGCTGCGTGGCCTGATCCAATCCATTCCGTCGCTCTTCATATCGGTGCCGACCTTCTGGCTCGGCATCATGCTCATTCAGATATTTTCCTTTCGGCTCCGCCTCGTGCCGGTCATCAATCCGGGGCCCTGGGAAGGTCTTTTCTTGCCCATCCTGACCGTCGCGGTGCCGATTTCCGCGCCGCTGGCGCAAATCTTGCTGAAGAACATAGATGAGGTCCTGACGAGGCCATTCGTGCCCGTGGCGCGAGCCAAAGGCCTCTCTCATGCCAAGGTCCTTTGGCGGCACGTCGCCAAGAACACGCTGCTGCCGGTTTTAACCGTTGCCGGATTGCTATTCGGGGAGCTGATCGCCAGCGCGGTCATCACCGAAACGGTCTTTGGTCTCAATGGTATTGGCGGGCTAACGAAACAGGCCGTCGACAGCCAGGATGTTGCCGTTCTTCAAGCGATCGTCGTCATTGCCGCGACCGCTTTCGTCGTCATCAACCTCGTGGTCGATCTTCTCTATCCCGTGCTCGATCCGCGGCTGAAGACCAAGCTGGGAGCCGCATGATGGCAACGATCGAAACCGCCCGGCATCATGCAGACCTCGATGCGTCCGACCGGCAAGTCAGTGTATCGCCCGTGACGCTTGAGGCTGATTTTCACGAGAACGCCGGAGCTGGCGGGCGCTTTCCGCGCATGCAGCCTGGTCTCTTCCTTACCTGCCTCATCCTGGCACTGGCTGTCCTTTGGGCACTCTTCCCAAGCCTCTTTACGATCTATGACCCTGTCCAGGGCCTACCCGGGCAACATCTACGACCGCCCAGCGCCACCCATCTCCTGGGCACGGATTCGCTCGGGCGGGACCTCTATGCCCGCATCGTCTATGGTGCGATCCATTCGCTATCGGGCGCGCTCGCGGCCGTTGGCATCGCGCTTGTGGCCGGCACGACGCTTGGCGTGCTTGCCGGATCGTTCGGCGGCAGGATCGAGACGGTCATCATGAGGCTGGTCGATGTCATGCTGTCGATACCGGATCTTCTCTTGTCGCTCAGCATCATCGTTCTACTCGGTTTCGGCACCGTCAATGCCGCGATCGCCGTCGGCTGCACGCTGATCGCCAAGTTTGCCCGATTGGTTCGCTCCGAAGTCGTCACCGTGCGCCGAAGCGAATATGTCGAGGCCGCCTTCGGCAGCGGCGGGACATTCCTCAAGGTGCTCTGGCGTCACATCCTGCCGAATTCACTGACCTCGGTAATCGCCTTTGCGGCACTTCAGGCCGGCTGGGCGATCCTGCAGCTCGCGACGCTCGGCTTTCTTGGCTATGGCGCCCCGCCGCCGACACCGGAATGGGGCCTGCTGATCGCCGAAGGACGCAATTATATCGCAACCGCCTGGTGGCTGACGGCCGCACCCGGTCTTGTCGTCGTCCTGGTGGTTATTTCCATCAATCGCATCAGCCGGGCAATCGGGAGCATCGGGAAATGACGGCTCCGATCATTGGAACCATTGCAGAAGAGAGTGCGCCGATCCTCGATGTTGCAGGCCTCGTGGTCGCCTATCGTGATAGGAGCGGCCAGCGCACGGTCGTTCACGATATTGACTTTGAGGTTCGCGCTGGCGAAGTGGTCGCCCTCGTCGGCGAATCCGGTTCCGGCAAGAGCTCCACGGCACAGGCGCTGATCGGCCTTCTGCCCGAAGGTGGCTTTCTCCAGCAGGGAACCATCCGCCTGAACGGCCAGGATATTGCCGGCTGGCCACAAAAGCGGCTGGATGGCATTCGCGGGTCCATCATCAGTCTCGTGCCGCAGGATCCGGGCAATTCGCTCAATCCGGTGAGGACGATCGGCGAACAGGTCGCCGAAATCCTGACGGTGCATGGCAGGGCCTCCGGAGCGGCTGCTCGCGTTCAGGCGATCGAATTGCTGGAACGTGTCGGCCTCAGCCAGCCTCAATTGCGTGCCGCGCAATATCCGCACGAGCTCTCCGGCGGCATGCGTCAACGCGTGTTGATCGCCATTGCCATTGCGCTGAAACCTTCGCTGATCATCGCCGACGAACCCACCAGTGCCCTGGATGTCACGGTGCAGAGGCATATCCTCGATCTGATCGACGATCTGAGACGGGAATATGGCACGGCGGTCCTTCTGGTGACCCACGACCTCGGGGTCGCTGCCGATCGATCCGACAGGCTGATCGTCCTGCAGCACGGCCGCATCCAAGAGCAGGGACGCACGGCCGATATCCTCGCAAACCCGCAAAGCAACTATACGCGCCGTCTGCTTGCCGACGCGCCATCGTTGAATGCGCGGCCTAAGGCCTCGCTGGCACACCCGGTTGCATCCGTCGCGCCCGCCGACGACATCGTTGTGGTCGATAGGCTGGTGCAGGATTTCGGTGCCGGTAACAGCGGCAGTTTCAGGGCGGTCGACAATGTTTCTTTTCGTGTTCGCCGCGGCAGCACACACGCAATCGTCGGTGAGTCCGGCTCCGGCAAGACGACGACGATCAGGATCGTTTCCGCCTTTCAGAAGCCGACTTCGGGTCAGGTGCTGATCGACGGGCTCGACCTGGCTTCGTTGCGCGGCGAAGCGTTGAGGCTGCTGCGCAAGAAGATCCAACTCGTCTATCAAAATCCCTATGCTTCGCTCGATCCGCGCCAGACGATCGAAAGGATTGTAGAGGAGCCGCTGTTGAATTTCGAACGGCTGCGCCGGCGTGAGCGATTGGCGAAGGTGGCGGCCACTCTCGACAAGGTCAGGCTGCCAGCCGACCTGTCGCAACGTCGGCCGCATGCTCTTTCGGGAGGGCAGCGCCAGCGCGTCGCGATTGCACGTGCGCTGGTGCTCGACCCGCAGATCCTGGTGCTTGATGAGGCTGTCTCCGCACTTGATGTAACTGTGCAGGCGCAGATCCTCGGTCTCTTGGGTGAGTTGCAGCGCGAGCTTGGGCTGACTTATTTGTTCGTCTCCCATGATCTCGCCGTCGTGCGACAGATCGCGGACACTGTCTCGGTGCTGAACGCCGGGCAGCTGGTCGAGACCGGACGCGTCGAAGACGTCTTTTCCAATCCCAAGAGCCCGTACACGCGCGAACTGATTGACGCGGTGCCAGGCAAGAAGTTTCCGCGGGCGACAGCGCCAGCCTTTATCAGTGCAGGATGATCCCATGAGTACGCCAACATTACCGAAGCGACTGGGCTTCTTCAGTCGGGTGCTGGATCAGGTGGATGCCGGAACCCGTTACAGGCTTGTTGCCGAGCAGATCATTCATGCCGAAAAACATGGCTTCGACACGGCCTGGGTGGCGCAGCATCACTTCAATGGAGACGAAGGCGGCTTGCCTGCGCCATTGGTGTTTCTCGCCGCTCTGGCCCCACAGACCTCTCGTATCCGTTTGGGGACGGGTGTCATCACGTTGCCGATGGAGAACGCGGTGCGGGTCGCCGAAGATACAGCCGTGCTCGACAGCCTGCTTGATGGGCGGCTGGAGGTCGGCTTCGGAACGGGCGGCACTCCGCAGGCCTTCCTTCCCTTCGGCCTGGAAAGCAGCCAGCGCACGGAGGTCTATGGCAATCATCTTGCTCTCGTGCGCGATGCTTGGGCGGGCGGAGAGCTTGCAGGCGGCAACCGCCTCTATCCGGCAGCGCCGCATTTGCGCGACCATGTCTGGCAGGCAACATTTTCTGTGGGCGGCGGCTTGCGTGCCGGCCGCGATGGCGATGGGTTGATGTTGTCGCGCACACAGCCGCGGCCGGTCGAGACGCCGGACGCCAGGCTTTGGGACCTGCAGAACCCGATCATCGATGCCTATCTGTCAGCGCTGCCGGCCGGACGGCAGCCGCGAATATTGGGTTCGCGGAGCCTCTTTGTCGCCGACAGCAGAAAAGAAGCCCTTCATTTTGCCGACATTGGCCTGAGGCGGATCGCCGAACACTTCAAGGCGGCGGGCTTTGTGATTCCAGGCGAAACCACGGCTGATTTGATTGGAGCTTTCGATGTTCACGTCGGCACCCCCGACGACGTTATCGCGTCGCTTCAGGCAGACACGGCATTGGCGCGGGTCACGGACCTGGTCTTTCAAGTGCATTCCGTCGATCCGCCGCATGAATATATCCTGCGCTCGCTGGAACTGACGGCTGCTCATGTCGCCCCAGCGCTTGGTTGGGTGCAACAGCGCTCCACCGGAAATGAACGCCGCTTGGCGGCGCAAGTCTAATAGCAGCATCCGAAGAGAAGGCATCGACCATGACTTTGCAGACCAGAGATGTCATCGATTTCCTTGCAGGAATAGATCCTGGTTCCGATCTTGACGGCCTTCGGGCGCAACGGCCCGAGACGCGCCTCAATGCTCAGAAGAGCTATGAAGCTCTTTTCGAGCCCGCGCATTGGGGAAGCGTGACCCCGGCGGAGCGTTTTGCCGTCGCCGCCTTTGTTGCCGGCCTCCACAAGGCGCCGGAGATCGCGAATTTCTATTCTTCCAAGTTGCGGGATGAGGCGCATGGTCCCGAGCTCGTTGCCGTCATTGGCGCGGAGCTGGAGGCCGGCGATACAACCGGCCCTTACGGCCATTATCCGGCTGGCCCGCTTTCCCGCGAGGACCGGCCGGGCCTCGTTTATCAGGTTTCGGGCGAAAGCCGGAAACTTCTGGACCTGAAGCTCAGTGCGGCGCTCGAACACAGCCATCTTCTGGTCTTCCGGCCGAGGGAGGCAAGCGCTGCGGCGCTGCAGAAGCTGCTAGACGCCGGCTGGACGACCACAGGCATCGTTACCTTGTCGCAGCTGGTCGCATTTCTCGCGTTTCAGATCAGGGTCATCGTTGGGCTGAGGGCGCTCGCGAAGAGCTCGGCCAATATCGGACAGGTCGCGCAAGCCTAATCGCACGAACAAGGAATCCTTTCATGACCGAAACCGCCATTCACCCAGAAATCGCAGACCGGCCAAGTGTCTTTACCCAAGCTGAAATCGGCTGGACGCCCTGGCTGCAACCAGTTGACGAAGCCGATCTGACCGAGCGTCACTGGGCAGGCCTTGTGGATGCATCCCGCGCGAAGTCGCCATACTTCATGTTGCTGGTACGCGATCCCGACATTCTCCAGGCCCGCACCAAGACGGACAAGGATATCTTCTACAATGTCTCGGCCGGCCTTCCTCGTGCCGAACGAGAGCTTGCCGCCACGGCGGCATCTCGGGCGAATGGCTGTATTTTTTGCGCATCGGTCCATTCTCGCTTCGCCTCCCATCATTCCAAGCGGACGGATGACGTGCAGCGTCTGCTGGATGATGGGCTTCAGGCGGATCTTGGCAGCCGCTGGGATGCTATTGTCGAAGCTTCAGCCGCGCTGACAGCCACACCATCGCAATTCGGACCTGACGAAATCAGTAGGTTGCGCGAGGAGGGCCTGAATGATCTGGAAATCGCCGACGTGATCCATGGGGCTGCCTTTTTCAACTGGGCAAACCGGTTGATGCTCTCGCTTGGCGAGCCAACGCCAGCGGCCTGAAGCCGACGCTGTCGACCTCGAGTGATTGGCTAAATCCTGCTGGATGTCTGATTGAGGATCAGCGGTAGCCGGGCGAAGCCATCAGGAAGATAACTCCGCCCAGGCATTCGCTTGCTGCCGCGATCAAGCCACGTCGCTCAACTGGCCATTTTGAAAATCGACGAACAGGACGGCGATGGTTCGATGAGCCAGCCGGGCAGCTGGCCGCCTTCCGATGACAGCGTGCTGTTGGGGAAGATTGATCGGGGCAGCGACACAAAAACTCTCGCAACTTATTTCTGTACGCCTTGACGCCAAAACAAAGTTACTTAATCTAAATCTGGGCTATGCGATCCGCTGGGAGGAGAGGGGCGCGGGGCCGGCGACCAACTTGCGCTGATATGTTCTCTCCTCCGCCGTCAGTTGCCGATTTTCCGATAGGACCCGCCATGTCTCTCACTATTGCCCAACGCCTTGATCGCCTGAAAGTCCGCACTACGGAGCTTGCGCATTGGCGCGACAGGCAAAGTCTCGCGATCGACGGCTGGACCTTCGATGGAGAGCCAATAGCGCATCATCAGGATTGGCCGCATCGCAATGGGACGGTTCGCTTCGCTGCCAAAGCAACGGCGCCGCAGGACTGGCCGCTCGAGCAAATCCGCCTGCAGCTCGACCTTGGCGGCGAGAGCCTGCTGACACTGCGTTATCCTGATGGCGAAGCCGAGACCTTCGGCCTCGACCCCTATCACCAGGAGTTTCCGATTAAGGGCCGCGACTTCCAGATCGCGACCGAGAGCGTCGCGCGTTTTCCCTTCGGGGAGCCGAATAGGGCGCCGAAGCTGAACAGGGCGCGCTTGATCTGGCTGGATGAGCCCGTCCACCGGCTGCATCTCCTATTGCAGCAGATCGGCGAGGCTGCCGATATTCTCGACGACCACGAAGTTGTGCCACATTTGATCGATGCGGCCGAACGGGCGCTGCGCAGCCTCGATTGGCCATCGGACACATCAGCCTATATCTCGCGCACGGCTGGTGCGGCGATGCAGCAGAAGATCTGGGAACTGCCGGAACTTCAGGACAATCCGGCCGGTCTCAGCGAAGCGCAGAGTGCTTCGGCAGCTGCTGCTTATGATCGCCTATTGGCTCAGCTGAAAGAGCTTCAGACCCGCTTCCCGCAAAATGGCGAACTGCTGCTGACCGGTCATGCCCATATCGACCTGGCCTGGCTTTGGCCATATGGCGAGACGCGCCGTAAGATGCGCCGCACCTTCAACACCGCGCTTTCGCTGATGGAACGCTCCGACGATTTCCGCTTCAACCAATCGACCGCCCAATACTATGCGCAGATTGAGGAAGACGATCCGGAACTGCTCGAGCGGATCAAGAAGAAGGTTGCCGAAGGCAAGTGGGAAACCGTCGGCGGCATGTGGGTCGAGCCCGACACCAACATGCCGACGGGCGAGAGCCTCGTGCGTCAGGTTCTCTATGGCCAGCGCTATTTCGAAAAGCATTTCGGCCTGCGTCATAGCGTCTGCTGGCTGCCCGATTGCTTCGGCTTTTCCGGCGCCCTGCCACAGATCCTGCGGCTTGGAGGCATTGACAGCTTCTTCACGATCAAGGTGAACTGGAGCGAAAGCAATCACATTCCGTCAGACCTCTTCTGGTGGAAGGGGCTCGACGGCAGCAAGGTTCTCACTCATACATTCGATAATCCCATGCAAGGTTATAACGGTTTCGTACAGCCGGATTGCTTCGTGCCGACATGGAAGAATTTCCGTGGCAAGACGCAGCATGACACCTCGCTGCTGGCCGTCGGCTATGGCGATGGCGGCGGCGGCGTCACGCCGGAAATGGTAGAGCGCGAAGTGCAATTACGCGACTTTCCGGCTATCCCGAAGGCGCGCTGGGGTACCGTAAAAGGCTTTTACGAAAAGGCGCACCGCACCGCTAAGGAAAAGGAGCTTCCGGTCTGGGACGGGGAAATCTATTTGGAATTGCATCGCGCAACGCTGACCACGCAGAGCGGCGTTAAGCGCAAGCACCGCCAGGCCGAACGCGCGCTGATAACGGCGGAGACGCTTGCTTCGCTTGCTCATATGCTCGGCGCTGCCAAACCTCAAAGCCTCGAGGCGGATTGGCGTGTCGTCCTGAAGAATGAGTTTCACGATATCCTGCCGGGATCGAGTATCCGCGAGGTCTATGCCGACGCCGAGCGGGAACTTGACGGCGTGATCGGCAATGCCAAGGTGGAGCAGGCAAACGCTCTGAAGACGCTATCGGCCCATCTTCCGGCGGGCGTCGTTACGGATGCGCTTGTTGTCGTCAACCCGTCGCTTTCGCCGCGCCCGCTTACCGCCACGCTGTCTGATGGAACGGTCCTGGCGTCTGCCGATCCTGTCGCACCTCTTTCCGTCACGGTCTTCGATCGCAAAGCCCTGAAGCCCGCCGGTGATCTGAAAGCCGATACCCATCATCTCGAGAACGAGCATCTGTCCGTTACCATCGGCAAGGATGGCGCTGTATCGAGCCTTATTCACAAGGCGACGGGACGAGAAGCGATTGAAGGAAGTGCCAACCAGCTCTGGGTCTATCCCGCAGACAAGCCGCGCAACTGGGATGCCTGGGACGTGGATGCCGATTATGCCGAGAAAGGTATTCGGCTCAATCAGCCGGAGAGCATCAGCCTGGTCGAGGAGGGGCCGCATCGCGCCGCAATCCAAGTTGGCTATCGATATCGCCACTCGACCGTGACCCAGCTCTATGTTCTGACCGCCAATGCCCGCAGGCTGGATATCGAAACGACCATCGACTGGCACGACCGGCGCACCTTGCTCAGAACCCTGAACCCGGTTGCCGTGCGGTCGCGCACCGCGACTTTCGAATGCGCCTTCGGTATCGTCGCGCGGCAAACGCATACCAATACCTCCTGGGAGCAGGCGATGTTCGAGGCGGCGGCGCACCGCTTTGTCGATCTGAGCGAACCCGGCTTCGGCGTCGCTCTGCTCAACAACGCCAAATACGGCCACAGCGCCCGCGGCAATGTCATCGGCATGAGCCTCGTGCGCTCGCCGATCTATCCAGATCCGCTTGCCGATGAAGGCGAGCAGAGCTTCACCTATGCGCTGATGCCGCACGAGGGCGCCTGGTATGAAGGCGGCGTTCTGCCGGAGGCGATCGATCTCAATCAGCCGCTGGTCAGCATAGAGGCAAGCGGTCTTGCGGCCGGCACTTTGTCGCCGCTTGGCATCGAAGGCATACCGGTCGCCTTCTCCAGCCTGAAGCCGGCCGAGGAAGGGGAAGGCCTTGTGCTGCGGCTTTACGAACCGGCCGGCCGGCGCGGCCGCTTATCGCTGACCCTGCCGTCGGGATGGCAGGCCTCCGGTCCGCTGAACATCCTGGAGGAGCCGATCGAACGCGCCGGACCCGCCGACATCATGCCGTTCGAAATCCGGACCTGGAAGCTGCAGCGTAGCTGACGGCGAAGTTCAGTTTTGATGGACTGCTGCCTTGCTCCGGAGAGCCGTCTCGTTAGCGGCTCTCCAATATCCGCATCAGCCGGCCGCGATAGCTATCGAGAATGACGGCGAGCACGATGACGGCGCCGATAACGATCGGCTTGATGTTGTCGTCGGCGCCCAAGAGCTGCAGCCCGGTGGACAGCACCTGCAGAATGCAGGCGCCGACCAACGTCCCGATGATCGATCCCTTGCCGCCTGAAAGGCTGGTTCCGCCGATGATGACGGCCGCGATCGCATTCAATTCATAGCCGATGCCGGCAACCGGGCTGCCGACATTGAGGCGGAGCAGGTAGACCATGGCGGCAATGCCGGCAGTCAGTCCGGAAATAGTGAAGACCGCGATCTTGTATCGCTTCGGCTCATGGCCCGATAGGCGGACGGCCTCTTCATTCGTCCCGATTGCGAAGACGAAACGTCCGAACACCGTGTAGCGCAGCACGAACCAGCCGATGAGGACGACGACGATTGCGATCAGGAAGATCGATGGAAGGACGCCCCAGAAGATCAGATTGCCAAAATCGACGAAGGGCTGCGGCAGGCCGGTGATGGTGGAGTTGTCGCTGACGACGCGGGCAAGGCCGCTTGCGACGTTGAGCATGCCGAGCGTGACGATGAAGGATGGAAGCTTCCATTTCTCGCAGATCCATCCGTTGATGGCACCCAGGAGCGCGCCGGCGCCCATCGAGGCAAGCGAAGCAAGAACGATTGCCTGCCACGGAGAAAACCGCGGGTCGATCATAATCGTCGCGCCGATGACGGTGCAAAGCGCCAGCAGCGATCCGACGGAAAGATCGATGCCGCCCGTGAGGATGACGAAGGTCATGCCGGCTGCAAGCACCGTGTTGATGGCGATCTGCACGAAGATCTTCAGGAAGTTCTCGGGCGTCGCGAAATAGGGCGCCGTCAGCGAGAAGAAGATCAAAATCAGCACGAGGGCGATGGTGACGCCGGCCTCTTTCATCGAGATCCGGATGAGCTTGTCCCAGACGCGGGCCTCTTTCGCCTCGGTCGTCTTTTCAATGTTGCCGGACACGACTGTACTCCTTGTAAGCGAGTGAGAGAATCCTGCTCTCGTCAAATTGCTCCCGGGCTATTTCCCCGGCTATTTTGCCGTCCGAGAAGACGATGATGCGATGGCAAATGCTCATGAGTTCCGGCAGGTCCGAAGACACGACCAGAACGCCTTTTCCCTCGGCGGCGAACTTCCACAGAAGCTCGTAGATTTCCGCCTTGGCGCCGACGTCGATGCCGCGGGTCGGCTCGTCGAAGATCAGCACCTTTGGGCCGCGAAACAGCCATTTGGCAATGACAACTTTCTGCTGATTGCCGCCCGAAAATGTCCTGACAGCCTGATGGATGGATGGTGTCTTTATCCGCAATTCACGCACGAGGCGCTGCGAGGAATCGTCCTCCGCCTGGCGTAAGATCAATCCGTTGCGGGAGACCTTGGCGAGATTGGTGATGGTGGTGTTTTGCGCACAGCTCATATCGAGCATGAGACCTTGAATCTTGCGGTCTTCGGTCGCCAGACACAGCCCGGCGGTAACCGCATCCTTGGGCGAAGCAATCTCGATCGGTTCGCCATCTATGCGGATTTCGCCTGTAGCCTTGGCATCGGCGCCGAATATGGCCCGAACAGCCTCGGTGCGGCCGCTGCCCACAAGGCCGGCAATGCCGACGATCTCTCCCTTGGCGACGGAAAATGACAGCTCCGGGCTGTGGCTCGTCACTTTGAGGCCGGAGACACCAAGCGCCTCGCCGGAGATGGTGCTGTCGCCACGGAAGGCGTCGTGCTGCGCAAGTTCGCGCCCGACCATGAGTTCGACGATTTTCGGAATTCCGAGCCCTTCGAGCGGCCGCGTAATTATATGCTGCCCGTCGCGCAGGATGGTCACGTCATCGCCCACTTCGAAGATCTCTTCGAGCCTGTGCGATATGTAAAGCGTGGTGACGCCCCGCGCCTTCAGCCGCTTCAGAATCTCAAAGAGGCGATCAACCTCCTTAGAGGTCAAAGTCGCCGTCGGTTCATCGAGGACCAGAAGCTTGCTTTCGTTGGATAGCGCCTTGGCGATCTCTAGCAGTTGAAGCTGGGCGACGCTCAAGCTGCTGGCAAGCGTCGTCGGCGCCACGTGGAGGCCGACCTCGGCTAGTAGTTCCGCCGCTCTGGTGTTCATTTGCTTGTAGTTCACGAGGCCGTATCGGCGCGGCAGATGCTCAAAAAGCAGGTTTTCGGCGACGGTGAGATTGGAAAGTGGGTGCAGTTCCTGGTGAATGACGCGGATGCCCGCCTTGAACGCCTCGAGCGGAGAGGATGGATGATAGGCTTTGCCGTCAAACAGGATGCGGCCATCATCAGGCTTGAAGACGCCGCCAAGCAGATTGATCAGCGTCGATTTGCCGGCGCCATTTTCGCCGAGCAGAATGTGACCCTTGCCGCGGCCGATCTCTATGGAGACATCCTTCAGAGCCACGACGCCCGGGAAGCGTTTGCCTATTCCTTCCAGCTTCAGGATGGCGTCATCTAAAGTCTCTGGCACGTCCACCTCATCAGCGTTTCCATTTTGAATTGGAGATGATGATCTTCCTTGCGTCGCCTTCCGCTGGGTCTAACGCCTCACGCTGAATGCCGACCAGAAGATCGATCGAAAAGCGGATGCGCCGGCAAATGCCGACGCATCCTTTGCCCGCAGCGCGGGTTTATCGACTATTTGAGGTCCTTAGCGGTGACGAGCGTCACGTCCGTCTTGACCCAGCCGGTGAATTTCTCGCCGGCATATTCGCGAAGGCCGTACTTGATGCCCATGGCCGCCATTTCCGCGCCGTACTGTTCGACGGTTGCCAGCATCTTGCCATCCTTGAGCAATGGCTTGACGGACGGAATATTGTCGAAGCCGACAACCTTGATCTTGCCTGCCTGGCCTGAGGCATCGAGAGCCTTGACCACGCCGAGCGCCATGGAGTCGTTGGCGGCCATGACGCCCTGAATATCCTTGTACTTGGTCAGGAAGTTCGTCATGACGGTGTTGGCTTCTTCGGTTTCCCAATGCGCGGTTTTGCTGTCGAGAAGCTCCAGCTTGCCGTTCTTGATGGAGTCCATGAAGCCCGCCTTGCGCTCCTTGGCGTTGTCGGCCTCGGGATTGCCTTCCAGGATCACGACCTTTGCGCCGGGACCCAGATCCTTGGCGAGCGCATCGCCGGCAAGCTTGGCGCCGGCCGTGTTGTCAGGACCGAAGAAGGCGAGATCGATACCGGCGGCCTTCTTGGCGTCGGCATCGAGCGGCACGTCGATGTTGATGACCTTTACGCCAGCCTTTACCGCCTTGGCAAGCGGCGTGGCCATGGCCTTGGAATCGGCCGGTGCGACGACGATGATGTCGTATTTTTGCGTCACGAAATTCTCGACGGCGTCGACCTGCGAGGCAAAATCACGCTCGTCCTTCATGCCGACGGCCTTGAAGTCGAACTTGTCCTTGTTTTCGGCCGCATACTTGTCGGCGCCGGCCTTCATCTGTTTGAAGAACTCATTCGACAGAGACTTCATGATCAGCCCGACCTTCGGCTTGCTCGCGGCAAAGGCCGGCGACACGCCGCAGGACAGCGCGAGCACGAGGGTGCCGGCAAGCCCCAGCTTGATTGCCGCACGCCGCTTCGCGTTGATCAAGACGGATTCACGCTTTGTAGAATTGGTCATTTCTTTCCTCCCGAACGGTCCTGGGCTCAGCTCCACCTGAGTTGTCTGCGACAATGAACCGTTTCCACGTATATTGGGTAGCATGTCATCAAGAATTGTCAAGGCGCCGAGTTTGCGCTGAAAAGCAGCGAAAATTGTAACTTTACCAGTTCCGGAAGATAGGTATGATGAACCGTTTCCATCAGGGGCGGCGTTGCTCTCGTCATGAAGGATCAGCTTGGCATGAAGCTCTTTGACTAAGGCGGGAGAGACCATTAGCTGAGCCTAGATCAGGCGCCTCTAGGGTGTCTCGGAAGGTGAAATGAAGGGATATTGGTTCCGTTATGCCGAAGGTTGGAATTCGAGACGTTGCCAAGCTGGCGGGGGTTTCCACCGGGACCGTCTCAAGGGTTTTGAATGACCACCCTTCCGTGACGGATGAACTGAGGGGGCGGGTCAGAAGCATCATCGAAGAGCTCGGTTATACGCCCGATCCTTCTGCCAGAAGCATGCGCAGCAAGGTCAGCCGTCTCATCGGCATCATCATTCCCGATCTCACCAATCCCTTCTTCTCGGAACTCGTCCAATCCGCGGAACAAGCGGCGGCGAGACATGGCTATAACATCATCGTCATGACCTCTTTCGACCATGCGGCCAAGGAGGCGGATCGGATCGGTCAACTGACAAGTCGGAAGGTGGATGGCATCATCCTTGTTCCGAGCAACGATTTCCATGCGCTCAAGCTGCCGAAGGGCCTGCCAATCGTCATCGTCGACCGCCTCCTGCCGGGATATTCCGGCATCGCTGCCGATCATCGCAGCGGCGTGTGTCTCGGTGTCGAGCATCTCGTGAAGCTTGGCCATCGTCGCATCGGTTTCATTTCGGGTCCCAAGGACTCCGTTCCTGCCAACGATCGACTCAAGGGTTATCTGGATGCAATGGAGCTGGTCGGCGACGGCAGGCAGAATTCAGCGCCGCCGCTGATCGCAGAAGCGGCGTTCGATTATGAAAGCGGACGATCTGCCGGAAACTATCTTCTCGCGCGTGCCCGCCACGAGCGTCCAACTGCCATATTCGCAAGTTCCGATCAGCAGGCGATCGGCTGCATGCGTGCAGCACATGATTTGGGGATCCCAATCCCGGCTGCCCTTTCCATCGTTGGCTTTGATGGTATTCCGCTCGCAAGCATGACGACACCACGCCTGACCACCGTAAAGCAGCCGATTCGGGAAATAGCAGCAGCGGCGGTTGCTGTTTTGTTGAGCAAGCAGGATGCCCCGGCTCTCGGCAAGCCACTCCTGCTGGCGTGCGAGATTTCTGAGGGAGAAACAACGTCTTCACCGCAGCCGGATTAAAAGGTGGTGATGTCGGTGACTTTAGATGGCATCACATCTGAATATTGAAGAACTACATGCATGTCTTTATCCGCATGTATTACCCATGAGATATATCTTCAGCAGTCTCTGAACTGTATCGGAATTGCCCTGCCGCCGCATTGTTTGTACCCGTCAAATGCCGAGCGTATTAAGCCAGTCGCTGAAGCTGGATGTCTTCGAAGCCCGCGGAATATGCTCTACTTTGCATTCTCCGGTATGTCTGCGGACCTCGCTTGGGCTGTAGCCGAATTCATGTGTGAAGGCCCGGCTGAAGTTAGCTGCCGATTCGAAGCCGAGATTGCTGGCAATATCTGCAATTTTCTGACCATTGCTCAGGTCGGCAAGTGCTGCGCGTGCGGCAAGAAGTCGTTTTCTGCGTACGTAGTTCAACACGCCACCCGATGCCTGGAACAATTCGTACAGCCTGGTTCGGGAAATTGCCAGTTCACGGCTCAACGCTTCCGGAGTCAGCTCCGCTGATCCGAGATTGCTCTGGATAAAGCGACGAGCTCTCGTCATCAGTCCGATCTCGGAGCTGCGATCGCCGGTCGCATGGCCATTCACCAGCGGCGTGACGCTATGAAATATCATCTCTTGCAGCTGGTTGCGTACACTGTGTAGATCATCCCTTGCCAAACGATTGAGGTTCGCTTCCAGAAAAGCGATGTAGTCCGCCAGCAGCTTGACGCGCGCGCCCCCCAGGACGATGTTGTTGCTTGCTCCAGGCAGTCCGCCGTGATCGGCGAACAAATCGCAAGGTAGAATGAGAGCGACGGATTGCGCGCTTATGGTACGGCCGTAAAACGGGCAGCCAAGTGCCCGGATTTCCATCATGCCGGGCTCGTTTTCGACCACATGCCCATTAACGCTGGTCCATGTCTTGCCTGTGCGCAGGAAGGTGATCTGCCAATGATCTATGACGCTGAAGCGTACTTTCTCCGGTGAGCGTTCATAGCTGAAAGCTGGCGTTTGTTGCTGGATGAGAAGCGCCCCTTCGAGATTCCAGACGGTTTGAGTTGCTGCGAAGCCAGCCCCAGCCTGGCCGCTTTCGGGAAGATAAGCGTCTATCAGCGGCGCCATATGCTTCTGCCAGGCCGGGAATTGCTGGCCGGGAGCCTCATTGGATGTGGAAAACGGCAGCGACGCGAGCTCTGGCAGATCTGTGGTCTTGCCGCAAATTGGAGCTTCGGAAATGCGGGGCCACCGGCGCCTTTCCACAAAAGCCGGCTGTCCGGCGGCAATCTCGGTCTTGTTCCACATCATCGTGGTGGCCTTTCGACAAAACGCGCCAAATCGGCTGGTGGTCGCCGCGGTATCCTTGCCGCAGGCGGATGAAGGGGGCATGCGCCCATGGGGGCGAGTAATGGGCGTCCAAAACAGGCCGCGCGCGCATAGTACGGGCCCTGTCCGGCTACGATCTTTCCCAATCGTCGCAAAACAGCCTGAATTTCAGTCCATCCGGGCGTCCGCCGGTTGGCGGACGGACGTAAAGAGAGAGATCGTTTCATGTCTTGAGCAAATAATTCTGCCCCGCGGTGCGCCTTGGCTGGCAAACCAAAGAAGTCTGTGGATGTCTGAGCCAAGGCTCTGTGCATTAACCGAATGTCGCGCCAAGTTAACACTATCGCAGGCAGCATTGTTGCAGGTCCCCCGCCCGAAGGCTGTAAGGGGAAATTAAGCAGATTTCATTAATATTTTCAAGATATTTATAGAAGTTGCTTAAATATTTTCCGCTGAAATACACGAAGGAAACTTGCCAAGGAGAGTAAACTTATGGGTTTTTGGAAGAATTCTTGCAATCTATCCGCTGGTAATCGAAAAGCCGGTGTCTCTTTATCGATAATACTTGCGATTGCATCTTCGGTGGTCATGCATGAAACTGCAAATGCTGCCGAAAATGCGCACATAAAGAATAAGACTGTTCAGTTGTACATGAAGAAGTATCAAAAGAACAATGTCGTCTTCTATAGCGGAAGCTCTCTCTCCAAGACGACTTCGGTTTCCGCCGAGGATTACTTCAAGGGCTCTCCCTATATCTGCACACCAAGTGGATTTGGAAGAACGTCGCATTGCTACAATCGCAGCGCATTTTGAGTTGAGCCGGCCGATGTCGCGCAGTGCGTGCGGCAAAGAATAGGGGCATTTCCCGGATGGCGGTTCGACGGAACAGGTGAGACGCATGCCGTCCGCTATCCAAATGAAAGCCCCTATGTGAGTATTCGACTTCAACCGGGCAGATGTCTGCGAACATAGTCGCCCGGCCGCAGTTTCAGAACTTCGTCATCATGTTTGATCGGATTATGACGGAACACATACCATTTTCCGCCTGATGCTCGTTTCTGATAGATGATCCCAGCCTTCTTGCGATGCAGGAAGCAGGACACGTTGGGTGCGGCACTTTTCTTGCTGTACCAGACGGCGCTCATGCAGAGCCGCCCGCGATCGGTCGCATACCAGATGCCCCTTGCGTAGGATTTTTGAGCGCCCGTATGCGACCAGGCCGTAAATCGACGGTGATGACGCGAGAAGAAGCCGGCCCCGTCCTTCCATATCCAGGAGCGTCCCGCGTAGAGCTTTTTCAGTTCCTTGGCGGTCATCGGCATGGCGTGATGTGCCGCACGCGCCGTCATTCGATCGATTTGATGCTGTGTCGCCGCGTTCGCGGTGCCGACCAGCAGCATCGCGAACATGGCATTCAGGATGATGAAACGGAACAAAGACATGTGTTTCTCCTCAACCTTTCAGCATCGCGGTCAATTCAAGAGGGGCGGCGTGGCAACGCGCCAATCCGGCCTGCCCAGACCATCCGGCCAGGGGTAGACTTCACGGTCGTTGAAGTAGACAACCGCTTGCAGGTCGGGGAATTCGGAATGCGGCTTGTTGGCTTCCTCGGCCCACGCGTGAACGTAGCCCTCATTTCCCTGATAGCCCAATTCCGCGATCACGATGGGTTTCTTGAAGCGTTTCACGCGGTCGTAGCCGGGTTTGGTCGCCTCCACAAAGGTCGAATCCCGTCCGAGCTTGCGCTGATCGAACGGCTGGTAACCGAAGACCGACAGCCCGACGACGTCGACGAATGAATCGCCGGGATAGTAGGCTTCAAGCCCGTCCTTGCCCATCGGCGACCACATGTACTTTGCCGTGGGAAGGCTCTTGCGGCAGACGGTGACGGCGTGCCTGTAGGCTTTCACATACTCCTCCGCATTCCAGTAGGCCCAGGTGAACTGCCCGTTCTTCTCATCCATTTCCTGAGCCCAGCGAATGGTGACGGGTGCATTGAGCTTTGCGGCTGCGGAGCAGATCGCCGTCATGTTGGAATCGTAGCGGCCCGCCAGAATTCCATTGAGAAGATCGGTTGGCGTGACCCGCCAGTCGCGGGCCCATGACCAGGGCTCGACGGTGATCAGCAGCGAGCGCCCGCGCTTGCGGGCATAATCGTCTGCCGTGCCCAGCGTCGACAGATCGACGTCTTCCCAAGGCAGGAAGAGGTGCTCGATCTTCGGACTGGGGTCATTGGAAAAGTCCCCGTTGGGATCATAGGCGCCCCCCGGCAGCGACTGGGGTGTGATGATCGGCCTCTTGTCGTTGAAGAGCGGCCGGGTCTCGGCCCTTGCATCCAGGCCGTTGCTGGCAGCGTATACGCCCCCGCACAGGGCGCCAGCCGCAAGCAAGGCCGTCGTTAGTTTTGATAAGGTTTTCATAGCATTGCCTCCTTCCTCTATTCGGTCTTGCGGACGGTCAAAGAGGTCTTCAAGGCCTCCAGTCGTTGTGAGACCAGATCATCGGCGATCAAGTTTGTCGCCTCGTCGGTTTTCTTGGTGACGGGATGGCGAAACACGAACCATGCTCCGCCAGTCTCGCGTTTCTGATAGATCGTTCCATCGAGAATGCGATGGATGAAGCATGTCTTGGCGGGAAACTGGCCGTTTGCGGCGTGCCAGGTTGCCTCGAGACACAGACGGCCGGTGTCTGTCACAGCCCAGCGGCCTTCGGCCCAGGATTGTCCACCGGTTCCGTCGACCCAAGCCGAAAACCGACGGTCGGTATTCTGCATTCGGCCTGCGCCATCGGGCCAGCGCCAGCTCTTGTCGTGATAGAGCATGTAAAGTTCAGCTGCCGTCATGGGCCTTGCTCCATCCGGCACCTTGGTGGTCGTCGCGGCTACGGCCGCATTGCTCCCCGCTGCAAGTCCAAGCACGATCGCACATGCCAGCGATGCTGCAGGGACCAGGGAGGTTTTCTTCCTTGATGGCTTCATATTGTTTCTCCCGTATCGTGGATTGGAACGAGCTTTGGGGTTGCAGCCTTCACGGCTCGCTGCCGGTTTCGTCGCTTGGCAATGTCACGCAGGCTGCTATGTGTGCTTGCCGACTTACCTACGGCGCAGACGTGAAAGCCAATCCGACGGGCGGCTTCCGTATCCAGCGCATTTCGCAGGTCTATGAGAACAGGCTGGCGCAGGTTCTGCTTGAGCTGGGCCAGGTCAATCTTTCGGATGGCGTCCCATTCCGTCATGACGACGACGGCATCCGCATTTCTTGCGCATTCGTAAGGATCTTCGCAGAAGTCGACGCTGCTGAGGACCTTCGCTGCATTCTCAATGCCGACGGGGTCATATGCCTGGATGCGTGCACCCAGGCGCTGCAGGGTTTCGATGAGCGGCACGGCGGGCGCATCGCGCATGTCGTCGGTATCGGGCCTGAAGGTCAGGCCGAGAACGGCAATGGTCAGGCCGTCAATATCGCCGCCGAGTGCCTTGGTGACCTTACGTGCCATGCGCCGCTTGCGCATCTCGTTGACGGCAAGGGTTTCCTCGACGATACGCAGCGCCACGCCATGGTCCTGCGCCGTCTGCAACAGTGCAAGCGCGCTTTTGGGGAAGCATGAGCCGCCATAGCCGGGGCCGGCGGCAAGGAGGCTCGCCCCGATACGCTTGTCGAGTCCCATGCCGAGAGCCAACTCTCCGACATCGCTGCCCATCTCCTCGCAAAGATCGGCAAGCTCATTGATGAAGGTGATCTTCGTCGCGAGAAAGGCATTGGCTGCATGCTTGATCAGCTCAGCCGTCCGACGCATGGTGATGATGACGGGCGTATTCTGGCGCTCGATCGGGACATCATAGAGCTCGACAAGCCGTTTGCAGGCCCACTCTTCCTCCACGCCCAGGACGATACGGTCCGGAGCGAGAAAATCGCGCACCGCAACGCCTTCGCGCAGGAATTCGGGATTGGAGGCGACGGCGAAGGTGCCCTGCGTTCGGGCCGAGCCGATGATCCTGTGCACGGCGTCGCCGGTTCCGACCGGCACCGTCGATCTTATCACCACAATGCTGTCCGCCGAGATAAGCGCGGCAAGCTCGCGCGCTGCGTGGTAAATGAAGGAAAGGTCGGCGTCAGCTTGTCCTGGCTGCGGCAGAGCGGCGAGCGCGATGAAGACGATAGCTGCGCCTTCGACTGCCTTTGCGATGTCGCAGCTAAAGTCCAGTCGTCCCGCGGCATAGTTTCGTTCCACGAGCTCGTCGAGATCCGGTTCGTAGATCGGCATCCTGCCCTGACGGAGAGCAGCGATCTTATCGGCATTCTTGTCCACACAGACGACACGATTGCCCCATTCGGCAAAGCATGTGCCGCTGACCAAGCCCACATATCCGGTTCCAATAACAGCTATCTTCATGTGCGTTCCCGCCAATAGCGTCCTTCCCGTCATGAACCTCAGTTGTTCGTGTCACCCACGTGCCAGTGCGGATTGAGCACCATTCTGTGCAACCCGCGACCGCCAATTCCTGCGCCTGCCACCGAAAAGCGGTTGTCGAACAATACGTAGCCGTCGGTGTCCCAAATCAGTGATTGTACTCCGGCACGGCCGTGCTCCATGATGCCGGCAAATGGCAGGGCAGTCAGAGCAAGCAAAGCGCTGGCGAGAGCCGGCCGATAAAAGCGCTTGTTCGTGCGGAGCGTGTTTTCACGCGCATGCTGGACAATGATGACCAGCAGCAGCAAAGTGTAGATGGCGGCATTGATCGTTGCGAAGATATAAAAGCCACTGCTCTCTTCGGCACTGACGGACAGCACCGGCAAGACGGAGGCGAGAGAGAGAAGGGCATAGGGTGCAAGGACCCGGAACGGCAGCGGATCGACCTCCGATGTGCCTTTCGGCGTGACACGGAAATCCACGAACGATCCAGTCGCCCAATCGCGAATAGCAGCCAGAGCGCCCACGAGTGCCCACGGCCAGCGAGCAAACAGGAACATCGTCATCTCCCAGCTCAGGATCCTGGCATCGACCGGTCTGAACGTGTGCGTACTGCGCCAGCGATAAGCGAACAGGATCAGCAGAAGGGATTGCGGCACGAAGTGCAACAGGAAGTCGGGATAGGAGACATCGACGAAGGTCTTGCCTCTAACAAGTGCGATGGTCGGCATGATGAACATCAGCGCCATGAAGAGCGAGAAGAGAGAATACCACAGCTGCGAAAACAGGAACTGGATCTTGAGACGTAGCGGCAGCCGTTTGATCAAGCTCGGCGTATATTGCAGCAGGATCATCATCAGGCTGCGCGACCACTGAAACTCCTGGGTGATGAGGTCGGCGAAAGTACGTGGACCGTCGCCATGCGCAATGGCATCGAGCGCATGAATGCCACGCCAGCCATGTGCATTCATCATCAGCGTGGTGGAGTGGTCTTCCGCCAGCTCTGGGCCCAGTCCGCCAATGCTCCTGAGGGCCTTGGTGCGAACGGCATAGTGCGAGCCGATGCAAAGCGGCGACAGCCCGTGATTGAATCCTGCCTGAAGCGATCCGTGCATGCTGGCTTCCGCATAGAGACGGCCACGTGCCGACCAGCTTTCACGGGCGTTCTGGTCGCAAATGCTCGGCGCGGATACATAGCCGACTGCCGGATCAGCGAAGGGACGAAGCATTTGGAAAAGATAGCCTTGCTCGGGCACATGATCGGCATCGAGCTGCACGACGAAATCATAGCCTTCATAGCCGTATTGATCGTAGAAGAAGGCAAGATTGCCTTCCTTGCAGCGGGTGCGCCGCGGCCATGTCTGGCGATGATAGTCTTCCCGTCCCTTCCGGCTGGAAACCTGGACACCATGTTTGCGGCACCAATCCAGCGTCGAGGGTGACGGGTCTTCATCTGCGAGCCAGGTGTCGTGCGGCACCTCCTGCGCCAGCATCGCATCCAACGTCCGGGCGACCACCGCAAAGGGCTCCGATGGCGCTTTGGTTACGACCATGGCGATGCGGCTGCCCGCCGGGAGCCGCAATTGCCCCGTCGGCTTTTCGGCGCGAAAGAAGACGACGATGAAATAGGCCGGAATGACCGTCACCCAGGCAAGCACCAGGGTCAGCAAGACCGACCCTGCAACGTCGACATGGTGTGCGGGCGTAAGCCACCAGCTCCAGAAATAGCCGAGTGCCGCAAGCCACAGCATGGCGCAAACCGCATATTCCGCGCGCCGGCGGCCCTGCAGGACCGGCGTCATCAGCGCCCTGTCCTTCATTGCTTCGGCTCGTGTCCGGATCGATGTCATCCTCGCATCTCCAACCCGAAGAAGGGAGCTGCGGTCCGGATGATCGTGTCGATATCCGAATGCAGAGCGCGGAAGCCGAGCTTTTCGGCGGCAAGATCGGAAGCGGCATAGAGGGCAGGCGGATCGCCCGGTCGCCGCCTGTGCATGACGACAGGAACCTTGCGCCCGCAAACACGCTCGATCGCGCCGACGATCTCCTTGATCGACGTGCCGCGTCCTGTCCCCAGATTGACAGCGAGATTGTCGCCGCCGGCCAACAGATATTCGACTGCCAGGACATGCGCTCTGGCGAGATCCAGCACATGGATATAGTCGCGCACACAGGTGCCGTCCGGTGTGTCGTAATCGTCTCCATAGACTTCCAGGGTTTCGATCGTGCCGGCCGTTGCCAGCAATGCGCGGGGAATGAGATGCGTTTCGGGATCATGCCATTCGCCGAGCTCTTGCTCCGGATCGGCGCCCGAGGCGTTGAAGTAGCGCAACGCCACATAGGAAAGTCCGTAAGCGGCGGAATAGTCGGCAAGCATATGTTCGGCAATCAGCTTGGTTCTGCCGTAGGGATTGATCGGCTGAGGCATCTCGCATTCGCGGATCGGCAGATGGGCGGGAATTCCGTAGATCGCGCAGCTCGATGAAAAGATCAGCTTATCGGCTTGCGTGCGGCGGCATGCCTCCAGAACCGACAGCGTGCCGTTGACATTGTTGGCGTAGTATTTCGCAGGATTTTCAACGGACTCGCCGACATAGGCCGAGGCGGCGAAATGGATGATTGCCGCAGGCCTGTGACCCTCGATCGTCTCGGCAAGACGGAGCGTGTCGAGAATATCGCCTTCCACGAAAGGCCCCCAGCGCACGGAGGTCCGGTGGCCGGTCGAAAGATTATCATAGACGACGGGCTCGAAGCCCTGGCGATGGAGGAGTTTCGCAGTGTGGCTGCCGATGAAGCCGGCGCCACCCACGACGAGTATTTTTTGCCCGGCCATCACGCAACCTCGAAAAGCTCGCTGCTCGGACGAACCAACTGACGTTCGAAGTAGGCGATGGTGGATTTCAGCCCATCCGCCAGGGCGACCGACGGTTCCCATCCCAATTCGCGTTTCGCGACACTGATATCGGGCCGGCGCTGACGCGGATCGTCGATCGGTAGGGACTTATGGACGATCTTCGACTTGGAGCCGGTGATTGCGATGACCTGTTCGGCAAGATCACGCACGGTAAATTCCGCCGGATTGCCGAGATTGACAGGTGTATGGATGACCGTTTGGTCGGCCATCAGGCGGAGGAAACCATCGATCAGGTCGGCGACATAGCAGAACGACCGCGTCTGGGAGCCATCGCCGTAGACCGTAATATCCTGACCCCTGAGTGCCTGGACGATGAAATTGGAAACGACGCGACCGTCGTCGGGGCGCATGCGCGGCCCATAGGTGTTGAAGATGCGGGCAATCCTGATGTCGACGCCGTGCTGGGCGTGAAAGTCACGGAAAAGCGTTTCGGCGGAACGCTTGCCTTCGTCGTAGCACGAGCGCGGGCCGAAGGAATTGACGTTGCCCCAATAGTTCTCCGGCTGCGGATGCACCTGGGGATCTCCATAGATCTCCGAGGTCGAGGCCTGGAAGATGCGCGCCTGGTGATGCGTGGCTAGCTCCAGCAGATTGAGCGAGCCGAAAACGCATGTTTTCATCGTGTGGATCGGATCGGCCTGATAATGCGGCGGAGATGCCGGGCAGGCCAGATTGTAGATCTCGCTGACCGGCAGATCGAGTGACGCTATGACGTCATGGCGGATAAAACTGAACGTGTCGTAGCGAAGCAGATGCCATAGATTGTCCATCCGCCCGGTTGAAAAATCATCCACGCAGATAACTTCATGACCATCCTGCAGAAGCCGATCGCAAAGATGCGAGCCGAGGAACCCCGCGCCCCCCGCAACAAGTATTGTACGTCTCTTGGTATTTTTTGGAGTTATGCCTGCAGATTTGAACGCTATGCCCATCAAACCCTCCCGGTACTATAGACACGCAGCCGAGTATTCAAGGCGAAGTAAGACTTCTGCCCTTGTGCCAGGCT
Source organism: Martinezella sp. CNPSo 3732 (assembly GCF_057784515.1). Lineage (NCBI taxonomy): Bacteria > Pseudomonadati > Pseudomonadota > Alphaproteobacteria > Hyphomicrobiales > Rhizobiaceae > Martinezella > Martinezella sp. CNPSo 3732. Next base: position 191,651 of record NZ_JBXSOO010000001.1, read on the forward strand.
TTTACAACTGGGAATTATTTCTGCAATTTACAGCTATAGTTTACTAATGTTTAACTATGCTGTCGTTATCAGGGAATGCAGAAGTTTTACATTCTGTCCATTTTTGCAGCCATCAGCACAGGCGCGTTCTCTCAAAATAATTTACGTTGAATGTAAGATTTAAACTGAAGTTTTTATTATAGAATTTACATATACTTTAGTATCATAAGATATCTGCGAGATCTCGTAGAGTATTGTTATTTATATCAGCCTCAGATGGCGAAGCCGACAGGCGTAAGAGAGAACTAACCGAAATTCCGCTTCAAATAAATTCGCGCAATATGTTGTGTCCCGATGCGCCTCTTCTCCAGCAAGTTTTCGTATCCGCGCGCGGCGCAACAGCCGAGCGGATGAGCTTTCGCACACCCACCCCATGGAGCGCTCGGGATAAGGGGCGCTAAGCGTTTGATGGCTAAGTCAGGCGCAGATCCAGGCGCGGATGTAATTTTTTCAGGTTTGGCAAGGATTTCATCTGCCAGGGAATTTGCGAGGAGCCGCACACGGTAAGATGAACATCCGGATGCTTGCGTGCCTCTATCGTCAGTTTGGCAAGCAGGTTGATGCCCGACGAATTCAAGAATTGCAGACCGGTCAGATCGAAAGTCGCTTTGCCTCCGCCCCCATGAAGGATCGTCCTGGCCAGATCATAGACCGGTGCATAGGCATCGGGACCCGCCAGACGCATGGTTCCGTCAAAATATAAGGTGCTGCCTTCGGACCAGACGCGGAATGCTTCTTCTTTGATTTCCATAAAAGGCCTCTCGCTGGTTCACGCCGATGAAATCGCCATTGCGGCATAGGTTTGCAGCTTGATCCGCTTGCGCGGACCATCCTCGTCGAAATGCCAGGCCAATTGAACCTGGTAGTCGCTCATCAATGTCAACAGTCCTAACCCGGATGCATCGTCGCCGGCAAGAACGCTTGCCTCGATCTGTTCTATCAGGAGATCGCCGGGATCGCCGGCCGTAACCCTAAGCAATAATTGTTGGAAACGCTCAGTCGCTTCTCGGTCGATCAGGTTCATGATCCGCATCCTGAAATGATGGGCATCCCTCAGCGCTTCGATAAGGATCTCGCCAGAGGCGCGGAACTTGATGGAATTTTCGATGAGCTCATTGGTCAGATAACCGATGTCGTGCCGCACCGTCTTGTATTGGCGCTCGGAAGCGCGGAAATCGAGCGCCAACGTTTCCGCGATAAAGTCAGATGTCATGGCCGAATGGCGCCATGCCAGATGAAGCGGCCCGTCGAACAGGCGAATGCGAAGGGCATTGGTGCCGTCGAACGAAACCAGATGTTCCTCGCCGAAAATTGCTGTTGTCATCTCCTCACCTGTGCCGCATCACCACAAGGGTAATATCGTCATGGATCTTGTGGGTCCCGATGTAAGTCATCAAATCGTCGAGTATGCCCTCGACGACTTGTTCCGCAGTCCCGCCATGCAGACGGCGCGCATCCTCCAAAAGCCTGTCGAAGCCGAACAGTTCGCCCTTCGAATTCTCCGCTTCGGTGACACCATCGGTATGCAGGACTATCATGTCGCCTTTCTCGAAGGATACCTGCCGCGTATCGATAAAGGGAGCTATGTCGGGCTCGAGGCCGACTGGAAGACCGAGATCGCCTGTGTCTATCCGCTCCACCTTGCCGTCCTGGCGAATGATGATCATATCTTCGTGCTGACCGGATATGGTCAATCTCTCGCCGTCATAGTCGAGGAATGACAAGGTCAGATGCTTGTCCGTCCGGGTCCGTTCGATGTTCTTGAAGATTGCGCGGTTGAGATCGGTCAGGAATTTTGCCGGGTCCATCTCGCCTGCTTCCTGCAGGGCGCGGGCGATCGATTGCACCATCAGCATCAGCACGCCACTCTCCAGCCCGTGGCCGGTAACGTCGCCGATGCCGATCTTCAGGTTGTTTCCGTTCTGGAGAACATCATAGTAATCGCCGCCGACTTCGTCGGCCGGGCGCATATAGGCGGCGATCTCCAGATGCTTGATCGCCGTCAGCTCCTTGGCCCGCGGCAGGACCATGAGCTGGATCTGCCGGGCGACATTGAGCTCGGCACCCAGCCGCAGATTTTCGTTCTTCAATTGGCTGTTGAGGGTCGAAATCTCTTCCTTTGCCGCCTCGATCTCCTGGGTCCGATCCGAAACGAGCTTTTCGAGGTTTTCGGTGTGGAAGCTGATATCCTCCGCCATCCGGTTGAATGCGATACCGGCCTCCGCCACCTCGTCCCTGGTCGAGATGTCGACCCTGACCGAATAATCCTTCGCCTGTATGCGCTTGGCGGCGCTCGCCAGCGCGCTGATGCCGCTGGTGACGCGCTTCGAGGCCGCAAAGACCGCCGCGGTGACGATCATCAGGGACACAAGGACCGCCATGATCTGATAGAGCAGGATGCGGTTGGTTGCCCGCGATATCTCATCCTTGGCTGCGATGAGCGAGGCGTAGATCTCGCGTTCGGGCACCACGATCCCGAGCGACATGACCTCGCTCTTGACCGGTCCGTCCACCCAGAGATTGGTCGGGTGCAATTGCTTGACGACCGCGAGGTAGGGAACATCCTCTCCCTGTTGGCTGAGGGTGATATGCTGAATTACCCCGTCGGCATCGAGCGGCAGCTTGGTGATTGCCGTTTGCGTGCTGTTGCGCAAGGATCGATCGACGCCGGTGACGCCCTTGGCGGCAGCATCGTTGGCGGCACGCAAGCCGATGACCTTCTCGCCGACGGGATTGATCGCGACGACATTTCCATTCGACATGGCGAGGAAGCCGAAGCCGGTCTGGGCGACTTTCACATGTTCGACGATTTCGGCAAGTTGTGTGAGCGTGATATCGGCACCTGCCGCACCGGCTACTTGATGCCGATCCGGCGTCCAGAGCGGATGAAAAAAGCTGACGATCAGCTTGCCGGTGATAGCGTCGGTATAGGGCGCGGTCTGGGTGATGTAATCGGCAACGGGGCGGGATGACGGGTTGGAGGCCCATTGCTGCCAGGATTCGTATAGGCCGGGAAAGAAGAATGTCCAAAAATCGGAGCTGTTGTGTCCGGGATAGAGCCGGTCGAAGGTCTGGGCCTGTGTCGTATAGGGCGCAGTCCGAAAAATCGGACGCTCCCTAGGCCCGATATAATACATCTGCAGCTTCGACGCGCCATTGTGCAGCAATGAAGGGGCGACCAGATCAAGCACGGCGCTCCATTCTATGTCGGCTTGTACTTGCGGCAGGGGATGGTGATCCTTGTCCAGCAGGTAACCCCAGACGCTGATGACCGAGGGCGTGCCGGGCAGGTTCTGTGACCACTGGCCTGCCGGGTCGTAGGTCACCGTTACGGCGCCTGGTGACGCTCTGCTCATGGCAGCACCGACATCGACGCTCCTGGCCGGATTGTCGATTTGCCCCTGCAGGACGCCGGCCAGCGCCTTCACATCGGAATGGACCTGGTCGATCAGCAGCCCGACCTCTGCGGCGGTCGAATCCGCATAGGAGCGAATGTAATCCTGGCTCGCCTTCTCCAGGCCTTGTCCCACTTCCGTCGTGGCGTTGCGCGAAAGACGCTGGACGTTCCATAGCGCAAGCCCGCCGCTGACGAGCAGGTCGAAAAGAACGGCTCCCCCGACGACGAGTAGAAATTTGGCGCGAAACGAGCGCAGTCCGAGCCGTTGCTTGGCGATTGGCGCGTCTGTCATAGCGGTTTCTGTCCCGAAGAAGCCCAGATCGGCCAGCCGGCATAGCCTCTTGGATGGAGCGCGGCAAAAATATGATCGGCGAAACCTTGCTTGAATCGCTCGATGAATGCGGCCGAATCCCCTCTTCTAACAGCCATTTCATCCGCATAGACATTCTGCCATGCCGTGATGATGTCGGCGAAATCCTGGGGATCGCCGTCGAGATTGGTGACCATGAAGCTTTCCATCCGCACATCCTTGAAGCCGGCATCCAGCAGCATGCGGCGGCCCTTGGGACCCATTTCGACATCCATGTCGAAATGCGCGAATAGTTTCGCGACCTCGTTATAGGTCCATTGGATACTGTCGGCTCTAGGCTCGCCTAGGCAATGGGAGTTCTTCTCGTTAGTGATGTAGACCCTGCCGCCCGGCTTGCATATGCGATAGAGTTCGCGCAGCAGAACATCCGGACGGTCGAAGATCTGCAGAGAATGCCTGCACGTCACGAAATCGAACTGGTCGCTCTCGAACAGCATTTGGGATGCATCGCCATAGGTATATTCGATGTCCTGGACGTCGAAATCATCAGCGACCTTGCGGGCATATTCCAGGCTCGGCACGGAGTGATCGAGGGCAACGATCCGCGCCGGCTTGAAATCCTTTCGCAGCAGCATGGCGAAATCACCGATGCCGCAGCAGATGTCGGCGATATGCAAACCCTCGCGAAGGCCGTGCCGCGGCAATATCTCGCGCTCGTGCCGCCAGGTCATTTTCGTCTGGGTCCGCAGGATCGGGATGAAGCTCTGCTTCTCCACGAATGTCTGCCCGGGATAGAAGGCGGAATCGTAGATCTCGACGATGATGTTGGGCGACAGATCGCTCAAATGGCGAAACAGTCGCGATGCCCATGCAACGACGCTCGAAGCGACGACCGTCAGCTTGAGATCCGGCCTCGACCGAGTGGCATCGAGGAGCGCATGCGTCAGGGCACGGAACGCCGTATTGTTCATGTGGATGACGCGCTTCAGATTGATGTAGCAGACGCCATTCACCGTCTCGATGCCGTTGCGCAGTAGTGCGAGATCGTCGGCAAGCTCGGCAACCGAATGCGGTCTGAGGACTCCTGATAGGGAGAATTCCTGATTATTGGCATCGAATTGCGCCGTGAAACGGCTAGAGGAGGGTGTGTTCAATTGAGTAGCCTTTCGAGTGCGATATCCACTACGAAAGTCATCCTTCCTCCATCCTGACCGGATAGCTCGATATCGGCATCGTAATTGACGGCAAGACCAAGAAGGATCGCATGTTCGGCATGTGCGGCGTCATCGGTGATGACATGGAGATAGTTTGCAAGCGCCTGGCCGTCTCCGATGCGTTCGACGATCGCCTCATATGAATTGCGTTGTTCGGCCGAGCAGGGAAAGGTCAATTCGATCCGCTCGATCAAGCCATTTCGATAGAGGCGGCAGGTAAGAGTGCCGTCGCTTTCTCTGGTATGGAATGACATCTCGAAGAGTTCATTCAGGGCTGACGAAAGCAGGTTGGCATGGCGGATGGGATCGTGGCGATCGTGACTGACCATGCGGGCCACATAAGTGGCGGACTGGTCGCAATGCGACCAGTCCGCCACGAGTGTCGCCATCTCCATCTCCAGTTCAAGCAATGGCTCGAAAGCCGCGTCCACTTGCACCTCCTCCATGGTACCCCCTCGAGAAATTTCCGAATGAAATGCGCTTCGGAAACTCACGGGCTGGCGTGATATTCGTCGAATGTCGTGGCCGGCTGAGTGCGTGCACCCTGCCTTATGAAATCATCAAGCTTGTCGGCGCTGAGCGGAGGGCTGATGCTGTAGCCCTGCAGTCGATCGCAGCCTTCTTCCCGGAGCCAGGCCGCCTGCTGCTGCGTTTCGACGCCTTCTGCGGTCACCCGCATATCAAGGCCGTGGGCGAGGCCGATCACGGAGCGCACGATGGCTTGGCTTTTGCCGTCCTGTAAAAGATCTCTGATGAAGTAGCGATCGATCTTGATCGTATCGAAGGGAAAATTCTTGAGATAGCTGAGCGAGGAATATTCCGTGCCGAAGTCATCGAGGGAAATCTGGATGCCGAGCACGTTCAGCGTGTTCAGCGTGTCGAGATTGTTGATCGTCCGCTCCAGAAGCACGCCTTCGGTGATTTCCAGCTCCAGGCGATCTGCCGGAAATCCGACGATATCGAGCGTTTGAGAGACGCGATCGGTCAGGCCCGGCGTCAGGAACTCTGCCGGAGAAAGGTTGACTGCAAGCGTATAGTGCTCCGGCCACGCTAAGGCCTCGCGGCAAGCTTCTTCCAGCATCCATTGGCCGATTTCGCGCATGAGACCGTCGGCTTCGGCCATGGGAATGAAAGCGGCCGGCGGAATGATCCCGAGGGTCGGATGTCGCCAGCGCAGCAGCGCCTCGAAACCGACCACATTGGACGGAGGTTCCACCAGCGGCTGATATTCGATGAAGAACTCGTCGCGCTGTAGCGCAACGCGCAGGCTGCGCCGCAGCAGTTCCCTTTGTTCGACCACGATCAGCATGGCCGGATCGAACGTCCGTGCCCGCCGTCGTCCCTCTTTCTTGGCGGCATACAGGGCGACATCGGCAGCCTTCATCAGCTGTTCCCCCTCGTTGCCGTCGCGTGGCGCAATTGCAATGCCGACGCTCACGCCGACAAAAAGAGAGATACCGTTGACGGTGAACGGCTTCTTGAATTCGGTAACCAGCGCGTCTGCCAGCCGTTCCGCCTCGAAGGCACGCTGCGGTCCGACCTGGATGATGGCGAATTCATCGCCGGCGAGGCGGTAGACCGTTCCGCCCTGGCCGAGCGCTTCCTTGATTCTCTCGGCAGCGAGTTTCAGCACGATGTCGCCGGCACCGTGGCCGAGCGTGTCGTTGACGGGCTTGAAATCATCAAGATCGAGCTGCATCAGCGCCGGCCCAATCTTGCCGCTCGCCGGAAGCAGTTGCGCGAGCGCCGCACTGAATTGGCGGCGATTGGGCAATCCGGTCAATGCATCATGTGTTGCCTGATGGATGAGCCTTGCTTTTTCACTGTCTTCGGATGACAGGTTCCCATGCTGCCTTGCCCCGCTGGTTTCGACAATCAGAAGGCCCACTCGAATATATGAGACGAGAACGTTGCGTTTTCCTCGCCTCGGATCGTCGAGCGGGATCGTGCGAGGTTCACCCGTATCGATTACCCGACGAATGAGCTCGGCAAGCGCCGGTTTTGCAAGTGCCGGATAGGCCTCCCACAATGTCACCTCGTTCTGAGGCGCAAGAGCGATATGCTCTTTGAATCTCTTGGAGGAATCGAGCAGCTTAAGATCGAGATCCCAAAGCGAAACCACCGCCTCTAAACCGCTGTCGGATTCGGACTCATATGGAATTTGCTGCGACCGGTCCACTCGGTTCTCCGGCATATGGCCTCGTCCTCCCCAAGCCGGCCACACAAAATCCGGCCATTGTCCAGTTTGAGCTGGTCCGTTCGCATCGGAGCATTGCGCGTCAACAACCGCAGTCTCATCGCGCGTGGGCGCAAGTCATAACTTACCAGAACGCGACAGCCGCTTTAAGTGAATATATTACGAGATCTTCATATTTAGCAATGATTGCTAAGAGATATGCAGATTAAATCGACGGCGGCGACATTGTCTGTTGCATTCCGGGCGCTAGAAGATTGTATTCCCGGAGTGGAGGCCATGTGACGGTTGTAGTGATTCCACAGGGTGGTTTCGATTGCTCCATGGTCGATTCGTGGAGCGTGCCCGCCCTTCGTTTCTTTTCTGATCGGTGGTCGCTGTCCGCAGCTTCTACTGAAGTGTCCTGCTTTGCGGTTCCATCGCAAGGACCGGCAATTGCGCTTCGCGACCTCCTTGAACGGCAGGGTGGCTGCGAAGCCTTGCGGCCTTGCGGATCAGCAGCTCCTCATTGATGATCGCTTGCATGCTCGCAGTGAATTTACGCGGACTGAACTGTTCAGCATGTGCTTGTAGTGTTTCCGGGTGAAAGCGGTGCTGCATGGCCTCGAAATCGATCACGGCTTTGATCAGAGCATCGACGGACTGCTGGTCGAAGAGGATGCCGGTCACTCCCGGCGCGACCGTTTCCAGCGCGCCGCCACTTCCGTAAGCGATAACGGGCCGCCCGCTGGCCATCGCTTCCACCGGAACCATGCCAAAATCTTCCTCGCCGGGAAAGATCAGCGCACGGCAGCGCGCAAGCTTTTCCTTCAATATTGGAAACGGGGCACGGCCGAGGAAAGTGATCGAGGGACCGGCGATGCGTTTGAGCCCCTCCGCTTCGCTGCCTTCCCCGATGACGACCAGCTGGCGATTCATTCGGGTAAAAGCCTTCACCGCCAGATCGATCCGCTTGTAGGGAACCAGCTGGCCGGCGCAGAGATAAAAATCCTCGGTCGATGGCGCCGGCATGAAATCATCGACATTGACGGGGGGATAGACCACGGTCGCGGGCCGCCGATAATATTTGCCGATGCGGTCGCAGACATGATGCGAGTTGGCGACGAAGCGATCGACCCGCATGCTCGTATTGACGTCCCAGGAGCGCAGCATCGGCGCCAGCATGGGCAATAGGAGGCGGGATGCGAGGCCCGCATGGGATCGATAGAAATGATAGTGATCCCAAAGATAGCGCATGGGAGAATGGCAATAGCAGACATGCGTTGCCCCCGGTGGCGGGATGATGCCCTTGGCCGGGCCTGATTCGCTGGAAATGATCAGATCGTAGCCGGTAAGGTCGAAGCTCTCCAATGCGAAGGGCATCAGCGGCAAGAGCGATTGGTAGGTCTTGGCGGCACCCGGAATCCGCTGGAGGAAGGAGGTGAAAATCTTGTGTCTGCGGATCTTCTCGGAGACACGGCTTTCATCATAGACGAGAGTGAAGATATCGGCGTCCGGATACATGTCGCAGAGAGCCTCGACCACTTTTTCTCCGCCCCGCATCGACACCAGCCAATAATGCACGATTGCTACCCGCATTGCTCTTCCCTCCATGGGCCGAAACAACATTGGGCAGCCGGCAACTTTTGCGACAGGGCCTACATCGGTTCACTACGGCATACAAATGGCCGAAGGGAGTAACCAAAAGATTTAGCCGCCGGCGTGTGCCTGCACACAAGGATGTGCCCACCCGACCAAGAGACGACAGCTTCGGCTACCTCCCTGCCAGAAATGATAAGCCCTGTTGCTTCGGTAGGGGATTTACACGTTATGCGTTCAGCTGCTGATCTCGCTGTATGGCGTCTTTCCACGTGATGGCGCAAGCGATCAAGAAAGCGAGATTTCAGCTCATGTCCAGAGTGTGCGCTTCAGCTTACCATTCCATCTCCAGGCCGTCTCGGCTCATGGCACCCTGGTTGTTGGCGTTGCTTCTTTCCGGCGCGGTTATGCCCGGCATAGCGAATGCCGCGACCAATGATGTCTATCGCGTCGGGCCTCAGGCGCGGATCAAGGTCGCCATCGTCGAATGGATCGCTGCAACCGGCGAATACAAGGAATGGACGGCGCTGAACGGCGAGTATGTCATATCGCAATCGGGTTCGATCTCAATTCCGATGATCGGAGAAATGCAGGTCGGCGACAAGACCGTCGAAGACATCAGTGCCGATATAGGCGAGAAGCTGAAGCAGATCACCGGTCTGGCACTGGCACCGACTGCTTCGGTCGAGGTCGTCAAATATCCGATGATCTACGTGTCCGGCGCTGTCGAAAAGCCGAGCGAGCTGGAATTCAGGCCTGGCCTGACGGTGAAGCAGGCGATTGCCATGGCGGGCGGGCGCGAGCGCCGGTCCAGTCAGACCGGCGACTACTCGGAGGCGCAGCAGGTCAGCTATGCCGGCGAGATCAGTCGGATGGAGCTGCAGCTGAAACAGCTCGGCGCCCGACGGGCTCGACTGACGGCCGAGCTCAACGATCAGCCGGCGATCGTATTTCCGCCGGAGATAAAGGCCGCTCCCGAAGGATCAGCCGTCTGGCAGATCATGACGAGCGAAGTCGATCTGTTCAATGCCAGGGCGGATGCCTTGCGTCAGCAACTCGCCGCGGCGGCGGATCTGGAAGTGCTGTTGCGCAACGAAATCAACATCCTCGATGAGAAAATGTCGTCGCAGGACGAGCAGGTGAAGATCGCGCAGGACGAGTTGAGCGATATTTCCAAGCTGGTCGACACGAAAATCCTGACCACCTCGCGAAAGACCTCGCTGGAGCGGATCGTCGCCGAGATGCAGGCAGGCAAGCTGGATCTTGTCGTTGCTTCGATGCAGGCAAAGCAGAAGCTGAGCGAGACAGAGCGCGACGCGCTCAATCTCAAGGGTCAACGCAAGACCGATGCCGGCCAACTGCTGCAGACTACCGAGACCGAAATCGAGGATACGAAACTAAAACGAAACACGACGCTGCAACTGCTGCAGCTTTCAGGGGCTTCGCTTTCGAGAAGTCAGAGCATGAAGGCGCTCGATCTTCAGCCGATGGAATACTGGATCACCCGCAACGGCGACGAGGCCAATGCGATCAAGGCATCGGAAGCGACTGCGCTGCAGCCGGGGGATGTTCTGGATGTGCGCTACAACATTTCCGGAAGCCTGGACGGCACAGCGCTTTCGTCTGCCGATACCGGCCAGTCTCAATAGTGATAAGTGAGCAATGTGGGGCGACAATCATGGCAATTCACGAGATCCGTAAGGGCTTGCGCAGCATTCCTTCGAGCGCCAAAGGTACAGGGGGCAGCGAATATATCTCCTTTCGTGACGTGTGGCGTTTCCTGCAGCGCCACTGGATGATCTTCGCACTGTTTACGGGGGCAGGTCTCGGCATCGGCGGCTTCTATATGGCGACGACCCAGCCGGTCTATTTGGCGACCACGCGGCTCGTCATGGATCCCGACCAGGGGCGCATCGTCTCGCAGGATGCCTTCACCGGAACGGTCATCATCGAGGCGGCGGAAATTGCGAGCCAGGTTGAGATCGTCAAATCCGAGGCGATTGCGCGCGCGGTCGTGCAGAAACTCAATCTCACAGAAGATCCGGAGATTGTAGGCGGCATGTCCTGGCAGGCTACGCTGCATGACAAGCTGCGTGCAATCTTCAGTTTTTTCAAGCATGGCGATGATGGCAGCGCGAAAGCGGAAACCACAGAAGATGACCTCATGCGCCGCACCATGGCCTCCTTCCTCTCCAGGGTCGAGGTTACGCGCGTTGGCCAGTCCTACATCCTTGAGATCGGATATAGTTCCGTCGACCCGCAAAAGGCGGCTCTGGCGGCGAATGCGATCGCAGAGGCCTATATCAGCACCGGCCTGTCGGAAAGGGCTTCCGCAGCGCAAAGTGGTGCCAGATGGCTGGAGACACGTTTGATCGAAGTCGGACGGCAGGCTCGCGAAGCAGCGATGAACGTCGAGGAGTTCCGTGCCAAAAACGGCATCATGGAGATCAGCACGTCGTCCTCCCTCGATCAGCAGCAACTATCGGAGATCAGCAGTCAGGCAGTTGCAGCCAAGGCACAAACGGCGGCAGAATCGGCCAAGCTTGCGACGCTCAACCAACTGATGTCAGGGGGTAAGGTCGAAGGCGACGTCGACGAGACGATGAACAATCCGCGCATACAGAAATTGCAGGAGGATCTCGGAGCTGCGACAATCAAATTGAACAATCTTACCGGAAGATATGATGCCGATAATCCAGCTATCATTGCCGCGCAGCAGGAAATCGCTCGGATAAAGGGAGATATGCGCAAGGAATTCGAGCGTATCCAGGCAGTCTACAAGGTAAATCTCGAAGTCGCCCAAACCCGCGAAAAGCTGCTCAGCGACGAATTGGCGTCGCTCAAAGACGCCGGAACGGACAAGAATCTGGCAAGGGTGGAGCTGTCGGAGATGGAAAGCCGCGCCACCACATACCGGCGGATGTATGAAAGCATCCTGCAGCAGCTGATTGGTGCACTGCAAAAGGAATCGTTTCCGCTTGGCAATGTTCGTGTCGTGACGGCGGCCGCCGTGCCGCTGGCAAAGACCTGGCCGAAGTCCTCTTTCGTCCTGCCGTTCACGGCCATGCTCGGCCTTGCAGCCGGTGTCATGGCTGCACTTTTACGGGATGGCCTGGATCGCCGCGTCAGCTCCAGTGAAAAGCTGCGGCGGGAATTGGGAATCAGTTCTCTCGGCCACGTGCCCGTCTACATGAGCCCGTCCTTCCTGCCGGGAAGCATGGCCGCCGCCAACGCCGGCTGGCGACGAACGATGCTGCCGTTGAGATCCGTGCTCGATACGCCCTATTCGCAATTTTCCGAGGCCTTGCGTGGTGTTAAGCACTCGATCGATTCCGCTTTTCCGCCGAGCGCACCCATGGTGATCGGCATCACCTCTGTCGGTACCGGCGAAGGCAAGACCACGATCGCAACCAATCTCGCACAGCTCTACCAGCATGAAGGTGCATCCGTTGTGCTCGTCGACGCCGATTTTCTGAATGCGAGACTGAGCTGCGTGGTGACCGAAGCCGGCACGGATTTCGGCATGGAGGCACTGAGCATCAACGATGTGCCGCGCCGCTATGCCGTCGCCCATGAAGGCGGCCTGCTTGTCGCGAAGTCCGAGCATGAGCCCGAGGCGGAGGTCATGCAGGCCCATGGCGGTGTCCCGGTCGTCACCGTCGACGAGACCGAAAAATCCGTTACCGCTTTTCAGCGCTACGGGCATCTGCCCGCACTGAAGGCTGAGATCGACTTGTTGCGCCGGCGATACAAGGTCGTCATCGTCGATATGTCTGCTTTCGAGGATTCTGCCGATACCCGCGTCATCTGCACCTATCTCGAGGGCATTGTCGTCGTCGTCGGGCAGACGAACAAGATGACGGTGGAGAGACTGTCGGACGCGCTGGCAAGCTTCGGCACGACAACGATCAATATCCTCGGCATCATCGCCAATCGCAGCCATGAGAGGCGCCACCACCAGAATAATCGCCTTTGGCGCCGCAGGCAGGATCGTCGCCACGTGCGTGCATCCGCAAGGCGGCTGACCGGCAGCGTAACGGGTCGCCCCTTGAAGATTACGCTTGGTATCGCAAGTTCCGGCCGCCGCGATATCCTGTCGTCCATCCTCCCCCATGTTGCCAGCCAAACCCGGAAGCCGGACGAGATCGTCGTCTGCCTTTCCTCGCCGGAAGACATCGATCCGAGTTGCCTCAGAAATCTCGACATTCCGGTGCGGGTGCTTATCAGCGAGCGCGGGCTCTGCCGTCAGCGCAATCGCATCCTCGACAGCGTTCAGGACGCGGATATCGTCCTTTTCCTCGATGATGATTTTCTGATGACGCCTGCCTATATCGAGGAAACGGAACGGCTGTTTCAGCTGCAGCCGGATGTTGCCCTGTGCACCGGCACCGTCTTGGCCGATGGCATTACCGGGCCGGGCATATCCGTTCGTGATGGCTTACGCTTGGTCGGTGCGAGCCGCAGGCGCCGCTCCGAGCCCTCGATGCAAATCCGATCTGTTTACAATGCCTATGGCTGCAACATGGCGATCCGCATGGCCATCGTCAAAGCGGCGGCCCTGCGTTTCGACGAGAACCTGCCCTTCTATGGTTGGCTCGAGGATGTCGATTTCAGCAGGCTCGTGGCCCATTATGGCCAGGTCGTCAGCGTCAAGCAGCTCGAAGGCGTTCATCTCGGCACGAAAGGTGGCCGATCGGGCGGTGTGCGTCTCGGCTATTCGCAAATAGCCAACCCGCTGTATCTCATGCGCAAGCGCACGATGAGCGTGCCGCAGGCAACGTTGCAGGTCGGCCGCAATCTTGCAGCCAACCTCGTCAAGGTCTGGCGGCCTGAGCCTTGGGTTGACCGCAAGGGCCGCCTCAAGGGCAATGTCATCGCGCTTCGTGATCTGCTCAAGGGCAGGCTGGCGCCGCAGAACATCGAAGCGCTGGAATAGTCCCGTGGTGCGCTCATCCGGCCTCGATCGTGTTGTCGTCATCAACGACCGCTCCGCCAAGATAGGCGGAGCGTCGAATCTGGCGATACTCTCTGCCACTTTGCTGCAGGAAGCCGGGGTCGCCGTGACCTACTTCGCCGGCGATAGCGCCGGCTCCGAACGGCCGGCGGCCGATACCGTCAACCTGGCAGCAAAGCCGCTAATGCAGCAGCCGCGTCTGAGCGCACTTGCCAGCGGCCTTTACAGCCGTCAGGCCTATGACGGCCTGAGTGCTCTCATATCGCGCGTCGATACCAGGGGCACCATCTATCATGTCCACGGCTGGTCGAAGATCCTATCGCCGTCGATTTTCCGTGCCTTATGGCCGGTTCGGGATCGAGTCGTCCTGCACGCTCATGACTATTTCCTCTCCTGTCCAAATGGAGGATTTGCCAATTACCGCAGAAGCCAGGTTTGCCCTCTGACGCCGATGTCGCTCGGCTGCCTGGCGACAAACTGCGACAAGCGCGGCTATCATGAGAAGATCTGGAGATCGGCCCGCCATATGATGAGGGAGCATTATTATCCCATCCAGAAATTTGCCGCCAATATCATCGTCGTGCATCAACGTATGCGCGAATATTTCGCCCGCGGGCAGATGGACATGGGCAACATCGAAACAATTCGCAATCCGGTCGAGCCTTTCCTTGATCATCCTGCCGAGCCCTGGAAGAAGCGCGACTTCTTCTTTGTTGGTCGGCTGGAGCCGGAAAAGGGATTTGAAGATGCTGCGATTGCGGCGCGGCTTGCCGGTGGAAAGCTGCAGATCATAGGCGATGGTGCCGGCCGCCTTCGCCTGGAGCGGGACTTTCCGGAAGTCGTCATTCATGGCTGGAAGTCCAAGAGTGAGATGCGGAACATCCTTTGCGACGCGCGCGCGCTCGTCGTTTCCTCCCGGGTGCCGGAGCCTTTCGGACTGGCGGCGCTCGAGGCCGTGACGAGCGGCATCCCGGTGATCTTGCCGGATACTGCGCTTCTCGGCGACGAACTTGCGACGCTCGGATGCGGGCTGACCTTTCAGGGCGGCAAGGTGGAAACGCTTGCAAGCGGAATGCGCCGGCTTGCCAGCGACGACATACTGCTTCGACTGATGAGCGTGAATTGCCTCCGCCGGTCAGGCGAGCTGGCGCACACACCGGTTTCATGGTGCGACGCATTGCTTAACCTGTACGATCGTGTTCTCGACCGTGCAAACGCCGCCAGGATGGATTTGCGATCGACCTTGAACGACGACTTTTCAGCCGCCCATCGACTGATCGACGAAGCAAGCTGAGGCTTGTGGGTAGCTCTGTGCCCGGCGTCCTACGCCAATGGGACTAACCCAATGTCCGCAGGGTCAATTGTCAAGGATTGGGGCAGCTGGCAGCCTTTGAAGGAAGCATGATAGTGGTGAGGGGTCCGGAAGATGTTATCGACTTTTGACAGCATTGCCCATCGCGAGCGATCTCGCCGCGAGGCGAAGCGGGCGGAACGGCGGGGACGCGCCAAGCGTATTGTCGACCTTGTTCTTTCTGGGCTCGGGCTGTTGTTTCTGGCGCCGGCGCTGCTTGTCATCGCAATTGCATTGCTTCTGGTCGACGGCCGGCCGGTCATCTATCGCCATACGCGCGTCGGCCGCGATGGACGCCCGTTCGACTGTCTGAAATTCCGGACGATGCGCAAGGATGCCGATCGGCAGCTGGCGGAGCTGCTGGCCCGTGACGAGACGCGGAAGCAGGAGTGGCTATCGACACAGAAGCTGACGAACGACCCTCGCGTGCACTGGCTCGGGAAATACCTGCGCATGAGCAGCGCCGACGAACTACCACAATTGGTGAACGTTCAGCGGGGTGACATGAGCATGGTCGGACCTCGACCTGTCGTTGCCGCGGAGCTCGATCGCTATGGAGCCAATCTCTATTGTTATCTGGGGCTGCGGCCGGGGATCACAGGCCTCTGGCAGGTCAACCGTCATGCCGACACCACTTACGAGGAGCGTATCCAGTTCGATCTGGATTACTTCCACAGCCGTTCCTTGCGCACCGATTTTGCAATTCTCGTAAAAACGGTCGGCGTCGTGCTGCTCGCACGCAACGAGAAAGAACGTCTCACCAAATGAAAAAAGCGGCTACGGCAATCCAGACGAGAAGGCAGAAGATCACCAGAATCCAACGAAGCAAAAGTTTCTGGCGCAATCCACCTGGCTGTCCCGAGGCGATGCGATCATGGTTTTCGTCTTTCATAAGCGGCTCTGCGTGGTGTTTCATGACGATTGCCGGCAAGCCCCTCTTCTATTACCGAGAATTTCGATCGGACCCTGACGTTCAGGGTAATAATTTCTCTGATACAAAATCGAATAATTCCGGCGCACCCCGCTTGCAGGCAGCGCTTCATTGCACGGAATCATGTCCTGAATGGGAACACTATAGACTTTATCTGGTGCAAAGCTGGAAACAATTGTGGATTATTATGTTACATTTCAATGGGATTTCGCAACCGGGCGATGCGAAAGCCGCCTTTGCTCGCATTTACTTGCCGCGACGGTGCGCTGATGGATAACTTTCCGCTTCGCCCCAAGCGTGCCGTCTGGACGAGCCTGCGTTACTGGCTGCGCGCCCGCATGCCCGCGATCATCGGCGACGGAGCCTCGACGCTCGTTTCGAAAGTCGTATCTCAGCTCGTCCAGCTTCTCATATTTCTCGTCGCTGCCCGCGTGCTGGAATCGGCCGAATTCGGTCTCTATGCGTTCAGTTCCGCCATTGTCGTCATGCTCGTCGTGATCTCAGAGGGCGGATGGGGTGAGTTCGTCATGAAGGCCGAGTGTACGGATCTCGAGCTCGACCAGATCGGCACGCTTTCGATCGTCGCCGGCGTGCTCGTGACCATCGTCGGCCTGCTTGCTGCCGCCATTGCCTGGCTCCTTTTCGGCAGGCCGCATGAAGCGCTTCTCCTCGTTCTTTTCAGCTGCTGGTTTCTGCCATCGTCTCTTTACGCGGTTTACGATGGGCTGCTGGTCGCACGTGGCTTGTTGCGCAAGCAGGCCGCCATCCGGATAGCAAGCGAAATTGCCGGGCTCTGCGTTACAATGCTGGGGCTGTGGCTCGGCTGGAATGTGTTTTCGCTCGCGGCCGGCCGGCTCATTTCGCAGCTCGTTTGTCTTGCCGGCTCGGCAGCCGTGCTTGCCTGGCGTCCCAAGCTGCATCTCACCTGGCCTTTCGCGCGCGAGGTTCTCGAGTTTTCGAGCCATATCCTGTCGAATCGGCTGATCCTCTTTCTGCGATCCTATTCCGGAACGCTTGCGATCGGCAGCTTTCTGGGCCTTGCGGAGGCAGGCTATTATCGGGTCGCGGAACGCATCGTCGCGGCATTTTCCGAACTCATCGGCGAACCCGCGCGAATGCTGGCCTGGACCTTGTTTCGCCGCGCAGCGATCGTGATCGGGGTGGACGGAAGACAGGTTCGCGACGCCGGACCTTCTGCAACGATCTTCATGACGGTTCTCATGGCAATCTCCACGCCGATCTATCTCGGCCTTTCGTTGATATCGTCCGAATTGATCGACATCGTACTCGGCGAAAAATGGGCGCCAGCGGCGATTCTGGTCGCGATCCTGTCGCTGAAACAGATCCTGTTGATGCCGGGCTACGTCACCGAAGCCCTGCTATCCCTGTCGGACAATATCAGGCGCATGCCTCCCACCCTGCTGTTGAATGCCGTGGTCTCCGTCTCCCTGATCCTGCTTCTTGCGCCTTTCGGCGTGGTCGCTGCCGCCTGGGGACAGTGCTTGGCGTCGCTGATCTCCTTTTTGACATCGATGCATCTGCAAAAGAATTATGGCGGCCTTCGGTGGGGGCGTGTGCTGCGAAAGAGCGGTTATCTTGCCGTTGCCGTCGCGTTGATGGCGTCAGCGGTTTACGGGCTCGGCTATTTCGCCGGATCGCTCAGCATGCAGCGAGTGCTGACCGTATTGCTGCAGGTGATCTCGGGTGGGGCAATCTATGTCTGCACGCTACTTGCTCTGGAGAAGATGAGCGGAGGTGCGGTTTCGATTCTATCGGGCAGGCGATAATCCACAACCAAAGGATAGGTAGAGATAGGGGATGCGGGATGACGGCTTCGTTGCAATCCAATTTGTCATGGTCGGCGCATGCGCGCTCGGCCTTGAAGAGCGCCGCACAGACGGCCGCTCAAGGGCTTTCGCCACTGCGTCTGGCCAGAGGGCGGCTCAACTATCTCCTGCCCTTTCCACGGCGGTTTACGGGCGCCTATGACACCTATCAGGCTGCCATGGCTGCCGCCCGCAGGCAGACGATGGCCGGTTACGATCATGATGAGATCGCAACCGTCGCCTTCGCCAAAATGTGCGAGGTGGCGCCCTGGGACTATCCGGTGCTGTTCTGGATTCGCAATTTGCTGCACGAGATCGATGGCCTCGTCGATGCGGGTGGTCACATGGGCACGAAATATCGGGCCTTCCGTCCTCTGCTGCCGTTCGACGGCGCTTTTCGCTGGGTCGTCTATGATCTGCCGGCCATCGTCCGCGCCGGGCGGAGCCTTGCCGAGAAGGAAGGCCTGACAAGCCTGTCCTTTGTCGATCGGATCGCAGACACCGGCGAGATGCCATTATTGCTTGGATCGGGGCTGATGCAATATCTCGATATGCCGCTATCCGGACTGCTATCGCAAATGCCCTCCCGGCCGCAGCACTTGATCCTCAACAAGGTTGCGCTCCGCAAGGGCAGCGCCGTCGTCACGCTCGAGCGCATCGGCAAGTCCTATGTCCCCTACCATATGCGCAACGAGGCGGACTTCATCGACGATATCGCAAGGCTCGGCTACAAGCAGATCGACCGCTGGTCCATCCCCTCCTTGTCGCACGCCATAGACACGCACCCGGAACTCGGCCGCAGCGAGAGCGCCGGCTTCTATTTTCGGCTGGGCTAGGATAATTCCAGGAAAAGTGCGTAGCGATTTTCCGTCGGGAATTACGAAAAAAGGCCAAAGCATTTTCGCGATTCGAGCGGAAGGTCCTAGCCGTGATGGAGCGATAGGTCCGCTTCGCTTTGATGATGCGGTCTGTGCAATTGCTTGGACGCGTGTCGTTGCTTGAGGTGATCGGCAAGGCGGATGGACAAGGCGAGCAGCATCAGCGTCGGATTGGCGTGGCCCGGCGTCGGAAATACGGAGCTGCCGGCAATGAACAAGCCATCGATGCCGTGAACCATGGCGTCGGTATTGACGACGCTCGTTCGCGGATCGGTTCCCATGCGGGTGGTGCAGGAAGGGTGAGCCATATCCATGAAGACGGGCAGGGTGTTCTCCCTTGCCGCAATCCAATCCGGCAGCACTGGCTGTGGTAACCCAACGCGAACGAATTCGTTCGAGATCAATCCTGCAAGTCGTTTGACGCTGGCTATTTCGCGTTGACCGATTTTCCAGTTGACCCGCGGCAATGGCTGACCGAAGCGATCGCGCTGCTGCGCGAGCATGATACGGCTTTCGGGATTGAGCTGTTGCTCGACCATGACGTCGAAGCGCAATTCCGTCGAGCGATGCGGCAGGCCGCGCTTGCGCACGAGGCGTTCGTAGAGTCCGGAGGTGATCATATCAGCCGATCTCGCGACCGTCGCAAGGTCTCCCATGACGGTCTTACCTGCGCCCTTCGTCAAGCGCTTCAGCGCCGCCCAGGGATCATCCCGAGCATGAAGCTGCACCGGATAGGCGGCGCAGTTGGTAAGGCCTTCGTGTGCCTGAATTTCGGGGCTTAAAGACAGGCCCCTGAGATAGAAATGCGTGCGCCCGCCATGACTGAGGCCATAAAAATTGAAATGCCGCGCGATCGCGTCGATGTCGCGTCCTGCGAAGCGGCAGAGCGATGTGCGGGGGTGATCACAGAGATAGCGGCCGACAACATCATGCCTGTTGCCTATGCCCGCCGGCAGCCGGGAATTGGATGCGAGCAGCAGGCGTGCATTCTCGACGCCCCCGCCGCAAAGAACGATCGTGTTTGCACGGACCGTTGCGCTGCGTCCGATGGCGCTCCGGAGATTGAGGGAGGTCACCCTGCGGCCTTCGCTGTCGGCATTGATCTCGGTCACCGTGGCATGCGTCAGAAAACTTATGTTCGCGGCCGTGATATCGCCAGCAAGCCGGGCAAAGCGTGTCGGCTCGGCACGCGGATGGCGCATGTGGCTGAATTGCCAGAAGAAAGGCTTGAGGAGCCGCTTGTCCAGACCGAGATCGTCCGGGCGTGAATGGAGCAAAGCAAAAAGGCGTTCATCGTAGAGGTTCGGCCCGAGGTTGAGCAGTTTGCCGGCGCGATCGAGAGCGGGCAGCAGTTGCTCGCGATCGATCGGCCAGCCGGAGAGCGGCAGCCAGGGCCGGTTCAGGAAATCGATGTCATCGAAGGCGGCGCATTTGCCGATCCAGGTGTGGCTGCTGCCGCCAAGCAAGCGATTTCGAAGCTCGAATGCGGGAACATCATTCAGCCACGCCAGTTTGCCGGTATAGCCCCGCCCTTCGGGCACGGCATTCGCCGAAACGAATGGCTCGCCAATGTTCTCGACGGAATTCAGTGCCTGGATTTCCGCCTCGTAATCCTGACCGCCGCTCTCGATGACGAGGACACGAATGCGAGTATCGGCAAACTCGCGGGCGATCGCTATTCCGGCAGGTCCGCCACCGATAATCGCAATATCGGCATGTATTTCAATCCCTTCCGGCATAGATCTCAAGTCACTGGTTATCATGATCGTTTTCCCGCTCGTTTTCCCATTTTTTACCAGCATCGCGAGCGTGCGGATAACTGTTCGATTGGCATAGGTACGCGCGATATCTACCGATTTCGGATAGGTGATCTGATCGGTTCCGGCGGCTTTTTCAGTCGGAAGTCCATGCTGAAAATGCGTCAATCACAGGCTAGGCTCTCCAGCAAATGCCGAGTTTCCTGGGAGCGAAAATCATGGCCAAGGTGGGGTTACGGGAGTGGTTGGCGCTCGCGCCGGTATTTGCCTCGGGCAAATTGGCACGCTACAGCGACGAGACCGGCGGCCCGCTCGGGCGCTTCGAATCCGATTTTTCCACCAAGTTCGGTGTGCGCCATACGTTGGCGACGAGCAGCGGAACCGGCGCCCTGATCTCGGCGCTGGTTGCCGCCGGTGTCGGTCCCGGAGATGAAGTGCTCGTGCCGGCCTATACCTGGATTGCAACCGCTGCCGCTCCACTGGCGGCCGGCGCGGTGCCGGTCCTGGTCGATATCGATCACACGCTCACCATGGATCCGCAGGACATCCTGCGTAAGATCACGCCGCAGACGAGGGCAATCATCCCCGTCCACATGTCGAACATGGTGTGCGATATGGACAGCATCATGCGCATTGCCCGCGAGAACAATCTCGTAGTCATCGAGGATGCCTGCCAGGCTGTCGGATTGCATTATAAGACCAAGCGGGTCGGTACGATCGGTGATTTCGGAGCGTTCAGCTTCAATCAGTTCAAGAACATCAATTGCGGGGAGGGTGGGGCCGTTGTCACCAACGACGCGCGGCTCTTTGCGCGCGCCCGGATGTATCACGACATCGGCTCCATGTTTCGCGGCCATCTCGACAATGCCAACGAGCCGCCCATGCTGGGGGTGAATTTCAAGGCGAGCCAGATTCAAGGCGCCATGTTGAACGTGCAGTTGAAAAAGCTTGATCCGATGATTGCCCGCATGCGTGAGCGCTACGACGTGATGAGCGAAATCTTCGCCAAGAGCGCGCAGATCATGGTGGGACCTCACAACGATATCGGCAATGCGGCAGGCCTCCACGTCATCTTCGAGACCTCGGACGAAGCCAAGCGATTTGCCGAGGAAAACAAGCGCGGTGTCTATCGGCTCTTCGATTCCAGCCGCCATGTCTATACCAACTGGCAACCTGTTTTGCAGCAACGCACCGGCCATCCGGCGATGAACCCCTTCCACTGGACCGATCGGAAGATCGAATACACGCCGGAACTTTGCGCGCAGACACTCGATATCCTAAAGCGCAGCTGCCGTATCAGCCTTGGAGAAAACTATCCCGTTGCGTTGGTCGCCTATATGGCGAGGCGGATGTCGCGGCAGGCCAAATCGAAGAACGCCAATCTCCTATACGCAACGATCTGACATGGAGAATATCGGGCCTGACACAATCGATGTCTGGCACTGGAAGCTGGACATGCCGTTGCCTGATCTCGGCATGTACATCACTTTGCTGTCGCTCGACGAATGCGTTCGGACCATTCGCTTCGTCCATGATCGCGACAGGCATCGTTTCGTCGCCGCTAGGACCGGGATGCGGGTGATCCTCGGGCGCTATCTCGGCATTCCGCCACGGTCGATAGGCTTCGACTATGGTGACAACGGCAAGCCTTACGTCGCGATCGGCGGCGCTCGTCCCATCCATTTCAATCTCAGCCACAGCGCCAACCTGGCCGTGCTTGCTGTTTCCGATCGTTATGAACTCGGCATCGATATCGAGGAAATTCGGTTCCTGAAGGAAGACATTGCGAAATGGTTCTTCTCCCGCAAGGAGTATCAGACGCTTCGATCTCTGCCGGCTGATGGCTATCTGGATGGTTTCTATCGCTGCTGGACGCGCAAGGAAGCGTTCATCAAGGCCCATGGTGCCGGCTTGTCGCTGCCGCTCGATAGTTTCGATGTCGCGTTCGACAGATCGAAGCAATCGCGATTGGAGCGGCTGGAGGGGGATGAGGATGCACCGCAAAACTGGGCCATTCTGGAGCTTGCGACACCGGCCAACTTCGCTGGTGCCGTTGTCGCCTCGACCGGCGGACACCAAGTATGCCTGCGGTATCGCAACGGAAATATCAGTCAGATGGTCAGCCGCGCATCGAGAATGTAGCGCCCGTCGGCGGCGTCGAAATGATGGCAACCATGGAGCCCGGCCTTGAAAGCCGGGGTAACGGTGCGGATGCGGCGCTCGCAATAGTCGTCGAGCGTGAGTTTCTCGATCTCCATGATGTTGAGAGCATAGCCATAAATGCCGTATGCATTGTGCTGCGAGGGCCGCAAGAGCCTGCCGCCACGTTCGAAGATGCGCCCTGCGCCTCGTGCCTCGGTGCTGCCGATGACGACCGGATTTCGCTTGTGGGGTCTTATGCCTGTGAGCGCTGGGCCGTCGACCTCGAACAGATAGAGCTCGCTGCAATGGTCTTCATAGGTATGGAAATCCGACAGGTTGGTGAATAGCCACCATTTGCCGCCATGGCGGATCAAGACGCTATCGGCCGGCGATTGACCCTCGAAAGCCGTGGCATGCAGCTCCCATTTCAGCGGAAACTCGCGGCAGCGCCAGACCTCAAGCCGCCGTGCCTGATGCGTTTCCGGTATCATGAAGATCTGATCGCCATCGCGAAATATGAATGGATAGGAGAGATGGTAGGGGCGCTCCAGCGCTACCCCGACCTGTGTGAGCGCATCGCCGTCGAAACGGCCGACCGCGATATGCGCCTTGCGGTCGCCGTGGGAATAGGCCTCATAGAACAAATAGCATTTGTCATCCTCCTGAAACAGGAATGGATCGGCCTTGATGCTGTTATCGGAAGGTGGGATTTCGACCGCCTTGCTTGGATCGAAATCATCGATGTGACCGTGTCCCGTATAAAGCGTCCATATGGCCGACTCGGCGCGGAGCCTCGCCCTGATCGATTTGAATGCTTTGACCGAGACCGATCCCGCGACGATGCAGCCGTAGCGAAAGAGGTCGCCCAGCGATGGTGCCTGATCGACGGTCGAGCTGGAGAAGGCGGATGGGTTGAACCGCCTGGTGTCGGCGAGCCGCGTCAGTTCCCGCAGCAGAAGGGTAACGCTTCGCTCCCGCACGAAAGCACTCAATCGCGCTGCACTGGGCTTGATGTTGAATGACGCCCGCGCAATCTCGAATCTGCCAGCTTTGCCACCGCACTTGGCATAGAGGATCAGATCGGCAGTCGGCGCACGGGCAAGGACCTCGGCATAGCCGTACCAATCCACATCCGCCGATCGCCGGTCGGAGAGATTGAAGGCCCATTCTCCGAATGGGAGAGCCGCGATCGCGTCGTCGGCCATGCTCATTGGAACCATGCGGATGACGAGGTCCAGCTTCAGACGGCGCAGCGATGCCGCAGTGATGTTGTCGGGAGTGCCTGCCTTGTCTCCATCGGATTCGTAGCAGTCGATAAAATGACGCCGGCTATTGAAATGTTTTGGCAAATAAGTGGGTTGACGTGCAAGAGCCTGAGTCTCCAGTCGCGCACTCCAGGACAACAGCTTCGATGCCTTGCCGTCGCCGAACGGATGAGGATGGGGCAGCACGGCTGCAAGCTCCAGACCCGGGGCGGCCAGAATTCGGTCCAGGATCATCAGCTCCCAGGTTTCGAACGCATGTCCGCGCCCGACGAGAATGCCGACCTTCAATGGCTTGGTCTCGTTCATGACTGTTTCCTCTATGGCTCGACCATTTGCCGGGCGTGATTGCGGGGCATCGGCGGCTACCTAAGGCAATTCCAGGAAAAGTGCGCAGCGGTTTTCCATCCAGAATTGCGTGCAAACAAAGAGATAGAGCGATTCAGATACTCTATGAAAAGCTGAACCGCTCTAGTCGTCGGTGAGTTTTCCCGAGAGCGTCGACGCCAGGTCGCGGATACCGTTGCTGGTCAGCGAATCCTCGTGCCAGCCGTCGATATCGACCACCATGCAGTCCTCTCCGACCGCCTCACCCCATCCAAATCGCATTTTGCGCGCCCGAGGATGCGTCGCACTGCTTCGAAGCAGAACGACGCTCTCATCCTTTGTCTGCGGCGGCCTATAGCGACGTGCTGCCGTCACCAGCAATTTCGTAACAGCCTCGTTCGCCTCCTCTTCGGGTGAGTATTGACCGGCCTTGACGCCGAAGATCCTCAGAAGCGCCAGGGAGACTTCGAACTCCTTGAGATAATCGATCAGCCGGATACGGCGGGACAGCAGTTTCCGGGTGAAATAGGCAAGACGCTTGCGCCGCCGTTCCCGGTGCCATCGGGCTTGCTCCCGCTTGGGCAAAGAAGCGAAATAGCCTGGAGCCCAGGCATCGATGATGGCCGTGACGCCGACATTCATGCCTTTTTCGCGCAGCTGCCGGCTGATTTCCATCGCAAGGACGCCATTGACGCAGAGTCCGACGATGGCAATGCGGCCCGCGGCCTTGTCGATCTGCATGGCATCGATCGCGTGGCCGGCGATATCCTCGATGCTGAGACGGTCCAGACCGCCCGTCAGATCCGCATGGAACATGTTGACGTTGTAGACCGAGATCTCGTCGGGCAATTCGTTGGCAAGACGGTAGTACAAGAACGGATGGTTGAGGGTATAGACCGTCCCGGTCCCCATCCCATGTTTGCAGGTAATCAGCTCCCATGGGTTTACTGCTTTTTCCCGCGGTTTCTCGATCTCCTCGCTGTTGAAGATCGCAGCTGCAAAGCCCGCAAACGTCGGCTGTTTGAATAGAAGCTGCAATGTCGGGCTTGCATCGAATCTTGCGCGTGTTTCCGATAGTAGCCGGAGCGCGAGGAGCGAGTGGCCACCAAGCGCGAAGAAATCATCATCCGGGCGTATTTGCGGAACCTGTAGGACTTCCTTCCAGATTTCAGCAAGCGCTTCCATTCGCGTATTCGGTGGCGATTTGCCTGTGACGGCGCCATCCACCGACGCAATCTTGGCGGAAGCTGCCAGGTGCCGCCGTTCCGGCGCAACGAGCGAAGAAAGCGGCGCCTCAGGGCGATCGAGAGCAATTTCATAAGCGTTCCTCCATAGTTGCAGGAGGCTTTCGATGGTGCTGGCTTCGAACAGATCGGCATTGTATTCGATCGACATGCGCCAGCCGGTCGGCCGTCCGATCATGATGAAGCTGAGGTCGTAGATGACGCCGGGGGACTGCGAGGGTGAGCTGATCAGCTCGAAGCCGCCGTAGCGACGATCTTCGAGAAAGGCCTTCTGCAGATTGAAGTTGACCGAGATCAGCGGATTGCGCGCCGGATCGCGCACCGGATTGACCAGTTCCACGAGCTTGTTGAACGGCATGCGCTGATGGTTCAGCGCCCCCTCGATCGTCGCGCTGACGGAGCGAATATGTTCGGCAAAGCTGACATCGGAGCCGAAATCGAAACGCAACACCAGATTGTTGATGAAGACGCCGATCATATCCTCCAGATCGCTATGTTCGCGGCCGGCGATCTGCGAGCCGAAGAGCACGGTCGGAGCCTCGGTCAAGCGATGAAGGGCTGCGCTGAGGACGGCCGCGCCGAAACTATATTGCGACACGCAATGCGCGCGCGCGGCTGCATCCATGCGATCGGTGAAGGCGGGTGGCTGGACAATGGAGAGAATATCGCCGTGATTGGTTTTGACCTGACCGCGAGGCCGGTCGGAAATAACTTCAAAATAAGGGGCGCCGAGCAAAGTTTCGCGCCAGAAGGTTTTTTCCGTTTCGAAGCCGTAGCTCTGCAGATATTCCTGCTGCCAGAGGGCATAGTCACCATACTGCAAGGGCAGCTCGGGCAGGACAGGTGCGCGCCCCGCATCGATTGCGGCGGCTATTTCGCCGACCTCCCGCCCGAGGACACGGATCGACCAGCCGTCGAAGCAGCTCTGATGGGCCGTAATCAGCAGGAAGCCACGCTCGTTTTCCGCCATCAGCAGCGTGACGCGGAATAGGCCCGGCATGCCGAGATCGAAGGGCGCCTGCGCCGTCTCCTCGCCGATCGACAAGATCCGTGCCTGGCGCTGCTCCGGCGGCATGCCGCGCAGATCAATCACCGACATCTTGAAATTGACGTCGCTGACGGCCTGCTGGAAGGGCTGACCACTTTTTTCGATGAAGCGGGTTCTCAATATTTCATGACGCTGAATGATCTTTCGAAATGCAGCTTCGAGGGTCGCGACCTTGAATGAACCCCGGATTTCCCACCGGACCGCGACATTGAGCGCCGGGTTGCCGGGATTGAGCTGATCGAGAATCCAGCAGCGCAGCTGTGTCTGCGTACAGGGAAATTCGCCGATGATCTGCGGTTCGGCAAGGGAACCGCTTGGACTATTGTCGACTGTACTCATAGAGATGCCCCCAGGCCGCGGCGTGCGCCGTTACGAAAATCTCGCAGTGATGGAATGTGAAGCTGAACAGGATCGGACAGAGCTTCCGCCTGGTTGTCGGCAAAGGCTGCCAGCGCGGCAATCGTCGGATGACGCAATAGATGTTTTGCCTCGAGCGACAGCCCATTGTCGCGCATGCGGGCAGCGATGCGGAATATGGCAAGTGAATCGGCACCCAGCGCGTAGAGATTGTCGTCGATGCCGATGTCGCCAAGGTTCAGCACGTCCTGCCAGATCGCCAGCAGCCGTTGTTCCATCTCGGTTTTCGGCTGGACCTTGGTTGGCGCGGCACCACGCTGCGGCACGCCGCGCTGTTGCAAGGTCTTGCGGTCGAGCTTCCCGTTGCCGGTCTGCGGCAGCTCGCTTTCCATCACCCAGAAGCTTGGCACCATATGCGCCGGCAGATTGGCTTTGGCATGTGCCGCGATATCGGCTGCAAGTGCATCGCCGCCCTCCGCAGTCGGCACGATGTAGCAGACCAATGAACGATCGCCCCTGGCGTTTTCGGCGACGACGGTCGCACATTGGCGCACGCCTTCCACCTTGGAGATGACGGCCTCGATGTCGCCAAGCTCGATGCGGAAGCCGCGCAGCTTAATCTGCTGGTCACGCCGTCCGAGCAGCTGCAGCGAGCCGTCGGCAAGCCGCCGTCCGACATCGCCGGTCTTATAAAGCCGCATCGGCCTGCCGATGGCGAAGCAATGCGGGACGAAAGCCTTCTCGGTGAGATCGAGGCGATCGAAGTAGCCCTCGGCAAGCCCGTCGCCTCCGATGTGCAGTTCGCCGATGACGCCGACCGGCGCGATATTCTCGCTCTGGTCGAGGATGAAGAGCTGGGTGTTGGCGATCGGATGGCCGATCGTGATCGGCTGATCCGCATCGGTGATGCGCTGCAGCGACGACCAGATTGTCGTTTCAGTCGGGCCGTACATGTTCCAGAGCTCGCCGCCGATCTGAAGCAGGGAGCGCGCCAATTCCTTGGGCAGGGGCTCGCCGCCGCAGAGCATTTTCAGTGCCCGTCGCTCCTTTAGGCCAGCTTCGACCAGCATCTGCCAAAGCGTTGGCGTGGCCTGCAGCACCGTGGCATCATGTTCGTCGATGAGCTTAACCAGTGCAAAGCCATCCTGGACCTGGCTGCGGCTGGCGATGACGACCTTTCCGCCCGATATCAACGGCAGGTAGAGTTCAAGGCCGGCTATGTCGAACGAGATTGTGGTGACTGCGACAAGCGTGTCATCCGCACCGAAGCCGGGCTCCTTCATCATAGAGAGAAGGAAGTTCGTCAGGGAGCGATGCGAAACTTCGACACCCTTCGGCATGCCGGTCGAGCCGGAGGTGAAGATGATGTAGGCGGATGCGGTCGTGTCGACAGGCAGGGTCTTCAGGGCAAGGCCGGTCATCGAGTTGATCGCCTTGGCATCCTGATCGAGCCGGATAACAGGGATATCCGTCGCTGCGAGCCGAGCCATATCGTCGCTATCGCAGATCAGGCCGCGGATACGGGCGATTTCCAGCGTCTGCCGCAGGCGCGGTTCCGGATGTGCCGGATCCATCGGCACGTAGGTGTGCCCTGCCTTCATCACGGCAAGGAGGGCGACGATCATATTCAGCGAACGCTCGACCAATATTGCAATCCGCTGGCCGTGGTCGGGAAGCGCCATCTGGAGGTAGAGGGCCAGCTGGTTCGATCGGGTTTCCAGCTCACCGTACGTGATCGACTGGCCGTCATGTTGAGCGGCAACGGCATTCGGCTGTTCGGCTGCCTGTTTGGAAAAGAGCGAAAAGACGAATTGATCGTGATCGTAAGGCGCAGCCGTCCGATTGAGATCGTCGACCAGCCAGGACTTCTCAGCCGCGGAAAGCAGAGGCAGCTCGCCGATCCTGTGATCCATATCCTTGGCCAAGGCTGCCGCCAGTGTCGAGAAATGGCCGATCCATCGTTCCACGGTCGTGCGGTCGAAGACATCGGCGTTGTAGTCGACATCGATGCGGATGTGGTCGCTCGCCTCGATCATGTTGAAGAACAGGTCGAAGTTGGAGAAGGCCTTTGCGTTCGGCTCGATGGTCGGCGTTAGATCGCCAAAGGACGATCCGCCGGCCATGCGCTCGAGGTTGAACTGGATCTCGGTGAGCGGCAGGCGGCGTGGATCACGCTTGGTATCCAGTTTGCGCACCAGCGTGCCGTAGGTGTAATCCTGATGTTCAAAAGCCTGGAAGACGAGCTGCTGCGTTGCTTTCAGATGCGCCGCAAACGGCTCTGTCAGCGATACAGCTTGACGCAACGGCAGCAGATTGACGCAATGGCCGACGAGGATCTGACCGTCAAGCAGGCTTTGACCGGCCGAGGGAATGGCGATGACGATGTCATCCTGGCCCGATAGCCGTGATACCATCACCTGGAGGGTCGCCAGCAGCGTTGAAAATAGTGTGGCGCCCGACTTCGCCCCCCTTTTCTTCAGCGCCTTGTAGACCTCGGCGCCGATATAGCCGGTGCAGCTTCCGCCGGCAAAGCTGCGATATTCCGGCCGCGGGCGATCCAGCGGTAGATCGGGAAGATCGGGGACCGTCTTGAATTGGTCGAGCCAAAATTGCTCGGTCGCCTGCGATTTCTCCGGTCTGGGCGAAAGGTCGGTCGAATAGGTGGCAAAGGAAAGTGCCGGCTGGAATTCCGGAACATTGCCGGCCTTGTAGGCCTCATAGGCCGTCGCCAGCTCTTCGATGAAGGTATTGATAGACCAGCCGTCGCAGATGATGTGATGAGCCGTGAAGACCAGCACATGCTTTTCGGGTGCCAAGCTGATGATGCTGGCGCGGACAAGAGGGCCGTTGATCAGGTCAAAGGGCGTGTGAGCATCATCGTCGATGAGAATGGCGAGGCCTTGCTCATCGATGTCTTCAAGGAGCGGCAGCTCGAGCCTGAAATCCGGAATGAAGCGGAAAGACTCGCCGCTGCGGTCGAAGCGAATATGGAAGGCATCGTGACGCGCAATGACCGTATCAAAAGCCTGCCGGATGGCCGTCTCGTCCAGGGTTCCCTCCAGCGTCAGCGAGAAGGACTCGTTGAACGAACAGGAGGCTTCGTCGCCCGCCTGGGCTGCAAGCCATATTTCCGTCTGCGCTTCCGTCAGCGGTGCGGATTGCGGCCTTGCGACGGATGCCTCTACCGGCATTGGGGATAGGGTTGGCTCCTTAATCGCGGTGAATATGCCGACCGCCTGCATGGCATCGAGACTGTCGCGGAAGGCCTTTGCGATGAAGCGGAAGTCGTCCTCGCTGTGGGCTGTCGTCAGGAAGCAGGGGTAACCATCCTGTATATGTACGCCATTCAATCGCATCTGCGCATAAAACAGTGCGCCGAGCGGGTCCTGGCTGGAGAAGTCGGTGGCAAACCAGCTCTTGTAGCCGTGAACAACGTCGGCGATGCCGCGTCTGGCGAGATCGGCCCTGATCTCGGCAACCAGTGCCTCTGTTCGCTCGGCGACGCGGCCATAGAGGGCCGAACCCTCTCCCTGGATGTGATGCAACACGGCTTCGGCGGCGGCAAGCACCAGCGGATGACGGACGAAGGTGCCGGCAAAGAATGTCGGTGCCGTCATGGGAACGGAATTGTCGCCGTAAGTCCAATGGCCGCCGTCGAGGGCATCCATGAAACGCGGGCTGCCGACCAGCACGCCGATCGGCATACCGCCGCCGACGACCTTGCCATAGGTCGCCATGTCGCCTTTGATGCCCCAGATCGCCTGCATCCCGCCGGGATCGACGCGGAAGCCGGTGACGACCTCATCGAAGACGAGGGCGAACTCGGATTGAGTGGCGATATCGCGCAATTCTCGAACGAATTCGCGCGGTTGCAGTTCCGGATGACGGCTCTGGATCGGCTCGATGATAACGGCTGCTATATCGGTTGCATTGGCGCGGATGAAATCCAGGCTTTCCGGCGCGCCATAGCGCAGCACCGTCATGTTCGACACCGAGGCCAATGGAATGCCGGAGGCGACCGGCAGGGCAATTGGCTTGTCGGCGCGATTGCGGCCCTTGACCAGAACCTCGTCGAACTGGCCGTGATAGTCATTGGCAAAGACCACGACCCGATCGCGTCCGGTGACGGCGCGTGCAAGCCGCATCGCGGCCATGACCGCTTCCGAGCCGGTGTTGCAGAAGGTCACCCGTTCGTGGCCGGTCACATCGGCAATCATCTTGGCGACATCGCCGGCAAGTGGCGTCTGCGGACCGATGGCAAATCCGCGATCGGCTTGAGCCTTGACGGCGTCGATTACGAAATCAGGTGCATGGCCGAAGGCCGTCTGCCCGAAGCCGTTGACCAGGTCGACATATTGGTTGCCGTCGATATCCCAGATATGGGCGCCCTTGGAATGATCGCAAACGATCGGAAATACCATTTCCTTCCAATCGGCGCGGAAGCCCGATGCGGATCGGGGGTCGGCCAGGTATCCGCGATGCTCCTGCGTGAATGCCTTGGATTTGGCATTCTTGGTTTCATAGGCCTTGGTGAGATCAGTGATGAACTCCTGCTTGGCGACGGAAATCTCCGATGTCACGCTTTTGGCACTTGGACGATAGAGCTTGATGCGCTCGGTGCCGAAATCGCTTTCGACGGGAGCGGACGAGGGCTGGCTTGCCGCAGCTTGCGGCGCCGGCAAGTCGGGCGCTGCGGGTAAAACGGCCGATGCGGGAAGCCCGCTTGGTACGACGGTGGCCGGAGCACCGCCCTGCATGGCTTGCAACATCAGCAGTTGTTGGGAAAACAGTGTTTGTGCCATCTGGATCTGCGATTGCAGCACCGTGGCGAGATCTGAGGCCGCAGCTGGCATCGATGCGACTTGCGGAGCGGGCGCCGTCATTGGCACGGATGCCGATAGCGGCATGATCGGCATCGCCGCGGCGGCGATGGGAGAGGCCGCCGGCAACGGATCAGCCGTCTTCACCGGCTCGGGAGGCATTTGCTGATCGAGATGAACGGCCAGGTCGGCGACGGAAGGAATATCGCTCAGCAATTCCCGGAACGATATTTTGACCTTGAAGTCTTTCTCGATGCGCTGCGCGAACTGGCCGACGAAAAGCGAGTCGAAGCCGAGCTCCAGGAATGTCGCTGCCCGCTCGTCCGGCCCAAGCGTTTCGCCCGACATATCGCTGAGCAAGGTCAGAAGCGCTGTTTCCAATTGCGGCAGACGGTTGGAGGTGGGAATGGGTGCTGCAACATTCATTGCTCGATTCTCCTCAGTGAGGTTGACGTCAGAGACAAAGGGTTCGGCGATTGGCCGACTGTCTGTTTCGGCATTCGGGCGCTGGGTCGATGCGCGACGGCTGGGTGGCGGGGCATCGATCCAGTGGCGCTGCCGCTGGAAGGGATAGGTTGGCAGGGACAGCCGCTGCCGTGCGGCGGAAGGATAGGTTGGCCAGTTGAGACGGCAGCCGGCCATCCATAGCTTGCCATGAGCTTCGGCAAGAGTTGCCGCAGCGGCGGATGCCCGATCATGTTCGGGCAGGCTTTGTACGACCGCGGCAAGATTGTCGCGTGCGATCGTCTGTGCGGCAAAGACCGACAGCGTACGCCCTGGTCCCACCTCGAGAAGAACCGGCTTGCGGTCGCGGCAGAGCGTGGCAAGCCCGTCGGCAAAGCGAACGGTGTCACGGCAATGCATGGCCCAGTAATCAGGGGATGTTGCCAATTCGGCGGTCTGCCAATCGCCCGTGACCCCGGAGATGAAGGGGATGGTGGCCGTGCCGTAGGTGACCTTCTCGGTCTCCTGGCGTAGCGCCAGCGCTGCGTCATTCATCATCGCGGAATGGAAGGCGTGCGATGTGTGCAGCCGGCTAATGGCGATTTCAGCTTCCGAAAGTGCTGCGCAAACCGTCTCGATATCAGCAAACGGACCGGAGATGACGCAAAGTTTGGGGGCGTTGATCGCGGCGATCTCCACCGCGCCGTGCAGGTATGAGGCCGTCGTTGCGGCATCGGCACGAACGGATACCATCGCCCCTTGCGGCTGATGCTGCATCAACCGGCCGCGATTGGCCACGAGACGCAGGCCATCCTCGAACGAAATGACATTGGCGAGCGTAGCGGCAACGAACTCGCCAACGCTGTGACCGATCATGGCGTACGGCTTGACGCCGCGGCTGAGCCACAACCGGGCAAGCGCATATTCGACGAGATAGAGGCAGGGTTGCGCAATGCGGGTTTCGCGCTGCTCGTCGGTAATGGCCTGCGTCGCTGAGCCGGTGTGGCAGATGTAGTCGCGCAGATCGAGCCCGAGCGTCATCTTCAAAAGCTCGGAACCGCGGTCGATCCAGCGGGCAAACTCCGGTTCTGAGCGGTAAAGTCCAGCACCCATGCCGACATATTGCGCGCCTTGGCCGGGAAACATGAACGCGACGGACGGCTGATCGGCGGCGACGAGGGGCTGGTAGCTCTCCGTCGTCAGCTTGAGGATCGCTTCCTCGATATTTTCGGCAGCAATGGCCAGCCGGTGACCGAACTCACGTCGTCCGGTTTGAAGCGTGTGTGCCAGTTGCGCCATCGAAAGCTTCGGGTTTTCGGCGAGATGGTCGCTCAGATTGGTGCGCATCTCGGCAAGCGCCTGCTTGTTACGAGCCGAAAGGGGGAGAATGTGGGGTCCCTCTACCTCTTTCGACTGAGCCGGCGGGTAGGGAGGCTCCTCCAAAACGACGTGAACATTTGTTCCGCCTACGCCGAAAGCGCTGACACCCGCTCTTCTTGGCGCTTGTTCCTGTGGCCAATCGGTTGCCGTTGCCGGAATGTAGAAGGGGCTTTTCTCAAGATCGATGCGCGGATTGGGCTGCTGATAATTGGGCATCGGCGGGATTTTCCCGCTGCGCAGAGCCAAGGCCGTCTTGATGAGGCCTGTCACGCCGGCAGCCGCGTCGGTATGACCGATGGTGCCCTTGACCGATCCGAGCGCACAGCGGGCTGGCTCTGACGCATCCTGCGCGAAGGCGCGGGTCAATCCGTTGAATTCGATGGGGTCGCCGAGCGGCGTCGCCGTGCCATGGCATTCGATATAGCCGATGCTTGAGGGATCGACGGCTGCATTGGCGAGAGCCGTGGCAATCGCTTCGGCCTGCCCCTCCACACTCGGTGCCGTAAAGCCGACCTTGTCGCTGCCGTCATTGTTGATGCCATAGCCGCGAATGACCGCATAGATGTGATCGCCATCCTTGAGCGCGTCCTCATACCGTTTCAGGAGGACGACGCCCGCCCCGCTGGCAAAAACCGTTCCGGCGGCGTTGGCATCGAAGGGCCGGCAGGTTCCGTCGGGTGAGGCCATGCCGCCTTCCTGGTAGATGTAGCCTCGCTTTTGCGGAATGGTGACGGAGATGCCGCCGGCCAGAGCCATGTCGCAGCTATAGGTCAGCAAGTTCTGGCATGCTTGAGAAACCGCGAGGAGCGAGGTTGAGCAGGCGGATTGCACTGTGAAAGCCGGACCGCGCAGGTTGAATTTATAGGCGATGCGGGTCGCAAGCGTGTCGTTGAGTGCGCCGACAAGCTCATGAAAGCAGCCGATCTGGTAGTTCGATGTGAACTCTTCCGCTTTGGCGCGATCGCGCAGAACATTGTTGATCAGGTAAGTCGGCATCGAAGAGCCGGCGAAAACCCCGATCAGGCCGTCATAACGCTGCGGATCGTAACCGCCGTCCTCGAGGGCTTCCCAGCATATTTCGAGGAAAATCCGGTGCTGCGGATCGGTAACGGCGGCTTCGCGCGGAAACATGCCGAAGAACTCGGCATCGAACATATCGGCACCGTCGAGATGAGGCCTTGCGGCGACATAATTCGGCTGTGCCCGCTCCTCGTCGGTAAACGCGTCATCGATCTCATCCGGCGAGAAAAGCGAAAAGGCGTTCTTTCCTTCGAGCACAAGGTGCCAGAGCGCCTGCACCGAAGGGGCGCCGGGAAAGCGGCCGGACATGCCGATAATGGCGATATGCCCGGAAATTTGCTCGCTCAGGTCCTCATCGTCTTCGAAATCACGCTGATTGCCATTGTCCTGGTGATTCCCTTTCATAAGGAGCTCCTGCGGATATGAGAGATCGCCTTTTTCTGCAGCGCGGCGCGCTGAGCCGCGGCGGCAAGACGGGTTGGGCCGGATGTGCGGCCGTCCAGGTGAAGCGCCAGTTCGCGAATGGTCGGATGACGCAGCAACGCAACCACGTCGATCGCGTGACCGAGCGCCTCTTCGAGACCGGCATGAATTTCCATCAACTGAAGGGACGTGCCGCCGAGATCGAAGAAGTTCCGGTCGAGATCGACACCTTCAAGCGCCAATGCCTCCTGCCATAGCGTCGTCAGCAGTTCCTCCGTCCGGCTCCTGATATCTGCGGGCCTTGTTTGGGCTTCGACCGGAGGAGGCAGCAATTTCGAACGATCGACTTTACCGGCCGGCGTCAGCGGCAAGGCGTCCACGATGACCGTGGCATTCGGGATCATATAGGCGGGAAGAGCCGCGCGCAGTGTCGCCATGACGCCTTGCGCCAGATCGGCGCCAGCGCCCACATGGCTTTCCTTCGGGCATAGATAGGCAACGATGCGCTTGAGGTTCTCGCCCTGTACGTGGCAAAGCACGATGCCGTCGGCAAGGCGTGGATCGCGGCGGAGCGCGGCCTCGATCTCATCAAGCTCGATGCGCTTGCCGTTGATTTTGATCTGCCGGTCGCGGCGTCCCTTGAAGGCGACGGTGCCGTCCGGCTTCAGGCAGGCCACGTCGCCCGTCAGATAGAAGCGTGTCACGCCATCCTTGGTTTCGATGGGGACGAATTTCTGTTCCGTCAGTTCCGGCCGCTTGAAATAGCCGATGGCCAGGCCGTCGCCCGATATCGCCAATTGGCCTTCAATGCCGGAAGGAACGACCCGCAATTCCTCGTCCAATATCGCGATTCCGGTATGAGCGATTGCCTTGCCGATCGGCAGCTCGGTGCCCGAAAAACTCGGCAGAACCTGAAAAGCGGTGGCAAAGACCGTCGTTTCGGTCGGCCCATAGGCATTGGTGAGCCTGCAACCGGGATAGCGCTCCAGAAAGCGGCGAGCGTGAACGGCCGAGCCGACATCGCCTCCAAAGAGGATATGGCGAAGCTTTGGCAGGGTTGCGCGGGCATGATCGGCAAAGAGATTGAACAGCCCCGTCGTCAGGAAGGCGATAGTGATGCCTGTCTCCCGCATGAAATCGGACAGCCGTGAAATCGAGAAATCGGTATCGGGCATGACTGCCAAGGCGCTGCCGTTGAGGAGCGCACCCCAGATTTCGAGTGTCGATGCGTCGAAGGAGATGGTGGCCGTATGCAAGACGACGTCATTACGGTGGAAATCGATATAGTTCTGATCGAGAACGACCCTGGAAATACTGCGATGGCAGATCATCGTTCCCTTGGGCCGCCCGGTCGAGCCGGATGTGTACATGATATAGGCAAGATCGCCGCCCGTTATCTCGATGGACGGCATAGTCGCGCCGGGCCGGCGCGCCATTTCCGTGATAATGGCATCCGCTTCGATGACCCTGCCGTTCATGCTCGGCACGGCGGCCAGCTTCTCGCCATGGGCGGAGTCGACAAAAATGACCTTGGGAGCACATTCCGCGATGACGAAGTCGAGATGCTCCACGGGAAAGGCTGGGTCGAGCGGGAGATAGGCACCGCCGGCTTTCAGTATAGCCAGGGTACAAATGATCGCATTGACGCTGCGCGGCAGGAAGAGGCCGACAATATCGGCCTTGTGGACGCCTGCCTTCATCAAATGCAATGCCAGCGCATCGGATATGCGATCCAGGTCACGATAGGTGATGCGGATATCGCCGGAAACAAGAGCTGTTGCCTCCGGTACTGCTCTGGCCTGTTCGCGCAGCATCTGATGAAGGCAAAGATTGCGATCGTAATGCATGCTTGTTGCGCCAATTGCGTCTGCCTGCGCCTCGCGGTCAATCATTATCGCTCTCCGAGTTGTCCTGCGATGGATGACGGCATGTTGCGAAATGCTTCGTCGTCGATCGCAGAATTTCACGCTGGAGCAAAAGCACCAGCTGGTCATTGGGATGATTGTCCGCACCACCGAAAGTCGTAAGTCATAAGGGCGCGTAGCCATTTTGTCGGAAAGGTCCGCCATGGCGGCCGCAACCCGGCCGAAAGCATTATGCGCGGCGCCAATCCTGACCATCGGGCGAAGGTCATGTAGTCGCTGCGGTTCGGGTAGAATTGCTGGAGAGTCCGATAGTGCAGAGGCTATTTGAACTGATAGGCTCTGACGTAATCGACAAACATGAAGGATGGGTCGGCCGCGGCCATCTTGGATATGCCGTCGACGATACCGAGGTCGATGAGCATATACATCGGCTGGCGATGTTCTGGCGGAATTTTGGTTTTCCAGACGAGATTACCGTCGAAATACATGCGTATGAAATCGGAATCGATCTTCACGCCATAGGTGTGCAAGTCAGCAGGATTTGCGGTGGCGAATACGTTGACGCGGGAAAAGGCAGAATCGTGCCGCCCATCCCGATGCCAGACATGCACCGTCGAAGAGTAGGCGCCGGGCTTATCGCCGTAATATTCGATGACATCTATCTCGGCGGTAGCCTTCGAGCGATCCTTGCCGATAAGCCAGAAGGCTGGCCAGACACCTGGCCCATCCGGCAATCGCGCCCGCATCTCGAAGTAACCATATTGCTGAGAAAAGCCATTTCCATGCTCGTCGACCGAGGCAATCAAGCCGGAGCGCCATAGACCTTTGCTGTCGCGTGCAGCGGTAATGCGCAACATACCGTCCTGTATTGCGAAGGGAAAGTCGCCGCTCGGATCCGAGAAGCGAGCACCGCCGAAGTCGCCATTCCATGGTGTGTGGGAAATCCAGCGGGTACCAGGACCCCAGGCGGAGATGCTGAGATCGTTGAAGGCATCCTCAAAGGTGAGTGTCATGCTGCTGACATCGAGCGTATCGCCGGTATCACCGGCGCGAACAATTCCTACATCCATGATCGAAACTAATGCAGCTGCAATTGACGCGCGAAGAAATACGCGGCGGTTACCCATGCATCGAACATTAGATATCGGCGAGAACTGATCCATACATGTAAGCATGAACGGTACAATTTCTGCGGTATAGAACGTATTTCGGCCAGCACGTCCACCAAAAGGCTTAGGCACGGCGGAAATACAGCTGCATGATGCCGTGGTAGCTTGCGGCGAAATTGAGGCAGAACAACCGGATTGCCAGACATGAATGCCATGGGGCTCGTAACACTGATTGTCGGAGTTGTTGCGCTGACCGCGCCTGTGCGATGGTCGTTCATCATCATGGTTTTGTCGACGGTATTCGGTGCGGCAGCGGCCTTCAGCATACCCGGCCTCGGCGGTGCATCCGTCCTCGTTCCGAGCCTGTTTCTGATATTCTTCGCCGCACGGTTGTTCGCGGCCTATGGGGAGGGGCCGTTCCTCGGCTCCCTAGCTCCCTGGCGTCCAGGTTTCTTCCTGCTGCTCCTGACGGCCTTCGGCGTCTTCTCGGCGATTTTCTTCCCGCGCATGTTCCAAGGCATGACGCAGACGATGACGGTTGAACGATCGATCGGGGCACGTAACCTGATTGCGCTGGTGCCGCTACGTTTCTCTTCAAACAATATCACTCAATCGGTCTATGCGGTGGGCGGCCTCATCTGCTTCATAACAACCTTTGCCTTCTTTCGG
Source organism: Martinezella sp. CNPSo 3732 (assembly GCF_057784515.1). Lineage (NCBI taxonomy): Bacteria > Pseudomonadati > Pseudomonadota > Alphaproteobacteria > Hyphomicrobiales > Rhizobiaceae > Martinezella > Martinezella sp. CNPSo 3732. Next base: position 230,190 of record NZ_JBXSOO010000001.1, read on the forward strand.
CGTCAAGGCACCCCTTCGGCCTTTATCAACGGCATGCTGGTTGTCGTCGGTGTCAATCTCGGCTTCGCGCTCGCCGATATAGTGACCCATTTCACCCATACGGACTTTCTGCTGAGTTTCGTGCGGACAGCCAATTACGCGCTCCTGACCAATGCCGAAAAGGGCGGGCTGAAGCGCATTTCAGGAACGTTTCCCGAAGCATCGGCCTTCGCCGATTTCACGCTCGTGCTCTTTGCCATCGTCACCAGCCTTTGGCTTGGAGGCATCCGTTCGAAGGTCACCGGCACTTGCGCAGGTCTGCTGCTGGTCGCGCTGATCCTGTCGACGTCGGCGACCGCACTTGTCGGGCTCGCCGCCATTCTGCCGATCCTCAGCCTGCAGTCATTTCTGGCCTCCCGTCGCGAACCCGGCGCCGGCCGGCCCGTTCTGATCGTGTCCATTCTGGCGAGCATGCCGCTCGTCATCTTCTTCGTTCTCATCGTCATGCCGGAGCTCGCGCATAATCTGCACGATTTTCTGGACGAGATGCTCTTTTCGAAGGCCGATAGTCAATCAGGGCGCGAGCGCTTCATGTGGAACGCCATGGCTTACCAGGCTTTTCTGGACACGAGCGGCTTTGGCGCCGGCCTTGGAAGCGCGCGGGCGTCGAGCTTCGGGCTGGTGCTGCTGTCCAATATCGGTATCTTCGGCACGCTGCTGTTTGCGATGTTCGTCGCTCGGCTGCTGATGGCCGACTTGCGCGTCTCGCATCCATCATCGCGGGAAACCACTGCGGTTCTGCGCGCCGCCAAGGCCGGGATCATCACGGTTCTCATTTCAGCGGCCACGTCCGGTACGGTGTATGACCTCGGACTGATGTTCTACATCCTCGCTGGCAGCATTTCCGCGCTGAGTGTCGGAGCACGGCAGATCCGGAGCGACTACAGCCCGCAGTTGCGTACCATCGGGGAGCTGCAATGAAGATTGTCGTCTTCAACGTCAAATACAGCGAAAACCTTGGCGACGGGCTGCTTGCTGAATGTATCGAATCCGCCTTGGCGAACGGCAGGGATGAGATCGAAGTGGAGACGATCGATCTTGCCGGACGTCAGGCCTTCGCGACAGGCCATGGCGGCCGCAGACGGCTCATGCTGGGATTGCTCCATCGACTGCCCGCAGGCGCCCGTCGGCGGCTTGTTCGCGCAGTCCTGGAACGCAGGCTGCGCGCGCTTCGCGGACAATGGGAAGAGAAGGTTGCGGTTGCCGATGCCGTCGTGATCGGCGGCGGGAACCTGTTTCAGGACGACGATCTCAATTTCCCGTTGAAGATCGGTGCTGTGCTCGATTGCGTCGTACGGTACGATCGGCCGCTGGCGATCTATGCGGTTGGGGTCGGCGGCCACTGGTCGGAGCCCGCATATCATCTTTTTGCCCGATTGAAGCAAGCGCGCCTTGTTCATCTTTCGGTGCGGGACGGTTTTGCGCAGGATACCTGGCGCGAGCACTTTCCCGATGGGCCTGGTGCGAAGATCGTGCGTGATCCCGGACTGCTGATCCAAGCCTCGCCGGGGCATGAGGGTGTGCGCGTTCCGTTCAAAGGCCCTTTGACCATAGGTCTGTGCGTGACAGATCCCATCGTCCTGTATCGGCACGGTGCCGTTCAGACCGATGGTATCCCCTTTGCCGATGTTGAAGCCTACCGGAATCTGATCGAGCTTCTCCTGGATGACGGCCAGCATGTGGTCTTGTTCTGCAACGGAGCCAAAGAGGATCAAGCCTTTGCGGAGCGTATCGGTGCTTCGGTCGCCAAGCATCGTATCGTCAGGTCCGGCACCCTTGATATTTCCAGACGGCCGCGGCTTCCGATCGATCTCATCCAGATCATCCAGTCGATGGATGTGGTTCTAGCTCACAGATTGCACGCCTGCATTGCCGCCTATGCGCTCGGAATTCCGCATGTCGGCTTAGCTTGGGACAGGAAGGTCGAAGGCTTCTTCAATTCCGTCGGGCGCGAAACCTATTTCATAAAGGGTACATCGCCGCCGCCGAAGCACGTCGCCCTGCTGCTGAAAGCAGCACAGCAGGAGGGCATAGAGGCGCGCCGCCATCGCGACACGATTTCGGAAGCCCGCGCCGGAATCTCCAACATGCGGCGGCATCTGGTCGAGCGCGACCAATGCGCTATGTCGCGAATATAGCTGCACGCAAAGCGATACAAGAGGCTCTCAGTATAGAATTTATGACACTGGCGGCAATACTAAAAAATATACATAAAAACGGCCAATTTTGTCGCGCTATGGCGGTAAACATTCGAGGAACGACGGATATCGATTTGCAATAAAGACATCGTGAATTTTCTATGGTAATAAATACTTGGAACTCACGAAAAATATATTTTCGAAAGGCCCATAGAGCGTTCGAAATATGCTTTTCGTCCGAGGGGATGACGGCATGGCAGCGCAGCTTTCAATTGAGCATATTCGCAGCCTCGGTGGTGTAGCGCGGACTTTTGTTGCAGGTAGTGCGATCTGCGACTACGACAGCGATACGCCACGCCTTCTCTTTGTGCTCGACGGGTGGGCCTCACGCAGTAAGATGCTGCCGAACGGCACACGCTTCATGACGGAATTCGTGTTGCGTGGCGATATGATTTCGACATCCCTGACGGCGCTTTCGCGCGAGACCGTGCGGGCGATCACCAATGTTACGGTGATGGTGTTCCCGGACTTTACCTCTCTGCCGAAGATCGAAGCGCCAACGTTTTTTTATCGTATCGTCATTGCTGAACTGGTGCGACATCAGGCGCGTATGTCGGAGCGGCTCGCTAACATAGGACGGCGCGATGCTCTGGAGAAAACCGGCTACCTGCTTCTTGAGCTCGGGGCACGCATCGGCACCTCGCGAGACTATGCAAACGCAGAATACTTCGATTGTCCTTTGACCCAGGCGGATATTGGCGACGCGGTCGGCCTGTCGACCGTGCACATCAACCGCGTCCTCAGGGACATGCGTGAAGCGGGCCTGCTGTCCTTCCGCAACGGCATTGTCGCCTTTCTCGATCGGCCGCGTTTAGCCGATCTCGTCGACTTCGACGAATCCTGTTTCGATACAACTATGGTTTGAGCAATACTTTGTCTCCATTACTAATGGAGCAAGAAAGAATTATTTTATCCAATATTTAAATTCATTATTAACATATGTTAATGCGCGGAAAAACAAAATAAGCAATTACTACGGTAACATAAACCTAAAAAGAGGGGAGAAATATGGGAACTCAAGAAAAGCCTCGGCTTAAACGGATGTTATTCTCTTTAAATCGAGTAAATACTCTAATGGTTGCAAGAAATACAAAGGCCATTTTAAAAGTTGGGGGTAACGGCCATGATTGGACAATCGCTCACAAGTGAAAAATTCACGTCAGACACGGGCGCACGCATCATTTCAGTTCGGACATCCGACACGTTGAGGCCATTCATCGCATCCGGCACGCCCGGGATCGATGAATGGGAAGACTATATTCTTCTCATAGATTCTCGTGCTCTCGATCGCGAATGCCTGTCGAAAAGTCTTACCGAATGCGATAGCGCCATGCATATCGTCACCGTGGGTTCGCTCGACGAATGGCAGATGCGCAATATGCAAGTATTACCGTCCGCAGTTCTCTTCATGATCGGCGGCCGCAAGGTTTCCGACGCGGATGTGAGTGCCAAGATCTGCGCTCTGGTGGAAAGATTCCAGACGAGCCCGGTGATCGTGGGCGCTGATGGTGACGAGCTTGCACAGTTGCTGCATGCGCTGGAGTGCGGCGCCCGCGGCTACATCCCGACCAGCGTCGGAATCAAGGTCGCCGCCGAAGCGGTGGCTCTCGCGCGGGCAGGCGGTGTCTTCGTGCCGGCAAGCAGCCTGTTGGCTGCCAAGGAGGCGATCGCACCCGTGGCCAGCCGCAACTGCTGCCTCGATAGCCTGTTTACGCCACGCGAAGTCGTCGTCGCGGAAGCTCTGAGGCGAGGCAAGGCAAACAAGATCATCGCCTATGAGATGGATCTTTGCGAGAGCACGGTCAAAGTGCACATTCGCAATATCATGAAGAAACTGAACGCGACGAACCGAACGGAAGTTGCCTACAAGATCCGGGAACTTGTTCGATAATAAGGCCGGCCATGGCATCGATCATGGTAATGATGCCGGGAAGCGCCGTGTCGCTCCAGCTAGAAGCGATCGGCCCCGGCGCCGGTGCAGCAAGTGCCCTGCAAGGCAGGCTCGCAAAGCCCCGGCTCTTGAAGCTGCAGTCAGTTGACGGAAAAGTGCCGGCGGCTCATTGCCGCCGCAAGATCACAGGCATAGGCCGGGTCCCGAACATTCGAACAGCCTTGTCGGGACCTTGAGGGCCGGCCGCAGGTATGTTTTTCCGGCGTTTGAGCTTTGCGTCGTTGGCGCGACGAGCGGGCGCAATATCCGCACCGCTGCGACGGTATATCGAAGAAGGACCGCATCCGGCAAATGCCGACATTGTCTGGCAACCGAAGTACATGCAGGCTCCGGTAATTCCAGCAAAAAGAGGAAGCGGTCTGGCGTGCGCAATTGCGTGAAAGCAATTGGGATGAAGCATTTCCCACGCTGCGCCCAAAGCAGAAATGCTCTCGATCAGCGTTGGGCGACGCGCAGGGAAGCAATCTCCGCGGGTTTGTCGTCGATGATCGCGCTGACGGTCAGGAGACCTGGCTGACGCAATCTTAGCGGTGAAAAGACAAGGCTGGCGCCGACAACAACGTTGATCGGAATATCGCTCGTCTCCGCATCCTCCACGACATCCTTCTGCTCGCTGAGCTGAGCGGCGTCCAATCGTTCTTCAAGAAGCGGCTGACGGTCGCCAGGCGCAATGCAGCGCAAAACGATCGATCGGTAAGGTTCCGTCGCCAAGGTGATCAGATTCACATGCACGCAGAATTTCGGCAGTGAAAAGGGAAATTCCGGCAGCATCAGTACACCGCTATAGACGCCGATGAAGCTGAGCTTTTCGCCGATTTCGGTGCGAACGTCGTCGCAAAAGATGCAATATCCATAGCGCATGTGTTTCAATCGTCCCGATCGTTGTTGCCACGAGCAATTATCGTGCGGATGGCCCTTGAAGAGCTCCAGGAAACCGCTCCGCCGGAACGAGCGGGATGAATAGCCGCTCGCGTCTCCGCTTCGGAGAGGTAACTGCCGTCTGCTGCCGACCCCTTGGGATCGCACAGCTCAATGTGAATTTCCTTGTCGAGCGCCCAGGCGAGATCCGCAATCGAACGAAGCGGAAGCTCTGTCTGCCCGCAGAGATAACGGTTCAGATCCTTTCGGCTGACGCCGACCAACTCCGCAAGTCGCTGCTGAGTAAACCCTTTCTGCGACCGCCTTTCGAGGACGGCGGCGGCCAGGTCGCTACGAACATCTGCGATGAAACGGCTGGCTGCCCGCGCCCGCGCCCCTATCTCAAACCGAAATGACATCTTCCGGATTTACTCCCTCTACGCACAACGCATCATCCACACCAAGCGTGCGGCGTAATCGGCGCACCTCCAGCCGATAGCCGCGGTAAAGATCATGGTCCTTCACATGGTCGGCCCAGTCTCCAAAGACGGCGACAAAACAGTCGCGCATGGCGAACCAGCCGAATATGCGGAAATCGACAGTCTTCAGTTCCCAAACCGCATTTCGTTCGACCCGGATTGCCCGGAATTGTCTGCAATGAATGAGCGGTTTCCCCGAAACGAAAGTATAGAAAAGAAAATCCAGCTGCTCGACAGGCCTGAGGACCGCTCCGAGCGACGATGGTTCGTCCTTGCTTACGCGTTCGCTCAACCAGTTCACAAAGCTTGGCGTCGCGAAAAGCAGCCGCTTGGGTGACTGCTTTCGACCAAGCTGAATCTCAACTTTAACGATTGCTTCGGATGCCACGAGACTGTCAAACGTAGCCATAGCTGTCAACTAATCCATTATCATGTGGCAAGCCTTTCATCGAAGCTATCTATGGGTAGCATGAATTGCTGCACACTTGGATTGTATTTATCTAGCTTTCATATGGGTTAGAACGCCTAATCAAAGAAGAGTATAGCTCATACGTCATAGCGATACACATCTAATCCGTTACTCATTTCGAGGTAGGCTATTTCTATTTCACATAGATCTGCGTTGCTGTCTTAGTCCGAACGGTTCTCTTGTTCGGTTCTCCTTCCGCGGCCTATTAAAAGCTCGAGGGCGGCGAATGGTCGCTTGCCCCGTCATGGAGAACAGGGAGGATCACATGAGGACGATTGGAGCTCTCGCCATCTTGCTGGCAAGCACGTCTTTGACACTTGCCGGACCACCGTCGCCGCCAGCCGAAAATGAATCGTTTATCGGCCAGGTGGGTGCGTTCAACGGTGCTTTCGTCAGTCAGAATACTGGCAACAATGATGCTCTGACATTCCAGAATGGCGTCGGCAACTTCGCCGTCACCAATCAGGACAAGGCCAAGTCCAACACATCAGCCATCCTGCAATTCGGTGACGGCAACGTCGCCTTCGCCGACCAGAAAGGCAAGACCAACGATCAGAGCACGTTCCAGGCCGGCGTCATGAATTTCGCTTCGACCCTGCAGCGGGACGGCGCGGACAACAACTCGACGATCGCCCAGTTCGGCTTCGGCAACTCCGCCTTCGCGGATCAGTCCAAGGGAGATAACTCCCAAGACACGTTGCAGGTCGGTGGCTTGAACTTCGCCTCGACGAACCAGACCGACGGCAAGCATGGCGGAAACGACTCCAGTACCATGCAGTTCGGCTGGGGTAACGGCGCCATCGTTGGCCAGGACGGCGGCGGCAACGACCAGACGACGCTGCAGGTCGGCGCCGGCAACTTTGCCGTCACCTCTCAGTTCGGTGTCATCGGCTTCAACGGCAATTCGTCGTCGACGACCCAGTTCGGTTGGGGCAACATATCCTTTGCCGATCAGGCGGGCGGCAACAACTCGCAAGACACGTTCCAGGCGGGCGCGCATAACTTCGCCATGACCGGCCAGTCGTCGTTCTTCGGCACGAATAAGGCGACCACGGCGCAATTCGGTGTGGGCAACACCGCTCTGACATCCCAGATCGCCAATCCGCTCGGCTCCAACAATTCGATGATCGTGCAGGCGGGCTATCGCAACACCGCGATCGCCTCGCAATCGGGACTGCAAACCGTGTTCCCCGTCAGCGGTTCGAACCTTCAGGGAACCATCCAGATCGGTTCGGGAAACTATGCCGTTACCTCTCAGACCAGCTCGAGCGGCCTGACAAACACGTCGGTTACGGCCCAGTTCGGCTATCGCAACACGGCCGTTACGGTCCAGCACTGAGTGAGCCGATGGAGGAGGCGAAAGCAAATGTCCGCCTCCTCCTTTAATGCAGCTGAACCAGCCATGTATGCCGGAATCAATGTCGGGCGATCAACATTCATCTTGCTTCTGAAATCCTTCTTGTCCGCGGCCTTGTTGTTCGCGTACGCCGCTCCTGCCTCGTCTCAGGCCGAGTTTGAGTGCCTGATCAGAGCAGACAGGAGGGATGAGTTTCTTATGGTGCGGGCGATTGCAAAGTCTGTAGTAGCAGTATCCGGAACATACAGGCTGGTTCTTTTCAAACATAGCGCAGCAGGTTCAAGCCAGAGCATTCAGCAAGGTAGCTTCGCATTAAAGCCAGGAGCAGAGAACCTTCTTGCCACGACAATGGTCGATGCAGGAAACGAGGTAGAGCTGACTGCAAGACTATTGATCGAAACCGATCGAGGTACATCACAATGCAGATTATCAGAATGAAACGCCTGAACGATACGAAATCCGCGCTCGGCGCCGCTCTCGTCCTGGCTGCCTCGTTCTGCCAGATTGCAACGGAATGCCGAGCCGAGACGGCCTATGTCGCCCAGATTCCGGTGAATGTCACGACGACGGTGCAACTCGGAAATCTGCCACCTCAGCAGCAGCAGCAGCAACAATATCATCCTTTGTCGTCCTACCTTTCAGCAGGTATGGCCAGTACGCCGGAAGCAATCATAGTGCCACGAGGCAATAACCTGGCAAGGACGCTAGAAATAGGAACGCGCAACAGCGTGTATCACCTTCAGTCAGGAACGGGTAACAGCTCGACTGCCGGTATCATAGGGAACTACGGCAATATCAACGTCCTGCAATCCGGCAATAATCTGAAGTCGAATGTCGTACTGCTGAATGGCGCAGGCCTGAACGTAAGTGTTCTTCAGCCTGCTGGTTCGGCGCCTGTCAATGTGCTGATCGCGCGTTTGCCGGGTGGCGGCTTGCTTATCAAACGTTGAGTGGGCGCAGCAGCCTTTGAAAACAAGGGAGGGGAATAGTAATGAGAATAGATGCGGCAATGATTACAGTTGGTTTGTTAGCCTTGATGACGGCGCCGGCTATGGCGGGGCAATTGGTCTATCAGCCGACCAATCCGACATTCGGGGGAAATCCGTTAAATGGTTCATTCCTGCTTTCGACGGCACAGACGCAGGGTGCCGGCGTCAAGTCGGGGCAGCAGCAGACGCCGGATCTCTCCGGTCTCGATAAGGCCTTGAGTAATCTTGGAAACGTTAATCAGGGTACGGGTTCGACTGGAACATCTCCGGTCATCGTGATCCAGAGCGGCCAGGTGCCGGCCAATCCTTGAGCCAAATTGATTGCGTCATCGTTCGGTGTTGTTGGGAGCGATTTATTCGAGCGTCCATGTCACATGTTGGTTTTTCTGTCGCAGCCATTCTATGCGGGTTGGGTCTTGGTGGCTGCGCCGCCGCGGGCAGCAGCCTCGATCCGATGAGTACCCCAGCGACGCTTATGCCCGCCACGAAGTCGGGTGTGGCATTGGAGAGCCTGCCGCCACCCATACAAAAGCTCGATGTGGCAGTCTATTCGTTCCCCGATCTGACGGGACAGAACAAACCCAATGAAAACTTTGCCGAATATTCCCGCGCCCTGACGCAGGGCGGCGCGCAGCTGTTGACTGACGTGCTGACCAAGGCTGGTAACGGCAACTGGTTCAATGTCGTCGAGCGTACGGATCTGCAATCGCTGCTGCAGGAACGGCAGATCATCCAGAACACCAGGTCGGCGGTCTACGGCGCCAAGGCCGGCGGCATCCCGCCGCTTCGGTTTGCCGGCGTGCTGCTCGATGGCGGCATTATCGGTTATGATTCCAATGAAACGACGGGTGGTATCGGTGCCAATTATCTCGGGATCGGCGGAAACACGCAGTATCGCAAGGACATCGTGACCGTATCCCTGCGGGCCGTCAGCGTCAGTACGGGGCGTGTGCTGGCCTCGGTCAGCACCACCAAGACGATCTATTCCGTCCAACTGCAGGGATCGGCATTCCGCTTCGTCGGCGTCGACCAGCTGCTCCAGATCGAGGGCGGTATTACACGAAATGCGCCCACGACGTTGGGCGTCCAGGAAGGTATTCAGCTCGCGGTCTATTCGCTGATTTTCGAAGGCGTCAGGAACGGGCTGTGGCAATTCAGGGATGCGGCCGCCGGCGCAGCCTTCATGCGATATCTGGACGAGCATCAAAGAGCCATGACCTATAAGCTCGATGCCAACGGTCGGCCGATCGGCCCGGCAGTCGCCGTTCCCATCGCCAGCGCGGCGCAGCCGGCCGTGGAGGCTGCGTCCCAGCCCATTGTGGTCAAGGATAAGCCGAAGAGCTCATGATCGTTGCCAGCGCCGAATCATTTTTTCCGGCAGATCTCAGATTGTGCGTTGTCAGGTCCGCAGGTCGCCGCTCCATTCTGGGTGCCGGCATTCGGATTTGGTTTGACCGGAGCCTTGGCGGCAGGTCCTTTCTCCAGGTTACCGTTCGTCCTCGGCAGAATACGTCCTTTCACTTGGGGAATTTGGGTCTCAGAAAATCCGGAACGTCGGATAATGGGTTGGCTGCTTGCTAGGACATCGGCTGAGCCAAGCGTGCCGGCAAGAAGCAAGATGGTTGTAACAGCAATGATTTTACTGGGATGCATCATGTTGATACCGCTCCTGAATCGCAATCTCGCGCCGATATCGAGTTATCGGCTCCGAATATGCCGCTCTCGAAGTTTCAACTGCCCGAAGGCCTCTCAGTTCCATGTTTGCTGCCGCTCTTATCGGCGGTCTTGCTCTAGCCGCGCGCACGAGGCGGGCGCCTGGTGCTTTCATCATCGCCTGCCATCGAAATGCAGTCAGCGTGACACTGTGCCTGACCCAACCGTCGGCAAATGGCCATCGGTCGGTGCGGGTGCGGCCCGCTCGGTTACGCCCTCGCCAACATTCGGAAAAATGCTGCTTGCCAATCGGACGTTCGCCTGTGTCCGTGATGCCCGCCTCGGCTTCTGCGGCATCACCCGGCGGTTAGCCGGAGACACGGGCATGACGGATGTTTCCGGTAGCTGTTCGACGAAGGCAGGATTTGCTTCCGCGGAGGGAGCCTGTTGCAGATAGCTTTCGTCGCATACGGCGCCATCGGTCAGCGCGAGTATGGCGATCAGGGAGTAACCGGCAACGAGTCTTGATGTCATCTGAATCGATTCCCTCGCGTCTCACTAAATAATAATCGTCTATATTTCCTGCATTAAATAAATTAATTGAAAATCATCGGATTTTTTATCTGATTTAAAGGCAATTTAGATTGGCATATATTCGACATTATTGCAAGTGTATTGTAAAGTTGCAAACTAAACGGGGAGGGAGGCATGAATTTATATTTGAGGGCGTCCATATGTTGTATGGTTTTCCTGCTTTGGGGAGCGGGTGTTTCCTCCACGCTAGGAGCCGATAGTAGCCCAGGGGCGCCGCAATCGGGGCCTCAAGATGTGACACCGGATGCCGGCACGGCCAATCCATCCAATGCCGTGGCGCCAGCTCCGGCTACATCCGCACCGGCCGGTCCGCATATTACCGAACAGAAGTTCGATGCGTGGACATTGCAATGCTCGGCCGACAAAACGATGAAGCCGCGCTGCCAGATCGTCTACCGATTGACGTCACCGGATCAAAAGCAGGTATTCATGGTCATCAGCATGGCGCGTTCCGCGGACAAGAAGGTCGGCATGCAAATGGCTCTTCCGCTCGGTTTTGCTATTCAGGGTGGTGTAAAAATTGGCTTCGGCAGCAAATATTCGACAATGGCGAAGGTATCGCGCTGCACCACGCAAGGATGCCTGGTGGAGGGGTTGTGCCCACCCGAGATGCTTGCCGCCTTGATGAAGGAAAAGTCGGGAAAAGTCTCGATCCGGATGATGCAGGGAAACATGGCGGAGCTTCCGATCTCCCTGACTGGCTTCGGCGCGGCCTTCCAGGCAATGCAGGCAGATAGCGGATAATGATTGAAGCGCTTCCGTCCGGTCGCATGTCCCCTATTTACGACTACAAAGAGAAGGCTTCCGATATTACTGCCAAGAAGGGCTTGACGATTTCCGTAAGTTCAGGTCCTCCCGACTTCCTATGAATTGGTTGGTTCTAAGCGCCCGCGTGTTTCTGGCAAGGCGGCGAAGGGGCCGCTCGCACGATCTCCTTCGCCGCTTTCATCATCAGTGGAAGCTACTTTCCATTCATCACCTGCAGGTCGGCAACATCGATGCCGTGCGTGTCGAACCACCATGCCGGTGGCATGTCGGGATATTTTTCGCGAAGGCGCAAATATTTGGAGCGCAATCGTTCCTGACGCACGACTTCCTGTTCGAAATATGGATGGTCCAGTGCTCCGCCCATCACATGGATGCGGCGAAGGAGCTTTCGCAAGACGTATCCCTGCTCCTTGTTTCCAGGTTTGTAGCCGCTCTCCACGATCGTCGTGACCGTGTCGCGCAGCGTGTCAAGTGCATCGGCCGGCGGAGTGCCGTTCACGATCATGTCGAGACGTTCGGCACCGAAGCCGACGTCAATGCAGGTTCCGAGCGGATTGACGATATTTCCGATCTCGATGCCGTCCTTATAGAATTCGGTGCAGTATCCATTGATGCTGCCGTCGCTCCACGTGCATTCGTTATCCGGGATGATGGGAATGCGGCCACGATAGAACGGCGCCCATTCTTCGAGGCGATCTGGATGAATCGTGACATGATCGGGCACGAGGCCAAGGGTTCCGAGAAACTCGAGCCAGAAATCGATCGCGTCGCCGACAGCCATTTCCCTGAACGAGAAAAGCCCCAGCATCGTGAAATGAAGGAAATGCGTTCCGTCCCCGATCTCGTCGAGATCGCCCATTCGCAGGCAGGCCTGAGCGTTGGCAACCGTACCAATATGGGAAGGATCGGAGAAGAGGGGCTTGTACTGCTGCATCCCAGCGCTGCAGAAGAGCGTGGTATTATCGTGCGGCTGTACGGAGTCTATACGTGTGAATTTGATGCCTTTGGAAAGGCAGAAGTCTTGGTATTGCTGGATCAGGCGTCCCGCGATGACATAGGCAACCTCCTTTGCTGTTCGTGCGCCTTCTTTAAACATAGCGACACGATGCAGGATCTGCAATGCGCAGATGCGAGTTTCCCCTTGCCGGACAGAAGGGCATGCTCCTTCAAGTGGTGGATCTTCTTCACCTTTGCTACATGCCTGTCTTGTTTGTGCTGTAGATCTGGTCCCAGTGTGCTGACGGCTATTTTGGACGGGAGCGGCGAGATTGCTTCATCGATCGGTTTGGTGTACGGCCTTGGCCCATAATGATCGCAAGCGATCGCCGCGCGACGGTCGTTGCCCTCAGAGAATGCCAGCCTTTCATCAATGCTGATTGCCCATCAACTGCGCTCCGTCGTCGAGCACACACTGAAATATCATGGTTAAACAGACAAAACCTTTCATTATCGAAATCAAATCCTCCCGCCGAACAAAAGCAAAGCCAGTCGAATCGGCAAGATCGATCTGGGGAGAGCTTGCTGCCGATCTCAAGCAGACCCTGGCAATGGAGCGGGAAACGCAGGCAAGCGCGTCTGCGCATGCGGATTGCGTCCTGCGGCCGACACCTGATTCCGAGGCGGTTATCGATCAGGATGAAGCGACGGCTCCGCAGCCAGGGTTTCAGTTTCTTGAAAAGTGGATTGCAAAGAAGGCTGAGAAGGCGAAGGCCGGCTCGCAGGGCGCGGTTGAGACGTTCCTCGCGCGGCTTGACCAGCAGAAGATGCTGCTTGCCGAGTTTCAGTCGGATCCAGACGGTTTCAAGCGCTGGCGCTCGGCGTGGTTTCGCAAGGTTGCCGGTGGTTTCGGCGTGAGCGTCAGCCATGACCTGATCGATGCTGGCGGCGGTCTGCGATATGTCCTCGTCGATACGCTTGATGGCGTCTCTCAGTTTCTCGAGGATCTCCGTTACCACGCGCAAACCGACCTGGATTTTCAGCAGGCTTTGGAGGCGAACCGCAAGCAGCGCGCAGCCCGGCTGGCGGGCGGCAAAGCAATGTGATGGCTTTTTGGGACAACGGTATGTCCCAGGTCGAAGACCCGGAGTGCGGCGCGATCAGGCAGATCGGCTTCAGCCGCTTAATGGCCCGATCTTCGGTATCCTTGCCGTAAAGCCGCACTTGCTTTCGCGCAGCTGGCTCGCGGTTTCGAGAGCAGGCGAGCCATCTATCGGTGGCGTCTCAGTATTTCACGTTCTTTTTGTGGGCGCGCCACGCGGCGCTCCCATAGGATGAGCAGGAAGCTTGAGGCGATGATGAGGAGGGCGCCGGCAAAAACGTTCGTCGCCGGAATCTCGGCCCAGATCACATAGCCGTACACGAAAGCCCAAACAAGACCGCTATATTCGATGGGCGCCAGCGTAGAAGCGGGCGCGTATCGAAAGCCTTCATAGAGCAGAAACTGCCCGATCGTAGAGATCACGCCGAGGGTCAGCATCAGCGCCCAGCCGCTCGCATCAGGGGTCTTCCATGTCCATGGAAATGACAGGGCGCAGGCAATGCCGAATATCAGGCTCGTGGCATACATCTGGGTGAGCGTGGTCTCGCTTCGGCTGACGAGCCGGATCAGGATCGTGCTCCAAGCCCAGCAAAAACCCGCGACGAGGCACATGGCGGCGGGCAGGAGGTTGGGCGAATGGCTTGGATTTGCCGCGATCGCCACGCCGATGAAGCCTCCTATGCAGGCGATCCAACGGCCCGCATGGATCTTCTCCCCGAGAACGAAGATCGAAAGAACCATGACGATAATCGGCGCCGAGAAGTACAGTGTCGTCAGTTCTGCCAGACCTAGATAGCGGGCCGCGTTGTAAAACAGCAGCCAGGCAAGCAGCATCAGCCCGGCGCGCAGGACGACCGTGCCGCGATAGGGGCTCTTGAAAATTGACGGATGGCGCCGATAACGGACGAGCACGCCTGCAACCAGCACGATGACCAGACTGCGCATGAAGAGGATCTCGGGCACTTCATAGCTGGCGACGAGCCACTTCACCATCGCGTCCTGAAGTGAAAAGCAGGCATATCCCGCGCAGGCGAGTGCGATCCCGGCAATGGGTCCCTTTTTACGGCTTCCGGAAATCATATGGCCTCACAGGGTGTGTCGAATCGATATGGTTGCTTCCCATTGCAGGAAGCGGTTCCAGGCGCGATGGCGCGCGCGACCTTCTGGCTAAGCGCTTTCCCTCGAACTGACAAGAGAGCCGGAAGTCATCATGCTGCTTCTATTGTGCTTTTCGTGAGCGCTTCGATCGAGGATGGAACGAAACGCCGTCTGCGATGTTCCCCAACTGGAAACCCCCGGTGGTGAGACTTCCTGAGAGGACATCGTGCCTGACCTTAGCGATATCATGCGGGTGGATGCGGACTGGTTGGATATTGTCGTCCGTCTGGTGCTGGTGGTCGTAGCTGGGGGGCTGATCGGCATCAATCGAGAGATGGGGGGGCATGCGGCCGGGTTTCGCACGACGATCCTCGTCGGGCTTGCCGCGTGCCTGTCGATGATCCAGGCCAATCTCCTGCTGTCCACAGTGGGCAAGACGTCCCAGTCCTTTGCATCGATGGATGTGCTGCGCTTTCCACTCGGCGTGTTGACCGGCGTCGGCTTCATCGGTGGCGGTGCCATTCTCAAGCGCGGAGATCTCGTGACCGGCGTCACGACGGCTGCGACCTTGTGGATCATGACGGCCATCGGCCTGTGCATCGGCGGCGGTCAGCTTATTGTCGGTTCGGCCGGCGCTCTCATTGCCTTTGTTGTGCTATCGCCGCTTAAACAGTTCGACAGGCTGATCCCGCGCAGGCAGAAGGCGCGTCTAGTGATAGAGCTGCCGCGTGATGCCGGCGTTGGGGTCACCGATATGCAAGCAGTGCTTGAACCGCTCGGGTATGCCTGCGCCTTCGTCGGCAAGGCGACGGGTCCGACCGAGGCCATTGCGCATATTTCCTACGAGGTGCGATGGCGGCACGCAGGACCGGATGGCGGCGGCGCTCAACTGCTGACATCGCTTCAAGAGCATCACAAGGTCGTATCCTTCGAGATGCTGACCACTGGAACTTGATAGAGGCCCCCGATCGGAACATTCCGGAAGGGTAAAAGTTTGTCCCTTATCGAAAGGGAGAAAACCATGACCGAAACCAAACAACAGACGATGGCAAAGGCTTCTCCGGATCGCGGCGATATGCGCACCCTTCGGGCGCTTGATCAGGCAGCCGGTGGCTCGGGGGATATTGCGGACGAGGAAACGAAGCAATATTCGTCAGAGGAAATCCCGCCTGAGCCTGGTACCGATGACGCGCGCTGCGAGGATTCAGCCGAATGCGACCTTCAGCGTAAGCAAACGGCCGATGAAATTTCCGTCAGGATTTCCGATATCAGACCGATCTCCGGCTCAAGGAAGGTCGGGGATGGCAGAGTCTCCGAAGACCTGCCAGCGAAGTCCTCTGCGCTGGCACAGGAAAGGACCGATGGGGAAATTCGTACCGAGATCGAAGACAGGCTGAGGGCTGATCGATTGCTCGACACAGCGAGCATCTTCGTCACCGTCAGCCGCGGGCGCGTCATTGTCGAAGGATCCGTCGAAAATCACGAGGCCAAGCAGCGCGCCGAGGCGATCTCCCGGCAAGCCAGCGGCATAGTCGGGCATGACAGCAATCTTACCGTGCGCAAATCCTCATAGGATCAGGACTTCGACATGCGAATGCTGCTGCTCCTCATTTTCGGCTTCATGATCGCGTCCATTCTGGCGATTCTCGTCATCAAGCCGTTTACGTCGAGCGATAATCGAGACTCTGGGGCCGTTACGCACGGTCCCATAGAGCAACCCGAGCCAAAGCCATAAGAAAGATCGGCACTATTTCTCTGGCTGTTGGCCGTTCTGCTGTTCTTTCGGCTGATCACCGGGCTTGATGACAGGCGTGTTGCCGACCTGCGGTGCGGGCTTTTCCATTTTGCTGTCGCCAACAGGCGGTGGTT
Source organism: Martinezella sp. CNPSo 3732 (assembly GCF_057784515.1). Taxonomy (NCBI): domain Bacteria; kingdom Pseudomonadati; phylum Pseudomonadota; class Alphaproteobacteria; order Hyphomicrobiales; family Rhizobiaceae; genus Martinezella; species Martinezella sp. CNPSo 3732. The sequence goes on from NZ_JBXSOO010000001.1 coordinate 246,550, forward strand.
TCAGCACGCCGCCGCAGTCGGACAGCTTCTGGCTGGGGTTGCCGTCCGGCGTCGACGTCTGTCCGCTTTCCGCATGCTTGTTATCGGTCTGCCGGTTGGTATCCTCTGCCTTGCATCGATCGTCGTTCGGTTGCTGTTGTGCGAACACGAAATTCGATGACATGGCAGCCGTTACCGCCGTTATCAGCAGGAAGCGCCCGCATTTGGTCACCAAGCTCCGGCTGTTCGAAAGGCGTGACCACTCAGGCCTCGGTGGAAATGATGGTGTCGACGCCGATAGTTCCTTCGGCGGCGCCGCACTGACGATAATTCTTGCCATTGTTCACCTCCATGACGGATGGAGTTTTCCGTTGCGAAAGACGCTGCCCTCCTGGTCATTTTGTGTTCCGCGGGGCGGCATCGATATTCATGAAATCCAGCTCCCTTTCGGTTGCCAGGATCAAGCGTCGCCCACGGCCCAGCCGCCAACCAGAACGGGCTATACGATTTTGCATTCAGCCAGGCCGCGATGAAGATCAGACGGTAAAGCGTCAAAGGCTGATCCGCCTTCCATCTCCTCGAAGGTTGGAAAGGCCGCAGATCGGATGGATAGGAAGCTCGACTGCCATTTCGTTGGCTATGGAGAGAAAGCGGAAAAATCTCCATATTCTTCAGCACCATCGCGTCCGCTTGGCACGATCTGCAACCTCATTAAGCTAACGCCGGGATTTGCGCATTGTTCCGTTTATGCCGATTGAACGCGGATGCTCCTCGATGGAACCATCTTTCGAAGTGCCGGTTAGGTCCATATGGAATTTGCAAACATGGAGGCTTGCAATGGCATTCGAGGAACCGAAAAAGCCCCAGGACCCGAAGAAGTCCCTGTCCGCGACCGAGGCCCGCCAAGGCGTGCGTGGCACGCATCTGTCTACCATCTTGATCACGGCATTGGTTCTGGCGGCAATCGTATGGGTCGGCGTTGAAGTCTGGGGCCGTTATATCGAACCAGGCAAATCGCAGAATCCGGCGCCGACCATAAGTTCCTCCAGCGGGCAGCCGCAGACAGGCACGGTAGACAATACGCCGCCAGCAGGGCAATCCACACAACCCGCTCCAACCGATCGGACGGAGAACAATCAGCAGGGAACGAAGAGCACACCGGCCCAACCAAATCGCGACGGAACGCAGAATTAGCACGCAGGCTTCCGAGATTTGGGGATGAATGTGCGTTGCGGATGTCCGCTCCTCTTTGAGGGGACCGGATATGGGAACGGAACGGCTCTGGAACTGCCGATGACTGGAAGTTATCCGACACGTCTGTCGTCGGAGAGCGTATCTTCCCCGCTCTCCTGAGCATCGTTCGCGGATGGACGTATTACAGTCGTCCGTCGAAATCTCGCGAGCACCTCTTCGCCGTCGGCGGAGGCTCGCGTTCTCTCCATGATCTCGCGCTCCTTGGCCGCCTGTTCCCAGTGATGGTGGCTGCAGCCCCAGGGGCGGCCGGCTGCTTCCCAGATGGCGTAGGCCCTCTTGCTGATCCACTCGAACCGTTCGTCCGTCATTTTTTCCTCCTTCATGGACGCTCCCACAACTGCGGATGAGTGCGAATGTTCCCTATGGGGAACAATAATGATTCTGATGTGTTCCACCTTAAGTTCAGAACTTCACAGGCTCATGAATCCATGACAGCAAGAGGAGGATCGAATGGCTTTGACGTTGATCAGCAAGGCCTTTGCTGAGAATGCGCCGATACCGAGCAAATACGCGTTGGATGGGGAAAACATATTCCCGCCGCTTGCCTGGGGCGGCGCTCCCAAAGGGACCCAAAGCTTCGCCTTGATCATCGAGGATCCGGATGCGCCGGCGGGAACATTCCGCCATTGCGGCATCGCCAATATTCCGGCGGAATGGAGTGGCTTGGTCGAGAACGTGGATGCGATGCAGGAGCAGGCGTTGCGCTTCTATAAGAATGATTTCGGCAATGCCCGTTACGACGGTCCGCGTCCTCCGGCAGGCGATCCGCCGCATCGGTACGTTTTCCGGCTTGCCGCGCTCGATGTACCGCGGATGACGCTTCCCGAAGCCGCCGGGGCGGAAGCCATGTGGCAGAAAGTGAAGAAACACATGCTTGCAGAGGCAAGCCTTACTGGCAGCTACCAATCGTAAGCCGCGCTTTGCAGGCAGACACGATCGGCGGTTCCTGCCGTCGAGGGATGGTTGCAATGAGCAGAAGAGACCAAGACAGTCCGCACAAACAGGAATCGCGCACGTTTTCTGCGGAAGATGCACGCCAAGGCGAAATCATCCTGAAGCGACGTTGGCAGCGTCTGGTGTTTATCGGCGGGCTTGCCGCCGTAGTCCTCGTGATCCTGCTGGTGCGTTTCGCCGGCTAAGCCGGCAGAATTTCAACCTAATCCGAAGGAGACGTCATCATGCCAGCAAAGTCGAAATCACAGCAAATGGCCGCCGGTGCGGCGCTCGCCGCCAAACGCGGCGAAAGAAAGAAGAGCGAACTGAAGGGTGCGTCGAAAAGCATGGTCGACTCCATGAGCGAGAAGGAGCTTCACGACATGGCCTCGACCAAGCAAAAGGGAAAGCCGCAGCACGCGTCCAAATCCTGAGGGCTGGCCGCTGCAGGGCGGTATTTCCGGCTTGTTGTCGACGTCAGTCCAGTTCTATCGTTTCCACCGCCAGTCGCGAACTTCCGGCATATCCTCGCCGTGCCGGCGGACATAATCGTGGTGTTTGCCGAGCTTTGCCTTCAGGCTATCCACGACCTCCGGCACTTTTTCCCACAGGCCGGGAATGCGGTTGATCGCCTCCAATGCGAGATGATAGCGGTCTAGCTCGTTCAGCACGGTCATGTCGAATGGCGTGGTTGTCGTACCCTCCTCGATAAAGCCGCGAACATGGATGTTGTCGTGGTTTGTCCGTCGATAGGTTAGCCGGTGGATCAGGTAGGGATAGCCATGATAGGCGAAGATCACCGGCTTGTCGGTGGTGAAGATCTGGTCGAATGCCTGATGATCAAGGCCGTGCGGATGCTGTTGCGGGTCCTGCAGAGCCAGGAGATCGACGACGTTGACCGTGCGGATCTTGAGATCGGGGATCGCCTCGTGCAACAGCATGACGGCGGCGAGCGTCTCCATGGTGGGGACATCACCTGCGCAGGCCATCACGACATCGGGGGCGATCGTGTTGTCCTCGTAGCTCGCCCAATCCCAGATACCGACGCCGGCCTTACAATGGGTGGCCGCTTCGTCGATGCTGAGCCATTGCGATTCCGGCTGCTTGCCGGCAACGATGACGTTGATCCGGTCGTAGGTCCTGAGGCAGTGATCGCCGACCCACAGCAGCGTATTGGCATCCGGCGGCAGATAGATGCGCACGATGTCGGCCTTCTTATTGGCGACGAGATCGACAAAGCCCGGATCCTGGTGGGAAAAGCCGTTATGGTCCTGCCGCCAGACATGCGAGGTCAACAGATAGTTCAGCGACGAAATCGGTTTGCGCCACGGCAATTCGCGCGAAACCTTCAGCCATTTGGCATGCTGGTTGAACATGGAATCGACGATATGGATGAAGGCTTCATAGCACGAAAAAAGCCCATGCCGACCCGTGAGCAGATATCCTTCCAGCCAGCCCTGACATAGATGTTCGCTGAGCACCTCCATCACCCGCCCGTCGCGGGACAGATGGACGTCATAATCCTCGATCGCCTCCATCCAGACCCGATCCGTGGCTTCGAAGATGCTGCCGAGCCGGTTCGATTCCGTCTCGTCGGGACCGAAGATGCGGAAATTCTGCTTGGCAGCATTGAGCTTCAGCGTATCGCGCAAGTAGTGCCCCAGGATTTCGGTGGATTGCACCTGCTTGCTGCCGCGCTCGCCGATCTCAATGGCATAGTCCTCGATGGAGGGAACCAGAAGCTCCTGGCGCAGCAGGCCGCCATTGGCATGCGGATTGGCGCCCATGCGCTTTTGGCCACCAGGCGCAAGCGCTCGCAGCTCTTCCTTCAGCCCCCCGTTATGATCGAAAAGGTCATCGGGATCATAGCTGCGCATCCAGTCTTCCAGGATCTTGCGATGACCCTCGTCGCCTCGGCAATTGGCGACCGGCACCTGATGTGCCCGCCAGAAGCCTTCGACCTTCTTGCCATCGACTTGCTTGGGGCCGGTCCAGCCTTTCGGGCTCCGCAGCACGATCATGGGCCAGCGCGGTATGCCTTCGGACGACGTCTTTTCGCGTGCGTTTCTTTGTATGTCGCGGATGCGGTCGAAGACGCGGTCGAATGTCTCGGCCATGGCCTGATGCATGGCGGATGGTTCATGTCCCTCGACGAAGAAGGGTTCGTAGCCATAGCCCCAAAACAGCTTGCGGAGATCGTCGTCGCTTTCGCGGCCGAGGATCGTCGGATTGGCGATCTTGTAGCCGTTGAGGTGGAGGATCGGCAGTACCGCGCCATCGCGTGCCGGATTGAGGAACTTGTTGGAATGCCAGCTTGCCGCCAGAGGTCCGGTCTCGGCCTCGCCATCGCCGACGACGCAGGCAACAATCAGATCGGGATTGTCGAAGGCGGCGCCATAGGCATGCACGAGCGCATAGCCGAGCTCGCCGCCCTCATGGATGGAACCGGGAGTTTCCGGTGCGGCGTGGCTCGGAATGCCGCCGGGGAAGGAAAACTGCTTGAACAGCCTTTGCATCCCTTCCGCCGTCTCGGAAATGTCCGGATAGATCTCGCTATAGGTGCCTTCGAGATAGGTGTTGGCGACCATACCAGGGCCACCATGTCCGGGGCCGCATATATAGATGATGTCGAGATCGCGCGTCTTGATGATGCGGTTGAGATGCGCGTAGATGAAGTTCAATCCCGGCGTCGTGCCCCAGTGGCCGAGCAGCCTCGGTTTGATATGCTCCGGCTTGAGCGGTTCGCGCAGCAGCGGATTGTCCATCAGATAGATCTGGCCGACCGACAGATAATTGGCCGCCTTCCAATAGCGGTCGATCAGGGAGAGTTCTTCGGGCGAAAGCGGTGCAGTAACAGCATTCATCTGCGTCTCCTCGTTTTCGTCAAGCGATCAGGGTAACGGCCTCTTCAGCGATCACCCGCTCCTCGTCGGTCGGGATCACGAATAGCTTTACGAGGCTGGATGTCGCCTTGATCGAGGTCAAATTGCTGCGGTTTGCATTTTCATCAATCTCGATACCCAACCACTGCAACCTTTGTGCGACGCGGGTCCTGATCTGCGGCTGGTTCTCGCCGATGCCGGCGGTGAAGACGATGGCATCGAGACCGCCGATCGTCGCGCATAGCCGCCCGATCTCGCCTGAAATGCGCAAACAGAATAGATCTATGGCCTCGGCCGCTTCCGGGCTCTTGTCATCGAGCAGAACCCGTGTATCGCCGCTGATGCCTGAGACGCCGAGCAGGCCACATTGATGATAGAGGAAAGCCTCGATCCGATCGGGTTGCGGCATTCCCGTCCTCATGAGGTAGAGCAGGGCGCCTGGATCCAGCCAGCCGGGACGCGTCGCCATCGGGATGCCGTCGAGCGCCGAAAACCCCATGCTCGTATCGCGGCTGATGCCGTTTTCCATCGCGCACAGGCTGGCGCCGCTGCCGAGATGGCAGGCGACGACCTTGCCCTTCGCCGCTTGCCGATCGATCTCTCGAAGCTTCGCGGCGATGTATTTGTAAGAGAGCCCGTGAAAGCCGTAGCGGCGCACTCCGTCGTCATGCATGGCGCGCGGTATCGCCAGCCGTCGCACGACGTCGGCTTGCGACGAATGAAAGGCCGTGTCGAAGGAGGCGGTCTGAAGAACGTCCGGACGCAGCGTTTTCATCGACCGAATGGCGCGCAGGGCTTGGGGCTGGTGCAGGGGCGCTAGGGGAACGAGCTTCTCGATCCGCTCGATCGCAGCGTCATCCAAGAGGATGGCCTCTTGAAACACCATGCCGCCGTGGACGACACGATGGGCAACTGCCTGGAGCCTGCCGGGAAGGTGAGCCAGCATATGGTCCAGCGTTTCGGAGATGACGGAGACGAACTGCCCGCTATTATCGCCCCGGATCGCCTTCTCGTATCGATCCTGGCCTATGGAATAGCGGAGCATCAATGGGCTTTGATCGAAATCGATCTTGCCGCGGCCGACATTTCTCGGTTCCTTTGCCGTCAGCTCGAAGACCCCGATTTTCAAGGTCGAGGAGCCGGCATTGAATGTCAGCAAGACATCGTCGGGCATGTCAGCCTCAAATGAAGAGTGTCGACTACCGTAAGTTAGCGCGCTCCAGCCCGGAGGCAACCGGGCATAGGGCCGCATGCCATCCTTAGCGACATGGCTTTGCGGCGCAGCACTTCCGTTACCGCCCGTTCAGGAGGGCTGTGCGCTTCCGCGTGGCGTCAGACCTCCATCACATCTTCGAATGCTTCGGGGAAGCTTTCGCGCGCCACTTTCTCGTTGATGACGAGCATGGCTTCATAGGAGAGCGGATCGAAATCCTTGTCTGCGGGCAGCACCTCGCGCTCGAAGAGCAGGTTGAGCCGTGCAGCGTCGAGATTGCCGCGCTCGAAAGGTTCTGCACCGAAATAGTGCCAGAGCGCATGCAGGAATGCGGCGTCGATCCGGTGTTCCTGCGTTCCCGGCCGCGCGCGGCGCGGCAGTTTCTTGATCGGTGTCACGCCTTTCGGGTTTGCGCGGCGAATGGTGAATTGCACGCCTGTACCCGGCATGCCGGAAGGAAAACCGCGGTGTTTCGTCATGTCGGGAAGCTTGCCCATGGCTGCTGCTCCTCTCCTGTTAAGCAATCGGGTGCGCCTTTTCCGATGTCAGGCAAGCCGATGCGATGGAGAAGGCGGTGGAGATGCACTCTGTCGTGATTTCCTTCTCCCAGTCAATTATAAGACCAGGCTTTCGTTGTCCGAAGGGACGCATCCTGGCTCGACAACGGGGAGAGTTCTCTGCTCCGAACGTAAAGATTACCGCTCGCGAGTAAGTGGAGCCACTTGTTGAGAAGAGTCGTGCGCCGAAAAGTTCGGTTCCACGTCAACCAAATGATACATCAGCGCGGCGAGCGCGACAAAAAAGACAGTGCCTAGAATGAAACGAAGGAATGTCGGCCACAGGTAGACCATGATGATCGGTGCCAGACGCGCCAAAATGAAAAGCCAATCGATAAGCGTGGGCGACTTCTGTTTGTACATGATGTTTCCCTTGAGAGGCTGCCGATGTCGCTCGTCGCTATCTCCGTTCGCTCGAAAGCCCGTCCCTGCTGAGGGTTCCTTTCGTGTCGACAGCGGCAACGGCATCAACAAAAAGAGCGATTGATCGCTATCAGTGTCGGAAGACAACATGAACATCGTGCAGGTTTCGTGGAGACGAAATGCAGGCTTGGTGGATCGATTCTGGATGGTCGTCAGCTCTGGTATTCGTTTTACTTTTACGTAAGCTTCACTAAGCTCTCCAATTGAATATGCTATTCGCTGAGGGAGGGACGGATGAGCAGTCATGCTGATGTGGTGATCGTTGGAACAGGCTTGTCAGGCCTTGTTGCGGCTTGTGAGCTGCTAGAGCGCGGGAAACGGGTGATCCTTATCGATCAGGAGCCTCGGGCAAGTCTCGGCGGACAAGCCTTCTGGTCGCTTGGCGGGCTGTTCATGATCGATACGCCGGAACAACGGCGGATGCGCATTCGCGACAGTCTCGATCTCGCCCGCCAGGATTGGTTGGGCGCTGCAGCCTTCGACCGACCGGAGGACTTCTGGCCTCGTGCCTGGGCGGAGGCCTACCTCAATTTTGCCGCCGGCGAGATGCGCAGCTGGCTGCATGGGCTCGGCATGCGCTGGTTTCCCGTTGTCGGCTGGGCAGAACGCGGCGGAGGCCTCGCCGACGGGCACGGCAATTCCGTACCGCGCTTCCATGTCACCTGGGGCACGGGTCCCGGCGTACTCGATCCTTTCGTGAAGCGAGTGCTGGCAGCGGAGAAGGACGGCAAGATCGAGCTCTTGTTCCGGCGGCGCGTGACGCGATTGGTCGGTGATGAAGACGGCATTTTCGGCGTGGAGGGCGAGATCCTCGCCGAGGACAACATCCTGCGCGGTCAGCAGTCGAGCCGTGATGTCGTCGGCGACTTCCGCATCGACGGCGCCGTGATCGTGGCGAGCGGCGGCATCGGCGGCAATCCGGAACTGGTTCGCCGCGCCTGGCCCGTCGAACGTCTTGGCGCACCCCCGGAGCGGATGCTGAGCGGCGTGCCCCACCACGTGGATGGCTTGATGATCGGTCATGCCGAGGCAGCCGGCGCGCGGCCGATCAATGGCGACCGGATGTGGCACTATACCGAAGGCATTGCCAACTGGGACCCGATCTGGCCGAACCACGGCATCCGCATCCTCCCGGGGCCTTCCTCGCTCTGGTTCGACGCCGATGGCAATCGCATGCCTGCCCCCTGCCTGCCGGGATTCGACAGTCTTGCGACGCTGCAGCACATCTGCAGGCTTGGCCATAGCTACAGCTGGTTCGTCACCACGCAGAAGATCGTCAAGAAGGAGTTTGCCCTTTCGGGCTCCGAACAGAATCCAGATCTTACGGGACGCGATATCGGGCTCCTTCTGCGCAGCCGTCTTGGCCGGTCGGCTCCCCCGCCGGTGGAAGCATTCAAGGCGAAGGGTAAGGATTTCATCGTTGCCGAAACGCTGGAAGAGCTGGTCGCCGGCATGAACCGTATCGGCGACCACCCGCTCGATCTTGCCCATCTGCGCACCCAGATCGAAGCCCGTGATCGCGAGTTGGACAATCCCTTTGCCAAAGATGCCCAGATCGTCGCGTTGAGACAGGCGCGCGGCTATCTCGGCGATCGCTTCATGCGCACGGCCCCACCCCATCGCATATTGGATGCAAAGGCCGGCCCACTGATTGCCGTGCGCCTCAACATCCTCACGCGAAAATCTCTGGGCGGTCTCGAAACCGATCTGAATAGCCAGGCGCTCGGGCGGAATGGTGCACTCATCCCAGGGCTATATGCCTGCGGCGAAGCCGCAGGCTTCGGCGGCGGTGGATATCACGGCTACAATGCGCTGGAGGGCACGTTCCTGGGAGGATGCATTTTCTCCGGCCGTAAAGCAGGACGGGCGGCATGAACCGGTCCAAGTAACCGCTCTTTCAAGGGAGGGTGTCCGACGACACTGCGAGGGCATGCAGTCTCGTCGGACGCTGCAATGGCCGGCTCGGGGGTGGCATCCAAGCCGGTAGAATAAGTCATAGCATCTACCAGAGGTTTATTTAACCTACCCGAATGGACGGCTGGAAGCTCTGGCGGCGAGGGAGGGCAAACGGGGATTATTCATGTCCGGCAATCGGCTTGCGAAGGTTCGTTAGGAGCCGCTTTTCGCCAGTGGCGCGAACGCAGAAGGTAGAGAAGGATCCTCGCTCTTTTGAAATGACCAGGCGTTGCGGGCGAACTGCCATCGTCGTGTAAGGAGGAAGCCTGGCGGAACTCGCGACCGAAGCGGAGCGGCACGTCATTGCTGGCAATCTCATGTCCTGCAATGAACTGCCGTTCGGGTATGCGACGAAGCACGCCAGCGAGTGGTCGGTGATATTGACCAACCATCTCGCTTGATCCGTCCATATGGATTTGACGACTACGAAAGCCCACGCCGTAAGCGCCAAAGCGCCGATAAGGAGAAGCCTGGGAAGAGAGTAGTGAGGCAACATTCGGAAATCCGGATTGTTGCCAAGCCACTAGAAGCCGAAGATTGCGTCGGCATTACACATGCACGAGTAAGCCGAGCCATGCCCGCAATCAGGATCGCAGTGGTTTTGCCGCGACCCAGGGTTGATGCCCGTCAGATGTCAGGCATTGTCATTTTTACCGAACCAGAAGTCGAGCTCGCGTATGCGACGCTTGTCATAGGGCTGGTCCGGCGATTTGATCTGCCAGCTGTCATCATTGGCAAGACCGGTCCACTTCGGCGCGCCGCCCTGTTTCTGAACGGATTGCCGCCAACGATACTGGGCATAGATTTCCATGATCTTGCCGGCATATTGGCTGGCAAGATCGCCGTTGCCGGTGATGATCACCAGGTTCTCGTCGTTCACGCCGCTCGCCTTCGGACCCATATTGTGGGAGCCCGTCATGACGACGGGATTGGGACCATATGGATCGACGATGACCACCTTGCTGTGGACCATGGCGTGGGCCGTCGGCAGCTTCAGAACTTCTTTCTGCCAATAGGCAAAACGGCCCGGTATAGCGGCGGGCAGCACGACGTCCGCATTGGCGTCGATCCGTTCGCCTCTGTTGAACAGCACGACAGGGTTCTTTGTTGTGCCGGGGTTCTGGTTGGCCACGCCCTGAATGTAGAGATCGGGTTTGAACGAAGGGCTCGACGGCGAGGCAAGCTCGATGATGTCGTTGAGAAGCGTGCCGCGAGGCCCGGGATTGAACATGGCGAACAGGATGCCCTGCTGGGCACCGCGGATCAGCTCGCCTGCCTGTTCGAGATCAAGCCCTTCGCGCATGGGCGTGAACCAGACCGTCGTATTCTTGGCCTTGGGCGTTGTTCTGGGCTCGGCATTGCTTTGATAGAGGGCGGGCGGCGAATCGTTGCCGTCGGCGGCAAGCGTTTTCCACTGGTCGAGATAGAATTGCGCGACAGCCGGGTTGTCGATCAGAAGCGCATTGTTGGCCTGGGTGCAAAGGCCGGTCATCGTCCAGTTGGTGCTGCCGGTCCACACGGCTCGGGGCGCCTTGTCGGCATCGCAGATGACCAGGAATTTATTATGTGCGAGTGCCCGCGGCGCGCTCATGCGATCCCTGACATCACAGGAAGACAGTTTCGACCGGGCATCCTCGTTTTCGTCCTCGCCCTTTTTCTTGACGCTGCCATTGCCGAGCACGATATGGGCGCGTTTCTTGAACCCCTGCATCAGTGGTATGAGTTCTGGATCGTCCAGCTCGAACAGGGCGGCATAGATATGACCGCTGTTCGACCTGATATCATTGAGGAGCGATACCAGCTTGTCGCGGATCGGCCCTGCTAGAAATCGGCGGATCGGGTCTTCCGGATCGGCGATCGCCTTCTTGAGTTTAGTGGTGGGGGCCTCTTCGGGCAACACGCGCGCAAGCCACTGGCTGGCGACGATGCCCCGGTTGAAATAGCAGCTGACATGGCCGCTGGTTTCGGCTCCGATCTGCATGGCATCGCTCCAATCCGATACGTGATCGGCCGATTCCTGCAATGCCGTCTCGGGTCCGACCATGGCGGAGACCTTATAGGCGACGACATCGCCCGGATTGACGGCGAAATCGGACCAGAGGTACTTCTGGATCGGCCATTCCGTCGTCGGCTTGCGCGTGCCCTCCTCAACGGCCGGTCCGTCGGCGAAGCCGACCCAGCTTGCGACGATCTCCTCATGAAAGCCGTCGGCATCGACATCGGAGACCGTATTCGGGCTTTGCGGGCTTCCAGCCGCCCGCTTGATCTTCCGCCGCAGGGCAAAGCCACGGCACTGGTCGATGAAGTCGCTGCGCCAGGCAATAAGAGCACTATCGACACCGGGATGCACGATCAGACTTATGTTCATTATCCCTCTCCCTGGATGGTTGCTTCTGTTCCTCTCACTGCGGCGTATCGGATTTGCGCCGATACCTGACCGCGAAGCCTTAAACGGGCGCGTCTGGTGGTCTGGCCAGTTGAGTGGCTCCATCCTACTTTGCGTCACGGCCGTGACGATCTCATGAATTGATCTGCGCATCCTACGGATGGGTGCGATGCCATAGTAGCCTATGAAAATTTCTCTCGAAGTCGAAATGTGATCTTGCGTATCGAGGCAAGTGCGGCAAGAGTTCCGGACCTCCTGGCGCCGGTGCGGCGCGGCGCGAAAAAATTCGGCAGACCGTATGAAAGCACCCAAAAGAATCGGCATTCTGGACGTCGCCCGGCTGGCGGGCGTGTCTGCCACGACGGTATCGCGCGTCCTGAATGGCCAGGTCGACAGCCGCATCAGCCTGGAGACGCAGGATCGTGTCAGGGCAGCGGCAAGCAGCCTCGGTTACGTTGTCAACCGTCTGGCAACATCGCTGAGGACGCACAGGACCGGTGTGTTCGGAGCGATCGTGAACAGCCTGTCGGGTCATTATCAGCCGCATTTGACAAGCCGCCTTCAGGCTGTGGCACAGCGGCGGGGCGTGGAGCTGCTGGTCGCGCAGGCCAAGGGCGAGGCTGGCGAAATCGCAGGCCAGTTGCGCCTGTTCCAACAGGATTTCTTCGACGGCGTCATCATGGTCAGCGACCTTCCGGGCCAGCAGGCGCTGTGCGATCATCTCGATCTCATGGGCAAAGCACATGTGACGCTTGGCGCAGGGCTGACAGGGCCGCTTCCCGCGGTTCTCACCGACGACCGGCAGGGCATAAGACTGCTGTTCGATCACCTTGTGGAGCTCGGACACCGCCGCATTTCCTTCGTCTATCGCGTCAGCCGCATCGCGCTTCGCGATCGGATGTCGATTTTCCAGGACACGGTTGCCGGCAGTGCCGGCCTGATCGCCGGTGATATCATTTCCTTTGAGAAGGGCGAGCATGACCGCAAGCTCCTTGCCGACCTCCTGGCATCGCCGGAACGCCCGACGGCTCTGATTTGCGGCAGTGACGGTCTTGCCGTCGAGGTCGTCGCCTTCCTGCGCGATCTTGGCCTGCAAATTCCTGCAGATATTTCCATCGTCGGCTATGACAACGTGCCCGACACAGCCTATTGGGCTCCGCCGCTGACGACGATCGCACAGCCGACGGATGCCCTGTGCGAAGCCTCGCTCGATCTTCTGGTTGAGCTTTCGAACCTTCCTATGGACGCGCGCGTTGTAAAGCGGCCGATGCGGTTCGTTACCCCCGAACTTGTCATACGTGCGTCATCGAGCTCGCCTAGCTTGCGGCCACTTTCCCTTGCGTAAAAGAAAAGACAGTCTTGAACGCAAGTGGTCGTTTTTCATATGCGCAAACGTTTGTGCAAGCGAGTTATAAGTTGCTTTAACAGGAAAGTGTGCCGATGTCCGATTACCTGCCCAGCGGCTTCAACAGCCCGGTTACCCGCCGCACGACCCTTCTGATGGGAGCCGCGGCCGGCCTCTCGGCTTTTGTCCCGGCGTCGTCGGCCTCGGCCGATGACGGCACCGACAAGAGACCGGAACTGCGCATCGCCGTTCAGATGAATCCGGTGTCGCAGGAGCCGGTCGATGCCGCCAGCAACGTCGCCTTCCGCAACAACTTTTCCATCCACGAGACCGTGCTTGCGCTCGACATGCGCGGCGATTTCTCGGTGAAGCCCAATCTCGCGACGGCCTGGACCTGGATTTCACCGACCGTGCTCGAAATGAAGCTGCGCCCCGGCGTGATCTTCCATGATGGCCGCGAGATGACCGCCGAGGATGTCGCCTTCTCCTTCGGGCCTGAGCGGCTTTTGAACAAGGATGCGCCGGGCTATCCCACTTACCGCACCAATTTCACCAGCCTCGACCATGTCGAAGTCGTGGATTCGCTGACGGTCCGCTTCGTCACCAAGTTCCAGGACCCGATCTTCCTGCAGCGCCTTGCATCCTATGCGGCCGTTGTCATCAGCAAGGACGCCTGGCAGAAGAATGGCGGCAATTGGACGACCTGGCGGCAGAAGCCGGTCGGCGCCGGCCCCTACAAGGTCGAAAGCTATACGGTTAATGAGAGCGTCGTGCTGGCCGCACATGATCAGGCCTATCGCGGCAAGCCGGCCGCCAAGCGCGTGACCTTGCGCATCGTGCCCGAGGTTTCCTCGCGCATTGCCGGTCTGCTGGCCGGCGACTATGACATTGCGACCGACCTGCCGCCGGATCAGCTTTCGGTCGTCACTGCGAGCACCGATCATGAGATCGTCGGCGGCCCGGTGCCGAACAACCGCATCCTGTTCTTCGACAAGAACAATCCGGCGCTGAAGGACCCCCGCGTTCGCCAGGCACTCATCCTCGCCATCGATCGCCAGGCGATCGTCGACACGATCTGGAACGGTCGCACCAGGGTGCCGAACGGCCTGCAGTTCGAGCTCTACGGTCCGGTCTATCTCAAGGATTATCCCGCCTACAAATATGATCCGGACCAGGCCATGCAGCTCCTGAAGGATGCCGGCTACAATGGCGAGGAAATCGAGATCCGTTCGCAGAACAATTACTACACGGCGGAAAACCCGGTTACGCAGGCCGTTGTCGCCATGTGGCAGGCTGTCGGCGTCAATGCCAAGATGAAGTTCGTGGAATCCGGCAAACTGTTTGAGGCCTCGTCGACCCGTGCGACGGGCAATTGGTCGAGCACCGGGCAGGTTCCCGACCCCTATATCTCCTTCTTCACGCAGTTCAGCTCGGCCGGCAATCTGAGCTCGTTCAAGATCTGGCAGAATGCCGATTTCGATGCGCTTGGCGCCAAGATGGAGCAGGCAGTCGATCCGGCCGATCGTGCCAAGATCTTCCGCGACATGTTGCATCTGATCGAGTGGGAAGATCCGGGCGTCACCGTCCTCCATCAGAACGCTGTCTTCTTCGGCATCCGCAAGGGCATCAAGTGGCAGCCTCTACCGGCCTTCCAGATGGATCTCGGCGCCGGCAGTCTTGCATTCGAAGAGCAGAAGAGCTGAGCTGCTTCGCGATGGGCGTTCCCGTTCTTTCCGTCGACAATCTGAGTGTCTCGTTCAGAACGGGCGCCGGGCGGTTTCATCCGGTCAACAATGTCTCCTTCGACCTTGCCGAGGGTGAGATCCTCGGCATCGTCGGCGAGAGCGGATCGGGAAAGAGCCTCACCTGCCTGGCGCTTGCCGGTCTTCTCGGGCCGAGCGCCAGCGCCACCGGCTATATTTCCTTCCAGGATGCCATGTATGATGCAGCCGAGTTCGGCCCGCGGTCGCGGGTAAAGCTGCCGCCCATCGGGCTGATCTTTCAGGAGCCCGTCTCCTGCCTCGATCCGGTCCGCACGATCGGGTCACAGATCGCCGAGGCGGCTGTCAGCGCCGGCATGTCCGCAAAGGAAGCCAGGGACGAAGCGCTTCGGCTTCTGGCGGAAGTCGCCATTCCGCAACCCGAGACGCGTTACAATGACTATCCCGCGCAATTTTCCGGCGGCATGTGCCAGCGCGTGATGATTGCCACGGCGCTTGCCATGCAGCCGCGACTGATCATTGCCGATGAACCCACGACGGCGCTTGACGTGACGGTGCAGGCACAGGTCGTCGCTCTCCTGGTCAAGGCGGTGCGCGAGCGTGGCATCCCCATGATCTTCATCAGTCACGATCTCGATCTCGTCTCCGAGGTTTGCGACCGTATCGCGGTCATGTATGCGGGGTCGCTGGTCGAGATCAATCGCACGGACGATCTCTACGACAATCCACGCCATCCTTATACGCGGCTGTTGCTTGAGGCCATGCCCGGCCGTGGCCGGCCGCTGGAGAGGCTCGCGGATATTCCCGGCGAGCTGAAATTGCACGATGATCTGCCGCAGGCTTGCGCCTTCGCACCCCGTTGTCCGCGTGCGGAGCCGAATTGCGGAAGGATGGTTCCGCCGTTGATTGCAGGTGCGGCGGCACTTGCCTGCTTCAATCCATGGAGTGCCCATGATGCCTGACAAGCAGATGCCATCCGATGTGCGGATTGCTGACGCGGCACTTGCCGCCCGCGATCTGCAATTTTCCTATGCGCCGGGCTTTTCCCTTTGGCCGGGGTGCGCCAGGGGATTTCACGCCATCAAGGATGTGAGCCTGGAATTGAAGCCCGGCGAAACACTGGGCCTCGTCGGTGAGTCCGGTTGCGGCAAATCTACGCTTGCCTCGTTGCTTTGCGGCGATCGTATGCCGACATCAGGCGAAATCACGCTGTTCGGCCAGTCTTTCAAGAGCCTGATGAAGCCGAACCGGTGTGGCCTGGCAAAATACCTGCAGGTTATTTCGCAGGATACGATGGGCGCGCTCGATCCGCGTCGGAGCGTTGGTCATCAGATGGTGGAAACGCTCACCATCCACGGCATAGGCTATCCGGCAAGCCGGCTCGATCGCGCTGCAGAAATTTTCAAGGCCGTCAGCCTGCCTGTCTCCGCCTTGCAGAAATTTCCCCATCAGCTCTCCGGTGGCCAGCGCCAGCGCGTCGCTATCGCCCGTGCCCTCGTGGTCGAACCGCAAATTCTGCTGTGCGACGAGCCGGTCTCGGCGCTCGACGTTTCCGTGCAGGCGCAGGTGCTGAACCTGCTGCTCGAATTGCAGCGGGCACGCGGCCTGTCGCTGCTCTTCATCAGCCACGACGTGCGGGTGGTCCGGCATGTCTCGCATCGCGTCGCGATCATGGAGGCAGGCCAGATCGTGGAAACCGGTCCCACGGAGGATGTCTTCGCAAACCCGGTCCACCCCTATACCGCAAAACTCCTGTCGGCCGTTCCCCGCGGCCGGCGCGGCAGAGCGCGGCAGGCAGCGGCGATGCTCGAAACGCTCTGAAGGAACAGGCAATGCTTCAATCCATCCTGCGGGCGTTTCTGCGAGCACTCGTGACGCTGTTCCTGGCGATGACCTTCACCTTCGTCATCCTGCGCGTCAGCGGCGACCCGCTGCATTCCCTGTTGCCCATCGAGACGCCGCCGGAAGTCGTGGCGCTGATGCGGCAGCAATGGGGTCTCGATCAGCCGCTCTACATCCAGTATTTCGCCTATCTCGGCCACCTTCTGCGCGGCGATTTCGGCACATCGCTGCTGAATGGGCAGGATGCCCTGACGCTGGTTCTGTCGAAAGTCCCGGCAACGCTGGAATTGATGGGTGCCGCCCTGATATTGGCATTCGGCGCCGGCGTGCCCTTCGGCATTCTGGCTGCGCGCAACCGCGGCGGACTGATCGATCGCTTCGTCATGGCGCTTGCGGTGCTGATGCATTCGCTGCCGAATTTTCTGATCGCCATCCTGCTCATTCAGCTTTTCGCCGTCTCCTTGCGGATATTGCCGAGCGGCGGGGGATCGACCATGGCGCATCTCGTCATGCCCGTTCTGGTCATTGGTCTTTACAATGCCGGCATCATCGCTCGCTTCGTCCGATCGAGCGTACTGGAAGTGCTGGGGCAGCGCTTCATATTGGCAGCGCGCGCCAAGCGCATCGGCGAAAGTGCTCTTCTGTGGCGGCATATCATGCCGAATGCGGCCTTGCCGCTTCTGACCATGCTCGGCTTCCTCGTCGGCGGCATGATCGGCGGCGCGGCCGTGGTCGAGAGCGTTTATGCCTGGCCGGGTGTCGGCCGCTTTCTCGTCTCCTCCGTTGCGCAGCGCGATCTGAATATGGTGCAGACCATTGTGCTGCTCATTACCGCGACGATGGTGACGGCCAATCTCCTCATTGAT
Source organism: Martinezella sp. CNPSo 3732 (assembly GCF_057784515.1). Classification (NCBI taxonomy): domain Bacteria; kingdom Pseudomonadati; phylum Pseudomonadota; class Alphaproteobacteria; order Hyphomicrobiales; family Rhizobiaceae; genus Martinezella; species Martinezella sp. CNPSo 3732. The sequence goes on from NZ_JBXSOO010000001.1 coordinate 263,907, forward strand.
TGTCTCTATATTCTTGCCGATCCGCGTCTGCGGCATCGCGCATCGGCCTGATTGGCCTTTCGAAAGGTAAAAGCCATGGCGAATGCAGCGACGGGCGCCGATGCTTCCCCCAAAATCGGATCGGAGCGATCTTTTCGGCCCAGACTTCGGTTCGATCTGATGACGGCCATTTGCGTCATTATCCTCATGACTTTCATCACAGTTGCGATCTTTGCCAATGTGCTTGCGCCTCACGGCTTTGCGCAGATCGATCTTCATGCCCGCAAGGCGCCGCCGATCCTGTTCGGCGGCTCGTTCAAGCACATTCTCGGCACCGACGAGCTTGGGCGGGACATTCTAAGCCGCATCTTCTATGGCCTGCGCACCAGCCTATTGATCGCGCTCGGCGCTTCGGCGATCAGCCTTGCGCTCGGCACTGTGCTCGGGCTGGTTGCCGCTTTCGGCCGCGGATTTGCCGATATGCTGATCCGCGTTGCCGTGGATTTTCAGGCATCGATGCCGTTCCTGATCATTGCGCTCGCTGTTCTCGCCTTCTTCGGTGACAATCTCTGGCTGTTCATGGCGTTGCTCGGCCTCTACGGCTGGGAGCGTTACGCGCGATTGGTTCGGACCATGGCCGGGCTGGAACTCGAGCGTGGCTATGTCGCGGCGTTGAGACGAAATGGTGCAGGAACCGGGCGCATCGCCTTCCTGCACGTGCTGCCCAACATCCTCTCCGTCGTCCTCGTCAACCTGACGGTCGTCCTGCCGGAGATCCTTTTGCAGGAATCGGCGCTGAGCTTCCTCGGCCTCGGCATCCAGCCGCCGCTCGTCAGCCTCGGCAGCATGGTCGGTGCCGGCCGCGACTATGTGATGACTGAGTGGTGGATCGCCATCCTACCGGGCATCGTGATCTTCATCCTGTCCCTGTCGATCAGCCTGATCGGTGACTATCTGCGCGACGTTCTCGACCCGACACTTCACTAGGTTGCCCCGTAAAGAACCGACCCCAAGGAGACTTGCATTGCCTTTGCCCCTTCACGCTGCTCGTCATGGTTCGCTCCGCATTGCCGCTCACCGCGGCTTCAGCCGGCGCTTCCCGGAAAACACTATTCTCGCCTTCCAGGAGGGTGTGAATGCAGGCGCCAACGAGTGCGAAATTGACCTCATGCTGACCCGCGACGACCAGATCGTCGTGATCCACGACAGAACGCTCGATCGCACGACCAACGGCTTCGGCTTCGTTGCCGATCATGATCTGCAGCACATTCTTTCGCTTGATGCAGGCGCGAAATTCGACCCGCGCTTCGCTGGGACCCATGTGCCGACGCTTGCCGATACGCTGCTGTGGGCCAAGCAAACGGATACGCGCCTTGCGATCGAGATGAAGGAGCCCGAACGTTCCAATAGCCTCATCGATCTCATGATCGGCACGCTGCGAGAGCTCGACGCTTTTGAGCATGTCGCCATATCCTCCTTCGACCATCTTGACCTGTTGCGCGTGAAGGAGCTCGAGCCACGCCTGCAGACGGAAGCGATCCTCCACCATCGCCCGGTGGACATCGTCGCCTCGATGCGCGCCGGCGGCATTGATGGCGTCTCGCTGGAATTGAACCGCTTTCACCGCACTGACGCCGAGGCGCTGCAGCAGGCCGGCATTGCCGTGCGTCTCAGCCTGCCGCTGCCGGAAAAGCTTGCCATGTTCTGGCAGGGTGGCCGCGACGTGCTGCCGATGATCCGCAGCTGCGTCAAGGACCGGCTGGTCGATGCCCTTATCGGCGACGATGTGGATTTCCTCCGCATGCTGGGCACGAGCGCCTGAGAACAGCGTGGCCGGTCTGCGCTTGACTTATTCATAGCCCGTCAGCTATCGATCTAATCGATAGTCAAAGAGTTATGAATCGCTATGGCAAACGCCCATGATCCTATTTTCCGAGCGCTCGCCGATCCTACACGGCGGGCGATATTCGAGCGATTGTGCCGTGACGGCGATCAGACCGTCGTTGCGCTTACGGCCTACGCCGGCGTCTCCCAGCCGGGCGTTTCAAAGCATCTCGCCGTTCTGAAACAGGCGGGGCTGGTGCGTGACCGGCACGAAGGACGCCAGACGCATTATAGCGCCCAACGAAACGCTCTTGCGCCGTTGCGTGATTGGACGAGCGAAATGGCCGGCTTCTGGGAAGACAAGTTCGACGATCTCGAAGACCTGCTCGATCGGATGGATCAATGAAGGCGGCATCGGGTGAGGTGCGCGCTGTCGTGGTCGAGCGCGAAATTGCGCATCCGCCGGCAAAGGTCTGGCGTGCACTCACACAGCCGCATCTGATGGCAGAGTGGCTGATGAAGAACGACTTCGTTCCTATACTGGGACATCGGTTTAGCTTGCGCAGCGATTGGGGCGGCGTTCTGGATTGCGAAGTGCTCGTCGTCGAGCCGAACGCCAGGCTGTCTTATCGATGGAATTTCGCACATGATGATCCGGCTTTCGATCTGAGGAGCGTTGTGACCTTCACGCTCGCGCAGACGGACAAGGGAACCCATCTGCGCATGGAGCAGATCGGCTTCCGACCGGACCAGAAACAGGCCTATGGAGGTGCCAAGGCGGGATGGCGGCAGTTCCTCGAAAGACTGGAGCAGGTGCTGGCGGAAGTGAAGTGAGACCCATTGCTCGCAAGCTCGGAATACAATCATGCGAGCATGTCCGGCCGCTTGCTTTCACCAAGCTGACGGTGTGGATGCTGCAGATAGCCGGAATATGAAGTGGATGAGGACATGATTACCGATATCGAGGACTTCTTTATCAAGGGATGCGGACGCTGCGAACGCTTTGCGACGCCGGACTGTTCGACGAGGCTGTGGATTGACGGTTTGAACGAACTGCGCCGAATCTGTCTGGAGGCGGGGCTCGTCGAGACGGTGAAGTGGGCGCATCCGTGCTACATGCATGGGGGACGCAACATCGTCATCATCGGCGCCTTTCGTGGCGATTTTCGGCTCACTTTCTTCAACGCGGCACTGATGAAGGACCCTGAGGGCATTCTCGAAAAGCAAGGGCAGAATACCCGGCACCCCGATATGATCCGTTTCGTGAGCAATGATGCCGTGGTGAAGATGGAGCCCATCATCCGAGCCTATCTGCAGGAGGCGGTGGGATATGCGGAGGCCGGCATCAAGCCGCTGAAAGAGCAGAGCGAAATCGAATTGCCCGACGAGCTGGTCGAGGCGCTGGATTCCGATCCCGAGCTGGCGGAGGCTTTCCACGATCTGACGCCGGGGCGAAAGAAAAGCTATGTGATCAACCTCGGCTCCGTGAAGAAGTCCGAAACGCGGACCGCCCGGATTGCGAAGTTTCGCAATCATATTCTCGCCGGAAAGGGTGCGCTGGAGCGCTAGCCCACAGTCGATGTCTCCTGCTTCCCGATCGTCTCATCCACCGATGAGATCGAATAGCTGCGCAATCTCAAGTCAGTTCGGTTTGGAATAATACCACGCATAACCAAAGTGATAACGATCCGGCTCCTTCCCGTAGTAATAGGGAAGGGCAATGTCCTGCTGCTGCGGCAGTTCTGCCGCCGTTCCGAATTTCGATGTGAGCCATAGGTTCAGTGCGTTCGGCATGGTTGATTGATGCCCGTCCCGTTCGTTCCAGACCAACAGGACCGGTCCATCTCCTATGACCTGCCGGCTGAGATCCGATGCAGGATATTCCGTGGATATGACCGATGTGTGCGGCATGTTTACCCGGAGGTTGCCGGCCTTCAGCCAGGTCGTCGTCACGACCGCCGAGGGTTGTTTTCCTTCCGCGGTAACGACTCTGTCCACGAAGGTGGCATAAGGCGCGTTCAGATGCTCATAAGAATGAAAAAACCGCGCAAAAAGAACACCTCCGGCTATGATGAGAGGCAGCGCAATCATCATGACGATGGGTACATAAAGGAATTTCTTTATATCGGCCTGGCTCTGCTGTCCCGCGGCATCGAGTTTCAGACAGAAGTAGGCCGGCAGCAGAAACAGGAAGGGGAGCAGCCAGCGGTCGCGAAACTCCGTGAGCGTTATCACCAGTATCAAGACCAGCAGGATCGCAACCGTGCTTAAGAGTATCCTTCCGACGAAATCGCTCCATTGGCTTCTGGCCCGCAGCGAACGCAGGAATGATTGACGGAAGAACAACAGAAAGATCACGCTGGTGGGAGCGATGATGGCGACGCTCGTCTTTATCAGCTCCAGAAGTCCGAAACCGATATCGGAAAGCTTTCCGCCGGCGCCTTGCTCCGACATGGTTTGGACCGTCGTCGTCAGGACCCGATCCATGTTGGACACCATCCATATCGCGTGCGGCAGGAACACGAGAACGGCGATTGCAAGCGTCAGCAGGAGGCGCCAGTCCAGGAGCCTTTTTCGCCCGATCGGATGAAAGAAGGTCGCGACGAGGACGCTGCCAATCACCAGAGCGAAATTGTACTTCGTCAGCATGCCAAGCCCGCCCCAAAGGCCGATCAGCGCGTAGGAGATAATCGTCGGGCGACGAATGGTGACCACCACGAAATAGATCAACATGAGCACCGCAAGCAGGGTGCCGACCGTATGCGTCAGGTCTCTCTGCGCCTGCCAGAACATCTGCGGCATCGTCAGAAGCGATAGCGTTCCGACCGCCGCCAGCCTTTTGTCGGCTACGAGCAGCCTCAGAAGCTCGTAATAGGCGAGATAGACGAGGAAAAGCAGGAGGTTCTTCACGATGACGAGCGATGCGACACTCGTGCCGAAAATTTCGAAGACGCCGTATTGAATCCAGTTGTAGAGCGGCGGTTGGGCGTCATAGCCCCAGGCGAGCCATTGGCCGACGAGGAACTGCTGTGCTTCGTCGATCCGCAGCGAGCTGGAGATGGCGATGCGGATGGCTGCCTGGACGATGAAATATATCGCCAGGCTCCCGGGTACCCACCAATATTCGGAGGATGACCTGCTGTCGATTGATGCAGTCCGCTGGCGTGTACCCGCAAGACTGTCTTTTCCCAGAGGATTCATCCGGTTCTCCCAGCGATTGCCACTATCGTCGCAGGCGCCATGTCATAGATGTCGCGACGACACAATCGTTTTCAGTAAGATTTTAGGGGCGGCATCTCGAGGGCAGATCTGATTTACCAGATGTCATTCCTTGCGTAGCCAGATCGTCAAAGCATCCTCGTCGTTCCTCGCGTTCAGCGCTCCTGTATGACGCTGGCGAATCCGCCTGGTCAAATAACTGCCTGTGGCTGCAGGAATATGAATGCCGCAGCACGTGCCAACAAGAATTTTTTTTCCAGATGCTGCCTTAATCCGCATCGAACTTATTGTCAAACATACCGAATGTATGTATAAAGGACTCAAGTTTGGGCGAGGGGGTATTTTCAAACTCCGAGTCCGACCGCCATCCGACACATTGTGTCGGTAGCAGCAGCCCATCGTTCCAATCCGATGCGGCTGCCCACCCCGATCGGTTGACCTCCGATCAAGACGAGAAGGATTCGGCTTTCCCTCCGAATCCTTCTCTTTTTTGAGTCGACGCGACAGGCGAAGCTCTCCTCGAACAGCAGCGTGCTATCGAGATCGTGATGGCTCGGTTGCTTCAATGTCGGACACACACCGACGGCAAGGTCGATTTCGCCGGAGCAGTTGGAGCCGTGAACGTAGGGCCACATTCATCTAAAAGAGGGAACCTTTTTCCGTCCAGCGCTTTTCATTTGACGATTTCAGGAACCACGTGGTTGTCATTTGTCGCGCTCATCCCCCACCGACCAGCAGCAAGCCCGAGCTCTCATCCCACTTGGATTTCTGAATTTCTTCATGGCCGATGTTCAGGCGGGCATCGGACCTTTCCTCGGGGTTTTCCTCGTCACCCATGGCTGGCAAAGCGGATCGATCGGCTCGGTCATGACGATCGGCGGGATTGCCGGGATGGTGATGATGGCCCCTGCCGGAGCCTTCATCGATGAGACGACGCACAAACGCACATGCGTGATCGTGCTTGGCATCTGCACTGTCCTCGCCTCCATGATCATATTGCTGTCGCAGCTCTTCTGGGTCGTGGCGCTATCGCAGGTTGCGACCGCTATTGCCGGCGCCGCGATCGGGCCAGCGCTTAATGGCATTACTCTTGGCATTGTCCGGCAGGCGGGCTTCAATCGGCAGAATGGCTACAATCAGGCACTCAATCATGCCGGCAACCTGGTCGGCGCCGGGCTGTCAGGATGGCTCGGCTGGATGTTCGGGCTTACTGCCGTGTTTTGGCTATCAGCCGTCTTTGGCGTGCTGACCATCATTTCCGTGCTGATGATCCCATCCGATGCGATCGACGATGACGAAGCGCGTGGTGCGGCCCTTGCCGCCGTCGGCTCACAGGGGGAGGCCGGGTCTCCCAAACACAGGAAACCGAGCGGCTTCAAGGTGCTCGCAGAATCGAAGCCGCTGCTGATCCTGGCCGGTGCGCTTGCGTTGTTTCATCTTGGCAATGGCGCCATGTTGCCATTGTTCGGGCTGGCTGTCGTCTCTGCCGGGCAGGCCGATCCCGCGGGCTTCGTCGCGCTGACGGTGGTGGTGGCGCAGGGCACGATGATCATCACTTCTTTGATTGCGATGCATATGGCGGAAAGGAGAGGGCAATGGCTCGTGCTGCTGGTCTCGTTCGTCTCCTTGCCGATCCGCGGCTTCGTGGCGGCGCATCTGATCACGTCCTGGGGAGTCTATCCCGTTCAGGTTCTCGATGGTGTCGGCGCGGGCTTGCAAAGCGTTGCCGTGCCGACGCTCGTTGCCCGCATCCTGAACGGAACCGGCCGTATTAATGTCGGCCAGGGTATCGTTATGACCATGCAAGGGGTCGGCGCATCCCTGAGCCCGGCGATCGGCGGCTGGCTGGCGCAGGAGATCGGTTACAGCACGATGTTCATCATCCTCGGCAGCTTTGCGCTTGGGTCGATTGCGCTTTGGGTTGGGTTTTATGCGGTGCTGCGGGTCGCCGCTTCTGTACAGGGGCGACCTCAGGGCGTTGCGTTCTCCAGCGATTGATTTGCCTATCTCCGGCTATGCCGGGGCTAGGAGAGCATCATCCTTCGGCGTATCCCTGAGCGCTCCGATCAATCCAGTTTTGCCGTAGCGCGGCCACTCGTGAGATCCCTGATGTTATCAACGACCTGTTCGACGAGCGACGCAGCTATGGCCAGACTGAGCACAGCTCCGGATTCGGTGAAGCGCTCCTCCACAAGCTGCACGCCTGCCTCGGCGAGAAGCTTCGCTTTTACGAGAGCAAGATGTGAAAACTGCACTTCGATCGTTGCCGTAACGGTTGGGAGTATTTCTGTCTTCTCCGCGCCTTGCAGACATAGTGCCGCGGTGCCGCCGTAGGCGCGGATCAGTCCGCCTGCACCCAAAAGAGTGCCGCCAAACCAGCGGGTCACGACGACAGCGACCATATCCAATTCGAAGCCATCGATAGCCTGAAGGATCGGCTTGCCGGCAGTGCCGCTCGGCTCGCCATCATCGCTGAAGCGATAGTTCTGTCCGATACGCCAGGCCCAGCAATTGTGATTGGCATCCGCGACAGAGTGCTGCGCGACAAACGCCTTTGCTGCCTCGGTATCGGCAATCGGAGCGGCCGTCGCAACGAACCGGCTTCGCTTGATTTCCTGATTGGCGGTGGCGGACGAAACAAGCTCAAACATATGGCCTCTTAGCCAATTTCGTGCACGCTGCGAAGAGGCAGTTGCCGCTGCTCAGAAAGACATGCGGTGGCACGCCGTGGAATAAAAATGAATTGGATGAGCATAGCGGACAGACGATATCCAACGCCTTCGATGGCACAGGCAAGGCTCGTTGAGCGTGAGTTAGGTGAGGGGGAGCTCTGCCTCATTGATATGAGGCAGAGCAGAGAGCCTTATCGGCGCCTCGTGCGAAACTTTGTTGGGGGCGCAAGTATTCGCACGCACATTGTCTACAACGCGTAGCTGAAACGTAGCTGAGGCTCAGGACTCGGATGAATTCAAGTCTATTCGAACTGAAATCCGAATTCGCCTTGAAATCAGGGGCATAGGAGGGAAGGGCGTCTAAAAGCCATCCACAATTTTGGCATTTTGCTTTAGCCGCGAGTCTTATGAACCCGCGACCAACAAGGCGGTCGACGTCACGGCGGTGACGTTGATTCCTCGGCCGTGAGCAGCACGATGGAACTTCGTGACTACTTTGCCGCGGCCCTCGACATACCGGCCTGCAGGCCCGCCTCGTCGGCAACGATGGAAGCAGCCTCGTTCTGCAGGATATCCTTTGCGTTCTTGCGGGCCTTTTCGATGGCGATATCGGCACTCAGGCTGCGTTCATTGGCCTGCAGGCCATCGTCTTCGCCGGTATCGATGCCATCATTGGCCTGCCCGCGCGCCTTGATACGGTTTGCCTGGGCGGTCAACTCACTGCGACGCTCGGCTTCGTTGAGAGAGATGGTCTTCTTGTCGCGCTGTTCCTTCAGCGTGGTGACGTCTTCCACGAAGCGCTGGTATTCCGGATCATCCTTCACTCGCGCGTCATGACGGCTCTGCAGCTGCGGCAGCAGCGCCTGAATATCGCCCCAGGGCTTGTAGTTCGCGGGTTTTACCTGCGTCCAAGGCAGCGCGTTGTCGTAGCTCGACTCGCCGAAGGTCTTGAGGTCCGAGAGTCCCGGCAGGCTGATATCCGGCGTCACGCCGCGCAACTGCGTCGTACCGCCGTTGACGCGGAAGAATTGAGCGACGGTCAATTTCAGCTCGCCGAATTTCGGTTTCTGATTGTGGGCCACCTGATCGAGATTAACAACGGTTTGCACCGTGCCCTTGCCAAAGCTCGGTTCGCCGATAATCACGCCGCGACCGTAGTCCTGGATCGCCGCGGCGAAGATCTCCGAGGCCGATGCCGAGCCGCGATTGATGAGCACGCCAACCGGGCCGGTCCAGGCCGGGGCGGCAAGGTCATCGCTCTCGACCTCCACCTCGCCGCCTGCATCGCGCTGCTGGACGACAGGACCCTTGCCGACGAAGAGCCCCGTCAGGTCGATCGCTTCCGACAGCGAGCCGCCGCCATTGTTGCGCAGGTCGATCAGGACGCCATCGACCTTCTCCTGCTTCAGTTCGCCGAGAAGCTTGGCGACATCGCGGCTGGCGCTGCGGTAATCCTTGTCGCCCTTGCGCCGCGCTTCGAAATCTTCATAGAAAGCCGGCAGGGTGATCACGCCGATCCTGCGCGTCGTATTGCCGTCTTTCACCGACAAGATCGTCTGCTTGGCGGCCTGTTTGTCGAGGCTGATCTTGTCACGGACGAGGCTGATGACGTGATGCTTGCCATCCGGCCCGGCATCGGCAGGCAAAATGTCGAGGCGCACGACCGAGCCCTTGGCGCCGCGGATCATCTGCACGATTTCATCGAGCCGCGTGCCGACGACTTCCTTTATCGGGCCGTTCTCGCCTTGACCGACACCGATGATGCGGTCACCGACCGCAAGCTTGCCGGACAGCTGTGCCGGGCCGCCGGCGACCAGTTCGCGGATCGTCGTATAGTCGTCCCTTTCCTGCAGCACCGCGCCGATGCCGACCAGGGAGAGCTTCATCGAAATATCGAATTCCGCCGAGGCGGTCGCGCCGAAATAGTCGGTATGCGGGTCAACTGACGTCGTATAGGCGTCCATGAACGTCTGGAAGACATCGTCGCCCTTGTATTTATAGGCGCGCTCCAAGGAGTTTTCGTAGCGCTTGTCGAGCGTATCGCGAATGGCGGCATCATCCTTGCCGGCAAGCTTCAGGCGCAGCCAGTCGTTCTTGACGCGTTTGCGCCAGAGATCGTTGCTTTCCGCATCGGTTTGCGGCCAAGGCTCCTTGTCGCGCACCAGCGAGTAGTCTTCCTTGGCGGTGAAATCCAGCTTCTGATTGAGCAGGCTGCGCGCATAGGTCATGCGGTCTACGACGCGCTGCTCGTACACATTGAAAATGGAAAACGGGATATTCAAGTCTTCCTGATTGATGGCGTCATCGATCTTGGTGCTGCCCGCCATGAACTTGTCGATATCGCTCTGCAGGAAGATGACACGGTCCGGATCGAGGGACTTGATGAAGCGATTCATGATCCGGGCGGAGAGGACGTCGTCCAGCGGAACCGGCTTATAGTGGAAGCGCTGCAGAAATTGCGCCGTCAAATGAGCGGCCTGCGCCTGCTGCGGCAGGGGTGTCAAAACTGGCGGTGAACCGGCTTCCAGAGCATATGCTGATGAAGCAAATGCCAGGAACAGGCAGAAGAAACCATATTTCGTACGCATCAAGTCTTGGCCCGATTCTCAACGTTAAATGTTCAATCTATAATCTAGGTGGAACAATTATGGTTTTTTGGCAACCAGACAGATGCTTTCCTTCGGGAAAGTTTCTCGAAACATTCGTGTTGCGCCAGTTGCGAGGATCGTCAACACGGCCGTGAATACGGGGTTGGACTACCGGATTCGACCTTGAGACGCCTGAGAGGATGCGGCGCGAAACGTTTCTTGGCCATGCAGCGGCGCGTCGGGCGGTATCGTCTTCGGATCTTGAGGGTCGGAGGACCTTTCTTGGATCTCGCGATGGACAATATGCGGCAACGGGAGCGTCGCGAAAGCAGTGTTCGCCTCCAGCGCGCCTTCACGGCAGTGGCGCAAGCCACCAGCCTGGAAATTCGCCTCGATAACGCATGCGTTTCCTCTCGCATGCTGGGACGCGTGTCATGCGGATTGGAATGGCAGCCGGAACACGGCTTTAACGAATTAAAGAAGAAGACCTGGAGGGAAACCAGGTCTTCTTCCGTCTCTGATCGGAGGTCTGGTTCAGATCAGATTAGAAGCTACGCTCGAAGCGGAGGATACCGGCCCACTGGTCCTGATTGATGGAGTCCCAGTTGGTGTAGGTGACTTCCGGCTCGATGAGCAGGTTCTTGACGGGCTTCCACTTGACGTTCGTGGTTGCCGAGAAGGTCTTGTTGTCGGTGTAGGCGAGCTGCAGGTTCCACTTCAGCTTTTCGTTGACCGGAACGCCAACGCCGCCCCAGACAGCCCAGTCGCCCCAGCTCTGGCCGATCGAATCGCCAGGCGCATACTTGTTCAGCTTGTCGCCGTCGGTGTTCCAGCCGCCCATCAAGAATGCGTCGAATACGCCGAAGTCGGCATCGACACGAGCCTTGATAGCGCCTTCTTCGACGATCGAGTCGTAACCGCCGACGACCTTGAAGGACCATGCGCCAGCCTTGTAACCAGCACCAGCAACAACGTCCGGAGCGTAGTGGTTGTGGCTGTCTTCGCCGTTCGCACCGGTCGCGCCCGTGCCGGAGTTGCTGTCTTCAACCGAGATCACAGCCGTGAAGCCGTTACCTGCGTCGTAATTGTAGGTGATCTGGTTCAGTTCATAGGGGCCATCGGCGATCACGTCGTCGTTGATGACGTCGCCGGCATAACCGGTGAAGACGTTGAACTGCGAGTCTTCCTTACCGATGGTGAAGCCGCCGAGGCTGATGCTGGCGTGCAGCAGGTTGGTAGCCGTAGCGCCACCGTCGTTCCAATCCCAACGCAGTTCAGTGTTGGTCTTCAGCGGGCCGTATTCGGTGTCGGTTGCCGTCTGCAGCTGCAGCTCGGCACGGGTGTGCCAGAGAGTGCCATAGTGAGTGTCCGGGTTGTAGGCGTCGTACCACTTGCCTTCGGTACGAACCTTGCCGCCGATCTTGAGGCAGGTCTCGGTGCCCGGGATGAAGAAGTAGCCAGCGCCATATGCGTCGCAGATGCGGACGTATTCGAGCGGTTCCGGCTCGGCAGCAACGATAGCGTCGGCTGCGTGGGCACCGGATACTGCTGCCAGAGCAGCAGCGGAGCCGAGAAGAAGGCTCTTGATATTCATTTTTTCTCCAATCGATTTGCCGGATCGGAACGCAGCCGGAGGTTTTCCGCCACGTTCATCAATTCGGGGTTCCCTCTTACCGAAAGCCCGGAAGACTTTCGTGCTGGCACGCTAGCGGGGCTTTTGATGCATCGGAATAGAATAATTCGAAGTTATAAAGTAATTATCGTCGTAAATCGGTCAAAGATGCAAAAATACACCATAAAATAACGCGATCTTAGTATGTATATGAAGTATATTAGAATTATATACGTAATAAACGTACAATATGTATGTTATCAATCAAAAAATTTTTCGATATTTGTAAGTAAATGATACAAACTATACAATAGTTGTTGAGGATGCGGAGCGCGCATCTTGATGCAATCTTACTCAAGTCAGTGAGATGAATTGCAGAAGGATCGAAGGTCGTGGTTTCCGACCTGTCGATCTACGGGCGGAGGGGCGAAGGTGCCGCTGGGTAGTGCGCCTGAAGCCGAACTTCGCGCAGGCCACTTACGAACTCGGGCAATGCTTCAGCCGATTCCCCAGCTAAATGGCTGGATTACGAGACCGACCCAATTGTGGGGCCGTCCGGCTCTTAGGATTTGGCCGACGGACCCATACAGAATGCTCTGAAGCCGCCGAAGCAGGTCCCTCTGTGTTTTAATGGGCTTCCAGGGGGACCAATGGAACTTCCGCGCCATTGGCGTCGTAGAGCTTGCCGTTCAGGAAATAATCGCCGTCATGCAGGCCGGCAATATCCTGATAGCGGATCAGGCGTTCCGTTCCCGCGACGAAGACTGATTGCTGATCCGAATTGCCCGTTGTCAGGTGGTTGAACAAAAGGTTTAGCGTGATCGCCATCAGGGCCGCGGAGCTGATGCCGGAGTGGAAGATGGTGATGACCCATGCGGGAAAGTGCTCGTAGAAGCCCGGTGAGGCGATCGGGATCATGCCGAAGCCGATCGAGGTCGCCACGATGATGAGATTCATGTTGTTCTCGTAGTCGACTTTGGCGAGCGTGCGGATACCGCTTGCCGCGACCGTCCCGAAGAGGACGAGGCCTGCTCCTCCGAGGACGGAACTCGGAACGGCAGCGACGATGCGGCCGACGATCGGCAGCAAGCCGAGAGCGACGAGAAAAAGGCCGCCGGTCGCTACGACAAATCGGCTCTTGATGCCGGTCACGGCCACGAGGCCGACATTCTGGGCAAAGGCGCTCTGCGTGAAGGAGCCGACGACCGGGGCGAGAATGCTGGAAAGCATATCGGCCCGCAGGCCGTCGCCGAGTCGGCGCGCATCGACCTTGGCGCCGACGATCTCGCCGACGGCGAGGATATCCGCCGAGGTCTCGACCAGCGTCACCATGATGACGATGCACATCGAGATGATCGCCGCGGTATCGAACAAGGGATAGCCGAAATGGAAGATCTGTGGCAAAGCGACAAGCGGCCCGTTTGTCACTTGCGAGAAGTCGGCAATGCCGGCGGCATAGGCGATCCCCGTGCCGATAATGATGGCGAGCAGGATCGAAAGCCTCGATATAGCGGCGCTCGCCAGCTTGCTGAGCAGCAGCACGATCACGAGCGTTGCAGCCGCAAGCAGAATATTGGCCTGGCTGCCGAAATCCGGCGCGCTCCTGTTGCCGCCCATCGCCCAGCCTGCCGCAACCGGCATCAGGGTCAACCCAATGGTCGTGATGACGATGCCGGTGACGATCGGCGGAAAGAAGCGGGTGATGCGTGAAAAGACGGGCGTGATGAGGAGCCCGATGAACGATGCCGCGATGACTGCGCCCAGAACGGCCCGGATGCCCCCATGTCCGGTAATGGCAATCATCGTCGCGACGCCGGAAAAGGATACGCCCTGCACCAGGGGGAGGCGGCTGCCGAAGAACGGTATTCCGATCGTCTGCAGGATGGTCGCAAGACCGCCGGCAAAAAGCGATGCGGTCACGAGCAGACCCACATCGGCCGGTGTCAGGCCCGACGCCTGGCCGATGATCAGTGGAACGGCGACGATACCGCCATACATAGTCAGAACATGCTGAAGGCCATAGGCCAGATTGGCGCCGATGCTGAGTTTTTCATCTTCGGGGGACAGGGGTGTGGTATTTTCCTCTACTGCTATTGCCAAGGTAATCTCCTCCATACCTTTGCGTGTCTCGTTTCCTCCAAACGAGCCCTGCACGTTACGGTGTGTGCCCTCTCATGACTTTATAGAAAAATGCGAAACACCTATCTGAAGGTCGCATCCCTTCTCATGGACCGACCGCAGTCCCGGTGAATGTTCGAAAAGGACAGATCTCTATCCAGCTGAGATTGGGCGAAAACTCATCTCTCCTGTATCGCCCCGCGGGCTTACATAGCTGCCGAAATCGATTCAGTCTCGGGAAAGAATAGACGTGCAGAGCCTGTATTAGTTTTCGATTCGAATATCATTCCGAAGATTTGGATGGATTATATGAGTGAATACCAAAATAAAGCCGTCAGGATGCTGACATCGACTGTCGGCGACGAGTCTCTGATGGATTTGAATGATCGCAGAGATGCGTTTCTGCACCGCGCTCTGGAGCTTTATTTTGCCGCTGGCGGCATCGAAGACGCTATCAAGCCGATGGTTGAGAAAGTCTATTCGAAAAACAAGCCGCGCGTGGATATAGCCGTCGGCGATGTTCTCTATAAATTAGCCGGCATCGGTCACGCATGTGATATTGATATCATACAGGCAGGTTACAATAAGCTCGACGACGCCAAGCCGACATTTGCGGGCGAGGAGCGTCATCTTCCGCGATAGGACGGGGCAAGATTCCTTTCTTGGCCATAATGAATTTCGCGAACGAGCCCGTTCGCTTTTGTGGATGCCTCGGGTTTGCCTGGACAGCAACGTTGCCGTCTCTATGCCCGCGTCCCTACAAGGCCGGGATGCCCCCGCATCATCGGCCCGAAGTGAGGTATGTTGAAGCTCCCATATCTACGTTCGCACAAATCATGCATGATTTATAAAATATGGGCGATTATCTTGTACTGAATTAAGTATTCCGCCTCTAGGTCGCGCACCTCTTGCATGGCCTTCCTGATATTCTGAGCATCAACGATTTGAGGCGCTGCAGGAGGGAAAATACTCAAGATGACCGAGAATGCGATCTATGTGTATCAATCGATTGCGCGTGCGGTTTGCGATCACGATGTCGGCACGATGTTCGGTCTCATGGGAGATGCCAATCTCTTCATGATCGACCACTATGTACGCGGATGCGGCGGCCGCTTCGTGCCGGCGGCGCATGAGGGAAGCTCGGTCCTGATGGCGCTTGCCTATGCCCACGTCGCGGGCAGAGTGGGCGTGGCGAGCGTGACCCACGGTCCGGCATTGACCAATTGCGTCACTGCGCTCACCGAAGGCGCCCGCGGCTCAATCCCCATGGTGCTCCTGGCGGGTGACACGCCGGTCGTCAACCCGCACCATCTGCAAAGCATCGACCAGCGCGAGCTCGTCAAGGCCACCGGCGCCGGCTTCGAGCAGATGCGCTCGCCGGAAACAGCAACCCGGGACGTTGCCCGCGCTTTCTACCGTGCCCGGGTCGAGCGGCGGCCGATCGTCTTGAACATGCCGGCCGATTTCATGTGGTGCGAACAGGCTCACGAGCGGGCTGTGTTCGAAGTCTTCGATGCTCCCGGATATGTGCCCGAAGGCGATGCACTGGACAGGGCCATCGGCATGATCGCTTCGGCAAAGCGTCCGCTCATCCTCGCGGGCGGCGGGGCCTGCGGTGCGCGCGATCAGTTGATCCGGCTGGCGGACCGGCTGGAAGCGCCCCTCGCGACGACCTTGAAGGCAAAGGGGCTCTTCGGCGGTCATCCCTATAATATGGATATTTTCGGCACGCTCAGCACCCCTGCCGCCTATGACCTGATCGCCAGGGCGGATTGCCTGATCTGTTTCGGAGCAGGATTGCATGATTTCACGACCGACAGGGGCAAGCTCCTGAAGGGCAAGCGCATCGTCCAGATCGATATGGATGCACGCGCCATCGGCAAGAATATTCATCCGGATGCGGCCCTGGTGGCCGATGCGGGATTGACGGCAGACAATTTCGTTCATTGGCTGGACGAGGCGGAAGTTCCGCCGAGCGGCTTCACGCACGAACTGGATATCCCTTCGCTTACCACCCATCCACGCGATCAGCGCGGCAAGACGAGCGTGGGATATGTGAACTACATCTGGGCGCTCGAAGAGCTGGAAAAAGCGCTACCGAAGAACAGGGTGCTTGTGACCGACGGCGGGCGTTTCATGACCGAAGTCTGGTGCCGGATTTCCGTCAGCGATCCGCGGAGCTTCGTCGTGACGGCAAATTTCGGCTCGATCGGCCTTGGATTGCAGGAAGCGATCGGCGCAAGCGTTGCCGCACCCGATCGCCCGGTGGTGCTTTTCACCGGAGATGGCGGTTTCATGATGAGCGGCGTCAACGAGTTCAATACCGCCGTGCGTCTCGGGCAGGACCTGATCGTCATCGTCTGCAATGATTCCGCCTATGGAGCCGAACATATCCAGTTTCGCGATCGCAAGATGGACCCTGGGCTTACCCAATTTAACTGGCCCTCGTTTGCCGAGGTTGCAACCGCGCTCGGCGGCCACGGTATTGCGGTTAGCTCGGCCGATGAGCTTGGAGGCGCTCTGGATGCCATCAGGAATCGCAATCGCCCAGTGCTGATCGAGTTGCGCCTCGATCCCAATGACGTGCCACGGATGCGCATCTGACGATTTTTTCTGAAAGCGCGAAAGGCAAAACCGCTTTCCGGGCTCAGCGTGACGACATCGACTTGGCCAGAGCTGACGTCACCTCCTGGCCGAAGGATTTCTTCAGCCGTTCGATGCTTGCTTTTGATTTGCCGCAATCGAATATTCTTCTGCGAGACGGTAGATGTCTCCGATACAGTCGATCTTGCCGCGGAGTTCGGTAAGGTGGCGGGGATTTCGAGGCCGGTCTTGTCTTCAATGAGCCATAGAATTTCGATGAAATCGAACGAGTCGATGTTGAATTCCCTCAGCCTCCGCCCAGGCGTCAATTCAGCGGGGAGGACTTCATGGCAGGCTTGATCCGCGTCTATCGCTATCTGCTTGCCCTGCTCGCTTTATCGGGTATCGCGGTCTCATATATCGCCATCACACCGGGCGTGCATGTTTCACGGCTGACGATGACGGTGAATTTCTTCAGCTATTTCACCATGCAATCCAATCTTCTGCTCGCTATGACACTGCTTTGCGCGCAAATTGCGCCGCTCTCGTCAATTGGCAAATGGGCGAGCAAGCCGCCGGTACGCAGCGCCCTTCTTCTTTACGTGGGGATCGCCGGCATCGTTTACGTTTTGATGCTGAGAGACGTTTGGCACCCTCGCGGTTGGCAACTGCTCGGCGATCAGATACTCCATTATTGCGTTCCGCTGCTGTACGCTTTGGATTGGATTTTTCTGAGCGAGCGCGGCAAGCTTTCCTGGCGCGATGTGCTCTGGTGGCTGGCTTTTCCCGCAGCCTACTCCGCTTATACGCTTTCGCACGGATATATCTCTCACTTCTACCCTTACCCATTCCTGGATGTCCGCGATATCGGCCTTGAAGGCGTGCTGCTGAACATGGGGCTGCTGGCATCGGCCCTGCTGGTTCTGGGGGGGGTGCTGACTTTTCTCGATTGGGTCGGCGCCAAGCAACGGGCCTTCCGGCGCGCATAGGCAATATTGTTGCGAAGGCGAATTCGTCACTGACCAATTCGCCGCCGCGCGGCTCTTGTTTGAGCTTAGCGGTCCGCCCATTCCGGCAGTTGCGTAATGGCCGCCGGGCTGGACGCGCGCGTGCCGGAAAGGATTGTCTGGCCGAGCGCCACGACCGCGACGGTTGCGATGCTCGCGGCGACCGAAACCCAGAAGCCATTTGCAGGTCCAAAGCTGTCCACTACCCAGCCGGAGACAAAGGCGCCAAGTGCCATGCCGATACCGATGCCGGTCATCACCCAGGTCACGCCTTCGGTCAGCATGGCTTCGGGCACGCGGCGTTCGATCAAGCCGAAGGCGGTGATGAAGGTGGGGGAAATGGCAACGCCGCTGAAGAAGACGGCAAAGGCAAGCAGAGCGACCGAGGTGCCGGCAGCCAGAAGCGGCAGGGAGGTCAGGGCGAGAACGCTGACGGCCATCAGCAATTGGCGCTGCAACGGCATCTTGAGGTTCAGCGCTCCGATGATGAGACCGACGACGAAGGAGCCGAGCGCATAGACGCCGATGACGATGCTGGCGGCACCCGGTTGGCCGAGCTGCTTGGTGATGGCAACGGCACTCACTTCCGCCGTGGCGAAGGTAGCACCGACGAAGATCAGGGCGAGTGTGATGATCTGGACCGGCCGCAGCCGGATCGCCGAGCGTTGCGGGCCTGTGGAGCCAGCCGCGCGCACCTTCGGTTCCGTCGACCGCTGCATCAGGAAAGCTGCCGATCCAACCGCGAGAAAGATGGTGCTGGCGACCATCCCGGCTTCCGGGAACAACGACACGGCAAGCCCGACGGAAAGGGATGCGCCCATGATGTAGACGAGCTCGTCGGCGGCGGATTCGAAGGCGAAGGCCGTATTCAATTCGGGCCGGTCTCGGAAGATCTCCGTCCAACGGGCGCGCACCATGGCCGGTATGCTCGGCATGACGGCCGCGAAGAAGGCCGAGGCAAACAGCGTCCAGGCGGGCCAGACCTGGTTTGCCGCGATGACGAGAATGATGAAGGCGATGACCGAGAGGATGGTGGCGGGAGTGACGACCGCACGCTGGCCGAGCCGGTCGACGAGACGCGATATTTGCGGCGAGATAAAAGCATTGGTCAGGGCGAAGGTCGCCGAAACGGCGCCGGCCAGCCAATATTCACCGCGCGTCTGCGACAGCATGGCGACGATGCCGATAGGAGCCATGGCAAGCGGAAGGCGGGCAAAGAAGGCTGCGGCCGAAAAGCTCTTGGCGCCCGGTGCTCGGAAAATCTCTCTGTACGGATTGGACATCGGAACATTCCCTATATTGAACGAAATGGCCGCATACATACGCAGCGTATGTGAATGAAGTAATTGCATACGCCACGTATGTCAACTAATATACGCAACGTATGCAAATTAATATGGGTGATCTATGGAGACGCAATGCGCAAACCTCGCAGTGAAATGATTGCGGAGACGCGAGCCAAGCTGCTCGCCGCCGGCCGTGAGGCATTCGGTAGCGTCGGCTATGCCGATGCATCGATGGATGACTTTACAGCGGCTGCCGGACTGACGCGGGGCGCACTTTATCATCATTTCGGCGACAAGAAGGGGCTGCTGCAGGCCGTCGTCAGCGAGATCGATGCGGAAATGACCACAAGGCTCTGTCAGATCTCGTCGAAAGCGCCGTCGCGCTGGCAGGCATTCGTCGACGAGAATGTCGGTTATGTCGAGATGGCGCTGGAGCCGGAAATCCAGCGCATCATGTTTCGTGACGGCCCCGCCGTGCTCGGCGATCCCTCCGGATGGCCGAGCGCCAACGGTTGTATCGCCACGATTACGGAAAGCCTTCGTTGCCTTTGCGAGGAGGGTATCATCGTTGATATCGACGCGGAAGCCGGCGCTCGCCTCATCAATGCTGCAAGCAGTTGTGCCGCGCAGTGGATCGCCAATTCGGACGATCCCGAGACAATCTCGAAACGGGCAGTCGGCGCATTTCGAACCTTCCTTGAAGGCTTGCGGATCGAGAAGGACTGATCGGACTGGAGTTCGCTTAGCCGGCCGATGCGGCGGTGAAGACCGCCAGCTGAGCCTCGAAAGCCCGCTTGTAGGCAGGCCGTGCTTCCCCACGGGCGACATAGGCAGAAAGGTTCTGATATTCCTGCAAAAGGCCGGAATCCTTCAGCCTGAGCAGGACCGATATCATCAGAAGATCGCCGGCGCTGAATGCATCCTCGAGCCAGTCGGCACTGCCGAGGCGATCGGAAAGTTCGTTCAGCCGCTGGCGGATGTGCCCATCGACCATGGACAGGCGCTGCTGATACCAGGTCTGATCGCGCTCCTGGATTCTTGCGGTTGCGCGGTCAATGATCGGCGGCTCCACCGTGGAGAGGGCAGCAAACATCCATGTTATCGCCCGTGCCCGCGCCTTGGCATCGTCCGGTAGAAGCCCGGCATGGCGCTCCGCGATATGGAACACGATCGACCCCGATTCGAACAAGGCAAGGCCGTCCTCTTCGTAGGTCGGGATCTGCCCGAAGGGATGAAGGGCGAGATGCGCAGGCTCCTTCATCGCCTTGAAGGAGAGGAGGCGCACTTCATAAGGCTGGCCGACTTCTTCGAGGGCCCAGCGAACGCGCATGTCGCGCGCCAGACCTCTGCCGCGATCCGGCGATTTTTCAAAGGCGGTGATCGTTATCGTCATTGCTGCTCTCCATGGCTTTGTCTGCCTTAAAGACGATCGACTGAACGAGATTCCGACACTCCATTTTCGAGATGGTTTTCAGAGCCGGGAGCGATGCGGGCCAATGCATCTCATTTTGCAGTTCGACCGTCTGCTGGATCAGTTCATGGATAGGCGGCGCGGCAGACGCGCGTGATGATATTGCGTAGCCATTTATGGGTGGGGTCGGCGTCGACGCGCGGATGCCATATGGCGGCAATGAGTATTTCCGGCGTTTCGAACGGCAATTCAAAGCTTCGAATACCAAACTCGCCCACCGGTTCGTTCAGCTTGCTCTTGCCGAGGCAGGAGAGGGGGACAGCCGCGATGAAATTCGTCGAAGCCGCAATTCTCATTGCATCCGGAAAACCAGGCACCACAACGCGGATTTCCCGCTTCAGACCTTTCCTGTCCAAAGCCTCGTCGACCGTTTCGGCAAATTCTCCTCTTCTCGAAGCGGCGATGTGGGCGCAGGCGGCATAGCGCTTTGCCGTTACCGCCCCGCCCGTCAGCAGAGGATGACCTTCCCGCGCCACTCCAACCAGCCGATCGCGAAGCAGAAGTCGCGTGCGCAGCTCCGGCGCAGGTACGCCTAAGACGCCGATTTCCAGATCGATCAGTCCTTCCCGCAACATATGCGGCTCCTTGTCCCGCTTGAGCACGAAGCGGATGCGGACGCGGGGGGCGGCTTCCGTGATGGCCGCGACGAGGGGCGCAGACAAAAGCTCGAGAAAGGCTTCGCTCACGCGGATCGAAAACGTGGTGTCCAACGTGGCAACATCGAGTTCGCCTGCCGCAGGCCGAAGAATGGCGCGCGCATCCAGTGTGACGGCATGAACGCGATCCCGAAGGGTCTCGGCAAAACGTGTCGGCACGAGGGATCTGCCTGCCCTGACAAGCAACGGATCACCCGTCACGGCACGCAGCCGCGACAACGTGCGGCTCATGGCGGAAGGGCTCAAGCCAAGACGCTTCGCCGCTTCCGTCACGCTCCCCTCGGCAAGCAGGACATCAAGGGCGGCGAGCAGATTGAGATCTATGTCTTCCATGGCAATTGGGTAGACCAGATCGATCAACATGCCTAGCGTCTGACGCAACTATTCTTTGCATCCTGTGCGTCTGGCGAAATCCAGGCCAGGCTTTCATATTGCGCTCACAGCAAACAAAGGAGGCGTGCCCATGCCGTCATCATCATCGTCCACCGGCAGCATCCTGATCATCGGCGCATCACGCGGTCTCGGCCATGCGATGGCCGAAGAATTCTTCAAGAAGGGCTGGTCCGTCGTCGGCACGGTGCGGGCGTCGACGGCGAGGACGAAACTGCACGATCTGGCAGACCGTTCCGATGGCCGCGTCACCATCGAAACGCTCGATATCAACGAGCCGGAACAGCTCGCCTCGCTGCGCGCGCGCCTCGACGGCCGCGTCTTCGACATGCTGTTCGTCAATGCGGGAACGACGAATGTCCCGACCGAGACGATCGCGGAGGTGACGACGGCAGAGTTCGTGCGCGTCATGGTGACGAATGCGCTGAGCCCGATGCGGACCGTTGAAGGGTTGCAGGACCTCGTTTCGCCCATGGGGCTGATCGGCGTCATGTCGTCGGGGCAGGGGAGCGTCAGCAACAATACGACGGGCATGCGGGAAGTCTACCGCGGCAGCAAGGCGGCCTTGAATACGTTGATGCGCAGCTATGCCGCCCGGCATGCGGAAGATGCGCGTGCATTGGTGCTCATGGCTCCCGGTTGGGTCAAGACCGATCTGGGCGGCCCCGACGGGCGGCTGACGATAGAGGAAAGCATTCCGAACCTGGTGAACGTGCTTCTCGGCCAGCAAGGGAAGCGGGGCCTTGAATATCTGGACTATCTGGGCCGGACAGTTCCCTGGTGATCCGTCGTCAACGCAGCATATGAGCCTTGAGGCATCGCTAGACCGGAGCCGGCGCTCCGCCGATTCGGCTGGCGATTGTTCGGCGGATCGCCGAACACATAACGGAAATGAATCGAAGCTGGCCGACCGATTCAAAACACTCGTTGGACCGCAGCCGCGTGATCGACGATTCTCCCAGCATGCTTACTCAGCCCTATCACCTCTATATCGAGCGCACCAATGCTGCGAAGAACATGGCCCGCTACTACGCGCTGGAGATATCGATGACATTGTTCGGGGATACCTGTCTCACGCGACGCTGGGGCCGCATAGGTTTCGGCGGCCAGACGATGGCGCATCATTTCGAGGATGAGAGGGATGCCGTCAGAATGTTTCTCGCGCTGACGCGGCAGAAGCGGGCGAAAGGCTACCGCCCACGCCCATTACAAAGCAGGGCGATTACGTGAATTCTCACGGCGCCCGAGTGCACTACCCGAGATATCGGGTAGTGACGTGTCCATAATGATTAGAGTGGCCTGACGTTTTCCGCCTTCGACTTGCCCGTCTTCCGGTCCTGACCCAGATCGTAGGAGACGGATTGCCCCTCCCTGAGCACATTGCCGTATTGCAGGGCGGAGACGTGAACGAAAACGTCAGGTCCTCCGCTTTCCGGCGTAATGAAGCCAAAGCCCTTGTCGGTGTTGAAAAACTTAACCGTGCCAGTTGGCATGAAATCCCCATGTCTTTGCAGTTGATCGCGGCGGCAACCTAGCGGGCAACTGCTGTCAGATCAAGCACATCTGCTAATGGCGCCCGTCAGGTCCTGTGATCAAACGTGTTTTTTTGTACCAGATCGTCTTTGAAGCCTTGGTATCAGCGATAGCCATTCCTTCTGCGACTCGGCTTTGCCCGCTTTTCGTCGAGCATTCGCGCGCAGCTCCGGTCATCTCCGGTAACTGGAATCTGATACAACTCTGATGGACTAGACTGCAAAAGGATCTATTCTTGCGGCCTGCCTCCCAGTTTTGGAGGCATCAATCGATCTGCCAACAAGCACGAGCTCCATCCATGACCAAAGGCTCCGATCTCCTGGTGGCCGCACTCGAAAACGAGGGTGTCGACCGTATCTTCGGTATTCCAGGCGAAGAAAATCTCGATGTTGTCGAATCCATCCGCAAATCGTCCATTCAATTGGTGCTGACCCGGCATGAGCAGGCGGCTGCGTTCATGGCCGCGACCTATGGTCGCCTGACCGGCAAGCCGGGTGTCTGCCTGACGACGCTCGGGCCGGGCGCCTTGAACCTTTCGACGGGCGCGGCATACGCGCTGCTTGGAGCCATGCCAATGGTGATGATCACCGGCCAGAAAGGGATACTTTCATCCCGGCAGGCCCGGTTCCAGGTGGTAGACGTGGTGGCGTCGATGAAACCGCTCACCAAGCTTGCCCGGCAGATCGTTTCGCCGCAAATGATCCCGACGATGGTCAGGGAGGCATTCCGGATCGCACAGGAGGAACGGCCGGGGCCGGTCCATCTCGAGCTTCCGGAGGACATCGCCGCCGAGGAATGTGAAGCGGTCGCTCTCGTCGCCCCGCATCAGCTGGAGCTGCCGATCGCAAGTGACGCGGCGCTCGATCGTGCGGCTGGGCTCATTACCGCGGCGAAACGCCCGCTGCTCATGCTCGGGGCAGCTGCTTCGCGCCCGCGCTCGACGTCTGATATCGCGCAATTCGTCATTCGCACCGGCATCCCGTTCTTCACGACCCAGATGGGCAAGGGAACGGTCCCGGGCGGAACCGAGCTCTACATGGGCACGGCCGCACTGTCGGAGCGGGACTATGTCCATGAGGCGATCGAGCAGGCCGATCTCATCATCACCATCGGCCATGACACGATCGAGAAGCCGCCCTTCATCATGGGCAAGGGCGGTCCCAATGTCGTCCATGTCGGATATCAGCCGGCGACCGTCGAACAGGTCTATTTCCCGCAGTCGGAAGTCATTGGCGATATCGGCCCATCGCTGAAGGCGCTGGCGGATCGCCTCGAAGGCAAGGTGCCGAACGCGCAAGCCCTTCTTCACCTGCGGGAGCGCATCCTGGAGCGCATCGCCGTTCGGGCGACGGAAGATCGCTTCACGCCGCAGCGGCTGGTCCATGACATCCGGGAAGTCATGCCTCATGACGGCATCCTGGCGCTTGACAACGGCATGTACAAGATCTGGTTCGCACGGAACTATCGAACGCGCATGGCGAACACGCTGCTGCTCGACAATGCCCTTGCGACAATGGGTGCCGGGCTCCCTTCGGCCATGGTCGCCTCGATGCTCTATCCCGGGCGGCGTGTCATGGCGGTCTGCGGGGATGGCGGCTTCATGATGAATTCGCAGGAGATCGAAACGGCGGTGCGGCTGAAGCTGAACCTCGTCATCCTCGTCATCGAGGATGATGCTTATGGCATGATCCGCTGGAAACAGGCGGTGGACGAGTTTCCGGACTTCGGGATGACGTTCGGCAACCCGGATTTCGTTAGATATGCGCAATCCTATGGCGCCAGGGGAACGAGGGTCGACGACATCAGCCAGTTCAAGCAGGCGCTCGAAGATGCCTTTTCCGGCGGTGGCGTTCATCTGGTGAACGTCCCCGTCGATTATTCGGAAAACGAACGTGTGCTGGTGAAGGAATTGCGTGCGCGGCTTCCCGCCATCCTGGAGGATCAAGATGACGCTTAATCTGAAGGTTTATCAGGCATTCGATCGCGCGCTCATTGCCGAAATCCCGGCCGATGACGCCGCTGCTCTCGAGCATAAGCTCGATGTTGCCGCGAAAGCCTATGCCGATCGCAGCGCTTGGCTGCCGACGCATCGCAGGATAGCTATCCTCAGAAGGGTGTCCGAGCTTCTCTCCGAGAACCGTGACCGCTTTGCCATCATGATCGCCCGTGAAGGTGGCAAGCCGCTGACGGATGCGATCATCGAGGTGACGCGCGGGATCGATGGTCTCGTCAATGCGGCAGACGAGTTGCGCAATTTTGGCGGCAAGGAAATCCCGATGGGCCTGACTGTTGCCAGCGCCAACCGATGGGCCTTCACCACCAAGGAGCCGATCGGCGTCGTGGCGGCGATATCGGCGTTCAACCACCCCCTCAATCTCATTATCCACCAGATTGCGCCGGCCGTGGCCGTTGGCTGCCCCGTCATCGTCAAGCCGGCGGCAACCACCCCGATTTCCTGCATCGAGATCGTCAAGCTGTTCTGGGAGGCGGGACTGGACGAGCCTTGGTGCCAGACCTTCATCACGGAGGACAATGCGCTTGCCGAGAGCTTTGCTACGGATCAGCGCGTCGCCTTCCTGAGCTTCATCGGCTCGGCGAAGGTTGGCTGGTATCTGAAAAGCAAGCTGCCGCCAGGCACGAGATGTGCGCTGGAGCATGGCGGAGCAGCCCCCGTCATCGTCGATCGCAGCGCCGGCGTCGACGCAATCGTCGGGACGATCGTCAAAGGTGGGTATTACCACGCGGGGCAGGTCTGCGTGTCGGTGCAGCGCCTCTTCGTGCACAATGACATCCTAGCCAATTTCACCGACGCGCTCGCCGCCAAGGTTGCAAACCTGCGCGTCGGCGATCCCACGTTGAAGGAGACGGAAGTCGGGCCGTTGATCCTGCCGCGCGAGACGGAACGTGTCGAAAGCTGGATCAAGGAAGCGACCGATGCGGGAGCAAGGCAATTCGGGGGAGGGCGGCTGTCCGAGACCACGCTTCTGCCCTCCGTCCTGCTCGATCCGCCGGCGGACGCCAAAGTGTCGCGCCTCGAGGTATTTGGACCGCTGACCTGTATCTATGGCTATAGCGACATTGACGAGGCGATCCGCATAGCCAACTCGCTGCCCTACGCATTCCAGGCGAGCGTCTTTTCCACCGATATAGCAGTCGCGCTCAAGGCAGCAAGGCATCTCGATGCATCCGCGGTGCTCGTCAACGACCACACGGCCTTTCGAACTGACTGGATGCCTTTTGCCGGGCGCAGGCAGTCGGGATATGGGGTCGGGGGTATTCCCTGGACGATGGAGGAGATGGCCGACGACAAGATGGTAGTGTTCAACGGCGTCAGCTAGGTGAGCGTCGGCAAGCATCATCCGTGGACTGTCCCCGCGATCGTCTGTCGGATGATGCGGCTGCCGAACGACGCCGGGGTGCCACTTCGAAATAAGTCCTCCTCGCAACCCCAGAGCATGCGTGTGTATCTATTCACAATACAATCGATAGAGGCTGCGTGCTGAGGTTTACGAAGCGCCCCAATGGGAATTATCGGGCGCTGTCGATAATCTGCCCGCCGTCCGGCGTCAGACTTGACCCCGTGATGAATTTCGAATCGCTGCTGGCGAGGAACAGGGCGACCGGAGCGACATCATCTTCGGGCGAGCCAAAGCGGCCGAGAGCATTCGCCGGCGGAGGAGTGTCTCGTCCTGCTCCCCAAGTGTCGGCCACGGGCAGAAGGTTGTTGACGGTGATCCTGTCTGGACCCCATTCGCGTGCGGCGGATCGCGTTAGAGCGCGGACGGCCTCCTTGGCGAGGTTGTACGGCCCGTAAGGCGACATGCCGAGAACGCCGGCCAGAGACGCAAAGTTGATCACTCGACCTTCCCCACTGGCTTTCAGGTATGGGTAGCAAGCCTGCATGGTCCGCAGGTACGCAATCGGTCCCATATCGAAGTTGCGTTGCAGCTGCTCGATGGAGAGATCGAGGATAGAGGACTGAACGACGGTCGGGTCGAACGCGACATTTACAAGGATGTCGATGCCGCCAAATGTCTGCACGACCTTAGCTACTGCTTCAGCAATCTGTGCGCCGTCACTCAGATCACAGACCACGCCGAGTGCGGTGCCTCCCTTGGATTGAATATGATCGACGACCGCATTCACGTTGGCGCGGGTCAGCGACAATACGGCGACTTTCGCGCCTTCGGCCGCAAAGAGTTCCGCCGTGGCACGTCCGATGCCTCTGCCGGCACCGGCGACGATAGCCACTTTTCCGGTTAGCTTTCCCATTTGGTTTCCTTTCAGGTTGGGCAATTAGAGCGTCTGCGCGAACGCATACGGTGAAGGAACTTCGCGTCCCGCGTTCTGCGTCGCGAAAGAGATAGCGAGCAATGCCAGTCCGATGACAGCCGGCAGTGCGCCCAGAGGTTTGCGAGCGCCCATATGGGCGAGCCCGGAAAGCAGGAGATGAAACAACATGCCTGCATATGCCAGATCACTGACGGCAACGTTGAATCGCCAGACGATAGCGGCGACGGCAGCGAGCTTCACGAAGGTCAGAAATTGGACAAGATAGCTGGGGTAGCCGAACCCGAGGATTGTTTGCCGCACCCACTCGGTCTTGATGATGTAGGTCACGGCAGAGGCCAGATACAACAAGATAAGCAAGGCCGTCGCGACCCAGTAAATGTAGAATTCAGACATAGGATATCCGTTGCCGCCGGATGGCTCCGGCAGCTTGCTCCGTTCAAGATTTTCGATGTCCGGAATAGCGATCCGCTATCTCTCCGGTGCTTGGATTGAAAATGTGGTATTAAATGAATGTACGCAAGTAGGATGAATTCGGCGCTGTAAGTATGAAAAACCAGACTAATGAGCCAGCGAGCGTCAACATGCATGAGGAGATGCGTCGTGCATTCGCGTTGCTTTCGGGAAAATGGAAGCTGGAAATCATGTGGCTTCTTAACCAACGGGTCTATCGGTTTAACGAGCTGCGCAAAGCGATTCCAGGCATCACCCAGCACATGTTGACCGCGCAATTGCGGGAACTGGAGGCCGATGGTCTTGTGTCGCGCACTGTCTTCGCCGAAGTTCCGCCTCGCGTGGAGTATGAGATCACCGCGAAAGCGAGGGGGCTTGGACCGACCATGGAAGCCTTGACGGCGTGGTGGAACGAGTATGGGAGAAGTGTGCCCGAAAGGACGACAACCCGCGGACGAAAGCAGGTTTCGAAAAATAGATGATTAGAGAGCAGCCGAAGGCCAGCCGGATGGCCGACATCTGCGCTTCGATGTCATCACCGCTCTCGGCCTAAAGCCGCTATGACTTTGGGCCGAGCATTCCCCGGCTGTTCGTGTACCTTTTGAGGCAGTCGCCAGGCAGCTCGCTATCTCCTCATTTGCGCCATACGGCGCCCATTTCATGAATCTTGCAAATCGACTCCGAACAGCTCCTGATGCATGTGCTCGACTGCGATGGCGATGCCACCGACGAGGGCCGCCCGATTGCCAAACTGGCTGATTTCGATGCGGGGCGGGTAAGGCGTGCAACGTGGCAAATATCTGCGAATGGCTTCAACAAGCTCGGCGCGCGCGCCGATGCTGCCGCCCATGATCACGAGCTCTGGATCGAGCGTTGCACCGATCGCGGCAATGGCAAGCGCAATCGATCGCGAAGTTTCCTCGATCACCGCAACGGCGGCTGGCTCGCCAGCCACCAGAGCCGAGAAAAGATCCGCTACGGTTGCCTCGCTCTGCCCGCCATATCCGGAATACCGCCGCACCATCGCCGCACTGCCCACGGCGCTTTCAAGAGTACCCAGTGTAAAGCCGTCGGGATCAAATGGCTCCCCGCCGAGAGGCAGATAGGCAATCTCGCCGGCGCCGCCGCGCGCGCCACGCATGAGGCGACCATTTGCAATGATGCCCATGCCGATACCGGTTCCGAGTGCTACGAAGGCAAAATTATCCGACGTGGAGCCGTGCCCTCGCCATCGTTCTCCTTGCGCAGCAAGATTGACGTCATTTTCGATGATGACCGGGGTTGCCATCCTGTTACTCAGGAGGCGGCGCAAGTCGATCGTTTCCACACCCGGGATGTTCGGTGCAACGTTGATATGTCCGGTGGCCGGGTCAAGTATGCCTGGAGTCGCCAGCACGATGATGCGCAATTTGGAGAGATCGATGCCGGCGCTACGGGCAAGATCCTCAATAATGGCCTGGAATTGATCGACCAGATGGAGCCCGCCGCGCACGTTCGTCGGCACCTTGGTTTCGGCGACGACGTTTCCGACGAGATCGCAGATGATGGCGGCAATCTTGGTTCCGCCAAGATCGATGGAGGCGGCAAAGCCCGTGCTCGCATCGAGCTCATAGGTTATCGCCGTTCGCCCCAAACGCCCATCGGTATATCCGGTCGGCTTCAGCCACCCGTTGCTCTCCAAACTGCGAACGACGTCGGAAATGGTTTGCTTGGATAAGCCGGTTTGCTTGGCAATATCCGCGCGGGAAATGGGGCCCTTGGCAAGGATGGTCCGGATAACAGAGTTCGTCGAGATTTTTCGCGCGATTGGTGTCTGTGGCGCGTTAGGCATGATGGGGCCTCTAATTAGTTCGGGACCTTTTCCTAATTCATTCACGTCGTGCCGCGGCAATGCCAACTTCCGGTGAAAATGAATAAAAAGCAAGTAACTCTCAGTCGGTTGGCCAGGCGAAATCATTTAATTTGTCCATGTCATTGACAAATTCGGCGCCTGATTTGTAGACTTCCCCGATGACTAAGCAAATTGCGAGGAGTCATGAAAGCGAGGTCAACGGATGAGAAAGCTCGTTTCGCCTATGCCGCGGACTTTATAGCGCTCCAATTCGGCAAGATTGTTTGGTATTGCCGCCTGATTTTTATACGTCATCCCATTTCCGACACCGCGCGGTGAAAGGTGCTTGATTTGCCATGATGACCCCCACGTCCCAAGGCGAAATCACCACCAGGCATCCGGTCATTCTGCCGATCATGGCGCCTCGATTGCAGGCGGACGCGCATCCCGGCGGCTATCTTGATCTCGCTCTTTGGGGAAGCGGTCGTCTGGGACGCATACGTT
The DNA here is from genome assembly GCF_057784515.1 of Martinezella sp. CNPSo 3732. Taxonomy (NCBI): domain Bacteria; kingdom Pseudomonadati; phylum Pseudomonadota; class Alphaproteobacteria; order Hyphomicrobiales; family Rhizobiaceae; genus Martinezella; species Martinezella sp. CNPSo 3732. The sequence continues at coordinate 293,923 of NZ_JBXSOO010000001.1, forward strand.
TTTCCAAGCTTGCCGGACCTTACGTTTACGGTCCAAACAGGATCATCGCCGAAGCGGGCGGCATCTTTGTCGCCCAGTCAAAGCCCATTCTCCTGATCCGCAACGCTCGCCTGGCAGGAATCTATCCGGCTCGTCGCGGTGCATGGTGGCATGAGATTGATGAGGACAGCCCGCGGACCAAGATCGTCAAACGCAATAACCGCCGTATCGTCGTGAGCGGCTGGGGTGTGATGATCGTCGAGCTCGGTGACGGAGACATCCGCATAGTGGCCGGGGCCTCTGAAGAGGAGGCTGAAGCTGCATTTAGCCTCGCAAGCGACGCTATCGTGGCAGAAGCCGCCAATTATGTCGCCCGGTGCGACGTCGAGCCCAAAGCCGATCCAGTGATGCGCAGCATGGTGATTCAAGGCGCGCACGGCGCGCTTTCCAGTATTCGGCTGGATGAGAATGGCGTGTTTGCCGGCTTGGCGGCGGGTCAGGCTTACAGTGCGCCCGCCCGCACCTATTATCGCGATGGCTATTGGACGATGCAAATGCTGCTAAAGCTTGCACCCGAAGCGGTACGCGATGAAATCCGACTTTTGGCCAAGGGAATCCAGCCCGACGGGGAGGCGCCGAGCGGTGTGATATTGACGGGACCGGCGCAATCGCGCGCCTGGCAGAACTTCGTTCTCGATGCCAAACGAAATCCCGAGAAATATCGTGGCAAGGCTGCCCCGGAGCATCATAATCGTCCTGATGATTGGTGGAGCGATCATTTTGACAGCCCGCTTTTTTTCATCCTCTTTCTCGTCGATTATGTGGACGCCACAGGGGATACGGCGGAAGCATTGCGGCACTGGCCGCTTGTGACCGCCATCGTTGAACGATATCTGGCTCTTGCTGGCCCCGGCAGCGTATTGCCGTTGAAGCCGCGAAATGACAGGGATTGGGCGGACAATGTCTACCGGGAAGGTCTCGTCTCCTATAATCTCGGCCTTTTCGTCGGTGCATTGGATGGCGTGGCCAAGCTGGGGGCCGTGCATGATCCTGCATTGGCGCAGAAGGCACGCGAGATAGCGGCCTCCGCTCGTGCCGAAATCGAGGATAGGCTTTTCGTCCCGTGCAAAAACGGTTACGCCGATTTCGTCACTCCCGATGGATTTGTCGAGGATCATCTCGTGCTCGATAGCCTGACACTCTCTCGTTATGGGGCGATTTCGCAAACGCGCGCGATTGGTCTCCTGAAGGCGATGGAAGGGGCTCTGGAGGCTCGAAATAATACGAAACAGCCCTATGGCGATTGGGGCGTCCTTTGCGCGTTTCCACCATTTAAACGGGCAAGTGACGTGAGATCGAAGACCGCGTTCCCCTTTCGCTATCACAATGGATCGGATTGGCCCTATTGGGACGGCGTCTATGCGGAAGAAAGAATACGCCACGGTCTCGGTGGCGCGCGCTATGCCCTCGTACGCTGGTGGGAAACCTGCTTGGCTAACGGTTGGGCAGGTGCGGTCGAATATTTCTCGCCGCCCTATGGACGCGGCTCCCTGCTGCAGGGATGGAGTGCGATGCCGGCGGCAGTCGTCCTCAAATATGGCCTAGAGGCTGCGAACGCGGAGGATAGGTAATGAGCGGATGCCGGCAAGATTTGCGTTCAGATTGCCGGCTTGTCCAATCTCATGACGAAGGCAAGGTGATCGCCATGGCTGAGTTCTTCGAAGCCGAGATGCCTGTAGAAGCCCTTGGCGCGTTCGTTTGCGGGACTGACGCCAAGATGGACTGCGGGTACGCCATGGCTCGAAAGCTTATCGAGCATCGTCTGGATCATCAGGCGTCCCCATCCGCCCGATTGGGCTTCAGGCAGAATATTGATGTGAAGATGCGCAGGGTAGGTCTCTTCAAGGCCCGGCGTGCCGTTGTGAGGATTGGCTATTCGCTCCAGAACATCGGCGTCTTTTTCCGTGCTGGGTACAAGACCGGCGATCTCGCGGCGGACAACCGGCCACCAATCTCTGCCGAGCGCTTTGTCAAAGCTGGCGGTATCCGGCGTACCGACAACATAGCCGACGACCCGATCGTGTTTGGCAAGAACGAACGCGAATTCCGGAGCGAATTTGAGATAGGGCACCGCCCATACGTAACCGGGAAGGCGCGGATTGCTGTAAAGTGCGCTCGCGTCGGCTCCCGCGTCAGCCGTCACCAGGCAAATGTGAAAGAGGGCGTCAACGTCGTCCTCGGTGGCCGGGCGGATGAAATAATCGTCGATCTTAGGAGGCATCGCACCATCGATTTGCTGGCCGCTGCACGGCGAGAACTGACATCAGGCAGCGGTAAAACTGGGAAGGTTGAGGAACTGCATTTGCGGGATGAAAGCCCGCTGATCTTTTGAAAAGGATAAGGAAATTCATCAGGCCAGTAAAGGCCTGATGAGGCAAGACATTCGGCTCGTCTCAGCAGGACCGGCCGGTTGGAAACGATAGGAACTGCCAAAACGCAGCTAGAGGGAACCAATCAATGTTTAGCAATTTCATCTCCATCAACATGGCATCCATTCTGAAGAAGACAGGAATTTTGGCGGGCGTCACGTTCGTCGGGCTCGGCATGTCGACGGCCGTCTTTGCCGAGACGCTTACCGTCTGGGACGACCATGACTCGGAGTCGCGGGCTGCCGTGATGACCGAGCTCAACGCCAATTTCCAGAAGGCGCATCCTGAGGTTAAGCTCGACCATACCGTACGCGACTTCCAGGATCTAAATCTTACGCTCAAGCTTGCGGTTTCATCCGGCGATGGTCCAGTAGTGACCAAGGTCAACCAGGGCGCCGGCGACATGGGCGCGATGGTGAAGGAGAACCTTCTCGTTCCTGTCGATACTTATCTCAAGAAATATGGATGGGATAAAAACCAGTCCGATAGCCTCCTGGCGCGTGACCGCTGGTCGAGCAAGGGTGAGTTCGGCGTCGGCGAGACCTACGGTATCTCGTCGCTCGCCGAAATCGTCGGCCTCTATTACAACGAAAAGGTCTTGAAGGCCGCCGGAGTCGAGCTGCCGATCAAGAATTTCGACGATTTCCTTGCAGCCTTGGATAAGGTTAAGGCGGCGGGCACCCCACCGCTGACAATCGGCACGGCCAAGGGCCACCTGGCGCTCCATATGCTGGCAGGGATCAGTCAGGCGCATATCGATGCGTCCGATCGAAAGGCGCTCGATGACCTGATCTACGGCCGCGGCGGAACCTGGAATACGCCGGGCAATCTGGAATCGGTGAGACTTGCTCAGAAATGGGCAACAAACGGCTATTTCTCCGATGGTTACCAGGGCATCTCGGGTGATGATGCCGTTCAGCTTTTTGTCGCCGGCCAAGGGGCCTTTCTGATTTCTGGAACCTGGTATTTCGGCGATATGCAGAACAATCCGGATATCCATTTCATGCCGATCCCGGCGCCTGCCGGCATCAAGCATCCGCTTTCGGTTGGCGGCGTCGACCTTGCCTGGGCGATCACTAGCCTCGCCAAGAGCGACAAAATGAAGGATCTCGCCGGCGAATACATCAATTACATGGTCTCCAAGGACGCATCCGTGACCTGGGCCCGCGCCGGCTACCTGCCTGCGACCCCGGTTCCGGAAGATGCCGGGGTCAACGCTTCCCCGCTTCTGAAAGAGGGCATCGCGATCTGGAAATCGTTGAACGATGACAATGCACTCGGGCATTATCCCGATTGGGCGAGCCCCACCATGCTCAAGACGTTTGATGAAAATACGCCTCTGCTGTTTGCGAACAAACAAACGCCTGAAGAGCTGATCGGCAAGCTCGATGCCGATTATGCCGCCTACATGAAGAGCAAGTGATTGCCAGGTACAGCAATCCCGCTGCTGCTCCATTTGACGAGAAGCAGCGGCGGGAAACTTCGCTACGTCAATCCTGATCACGGCCAGAGCGGCGTCAGTCGACCCCTGGCATATCTATGAGACGGTGCATGAAACGCTCACCACTCGATGCCAACGCCGGCAGAAATCTCATTTATATTCTGCCTGGTTTGCTGGTTTATTTTGCTCTCGTACTCGGCCCTATTATCGCAGCAATCGGCATTAGCTTCACCGAGTGGAATGGGATCGGCTCGCCGAATTGGATTGGCTTCGGCAATTATGCGAAATTGCTTTCGGATGAGACTTTCTACGTCGCATTGAAAAATAATGCTCTCTTCATGGTGTTTTACTGCGTCATCCCGATTGTAGTCGGCCTGTCACTTGCCGCATTGGTCTGGTCGCTCAGGCAGCGGGAGCAGTTCGCACTGCGCACATTGCTGTTTTTGCCCTATATCATGCCGACCGCCGTCCTTGGCATCATTTGGCACTGGCTCTACAATCCTGCCTTTGGCCCCATCAATCAGGCATTGAAGCTGGCTGGCCTGGGTTCGATCGCTTTACCCTGGCTTGGCGATTTCACCTTTGTCCTACCGGCGGTCGGCATCGTCGCCAGTTGGTATTTCTTCGGTTTCTGCATGGTCCTGTTTCTTTCCGGTATTCAGCGGATCGACCCCTCGCTGTTTGAAGCGGCAAAGGTCGACGGTGCATCAGGGAGCAGGATTTTCTTCTTCATCACACTGCCGCTCCTGCTGCCGGAAATACGTATCGCGCTCCTTCTCACCATCATTGCCTCCATCAAGAGCTTTGACCTGATCTTTACGATGACACGGGGAGGTCCGGCCAATGCGACCCTCGTTCCCAATATTTACATGTATGAACTTGGCTTCCAATTGAATCGGTATGGCTATGCCTCGGCCGTCGCCATCATCGGTGCGATTCTGGTCTTCGCAATCAATTATGCCGTTCATCGGCTGGTGCGGCCAGTGAACGAAGGGAGTGCATCGTGAGCCGAAATTTTCATGGGGCAGGTGCCATTTTGCCGTCTCGTATCATTCTTTGGTTCTTTGCGATCCTGACGGTTATTCCTTTCGCGCTTCTCATATTGACATCCCTGAAGAGCCGGACCGATCTTATCCAGGGCGCATTCGTTTTGCCCGCCTATCCACATTTCGAGAATTATGCGAATGCTTGGATCGAGGGTCATTTTAACGTCTATTTCCTCAATTCGGTTCTGATCGTTTTCCCTGTGGTTATCGCCAGCATCATACTTGGGACATTGACGGGATTCAGTTTCGCATTCCTGAGCTTTCCCTTCAGGCGCACCATTTTCGTTCTCTTGACCATCGGCATGATGGTGCCGACCGAAGCCTTCATCATTCCGCTCTATTACGAGATGCGATATGTTGGACTCATCAATACCTATGCGGCGTTGATCCTTCCGCAAATTGCCATGTCGCTGCCCTTTGCGACGATGTTCATGGCAAGTGCGATGCAGCAGTTGCCATCGGAGATCATAGAAGCAGCAGTTCTCGATGGAGCATCCAGACGATACATTCTTTCGAAAGTTATCGTACCTTTGATGCTACCGTCGATGTCCACATTGGCATTGTTCCTGTTCATCTGGACATGGAACGAGTTTCTTATTCCACTTGTTCTGGTCAATGACGATAACTATCGCACCCTGCCGATCGGCATGCTGTTTTTCCAGGGGCGCTATACGGTCAATACACCTGTGCTAACGGCGGGTGCCGTCATCGTCATCGGGCCTCTCATTCTTGCCTATATGATATTCCAGCGGAAACTTATCACAGGCCTCACAGCTGGAGCGACGAAGTAAAACCACGTTGATCTCGATTCTAAAGAGATCGGCGTGCACTTGGGCGCCATAAAGCGATGGGGATCTTCTTTCGCCGATCATCGTGCGTTCCCGCGCAAATGCGGTCATGCAATTATAGGATCTTTTAATCGGTCTGCCGGTTGAGATGACACGTAAATTTGGTTATCTGCCTGTCCGTCCAATTCGCGAACAGTAAGGTCCCAGCCGTATGGCTCCCAATTTCCTCGTCACCCATTCCGGCGGCTTCCATGCCGACGAAGTGTTGTCCAGCGTCATTCTCACGCGGCTTTTCCCCGACGCGCGGCTGGTTCGCAGCAGGGCGCCGGAATGGATCACGCCCGGCGCCGATCGCATCGTCTACGATGTCGGGGGCGCTTATGATGCGGGCGCCGGGATATTCGATCATCACCAGCGCGGCGCACCGCAGCGTGAAGATGGTCGACCCTTCAGTTCGTTCGGGTTGATCTGGAAACATTTCGGTCGCGGCTACCTGACAGTCCTCTTGGTCCCGAGCGCCTTCGTCGAGACCGTGCATGCTGCTTTCGATGCCGGCTTCGTCTTGCCGATCGACTTGGTCGACAATGGTGCGCTCAGCCCGGATAGCGCCGGCCTGCTGGCCGGATTGACCCTGCCGTCGTTGCTCGAAACGTTGAAGCCCGTCTTCGATGATGCGGACCCGGAGGCGACAGACCGGGCATTCCATGCTGCCGTTGCGATTGCCCGCAATTTCGTCGAAGCGAGGATTGCCGGTATCCATGCGAAACTGCGCGCCGAAGCTCTGGTGCTGCAGGCGATTAAGTCTGCCGGCGAGAGCCGCGTTCTCGAACTGCCGATGGGTATGCCGTTTCGTCCGGCGATCGTGAAGGCAGGTGCCGATCATCTCCTGTTCGTAGTCCATCCGCGCGAGTCTGACTGGTGCCTGACGGGAATTCGTCGCGCGGAGGAAGGATTCGAACTGCGCGCCGATCTTCCGGCGGGCTGGGCCGGGTTGAGCGGTCGCGACCTGGAAGTGGCGACCGGCATCGAGGGCGCAAGTTTCTGCCACAACGGCCGTTTTATCGCCGCCGCCAAAACGCGAGAGGCAGCGCTCGCTCTGGCCAACTTGGCGGTGAAAGACGCGCAGCAACGAGCCGGTTGACTATCGGCTCGGGGCCGAGCGCATCGCCGCTTCGCGGGGCAAACTCCGCCCGAAGCACTGAGCGGATCGGAATGTGGAAGCAACGCATTTTGCAATCAGAACCGGACTGCCTTGAATTGCACGCTATTCAGATCGACTGAAAATACTCCCGGCTGAAATTATTGGGGATGATCCTGCGCCACCGTTGCTCTCACGAGCATGCATTGGCACGATCACGACACCAAGAAGGGAGGCTTATCATGCGCTTATCCGCCCCGCCGATGTCGAAAGAACGACTTGCGCAGTTGCTGGCTGGTTTTTCGCCGGACACCAAGCAGCAAGGAGGTCACACCGGTATGCAGAGCCCGGACGGTGGAAAAGTAATATGTGAAGAAGGCCCGTCCAGCGGATCTAATTCGCAATAGCTTGAGATCGCTGTCGAAGCGTTGATGGAAACGTGCGGACGCGGCAGAAACGTGTGCATCGAGGCGATAATCAACGGCCAGGGTTACCTGACAGACCGTAAACAGCGGCGGGCTCGCTCACACCTTTCAACGTGAAAATCCCGAGCCGTTCAAATCCGTCTTCGACATGCGAAGCGAATAGTTCGGAGGCCAACAGGTTGCGTTCGACCGTATCGCACAGCTTTTCCATCCGGGCCGCCTCGTTGACAGCTCTGCCGACTGCCGTGAAATCAAGTCTGCGGGCAGCTCCGACGTTTCCATAGAATACGTCTCCGATATGCAGAACTATATCGACGAGGAGCTCGGGTTCCTCGGAAACCATGCGTGCCCGGTTGACCGCTGCATTCGCCTCGATTGCCATCTTCGCGGCGGATAGGGCCTTTTCACATGCGTTAGCCGGATCTTCAATATCGGTCGGGAAGATAGCAAGCAGGCTATCACCCATGAATTTGAGGATCTCGCCGCCGAACTGCTCAACCGGTCCCCCGATCGCGTCGAAGTGCTCGTTTAGCCAACCGACGATACGCTCAGGCGGAAAATCTTCGTTTAGCGCCGTAAAGTTCTTCAGGTCCGCAAGCAGGATGGCGGCGTGGATGGCATCACCGTTGCCGCGCCGTGTCTGGCCGCTGAGAATGCGGCCGCTTGTGCGGGCTCCGGTATAAACGGCGAGCATGTCGGTCGCGACGCGCATCGCCGCGATGCGGCAGCAGGCAAGGGCGAGAGCAGGTAGAAATTCATCCAGGGCGGCAATCTGGCTGTGGGAGAACCCCTCCGGGCTATCGACAGCCAATGAGAAGCCGATACCGGCCAGCGCAGTTCCCCCGGGAAGCCGCACAAGTTTCACCAGGTAATCGGTTGCCCCAAGATCGGAGAGTTCGTTGAGCAGCAGAAACCCGGCTGCGTCACCGCCAGGCGGCAGTCTCCAGCGCCCAGCATCGAGGTCTCGTGAAAGAAGATATGAAATAGGCGAGCGGCGAAACATCGCGTCACCCGCTTCGCCATGCTCTTGTATTTCGAGAGAGATGCCCGATGACCGCGACCAGGAAATAGAAGAGCCTCTCTGAAGCGGATCGATGGACGGCATCGCTATCGACGTCCTAACGAGTGGATAGCTGAGCCTGGTCAGCCGTTCTGAAGTTCCGGTCAGGATCTCTTCGATGCTGTCGCTGGTCAGGCCCATAGCTATGATCCAGTCGACCAACTCCCGCATCCGCGTCACTTCGTAAGCTCCTCTGAACGGCAACGTTTGAAAATCGTCGACCGGGTTTGGTGTTCCGGTTCATATCAATGGGCAGCCTAGCATGGAAAGTGGCGAAAGTACCTTGTGTGCATACAAGCGAAGCGGCAGGCCGTGCAGCACGAGATCGATATGCGCTTTTTCGAAATGTTTGCAGATAATGGCGAAACCAAACGGGTAAAACTGGGCGGCCTTTACCTTGCCACGCCTTGACCGCCTAATCGCGTCGTCCTCGAACGACGCAATCGATCCTTCATTGTGGGCGCAACGGTTTCACCATCTGGCAGGTTTGTTTCGCTTGAAGCGACGGCCTTTTGCCAAGTGGAGGCCTTTGTGTGCACGGTCATTCGATCTGAAGTTCAAGCGTCTTTGCAATCTCATCATAGTGTTGCGCCGAGGCCGAATTCTTCTCTGCGGCATACTTTGCGCTAACCTTCCTCGCAGCCTCAGCCGCGATGCGAAACGCGTCAATCCTGACCTGAGGCTCAAGCTCGGCTCCGCCGCCGATGTCATCGTCACTGAACGTACCAGCCCGATATCCATCGCCCAAATCGACGACGCCGATCTCGGGAAGGCCGTGCTTCATTCGGCCAAAAAAAGCCGGTCCGGCGCGGTTGCCGTCGCGGCGTCGCAACATGCCCGCACCCGAGGCCTTCCCGTCGACACAGGCTCCTGTCCAGAACGCAGGCCCATTCGTCAGGGATGCGGGGGCAACGAACTCGCAATGGCTTACCAGATCTTGCGACCAAAGATGATCTGCCGATCCGGCCAGTGCCGGCACGGTAATACTCATGGCAAGCATGATCGCCGCGATGTTTGATAATCCATTCACTCTAACGAATACATTCCCCAAAACAACTGCATCCTTGCTGATCACCGCTCCACAGGCAGTCATTAACTAACTCGGTAAACCTGACAATTCCATAACGGGCAGGTCATCGAAACCGATCACGGAAATATCGGCGGGCACGGAAAGTCCGTGCGAGTGGATCGCCCGGATGCCGGAAAACCGCCAATAGGCGCGCAGGTGCAGGCAATCGAAGTGTGGGATGCTTCCGAAGAGCAGCCGGGGTACGTCATATCATTGAAATGCTGGCTGGCAGAAGCAAGTGTGGCAAAGTGGCGACACGTGTCGTTGACTCAGCAAAAGCCGTAATTTCCTAAAAATAGTCCATAGTTTTCTAAAATACCGCCGCCTCGAATGCAGCCATCCTCGCCATGGTAACCATTCGGTGCGCTATGGACATTCAATTCTCAGGTTTTGAAATTTTTGCTCCGAAAATCGAGGTGGCCAGGACTGTCCTGCAACGGCCATATGCGAGCCGTGCGGCCGCTTGGGAGCTCGTTTATCTATATGCCTGCCGCGCCTGCGTGGGGACAAAGCTCCCTTCCGATCACACATATGTTGCATTGCATTCCGCTTCGGAGCCGGCGCAGCCCGGGGTGAGGGATATCAGAGCCGATCGAAGCCAGGGATCGGAATGGGACGCGTACTTCAGGAGTTGCAAAATTTCGACGACGACGCAGGCGTGGATGCCGGCCCAAGCGTGAAGCGCTTTGCCCGCTTTGCATGTTAGCAAAGCGCAGGGCAACCAGGATCAGATCTGACGAGACTTGCATCCGATGATGGATTTTCGCCGCAGGCATGAAACGTGTCTGAGGCATCGATCATCCATGACGTGCATGTAGTGCCATACAGCCAGCCTTAGGAATTCGGCAAAGCCGATGCTTCAATTGATCGGGAGAGTCGCATGAACACTGAAAAGATCATTATCTTTGACACTACTTTGCGTGACGGCGAGCAAAGCCCCGGCATCAACCTCGACGCCGGGGAAAAGGTGGAAATTGCACTTATGCTTGAGGGCCTGAAGGTCGACGTGATCGAGGCCGGCTTTGCGGTCTCCAGTCCGGGCGAGTTCGAGGCGATCAAGGCCGTGGCGCGCGTCGTCAAGGACAGCACGATTTGCAGCCTGAGCCGCGCGGTCGAGCGCGACATCGATCTGACTGCGGAAGCTGTTTCCGGTGCGGCGTCGTCCCGTATCCATATCGTGCTGGCAACCTCGCCCATTCACATGAAATACAAGTTGCAAATGACACCGGAAAACGTGCTCGAGCATGCTGTTCGCGCGGTGGCCCACGCACGACGCTATTCCGAGGATATCGAGTTTTCCTGCGAGGATGCGAGCCGGTCGGAGCCGGAGTTTCTTGCCCGCTTCGTGGAGCAGGTGATCAAAGCCGGTGCGACGACGGTCAGCCTGCCTGATACGGTCGGCTACGCCACGCCGTACGAATACGGCAAGCTATTCACCTATCTGCGCAATACAGTGCCAAATGCTGATAAGGCCGTATTCTCCGCGCATTGTCACAATGATCTCGGCATGGCTGTTTCCAACTCGCTCGAGGCGACGCGGCAGGGCGCGCGCCAGATCGAATGCACGATCAACGGCATTGGTGAGCGAGCGGGCAACGCGTCGCTTGAAGAGATTGTCATGGCACTGCATACGCGCGAGGATTTTTTCCGATGCCGGACGTCCGTTGAAACCCGACGATTGACCGCTGCATCCAGGCTCGTCTCGGAGATCACGGGTTTCGTCGTGCAGCCGAACAAAGCGATCGTCGGCAGGAATGCCTTCTCGCATCAGTCCGGCATTCACCAGGATGGCATGCTGAAGAACCCGTTGACCTATCAAATCATGACGGCGGCGGAGGTCGGCGCCGACGAGTATCGGTTGGTGCTCGGAAAGAATTCGGGTCGCAACGGTTTTCGCATGTGCATGCGCTCGCTCGGCGTCGAGTTCGGCTCCGATGCCGATCTCGATCTCGCTTTCTCTCGTTTCAAGGATATCGCCGATCAGAAGGCATCGCTTTGCGATGAGGATCTTCTGGCGACGGTTGCGGGTGTGGAAGCGTTCTCGCGGGAAAAAAGCATCGCATAAATCGGCCGTCGGAGCATGTAATCGGGATCGCTCGATGCCGGAACCGCGCTTTCTTCGGGCCGACTGGTCCGGGGAACGAACGTCAATACATTGCTGAGTTCAGGAAAAGGTCATAGCGGAGAAGCGAGCCAATGACGGTGAATCTTGCAGTCGGAACGGCGAGTGATGTTCAGGTCGTCAAGCCGAAAACAGGATATGAATTCCTGATCGAAACGCTTGCGACCTGGCATGTGCGTCATTATGCCGGCGTCACCGGGGGAGGGGTCATCCATTTGCTCAAACATCTCGAGCCGATGGTTTCTCTCCAAGACGGTACCGAATTTCCGGTTTTCTTCAATATCGGAGAGTATGTCGCCGGCTTCATTCCGTTGGGATACTATCTGGCAAGCGGGAAAATCGGCGCAGCCATTGCGACGACGGGAGCAGCAACGCGGCTGCTGACCTGCGGCCTGAGCGATGCGAAATTGCACAATATTCCCGCAATCTACCTCATTCCTCTCAGCCCGGCGGATACGCGATATCGTGCACCATTGCAGGACACGAGCCCGGAAGGTGCCGATGTCGTGGCTCAGCTGATGGCCGAGCTGCCATCAGGCACATTCGTCCTGAACGATCCAGAACGTATCGGAGAACAGCTTGACGAGGCCCGCAAATACCTCGATCAGGGCTCGCCCATCGCACTTCTGATGCCGCCGGAGGCACTTGGAAAATTGGTGCCTGAGCCGGTCCATACGCCTTGGCGCGGTGACTACGCCCATAAACCGAACAAGATCGACCATGGGTCGCTCGCCCATTTTCTCGCCGAATTCCCGCGGCAATCGGCTGGGCGCCGGGTGATCGTGCTCGCTGGAGAAGAGGCGGCCATGTATCCGTATATGCCCGTCCTCACCACGCGTTTGTGCAAGGTGTTACAGGTACCGATCGTCTGGAGCATAAACGGGGCAAATGCGGTGGCGCGCAACAATGTCTTCGGTTTCGGCTATCTGGGATTTGGCGGCAACGATCGCGCAATGCAGCTCTGGAGAAGCCTCGGCCCTGACGATATCGTCATTACCCTCGGCTTTTGCCCTGACGAATATACCCTTAATTTCTCTGACATACCCGCCCATGCGACATGGAATTTCACCAATCTGGCCGCCCCATACGGCAGCGTTGGGGGCGAGTTTCGGCATCGTGTGCGCGGCGAATATTTCGATGTTCGAGGCCCGATCGATCAGGTTCTGAGCGAAGCGATAGGTCGGCTCGAGGGTCTTCAGCTGCCGCGTCCTCCGGCACCGGCTTTCGTGGCTGATCTCAATGATCGCGAGATCATGCCGCCACGCGCCGGGACGATCGATATCGCCCGATTTTATCAGGAGCTCGATCGTCATTGGCGGCCGGGAAGCGTCGCATTCGACGATGTGTGCCTGGCCTACAAAGATCGTCAATATGTCACGCAGCGCCCGCATCCGGACGTCCGCTTCCATTCGCTCTATCGCGGTTCGGCAATGGGCGGAGCATTCGGCGCGGCAATCGGCGCAAAGCTTGCGAAACCGGACGCGGCGGTCTTCGCTTTTACGGGTGATGGCTGCTTCCGCCTGATTGCCGGTTGCCTGGCTGAGGCGCGATCCTTGGGGCTCGTCCTGTTCGTACTGGACAACGGCGCGCTTGGCATCATGGTGCAAGGCCTGCCCGTGGTCATTCCCGACTATTCGTCCGATCGCTACCACAGCGATCTGCACCGCATCGACTTTGGAGCGATGGCGCGCGCGTGCGGTTGGGAGAGCCGCAGGCTGATGCCGGATCTAAGCAACCTGCCTGAGATCATGCGCGAAAGCTACGGCCCCGGTCGCTCATCCATCCTGGTCGAGGTACCCGTCGATGCAGAGCAAGTGGTGGGACAAAATCCGCGGGCCAACAACCTCTAGCGTCACCCGAAGCGGCCGATGCCAGATCAATGCACCAGATCAATGCAATGGTGTCGGAGGCGTCATCTCCATGTCACGGATGACCGTATCGAAATAGTTGTCGGCGATTTCGAGCAGAGCTTCCGCTATGCACTGAGGTTCCGATCCATCTTGCAGGAGATCCTGCACGGCCGCATCGATTGTCCGCTGGAGTTGCTCGTGGCATTGCCGCTTCGATTGATCTGCAAAACCGATCAGCCATTGCTTATCTGGCATGACGATGCTCTCCTCCATGACGACAGACGTCCATATTTGTCGACAAGGTATAGCGGAGGTAAGCGCAGGCAACTGCTGTAACGCCATTTTTCCAGAATAATGGCATCATTTGCTCGTCTGTACGATAAGCAATTCGCATATTCAATGAATGGTTGTAGTGCTTGGGAGCGATATCGGCAACGCCGATGTCGTCGATGGGTAAACTTCAACAATGCGCTATCACAGCCATTGCGGCGCACCGTTCCACAGCCACGAGCGCGCCCATGTCTTGAAATTGCTGACGTTCCCGGTTGGCATTCTCGGCTGTGTCGCATTGAATGTATTTGCATCAAATGAAAATAGGGGTGGGCGACAGCGATGGGTACAATCAAAGCCATCACTCCCGAAATGAGACTACTTGGAATTGCCCAGAAAAAGTCCCGCTGAAAACCGCCGCAACCGCCAATCGTTCCGCTGATTTTGGCAACAAAGCCACCTCCGTCAGACTAAAGTCTGGCTCGTGATCGGACCTAGGGCCGAAGACGCAATCTTTGGTCCTAATGCCATGGATTGCCCCATCCTTTGCGCCAGTTGTTTCCCGCGATGGAAGCGGCGGGACATCCGGCCGCTGTCGTGGTGCATGCGGAGAGGTCGATGAATATGAACGGCGCCCCTGAAAGCGGCATCCCAGCCGCGGCACTTGTCAATGTTTCCGCCGATAGCGGTATCGTCGGCTTCGTCGCCAAAGGTGGCAACGACTTTGGAAGCTAAGCGAAGTACCACGATTGCGGTCGTCGTACCGATGTTCAACGCCGAACGAACGATCGGTGCGACCCTGGCCAGCATCTGTCGCCAGACCCATCAGGCGCTCGATATCATCATTGTCGATGATGGTTCTACGGATCGATCGCTATCGATCGTGGCTGAATATGCGAGGCAGGATCCGCGAATCCGGATCCTTCGGCAGGCCAATAGCGGCGTCGCCGTCGCGCGTAACAATGGTGCGGCGGCGACCGACGCGGAGTTTCTCGCATTTATCGATGCCGACGATCTATGGGCTCCCTCAAAGATCGCGCTTCAATGGCAAGCGCTTGACGAGGGCGGGTCTTCGGTTGGATTGGCCTATTGCTGGTATGCGCTCATCGACGAACATAGCCGCGTATTTTCCCTGCATAACCGGCCGAGCCATGAAGGACATGTGCTCCAACGCATGTGCAGAAACAATTTCGTCGGCAATGGGAGTTCGATGCTCATGCGTCGTTCCGCATTCGAAGACGCCGGGCAGTTCGACCCGTCCTTAAAGGCACGCAACGCGCAGGGTTGCGAGGATCTTCTGATCTGCCTCAGAATTGCGGAGCATTACGAATTCCGCGTCATACAGCAGCACTTGATCGGCTACCGCATGACGAACACGAACATGTCGAGCGACGTCAGGCAGATGCTCTCTTCATGCGAAATCGTCCTCGCCGAATATCGTGAAAAATATCCGCAATATGGCAGCGATCTCGACGCTCATCTGGTCGACATGATCCACTGGCTGGTCGTCAGAGCTTTTGTCAGCGGCCGCTTTTTCGATGGCTGTGATCTGTTGAAGCGATTTCTGGCATTGGAGCCGCGTCTGGCGATTTCGAGCCTGCCGAACATACTGGACGTATATTGCCGCGCCAGGCTGGTTCCCGACTGGCTCAAGGCCCGCTTGCGGGGGTTGCAAAGAAACGCGGAGTTGCGGCCGCTCTATATGGAGACGATCCCGTGAGGCCGGGCAGCTCGTTCCTCACGCGGCTGCAGCGGCTCTTCCGCCTGGCAGAGGCGCCTGCCTGGGCAGGACCGACCATCGTCGGACTCGGCCTGGCCGCTGCGGTCCTTGAGGGGGCAGGCCTCTTTCTCTTCATTCCCCTCATTCAGAGTCTCGGCGCCGTAGCGGCCCAGCAGGGAGAATGGCAGCGAATTTTCGACCGGCTTCTCGCGCCCGTCCCACAAAGCCATTTGACGGCGTTCCTGGTGGGCGTATTGTGCGTCAGCATCCTTCTGAAGAACGCCGTCCATCTCGTCAATATCTGGGTGACCCGGTATATCGATGGTCTCGTTGCGCATCGGCTAAGAGCAAGGGTCTTCGATCAGACGATAAGCTCGTGTATCGACTACAGGGTGGAAAACAAGCGCTCCGATATTATCACGACGATCGCCAACAACACCTGGAAAGTCAGTCAGGCCTTAAGCCTCACCTACCGTTTGATGATCTGCTTATGCACGTTTGCCGTCTTCATGTTGCTGATGCTGCTGATTTCCGTCCGGCTGACCTTCTTCTCGATGATGTTCCTGCTCATGGGCGCCATGGCTATTCGCCTGGCCACGCGGCGTGCGGACGAGACCGGCAAGGCCGTTGTCGAGGAAAACAAGCAGTTCGGCTTGAGGATGTGGGAGAGCATCAACGCGCTGCAATTGATCCGCGCTTTCGCCCAGGAAGACTATGAACGCAATCGCTTCCGAAAGACTTCCGACAATGTGCGGCGACGCCTTTTGAAGCTCGATATGCTGTGGGCGACACCCGCGCCTGTCTCGGAAATCTCGATTACAATCCTGATCGGTGTGCTCGTTCTCGTCGCTCAATCGGTGGGCCTGGGCATTGCTGCGCTCGCCGCGTTTCTCTCGCTGCTATATCGCCTGCAAGGCCCAACACGGGAGTTGCTGCAATCGAAGATCGCGCTCGACGGGCTCGCCGGCAGCATCGACGATGTCGATGACTTCCTCCGCACAACGGAGAAGCCTTTTCTCGCGCAGGGGCACGTGCAGGCGCCCGCCTTCAGGAACGCCGTCGAATTCCGCAGTGTCTCCTTCCATTACGCACATGATCAGCCGCTTGCGCTGGAGGATGTTTCCTTCAGCATTCCCGCCGGTAAAACCACGGCGATCGTGGGCGAATCGGGGGCCGGTAAGTCCACGGTGATGGCGCTGCTCTTTCGCTTCATGGATCCGACATCCGGTGCGATCGTGGCAGACGGCATGCCTCTTTCCAAATTCGATCTTCGCAGCTGGCGCAAGCGCCTGTCGCTGATGTCGCAGGAGGTCCATCTCTTCAACGACACGATTGCAGCCAACATCGCCTATGGCGATCTGGAGGCCGGGCCGGCCGAGATCCGCAAGGCTGCCGAAATCGCCAAGGCGGACGATTTCATCCGTTTGCTTCCGGATGGCTACGAGACACGGATCGGCGATCAGGGAATGCGGCTGTCGGGCGGGCAAAGGCAGCGCGTGGCGCTCGCGCGAACGATCCTTCGAAATCCCGACATTCTGCTCCTGGATGAGGCGACGAACGCGCTCGATGCCGAAACCGAACAGGCGTTTCAGCTGGCGCTCGACGCGTACTCACACAACCGCACCGTTGTCGTGATCGCTCACCGGCTCTCGACCGTTCTCGCGGCCGATCAGATCATCGTCATGACAAAGGGCCGTGTGGTCGAGGCCGGTTCGCCGGATGAGCTCTTCAAGCGGCAGGGACATTTTTCCAGGCTCCACGAATTTCAGCACGGCCGCCGCAGCGGGCGGGAGTTGGGTGATGAGTTACAAGCTTATTGATATCGAGTTGTCGGAGCCGCTGGCGCCTATCGAACTCTCGGCTGACCAGACGGGTGTCGGCTTGATCGCACGATGGCAGGGCCGGCTGATCGCATTTGAAATGATCGAGCAGCCCGCCGGCTCTGTGCTGTCGGCCGAGAGCCTGAAAGCTCTTGCCGATGAGCGATTTGCAGAACGTATCCTCGTTGCAAAGCTGGAGGAGGAGCTGAGGGCGCGCTTGCCCGCGAACGAGGCGACGCTGCCCAGTCTCAGCATCGCCATTTGCACCAAGGATCGTGCACAACGTCTCTCCCGGTTGCTGCGCTCGCTCGATCAGGTTCGGCATGAATCTCCCTTCCGGTTCGTCGAAATCATCGTGGTCGACAATGCTTCGGTGGATACGGCCACGCGCGAGGCCGTCGAGAGTTTCCGCGATATCCGCTACGTTTTCGAACCGAAGGCTGGGCTGGATTTCGCCCGAAATTCCGCCCTTCACGCGGCTTGGGGCGACATCATCGCCTATCTGGACGATGATGTCGTGGTGGACCGCAATTGGCTTGCAGGCCTTGCCAAGGCGTGCCGCGACAACCCTGGCGTCGGCGGTTTCACCGGCCTTGTGCTGCCGTTTCGTCTCGACACCGAGGCACAGATCTTTTTCGAGCGGCGTGGAGGGTTCGGCCGCGGCTTTGCGCGACGGGAGTTTCACAAGGCGCGCTTCGACAATCCGCTCCATCCCGTCGGTGCCGGCATTCTCGGTGCCGGCTGCAACATGGCCTTCGACCGTTCGTTACTGATCGAGCTCGGCGGTTTCGACGAGGCGCTCGATACGGGAGCGCCGCTGCCCGGAGGCGGGGATCTCGATATTTTTTACCGCGTCCTGCGCTCCGGACGCCCGATGATCTATGAGCCGGAATATGCGGTTTATCATGAGCACCGCGAAACCATTCCGCAGCTCAGGCGGCAATACTGGACCTGGGGTCTCGGCATGATGGCCTTTCTCGTCAAGAGCTACCGCACCGATGGCATGATGCGAGCGCGCCATCGCGCCATGGTCCGCTGGTGGTTCTTCGACCAGTTGAAGGCGCTTATCCGCGCTGCGAGGCGGCTGCGCGGCCATGAGCTGCGGTTTGGTATCGCGGAACTCTGGGGCGGGATCTATGGCCTTGCTGGTGAATACGATCGCTCGCGCGCCCGTATCAGGTCGATCCGGGAGCGCAACTCATGACGACAGAACGTTTTGAGGTGAGGCATGTCGATCTTGCGGCTGCGGATATCGGTAGCGAACGCGCGCCCGCTTTGTCGATCTTCTGGTGGAAAGATTTACCGCTCGGGGCGCGGGCATCCCTGGAGGACGAGCTACCTTACGGGGTTTCTCAATTGCGCCAGCTTGCTGCCGAACATGCAGCCGCACAGCTCCAAGCCCGCAGCATCGGGCTGGGTGCACCCTTGCGTGCCACCTATGAAGGACAGCCCAAGCCCGCGCTCTCGCTGGAGGCGGCGCTCGACGCGCAAAATCTGGTAGAGTCGCTCGACGCGATCGCAGCTCCACCCTCCGCTTCCGCGCAGGACATTTCGGTGATCATCTGCACTCGCGATCGCGGTCCGGCTCTGAGCAAATGTCTGAGCAGCCTTGCAGCACAACGTAGCCCTCCAGGTGAGGTCGTGGTCGTTGACAACTCTTACGATGGGAATGCGAGGGACATCTGCGGGCAATTTCCTGATTTTCGCTATGTCCACGAGCCTCGTGCCGGTCTAAGCCGAGCCCGGAACACCGGGATTCAAACGAGCCAGTTTGATATCGTCGCTTTCACCGATGACGACGTGGAAGCCCATCCGGGCTGGACTGCGGAGATCGCGCGTGCCTTTGCGGAACGAGATGTCATCGAGGCGTTTACCGGTCTCGTGCTGCCTGCGCGTCTCGATACGGCGGCGCAATGCTCCTTTCAGTTCACCATGGGCGGCTTCGGCTCGACCTTCGTGCCGCTCACCTTCGACAGGCGTTTCTTTGAGGAGACGCGGCCGAGCGGAGCGCATGTCTGGAAGATCGGCGCCGGCGCCAACATGGCCTTTCGACGCTCCGTATTCGAGCGCGTTGGCCTCTTCGACGAACGCCTCGGCGCGGGGGCGGCAGGATGTTCCGAAGATTCGGAGCTTTGGTACCGGCTGCTGGCGGCCGGCGGCGTATGCCTCTATGAGCCCCGGGCCGTTGTCTTCCACCACCATCGCAGCGACTGGCTGGGCCTCAAGCGGCAGATCAAAGCCTATATGAAGGGTCACGTTGCAGCCCTTGTGACGCAATACGACAATTTCGGCGATCGCGGAAACATCGTGCGTATCGGCAAGCAGCTGCCCGTCTATTTTGCCAAGACCTTCGTCAAGGCGCTTTTCGAAGGGCCTCCGGGCAGGCTCGGAATTTTGGCGGCCGAAGTAGAGGGCTGGATCGCCGGCCTGCAGTTTCTCCTGCGCTTCGGCTGGAGAATGCGGCGAACCCCGATGGGGACCGCTGCTACGGCTGAAAAAGGAATATCGCGATGATCAAGAAAGCAGCGCTTGGCCAGTTTCTGTCCGGAAACCCCTATCCGAACGGCTTGACGGATGGCCTGTTCTATCGCGAAAAGATGCGCGCCATCCACCGGGTGGCCCCGGCGGAAACCGGAGGCAGAGGACGGGTGCTGGAAATCGGCGGCGGCCGCAGCGGCCTTGCCAGTATCCTCTATCCGCAGGCCGAAATCGTCACGCTCGATATCGATCCGGAGCTGGCCGACCATCAGCCCTCCTGGGCGAAATCGACCTTCATTTGCGGCGACGCCTGCTCGCTGCCAATGGATGACGATAGTTTCGATATCGTCACCATGTTCGACGTGCTGGAGCATATCGAGGACGACCGCCGCGCCGCGCAGGAGGCGTTGCGGGTGGTACGGCCGGGTGGATATGTCCTGATCTCCACTCCCGAGATCAACTGGCATTATCCCTATTTCAGCGTCATGAAACGCCATTGTCCGCATGAAAGCGAACTGATGCGCGAATGGGGTCATGTCAGGCGGGGATACCGGGATCCGGAACTCGCGGCCCTTTTCGACAGACGCCCGGAACGGCGCGCCACCTTCATCAATGCCGCCACGGCGTTTTTCCACGACGTTTCGTTTTCCCGCATCGGACGCCGTCGTCGCAAGGTCCTCTATGCGCTGGCCGCGCCCGTGACCTTCCTCGGTTACTTGATGCACCGGCCATCCACGCGTGGCACTGAGACGGCCTTTGCCTGGCGCAAATGAGAGGTGACCAGACGTCAAAGGTGATCGCGCTTTTCCCATGGGGGGACGTGATCGAAGAATTTCTCGATCCGATCGGGCTTGAACTTCGGGATTTCGTCGAGCGGATGACGGGAGGCTGGCTGTTCGGCTATGCGGCGGCACTGGGTTCGGCCGGCCACAAGCCGATCATCGTCTGTGCATCGGAGCGAGTGAACGGGATTGAGTGCTATGAGCATCCCGGTACGGGCACGCCGATCTGGGTCGCGCCGGCAAAGCGGCCACACCAGGGCCATTCCCCTGCCGCCTATAGTCTGCGGCGCTGGTCTGCAACGCCGCTTTCAGCTTTCCGCGAGATCCTTTCCCGCTCCAAATGCGATCTGCTGCTTGCCCAGGAGTATGAATATACGCGCTTCGATGCGCTGGCATGGCTGGCGCGGCGTTTGAACCTTCCTCTCTACGCCACCTTTCAGGGAGGGGATCGCACGCTGTCCTGGATCGAGGCTGCTGCAAGACAGCTTTCACTGCGCGCCTGCCGCGGCCTGATCGTCGCGTCTTCCGCAGAGCGTGAGCGTCTTGCCAGGGCCTATCCGCGCATTGCTGTCGACATCGCGAATATCCCCAATCCACTGGATACGCAGGAATGGCAAGCCACGGATCGCAGCGAGGCGCGAGCAAATCTTGGCCTGCCGCAGGATTGCTTCATCGTCCTCAATCACGGGCGCATCGATATCCGCCGCAAGGGGCTCGATGTACTTCTGAACGCGTGGGAGCGCTTCGCCGATGCTTCCACGTGCCGATTGGTGATCATTGGCTCGGGTCAGGACAACGACGCTTTCGCAAAGCTCGTTCGCGAAAGCGAACTGGCGAACGTCCAATGGTTGTCCGGCTACGTGACGGATCGCATCTTGATTCGCCGCTGGCTATCCGCCGCGGACGTCTATGTCACAGCTTCGCGTATCGAGGGCATGCCGGTTGCGCCATTGGAGGCCATGGCCTGCGGCCTTCCCGTCATCGCTTCGGATGCACAAGGCCTGCCGGACATTCTCGTCGACGGCGAGGCCTCGGGCGGCCTGATGGTCGCGCAGGAGCAGCCGGACGAAATCGCGCGAGCCTTGGCAAGATTGAAAGATGATGGAGCTCTTCGCGCGCGACTGGGTGTCGCCGCCCGACGGCGGGTGATGGAAAAATTTTCGATCGAAGCGGTTGGCGCCGCTCTCGATGAGTTTCTGACAACGGCACGCAAATAAGGATCACATCCGGCGGCGATACCAGGCGAGCGCGGTCTCGATAATCCTGTTTATGCCGGAATGCCGGGGCACCCATCCAAGCTCGCGCTCGGCTTTATCGGCCGCAGCGACGAGAGCCGGTGGATCGCCGGCTCTGCGGGGACCATAGGCAACGGGAAGGCCGCGTCTGGAAATGCGGCTGACAGCATCGACCAATTCCCTAACGGTCGTCCCGTTGCCGGTGCCGAGGTTGTAGATGTGTACTCCCTCATCCCGCAATAGCTTCTCTCCACCAAGGACGTGAGCCTGCGCGAGATCGCTGACGTGGATGTAGTCGCGGATGGCCGTTCCGTCACGCGTGTCGAAATCGGTGCCGTTGATGGTGAAGGTTCGGCCCGGTCTGATCGCCGCTTCTATGGCGAGCGGCACGACATGGGTCTCGGGCTCGTGCCGTTCACCGATCTCGCCATCGGGATCGCAGCCGGCTGCATTGAAATATCGCAGCATTACCGCGTTGAGGCCGCGGGCGCGCGAGAAATCCTCCACCATCCGCTCGATCATGAATTTCGACCACCCATAGGGATTGATCGGCCATTGCGGATGGGTCTCGTCAATCGGAGTGCGGATCGGAATGCCATAGGATGCGCAGGTGCTTGAAAAGATCAGCCGGTTGATGCCTGCCTTGAGCATTTCCTCGATGAGAACCAGCGTCCCGAATGTGTTGTTCCGATAGTAGAGCTCTGGAAACTCGACGGATTCGCCGACATAGGCGTAGGCGGCGAAATGGGCGACCACATCCGGGCGGTATTGGCGCAACGTTGCCGCGACCGTCTCGGCGTCGGCAATGTCGCCCTCGACCAGCGGCCCCCACTTCACGGCGTCACGCCAGCCGCGAGAGAGATTGTCGTAGGTGACAACCGACCATCCCGCCTCGGCGAAGGCCTTGCAGCAATGCGATCCAATATAGCCGGCTCCGCCGGTGACAAGGACCGTCCTCATTCGGCGGCGATCGCGTGCGAACGGCCAGATGAAAGCAGTTCCTCAAAATAAGCGATCGTTTTGCCAAGCCCGGCTTTTAGCTGAACCTTCGGCTTCCAGCCGAGTTCGCGCGATGCGACCCCGATATCCGGCTGCCGTTGCCTGGGATCATCGGCCGGCAGGGGGAGGTATTTTATCGCCGAGCGGCTTCCGGTCAGTTCTATCGTGAGATTGGCAAGTTCCAGCATCGTAAACTCCGCCGGATTGCCGAGATTGATCGGGCCTGTTACCTCATCCTTTGTTCCCATCAGGCGAACCAGGCCGTCGATAAGATCGTCGACATAGCAGAACGAGCGCGTTTGCTGACCGCTGCCATAAACCGTTATCGGCTTGTTCTGCAGCGCCTGCACGATGAAGTTGGAGACGACCCGGCCGTCATCGGGGCGCATCCTTGGACCATAGGTATTGAAGATGCGCGCGACCTTGATCCGTAGCCGGTGTTGACGCCAGTAATCGAAGAACAGGGTCTCGGCGCAGCGCTTGCCTTCGTCGTAACAGGAACGCGGGCCTATCGGGTTCACCCGGCCCCAATACTCCTCCTGTTGCGGATGGATCTCGGGATCGCCATAGACTTCGGAGGTCGAGGCCTGGAGGATCTTGGCGCCAACCCGCTTGGCGAGGCCGAGCATGTTGATCGCGCCGTGGACGCTGGTCTTGGTCGTCTGCACCGGATCGAACTGATAGTGAACCGGGCTCGCCGGACAGGCGAGATTGTAGATCTCGTCAACCTCTACATAGAGGGGAAAGGTGATGTCGTGGCGGACGATTTCGAAAGATCTGTTATCAAGCAGATGCGAGACGTTGTTTTTCCGTCCCGTAAAAAAATTATCTACGCAGATAACCTCGTGTTTTTCCTGCAAAAGCCGTTCGCATAGGAAGGAGCCGAGAAAACCTGCGCCGCCGGTAACGAGGATTCGCTTTGTTTGCTGCATGACGGTCATCTCGCCGCTGGCGGCGTGATGCCGCCGCCGTTGGAAACTGCGACAGATGCCGGGGCTAGGATGCCGCTTTCAAGGACGCCGTTCATATTCATCGACCTTCTCCGCATGCACTATGACAGCGGCCGGATGTCCCGCCGCCTCCATCGCCCGAAACAACTGGCGCAAAGGTCGGGGCAATCCATGGGAATAGGACCAAAGATTATGTCTTCGGGCCTAGGTCCTGTCATGGATCGGACTTTGGTCTGATGGAGGCCGCAAGTCTTCCGGAGGACATCATGGCGAGCATCGCTTCTTGGCTTCCAATGACCGATTGATCGGCTTTGGATTGGCTGACATAGTGCCGCCGCTATCCGACCATTCTGCGCAAAGACCCATCAATGACCGAATCCGCCGCTCATTCCTTTTCGCCCGTTTCCGCTCGCCCCTTGGCGAAGATCAGCCTGAAATGGGGCATGGTCGAGGAGCCGTCGCTTTCCATCCTGGAGAAATTCCAGCTTCTGCGGGATCTCGGTTATGACGGGGTCGAGCTCGATTCGCCTAATGATCTGCCGCTCGATGAAGTTCTGAATGCCCGTGACAAGACTGGGCTCGCTATCCCCGGCCTCGTCAATGCCGTGCACTGGAAACGTCCGCTGACGGATCCCGATCCATCGGCACGCCAGGCCTGCGTCGAGTCGATGGTCAAGGCTCTGCATGATGCAAAGCTCTATGGCGCGACGACGGTGCTGCTCGTTCCCGGTGTCGTCAATGCCGGTACCAGTTACAAGGCCGCTTACACGAGAGCCGGCGAGGAAATCGCCAGGATCCTGCCAGCCGCTGAAGAGAGCGGCGTATCGATCGCGCTCGAAAACGTGTGGAACGACTTTCTGCTGAGCCCGCTTGAGGCGGCTGACTTCATCGATCGCTTCAACCATCCCAGGCTCGGCTGGTATTTCGACGTCGGCAATGTGCTCCGGTACGGCCGGCCGACGGATTGGATAGAGGCGCTCGGCAAGCGCATCCTGAAGATCGACATCAAGGAATACAGCCTCGAAAAGATGAACAGCGAAGGCCCGTGGAAGGGCTTCGATGTCGAGCTGGGCGAGGGCGACTGCGATTGGGCAGCGGTCAACAAGGCTCTCGCTGATGTCGGTTACTCCGGCTGGGCCTCCATCGAGGTGCCGGGAGGCGACCGACAGCGCCTAGCCGATTTGAAGAAGCGCGTCGATCGGATCGCCGCGCTCTAATGGCCGGATTGCAAGCGGGCAATGGTCAGCGGCCGGCAGCCGCAAACATCGCCTTCGCATTCTTCAGGCCGGTTTCGCAACCGTATTGCGTCGGCTCGTTGCCTTCATATTCCAGCGAGACGAAGCCGTCATAGCCTGAGGTGACGATGTCCTCGATGATGGACCTGACAGGCAGGTCGCCATAGCCGAATACCGAGCCGCGGATCGCCTGGCCGCCGACCGTCTGCAGCCAGTCCGCGCCAGGCGCTATCTGGCGCACATAGAAATCCTTGATGTGGACGAAACTTGCATGAGAAAGGCACGCACGCGTCCCCGTCAGGGGATTCTCATCGACGCAGAGGAAATTGCCGATATCGACGGTCAGCTTAAAGCTCGGCAGATTGACGGCATGAAGAAGCCGCTTGATCCGCTCGCTGGAATTCATGAAGAAACCGTGATCCTCGACGCTGGTGGTCACGCCGTAGCGCCCGGCATGCGTGGCAAGCTCATGGGTGGCTTCGACGATCGCCGGGAACGCGGCTTCGAACTGGCCGGGCTCCGTTGCGCGGAGCGACCAGGGAACGACATCGTGCCGCAGGAAGCGGATGCCGAGCTTGTCGCAAAGCTCGACATAGCGCTTCAGCCGGCCAAGCTGGAATGCGCGTTCGCCGTCATCAATGAAATTGCCGGACATGCAGAGGCCGGAAAGCGGTACGCCGCTTTTCTGAGATGCGCCCTTCAGCCGCTCCAACATCTCCGCGTCATTGGCGAGTTCATACTGCAGGTCCTGCCCTTCGGGCGCGACGGAAAGCGTCGCCAGTTCGACGTGATCGCCGCCATGTTTGCCGACCCAGGCAAAGACATCCTCGATCTGCATGCCGCCGCTCTGCATCAACGGACGGAAACTGTATGAACTCAGACCTATCTTCATCGTGCCTCTCCTCGAGCTCTTTCACAAAAACTTTGTTCGGTAACTTAACAATCCCGGTTGACTTCGGCTACGATACATCTTTGTTTGCAATCAAATTGATTTAAGAGTGGGGAATAGCAGGAATGTCTCGTCAGTCTGCCGACGTCGTCATCATCGGAAGTGGCCCGACTGGCTCGGCCTATGCACGGGTCATCAGGAATAACTGGCCGGAAGCGCGTATTCTGATGGTAGAAGCCGGCCCGCAGATTCTGCCGCAAAAGGGCGCACATCTCGACAATATTCTCGATCTCGACGAGCGCGCGGCCTGCGAGGTGCGTGCCCAGGGCGGCGACCGCAGCCCGCGCATGCCAATCAACAAGGAAGAGTGGGAGGCCCGCCGCGCTGGCGGCTTCGATCATTCGTTGCTGCGCCGCTCGGGCCTTTTCATCGCCAACGACGCCGATGCCCAGGATGAGAACCTCTTCGCCGGCTTCTCGGCGGCCAATGTCGGCGGCATGGGCACCAAATGGTCGACCGGCACGCCGGTGCCATCGGAGATCGAACTGGTGCCCTTCATCCCCACCGATGAGATGCAGAGGGCTTTGGCCGTGTCGGCAGGATTGCTCGGTACCAACAAGGATCCGCGCGCCGGCGATGCCGCAGCGATCGCCATGCGCGAGCGCCTGGGCGAGGTGTTCAACCCCGGCCGTTCGCCCGATCGCTTCGTCCAGCCGATGCCGCTTGCGGCAACCCCCGGTCCTGGTGGCCTGCGCTATCACGGCACTGACGTCGTTCTCGGCGACCTTGTCGACGAGCCGGAGGAGAACTTTCATATTCTCTCTGAAACCGCCTGCCGCCGCGTGATCCACGAAAATGGCCACGTCACGGGTGTCGAACTTGCCCGCGCTGGCTCGGAGGAAACTTTTATTGTCAAGGCCGGCACGGTCGTCGTTGCATGTGACTCGCTGCATTCCCCTCAGCTGCTCTACGCCTCTGGCATCCGTCCTGAAGCGCTCGGTCGCTACATCAACGACCACTATATCGTCTCGCAGATCACCGAGATGCAGACCGATGTGCCGATGACCGCGATGAGCTGGATCCCGGCTACCAAGGATTTCCCCTACTCGGTCACCATCGCCCCAGCCAGCCTGCACTCGATGCCGCATGCCAGCGACATGAGCGGCCAGCCGATCGGCATGGGCGTTTTCGTGCCCTCCGATATCAGCGCCGACAACCGTGTCACCTTCGATGACGATCGCCGTGATTGGCTCGGGCTACCGGCTATTTCCATCCATTGGCGTCAGTCGGAGGGCGACAAGGCGCGCCTCGAAGATGCCAAGGGCCATGCCCAGCGAATTTCCGCCATTATCGGTCGCCCGGCCGCCGGTTTTGCCACCTTCGTGCAGCCGGTTGGCTCGTCGCTGCATTATCAGGGCACGATCCGTATGGGCGAACGCGACGATGGCACCAGCGTTTGCGACAGGAACTCCAAGGTCTGGGGCTTCGACAACCTCTATGTTGCCGGCAATGGGGTCATTCCCACGAAGACCGCCACAAACCCGACCCTGTTCAGCGTCGCTCTCGCCAGTATCGGCGCCAGCCAGATCGCTGCCGCTCGCCGCATCGTCTGATCGAGAGACCGGCTAAATTATTGGTCATGGGACCGGATCGGGGCTCGTCAGCCTCTCGGCTTTGCGATGTTCGGCGGCCTGACTGTCAGTCAGGCGCCAACCTTGCTCAGATCGCGTTCGACGCGATGAATCGATGACAGTGAAGGGGATGCGCGCCCTTATCGTTACCTAAAGGCGCCACCATCGTCCGCAACAGATCGATCAGTATACCAGTCGCGCTCTTATCGTTCCCGGGATCTGGCGAAGCGTATCGAGTATCTCATTTGCCGTTTGGCCAACGCCTTCGACTTCGATAACCACATAACCCGTGTCGCCATGTGTCTGCAGGAACTCGCCGACGATATTCAACCCGCGCGACGAAAAGATCGTATTCAGGCTGTTCAGGATCCCCGGGCGATTTTCGTGAACATGGATGAAACGCGTGCCGTTCGGACGCGGCGGCAATTGAACCTGCGGGAAATTAACTGCGCCCAACGTCGAGCCGATATCGGAATATTCCACAAGCTTCCTGGAAACTTCTCTTCCGATCCGCTCCTGGGCTTCTTCTGTCGATCCGCCGATATGCGGCGTCAGGATCACATTATCCAGCCCTTGCAACGGCGTTTCGAAGCGTTCCTTGTTCGATGCCGGCTCCTTGGGGAACACGTCGACTGCTGCGCCTGCGAGATGCCCCTCTTTCAAGACCTTCGCGAGGGCGTCCAAATCGACCACGGTGCCGCGGGAATTGTTGATGAAGAAGGCGCCCTTCTTCATTCTGCGCAGCTCCGTCTCGGTGATCATGTTCTGGGTCGAGCTGGTTTCGGGAACATGCATCGTCACGAAATCCGAAATTTCGAGCAGCTCGCCGAGCGAAGCCATGGATTCTGAATTGCCGTGGCGAAGCTTATCCGACGGATCAAAGTAGCGAACGTTCATACCCATGCTTTCGGCAAGGACGCTCAGCTGCGAGCCGATATTGCCGTAGCCGACGATGCCAAGCGTTTTCCCACGCGTCTCGCGACTGCCTTCGGCGGATTTGTCCCATCCGCCCGCATGAGCGGAAGTCGAACGCGGGAAGATCCGCCTGGTCAGCATGATGATTTCACCGATGACGAGTTCGGCGACCGAGCGCGTATTCGAATAAGGAGCGTTGAACACCGGGATCCCGCGCCGACGAGCCGCATCCAGATCGACCTGATTCGTCCCCACGGAAAAGCAGCCAACCGCCATGAGCTTCTTGGCGGAGCTGAAAATCTCTTCTGTCAGCTGCGTGCGCGAACGAATGCCGATGATGTGTGCTTCGGCGATATGGCTCTTGAGATCCTTGTCGTCGAGGGCCTTCGGCAAATGCGTGAGATTGACGTAGCCCGATGAGGTAAAATAGTCCACCGCGCTCTCACTGATCCCTTCCAGCAGAAGGACTGAAATCCGATCACGGGGAAGAGAAAGTTGTCCGCTCATTGTATTACCTTCGATAGTCGAATTCGATTAGGCCGACGGCGCTCGCCGCCACGACCACATGACTTAGACCATCCAAGGGACAGCGCAAGAACAAACTCAATTCGCTTGGCAGGAGAAGCCTTGGTTCTAGCAAGTCACCGTGGTGGTGGTACCTGACGCGGCTTGGTCGGGCGGAATAAGCACCGAATGCGAGCACGGTTCGTTTTCGTCCCACGCGAATGCCGAATCATGCGATCGGAGGTCGACACCGGTTCAATACAATTGGGCAAGCCGCTCGCATAGAAATTGCGTGATGTCGGCTGATTTCCAACTACCCTGAAGGTCGGCGCTGAGACAACCCGAAAGCAGAGCTGTATTCGTCACGCTTCGGATGTTGGCCGCGGCCTCGCTTAGCGTGCGGTCGGCATGTTTTGTGCCCAGCCAATCGAGCATGGCGGCTGCCGAGAGCACGGTTCCGTAGGGATTGGCGATGCCCTTGCCGGCGATGTCAGGTGCGGAACCATGCGCCGCCTGGAAGAAGCCATTGCGATCACCGAGTTCGGCTGAGGGCGCCAGCCCCATGCCGCCGATGGTCGCCGCCCCGAGATCGGAGATAATGTCGCCGAACATGTTTTCGGTGACGATCACGTTGAAATGGCCGGGCTTGAGCACGAGATGCATGGTCATGGCATCGATCAGCACATATTCCGTTTCGATGTCGGGATAGTCCGGCGCGACGAGGTCGAATACCGACCGGAAAAAAGCGTAGCTGCGCAGCACATTGGCCTTGTCGCAGCAGGTCACGCGCTTTACGCCGTCCCTGGGCGCGCCGTTCGATTGACGCGCAAGCTCGAAGGCCTTCCGTACGATCCGTTCGACGCCCGAGCGGGTTTGAACCAGGCTGTCGACGGCAAGTTCACCGCGCAATTGCACGCCGGCGCCGCGCGCCGCATAGAGCCCTTCGCTGTTTTCGCGCAGGATGATGTAATCGATCTCGCCTGCCTTCACGCCGGCAAGCGGACAGGCAACGCCTTCGAAAAGGCGGATCGGCCGGATATTGGCGTAAAGATCAAGTTCGAAACGCAGGCGGAGGGTAAAATCCAATCCTGCCTCGGTCCCGTCGGGATGGACAACACCGGGTATCCCGCCCGCACCATGCAGGATCGCGTCAGCATTCCGGCAGGCATTGAAGGTCGGTTCGGGAAAGCTCTCGCCTGTCTTGAGGAAATGCTCTGCACCGGCTGGATATTCTCGAAAGTTGAGATGCGAGCGATTGCCCAGAGCCGCCTTGACCACCTCGACCGCCGCCGCGCAGACCTCGGGACCGATGCCGTCGCCATGAACCACGGCAATCTCGTAGATATCCTTCATGACAGCCTCTTCAGATGCACTTGCCGCCATCGACATTGAGATCGACGCCGGTGATCATGCTCGCTTCGTCGGAGCATAGGAAAGCGGCGGCGTTGCCCATGTCTGCGGGTGTCGAAAGCCGCCCCATCGGAATGGTGGCGACGATCCGTGCCCGGCTTTCTTCACTGTCGGAGCCGATGAAGGTCGAGAGCAGTGGCGTATCGCCGGCGACGGGATTGATGGCGTTGACGCGAATCCCGAAGGGAGCAAGCTCGACGGCCATCGCGCGGGTGGCGGCGATACCCCACCCCTTCGAGGCATTGTACCAGGTGAGATTGGGGCGAGGGGAGACGCCGCCGGTAGAGGCGATATTCAAAATAGCGCCGTGCCGCTCGGCCTTGAAATGCGGTAGCACCGCCCGCGCGCCATTGTAGATCGAGCGGATGTTGACATTGAAGATGCGCTCGAACAGGCCTTCATCCATATCCTCCATCGGCATCGGCGGCTGTCCGACCCCGGCATTGTTGACGAGGATGTGCAGACCGCCGAACCGCGCCAGCGCAAGATCCCTTGCGGCAGCGAGGCTGTCGAGCGTGGCGACATCGCCGGCAATCGGCGCAACCGACCCTTCGTGCTGCGCCGCCACCCGCTCTGCAGCCGCAAGGTCCCGATCGACGAGCACGACCCGCGCGCCTTCCTCGACGAATTTCCGGACGATCCCTTCGCCGAAACCCGATCCGCCACCCGTGACGATCGCCACTTTTCCCTTAAGACGCATGTCAAGCTCCTCCATTTGCTCCAACATCGGATAAGTCGGAGCGATTTCACAGTCCGATTATCTGAACGCCTTTTTAGCTTTCTTTATTTGTATTGTGGCCGTCTGATAGTGATTATCGACGACAGAATGAAGCTGGGAGGCCGCGCCATGACATTGACTTTCGACGCCAAGCAAATGGCGGCCGAGCTTTACGACGGCGGCTTTCGGCCGATGTTCATCGGCGGCCAATGGGTTGCGGCTCAATCCGGCGAAGTCAGCGAGACCTACAATCCGGCGACCGGGGCGGTCCTGGCAACGGTTCCGTTGGCCGCAGCTGCCGATGTCGACCGCGCCGTTGCCGCGGCGCGTCGGGCTCTGGAAGGGCCGTGGTCCAGGTTCTCGCCCTATGAGCGCCAGACGCTGCTCCTGAAAATCGCCGACCTGTTCGAGGACAACTGGGAGCGCCTTTCGGTTTCCGACACCCTGAACATGGGCATGCCGATCACGCGCACGCTCGCCAACAAGCGTCGGGTCATCGGCATGCTGCGGTTTTACGCCGGCATGGCGACAGCCCTTCATGGCGAGGTGATCGACAATTCCATACCCGGCGAGATCGTGACCTTCACCCGCCGAGAACCGATCGGGGTCGTCGGCGCAATCATCCCCTGGAATGCGCCTACCGCAGCATCGATTTGGAAGATCGCCCCTGCGCTGGCAACAGGCTGCACGGTGGTTCTGAAACCTTCGGAGGATGCGCCGCTCACGCCGCTGCTGATCGCCAAACTCATGCAAGAGGCCGGCGTGCCGGACGGAGTGGTCAATATCGTCACCGGTAAGGGATCGGTCGCCGGCGCGCGGCTAGCCGAGCATCCCGATGTCAACAAGATCGTCTTCACCGGGTCCACCGCCACCGGGCAATCGATCGCCCGCGCCGCGGTCGGCAACTTGAAACGGGTCTCGCTGGAGCTCGGCGGCAAGTCGCCGGTGATTGTCTGCCGTGATGCCGACATAGACCGAGCCGTGCCCGTCGCCGCCATGGCGGTCTTTGCGCATTCGGGGCAGATCTGCATCGCCGGTTCGCGCTTGTTCGTCGCGCGCGAAATCCACGATGAGTTTGTCACCAAAGTCGGCGATTTTGCCCGCTCGCTGCGGATCGGTCACGGGATCGAAGCCGATACCGATATCGGACCGCTGATTTCCGCCCGCCAGGCGCAGGTCGTCGAGAGCTTCATCGCATCCGGGCAGAGCGAAGGCGCCGCCCTGGTCGCGGGCGGCACGCGCCTTTCGGGGGCTCTCTACGACAAGGGAAACTTCATCGCCCCGACTGTATTCGGTAACGTCAAGGACGAGATGAGGATCGCCCGCGAGGAGATCTTCGGGCCAGTCATTTCGGCGATGCCCTTCGACACGATCGAGGAAGCCATCGAGCGCGCCAATGCATCGCCCTATGGACTTGCGGCTGGCATCTTCACCCAGAATCTTGGAATGGCGCACAAGCTGGTGCGCCGCATCAAGGCGGGATCGGTCTGGGTCAACATGTATCATGCGCTCGACCCGGCCGTGCCGTTCGGCGGCATGAAGATGTCGGGCTACGGTCGCGAAGGCGGCATAGAGCATCTTCACGAATATCTCGAAACCAAGGCCGTTTGGATACAGACGGACTAGTATTTAGGCTTCACCGCGCAGATTGGTGCGAATGAGGGCGATAAGCTGCTCGGCATAGCGCTGCTGCACATAGCCACGGCTCGTAATGATGCCGACAGCCCGGCGGGCATTGGGATTGGCGAGCGGCACGACGCGGACGCGGCTGTCGACATTCCGCCCGAGTGCGATGCCCGGCATGATCGATACGCCAAGCCCCGACGCGGCAAGCGCCAAGGCGGTCTGGGCGCTCTCGACCTCGTATTGGACATTGAGTTCGATGCCTTCCTCGCGCATCAGCCGATCGACGAGGCCGCGAACAGCGGTCTTGCGATTGAGCATGATCAACGGAAACTGGGCGATGGCGTCCAGCCTGATCGTTTTTTCACCGGTGTATAGCTCTTCGGGAATGCAGGCGACCAGCGGATCGTCGATGATCGATTCGAAATGGAAGTCGTTGAGGTTGGGCACCTCCGGGCCGATATAGAACTCCACCTCCTGCTGCTGCAGCATGACGAGTGCTGCCTGCGGCGGCGTTTCCTGCACCTCGACTATGCTGCGCGGATAGCGCAGCTTGAAGGTCGACAGGATGTCGCCGAGCCGGCTGGTGGCAAGCGTCGGAGCGCAGGCGATCTGTATCTTTCCTTTACGGCGCGCGGCCAGTTCCGTCAGCTTGTCGAGGCTTGCCTGCACATCCGCCATGGCCCGCCCGATCTCCTCAAATAGCGCCTGGCCCTCGTTGGTGAGATTGACCCGCTGCGGCGTGCGCGTGAAGAGGCTGATGCCGATCTGCTCCTCAAGGTCCTTGATCTGCATGCTCACCGCCGAGGGTGACCGGTTGCTTTCTTCCGCCGCCTTGCGAAAACTTCCGGATTCCGCTGCAAGAAGAAAGGTTTGCAGCAATTTCAGATTGATATTCGGCATGATTGTTATGGTCTCACTTGCGCCGATCGATACCGATCGACCCCTCCGAGCCCGAGCATATTCCGCCATGTGATCATGACAAGATCGGCTGCAGAAAAAAGCCGCTTGCAATGGCGATGCAAGCGGCCTGGAGGTCAATTGGGAGGGATCAATGAACGGCTGCAAACATGACTTTCTCTTCGGACGCATTTGAGGCCATCATCTCTTCGACAACGCGGCCGCGCTTGACCACGAGAATACGATCGGACACGGCCATGATTTCCGGCAGGTAGGAGGAAATGACGACGACGCCCACTGCCTGCCGGCGATCCTTGTCTTGATACTCCTGATTTTCTGGCGCGACGCGATCGATGTTGTCCTGGTTCTCGTCTTTATCGGCCTTTGCCGCCTAACGAAGATGACGCCTCCGGAGTGGCGCAAGAAGTATCAGATCGCGATCGAGTACGGGCCAGAACGCGTTTGAGGTCGAGTTTTCGGGCGTCTCGTTCATGTTGGCGGCATGAACACGAACACCGAACAAAATCGTAAACTTGCCGAAACGCTCAGGTCATTGTCCCTTGAGCCTTCGTTCCAAACAGTGGAGTCGCCGGTCAAGAGGAATCGGCGGCTTGTCCTCTCGAGGGTCCTGCTTGCACTTGGCATCAGTGCGATCACTGTCGTGTTCTTCTGGCCGGATATCGCGCCTCACTTCAAAGCGGTACTGGAATCGCAGCCGGAAATCATGACGCCGCCCGGCATGGCGCAAACCGGCGACGACCCAAAGGCGGCATCCAGTCAGGCGGCCTCCGGTACCGGTTCGCCCATTCCTTCCGCCAATTCGCCCAGGCTGGCATCCGCGCCGGAGATAACCGGGTCCGGCTTCGTCGTCGCGCCGCGCATCGTGACGGTCTTTTCCAAATATGAGGGAGAGATCGCATCCGTTGGCGTCAGTATCGGCGATCGCGTCGAAGCAGGGCAGGTTATTGTCAGGATCGATGACGTCAGCGCCGACTTCTCACTCGAGCAAGCAAAGGCCGACAGCGATGCCGCCAAGCTTGTCCTTGAGGGAAAGATCCTGACGCTCAAGCAGGCCGATAGCTCGCTGCAGCGCAATGCGGCGCTCTCTGCAAAGAGCGCTGTTTCCATCCAGACCGTCGAGGAAGCCCAGACCGCCAGAGACACGGCGTCGAATGCGGTCGACCAGGCGCGCCAAAGCTATGCCAGGGCGCAACTCGGTGTGAAAATCGCGCAGGAACATGTCGATGCATTGACCGTCAGAGCCCCGATCTCGGGTACGGTGACGCGGCTCGACGCGCATATTGGTGGCCGGGTACTGGCCCGGGTGGACAGTATCAAGGAAAACGAAAGCTTGTTGACGATCACGGATACCAAGAGCCTGGTGATCGATGCTGACGTCGCCGAAACCAATATCGGCGAACTTCGGCCAGGCCTTCAAGGCGAGGCCGTCCTCGACGGCTTTCCTGATAAGCCTTTCGCGATCGAGATCCTGCAGCTGTGGCCCGTCGCTTCGGCGGAAAAAGGCACGATCATCCTACGTCTTGCGCCCGTTGATCCACCCGACGGTACCATGCCCAACATGGCCGCCCGTATTCGTATTTCGACCGTTCCAGCACAACAGCCAGGAGGCACTCCTCGATGACCTCTTCCACAAGCGACGAGCCATATATCGTGCTCAACAGCGTCACGAAGGGATACAAGATAGGGACCGAAAGCGTACCGATCTTTTCCAATCTCGACGTGCAAATCGCCCGCGGTGAATTTGTCGCGATCATGGGGCCTTCCGGATCCGGGAAGTCGACGCTGCTCAACATGCTGTCGGGTATAGATAAACCGGATCAAGGCCGCCTGCGCATTGGGGTCAGCAACCTTGACCAGATGGGCGAGGCAGCTCGCTCCTCCTGGCGGGCCCACAATATGGGCATCGTCTTCCAGTTCTATAATCTCCTGCCGATGCTGAACGCGGCCGAGAATATCGAACTGCCGCTTCTGCTGAAGCCGCTCTCGTCGAGGGAGCGCCGGCTTCGCGTCGACAAGGTTCTGGATCTGGTCGGGCTTTCGGGCCGCCAGAAGCAGTATCCGAAGCTGATGTCGGGCGGCCAGCAGCAGCGCGTCGGCATCGCGCGGGCAATCGTCGCGGACCCGGCATTGCTGCTCTGCGACGAGCCCACGGGCGATCTCGACCGGCGGTCGGCGGACGAGGTGCTGGAAATGCTGCGCTTTCTGAACCGTGAACTCGGCAAGACCATCATCATGGTGACCCACGACCCGCAAGCCGCAAGCTATGCCAGTCGAACGCTTCATCTCGACAAGGGCAGGTTCCTCGAAGAGCGGAGGGCGGACGCATGACGTTCCTCGATCTCGTGCGAAAAAGTGTATGGCGAAAACCGCTGCGCACAATATTGCTGTTGATAAGCGTCGCCACGGCCTTTCTCATCTACGGTCTGACGACCAGCTTCATCGACGGTAGCCAGGGCTCGTCGGCGGCCAGCGAGGACATCCTCGGGGTCATGAGCGCGGCTGGCCGCGCCCAGCCGCTGCCGATTTCGTACCTGAACCGGATCGGCGCCGAACCAGGCGTGGCAGCCGTCGGCTACATGTCGCGCCTGCGCGGCTTTGCGACGGTCGAAAAGAACATCATTTCCGTGAGTGCCGCCGATCCTGCACGGCTCTTCAGCTCGAACGGCAAGGAGCTCGGGCTGACGCCGGATTTGATCAGCGCGCTTGCCAGGGACCGCAGCACCGTCCTCGCCGGCCGGGCGCTTGCCGAGGCGCAGGGCTGGACCGTCGGCCAGAAGATCACTGTCACCAGCTTCGATACCGCACGGCAGGATGGCAGTCGCGACTGGTCCTTTGAAATCGCCGGCATCTTCGACGGCGAAAACGCCTCCACCGACACCTATTTCGTCATCGCCCAATATGACTATGTCAATGCGCTCAGAGCCCGCAACAAGGACACGGTCGACGCCTTCATCCTCCGGCCGCAGCCAGGTGTCCAAACAGGGCAGCTTGCTTCAAGGATCGATCAGCTATTCGCCAATTCGACGGCGCCGACGCAGACCAGATCGGAAAAGCAATTCCTGGAGGCCTTCCTGCGCCAGTATGCCGACATCGGATTGATCGTGAACATGGTGGTCGGCGCGGCATTCGTCACGCTGCTTATGATCGTCGGCAACACCATGATCTTTGCCGTTCGCGAGCGCACCTTCGAAATCGGCGTGCTAAAGACCTTGGGTTTTTCAGGTTCATGGATCATGGCGCTGATCCTTGGTGAGACATTCTTCATTTTCGTGGTCGGCGGCACCATCGGCCTGATGCTTGCATTGCTTGCAACGGTCATCACGGGACCTGCGATCGGCCTCGTCTTTTCCAATGCGATTTTTGCAAGAGCCCTGGCGATGGTCACCCTGTTGGCGCTTGCAACCGGTGCGCTTCCTGCACTGAACGCGCTCAGGATCCCAATAATCTCCGCATTCAAAACGAGGTAGAGCCATGCCCTCCAATGCCAAGCAAGCATTCGTCATGATCAGGGCAAATCTGTTCAGCCTGCCGCGACGCATCTCCATTTCCGCCTCCATGGTTCTTTCCGTGGCGCTCGTCGTCAGCGTTCTTACAGGCTTTCTGGCCATGGCAAGGGGTTTTGAGACGGCTCTGCAAAGTGCCGGCTCCAATTCCGTTGCCGTCGTTCTGGGTGGCGGCACCAACCAGGAGACCGGCTCGGATGTTCCGGCCTCCGTCATTCGCACGCTGAGCGCAATGACCGACGATATCGGTGTGACGCGAGACGCCAACGGCATGCTGATTTTCTCGCGCGAGATCGTCGTTGCCGTCGATGCCAAATCGAAAGGGTCGGAAGAGGGCCGGACCTTGGCTCTCCGTGGCATGGATCAATCCGGTCCCTCTATCCGTGATCATATTGCCTTGTCGGCCGGCCGTCCATTCGCACCCGGTTCGCGCGAGATCGTCGTCGGGGGGCGCCTGGCGCACCAGTTCGGGATATCGATCGGCAGCATCGTGCGGCTCGGCACGGTCGACTGGACGGTGGTCGGCCTGTTCTCGGCGCGAGGCAGCGCCTTCGAGTCCGAAATCTGGGCTGACCTCGACGCGGTTCGATCGGCCTTCGACCGGCAGGGGCAGGTCCAGAACCTGCGTTTGCGTCTTGCCAATCTCGCTTCCTTGCCGCGGCTGCAAGCCAAGCTCGACACAATCAGGACGACCCCGTTGCGTGCCGTTGTCGAAGCCGACCTCTATGCGGCGCAATCCGCCCACACCGCCAGTCTTATTCGGCTGTTCGGCTGGCCGCTTGCGCTGTTGATGGCCGTTGGCGCGACCGCCGGTGCGCTCAACACCATGATGAACTCCGTATCGGACCGTACCGTCGAGATCGCCACGGTCCGCGCCCTCGGCTTTAGCCGGATATCCGCGTTTCTCGGCACATGGGTGGAGGCGATCGTGCTTGCCGCCCTTGGCGTGGCATTCGGACTGCTGGCATCCTGGCTGGTCTTCAATGGCTGGCAAGCGAGCACGGTTGGGGCCAATGGCGCGCGCATGGCGTTCCAGCTCTCAGTAACCGGCGACGTCATGGCGATAGCGGGTCTGCTCGGACTTGCGATCGGCATTCTGGGCGGCGCCTTGCCGGCGACCGTCGCCAGCCGACTTCCTTTGACCGCGGCGCTTCGGTCGAACGGATAATCTCTCAAGTGTGACAGTCGCCGCCGGTTCGCTTTCGTTCAAGAGCGCGCCATCTGCGGCATGTATCGGAGATGCTTGCGGTTCAGCTAATTAATGAGCCCGCTTGCCGTGCGGCAGTGCAACACCATTCGGCAGCGTCTTTTTCGTTCAGCGGCCGCGAATAGAGGTAGCCTTGCACCAGCGTACCTCCCAACCCGCGAAGGGCGATAAGTTCTTCGGGTGTTTCGACGCCTTCAACCACGCATTCCAGCTCCATGTCCCGGCTGAGAGTGAGAAGGGATTTCACTATTTTGTAGCTGGCGGGTCTTTTGTGCAAATCTGTGACGAAGCTGCGGTCGATCTTGATCTTGGTCAAAGGAAGAGCATGCAGCCGCGTCAGGCTGGAATAACCGGTGCCGAAGTCGTCGAGTGAAATACCGCAACCGAGATGCCGCAGCATTTCGACCGACGATTTGATCTGCTCGAAATCGTGTGTAAAGGCCGTTTCGGTAATTTCAAGATCAAGACGCTTCGCGTCAAAGCGGCTGCTTTCGATGATTCCGATCAACGACAGCACCCCTTCGCTTGAATTCAGGTCGTAGGCCGACAGGTTGAACGAAAGGCGCAAAGGCTCTTCCCATTCGGATGCGAAGGCAAGTGCCTTTTTCAGCAGCGGCCGTGTCAGTGAACTGACGATCCCAGCCCGTTCGGCAATCGGGAAGAATTGCGCGGGCGAGACATGTCCAAGAACCGGGCTGTGCCAGCGGGCCAGGGCCTCGAAGCCAACCGTCCGGTCATTTCCCAAGCTCACAATCGGTTGAAACATGACCGAGAGCTCATCTTCCAAATTGGCTTGCCTGAGCAAGTGCTCGATGCGTGCTTCTATATTGATCTGCTTTTCGTGCTCGGCGTCAAATAAAACTGCACCCCCACGATGGCTTCTCTTGGCATGGTAAAGGGCATAATCAGCCCTGTCGAAAAGCTGCTCCAGAGTAGAAGCGAGGTTTGGGAAGACTGCTATTCCCATCGATGCGGATACGTGCACGGTTCCTTCCGGCAGGTGATAAGGCGCTCCGAGCCATTCGGAAATCGCATTCGCGTTTTTGACAAGCTGAGCATCTTCAGGCGCGACCGGGGCGACGATTGCAAACTCGTCACCACCCAATCGAAACGCCCGACTGGCTTTCAAGCTGGTCGTAAGGCGTCTGCTGACATCGATCAGCAGCCTATCTCCCACCGAGTGTCCGTAAAGATCGTTGACCGGCTTAAAGCCATCAAGATCGATGACGCCCAGGGCTAGCCGCGTGTTTTCGGTCTTGGCTCTTTCGAACTCGGCTTCCAGATGTGTAAAGAACGCGCGACGATTGGGTAATTCCGTCAGGCTGTCGACATTGGCAAGCAAGAGGTTCTCATTGCTAAGCGCTTCCGTGCGTTGCTGCGAGATAACCATGCGCTCGAAATTGCGGTAGTTTGTCAGGAGAATCGACATCATGCCCGCACACACCAGTGCCACATTGATAGCTATCGCAATAAAGGTCGGTTGCCTGGAGGCCACGAAAAATAAAACGAATGCTCCATTGACGATCACGGTGACTATGAATGCCGCCGAGCGAACATACATCAGGCAGAAAATGCAGGAAATGACTGTAATCGCCATATAGAAGGCGACATGAGACTGAGCATATGCATCGCCATAGGGCACCAGCAAAAATGACCAAACAGTGAATGCGGTGGCAATCCCGATAGCCAGGCGATTGGTGCGGACAAGCGCTGCATAAGCCACCTCGGGCTGCGGATCGACATTGCGTGTCCTCCACCAGAAGGTGATCCTCAGCATGCAGCCGAGCGTGAAAAAAGCAGGAATGCCAATGGTGAGCCAAGTCGGTGCCGATTGCATATGGGTGATAGAAAGCGCCCATGTACTCGAAATCAGGATTAAATACATCATCGGCATCTGCCGTGTGAAAGCGCGGTACTGAGCTTTCAACAAATCCGGATTATCGGACCGAATGGACATAAAATGCTGAAATTTCTGTTTGGCTTTTAGTATTTCCATAGCGCGGCTCATAGAGTAACGGCGCTATTCATGGCATAGATGTTGTTACATTATTTGAAATGCACACGGTTAATCAAAAAACAATTGCCTCAACCATCGGATGCATCCCTTATTATCTTAATTTGGGGCAAGTATTTTCTTGTAAAGGCTGTATATTCTGTCATATGCACCAAATTTGATATATAAAGTGTACCTCAGTAGTCGGATCGATCTCCAACGTTGCAGCAGTGGTCAATTATGCGAGCATGGCGGTAAGATTGCCTTGAAGAAAATTGCAGACCATAGTCATTAGACGAGCATTCGGCGCCGATCGTCGGAGTCCATCGAACCCATGGTGCGGCGAAGTGGAGCTTCAGCTTCTTCGACGCGATCAGATGACCTTGCGGACCTCCTGTTCGAAACTGAGGACGTGATGCAGGGCAATTCGTTCCGCAGTATCGGCATCTCCACGGCAGACGGCCTCGAGCATAAGGGTCTGCTCCTGCACGACCTTATCGAGCTCCGGGGAAAGCTCAGGAAACCGCCGCATCGCGACATGGAGAATACGGAGCGAAAGATTATGGTAGTGGTCGAGCGTATCGAAAAGATATCGGTTCTTGGCGCACCGATAGATGAATCGATGAATACGCCGGTCGAGCGCAAGTAGCGCATCCAGTTCCGATGGGAGAGAAAGCGCCTTTAGCGCTTCAATCAGTTCGCCGGCTTCGCGGCGCTCTGGCTCGCGAAGCCGCTCTGCCGCTAATCGCGTGGCCCAGGATTCGATCCGTGCTCTTGCCTCGTAGATCGCAGTTAGGTCGCTGATGTCGATCCGGCTGACGAAAGTGCCTCGGCGTGCATTGACATCGACGAAGCCGTCACGCTGCAGCCGCAGAAATGCCTCCCGCACAGGCGTGCGGCCGACGTCAAGGCGGCGCATCACATCATTTTCGCGCAGGATTGTGCCAGGCGCCAGCTGTACCGTGATGATGTCTTCGCGCAGCTGCAGATAGGTGCGTTCCGCCAATGTCAGTGTCGCTTCCGGATCGGCGAGCATTTCTTCCGACATCCACGTATCCATTCACCTCGTCTCCATCCCTGCGCGCGATCCGGGAACGCTTCCCATTGAATCGCTTGACAATGCACTTCGATAATATACTCTGTAATATATTACAAAAATATAAGGAGGTGAACATGATTAGCAACGATATTTTCCTGCATTCGCGGTTCAGGCGCGGAGCGACTGCAATCTTAAGCTTTTGTATTGGAATGATCTCAACATCCATGGTTGCGGCTGCTGGAGATTTGGAAACGCTGAAACCCGGCGTGCTGCAGGTCGCAATAGAGCCCTATATGCCCTACACGGCATTAAAGGATGAAAAGCTGGTCGGACTCGACAGCGATATTCTCGATGCCGTTGCCAAGAAGCTTGGTCTCAAGATCGAAACGACGGTGACCGATTTCCCCGGCATGCTGGCGGCGGTCCAGTCCCAGCGTGCCGACATTACGATCGGCGGCATCGCATGGTCCGATGCGCGCCAGAAAGTTGGCTTGTTCACTGATCCGCCCTACTATTCGCCACCGGCCATGGCCGTGCATGGCGATACCGCCTATCCCGATGTGAAGAGCCTGGAGGGCAAGGCGCTCGGCACGGTGACCGGATATGTCTGGGCCAAGTCGATCGCCGAAGTCCCGAAAGCCGACGCGCGCACCTATCCGACCGCCGACAGCGTTTTCTCGGATCTTTCGTCGGGCAGGCTCGACGTCGGCTTTCTCGATCCGCTCTTGATCATCTATCAGCAGCAGCAACGACCCGATATGAAATTTCAGGTTGCCTACCTCAATGCGCCCACCGCGGAGCAGGTTGCCGCTCATCCCGACTACAAATATTTCCAGCCCTATATGACCGGCTTCTATCTACCCAAGCAAGCGCCGAAGCTTGCCCAGGCGATCTCCGACCAGATCGATGCAATGTACAAGGATGGCTCGCTCACCGCGCTTGTGACGAAATGGGGCGGCGATCCCAAGCAGTTCCTGGTTCCGTCGCCGGATATGGCGGCGCAGCGCCGCGGCGTCGATCGCCCGCAGACCTGGTCACCACCATCCGTCGCCGATTGAGTGGGGGAACGGATATGAGCTTTTGGCAATCTCTTGCTCAATTGTTTCAAGTTCCCTGGGGCGATTATGCAGGCAATCTCGGCGAGGGTCTTTTACGGACCCTTGCCTATACGGTCGCAAGTTTCATTGGGGCGGCGCTCCTCGGACTTGCGCTGGCCTTGATGCGCCTCAATCGATTGCGCATCGTGCGTCTGCCGGCTACGATCTATACCGAAGTCTTCAAGAATGTGCCTCTACTTGCCATCATCTTCGTCACCTACTTCGGCTTGCCTTCGGTCGGGATCAGGTTCAGCGTTTTCGTGGCCGGCGTGCTGAGCCTGGTGCTGTTCTATGCGGCCTATCTGTCGGAGATCTTTCGGGCAGCCATTGCGGGCATTCATTCGGGCCAGAACGAGGCGGCGCATGCACTGGGTCTTGGCCGCGCCACCACCTTCGGTCATGTTATCCTCCCGCAGGCGCTTCGCCTCGCGCTGCCGGGCACAAATACGATGTTCGTCGACCTCCTTAAATCAACGTCACTGCTGGTGACTATCTCGGCGGCGGAGCTGATGACCAGGGCGCAACTGATTGCCTCGGAGACGTTTCGGTCACTGGAAGTCTATCTGGTGATTGCGGCGATCTATTTTGCCGTTTGCTACCCCGTCTCCCAATGCCTTCTCTGGCTCGAGCGCACCATACATGCGGGCATACCCTTGTCGTTTGGTCGCAGGCGGCGGCTCCGCCTGGCAAGAGCCTTGATTCAAACGGGAGGCTAGACAAATGGCTCAGATGACGGTCGAAGCAAAGCGCCATGTGACCACGGCCGACAACATGGCCGCAATCAAGATCAGGGGACTTCGAAAATCCTTCGACGGAAGGCTGGTGCTCGGTGGCATAGACCTCGACGTGCCACGCGGCCGGATTGTCAGCATCATCGGGCAGAGCGGCGGCGGCAAGACGACGCTCATGCGCTGCGTGAATTTGCTTGAACAGCCTGAAGATGGCGCCGTCGAAATAAACGAGGAAGTGGTCTTTTTAAATGGAACCGTGACCTGTAAGGACCTTGCAAAGCTGCGCCAGCGGGTCGGCATGGTGTTCCAGCGCTTCAATCTGTTTCCGCATCTGACTGCGGTGGAAAATGTCGTCCTCGCGCAGATGCACGCTGCGGCCGTCAGCGAGC
Source organism: Martinezella sp. CNPSo 3732 (assembly GCF_057784515.1). Lineage (NCBI taxonomy): Bacteria > Pseudomonadati > Pseudomonadota > Alphaproteobacteria > Hyphomicrobiales > Rhizobiaceae > Martinezella > Martinezella sp. CNPSo 3732. The sequence continues at coordinate 337,329 of NZ_JBXSOO010000001.1, forward strand.
GTGAGGCGGTGGAGCGCGCCGTGCGATTGCTGACCCGGGTTGGTCTTGTACACCGGGCACTGGCTTACCCCGAGCAAATGTCCGGTGGCGAGCAGCAGCGCGTCGCGATCGCGCGGGCACTCGCGCTCTCGCCGACCGTACTCCTGTTTGACGAGCCGACCTCCGCGCTCGATCCGGAATCGACCGGTGAAGTGCTGCGTGTGATGCGCGAACTTGCAAGGGATGGAATGACGATGATCATCGTCACGCATGAACTCCCGTTCGCTCGCGAAGTGTCGGATTGGGTCGTCTTCATCGATGGCGGTCGAATTATCGAGCAGGGTCCGGCTGCAGACGTGCTCGACAATCCCACGGAAGCTCGAACCGTTGCCTATGTCGCAAGATACGCAAAACCGAGTTGAGCGCGACGATTCCAACCATGCCGGCCCGGTGTTCGGGCTGCTCCGGTGACGGCCTTTCTCTGAAAAATATGGATGAAATGATACGGATTTCGACAGATATCGCCGTCGTGGGCGGCGGCGTCATTGGTCTTGCGATCGCCCTTCGGCTTCGCGCCGATGGGCGCGAGGTCATCGTCGTTGAACCGAATGAGCCCGGTTCAGGTGCCTCCTATGGGAATGCGGGGACTGTGGCGAACTACGCGATCATACCGGTGGGAACCCCATCAGTGCTTCGAAATTTCCTGTCGTTCGTCCTCAGTCCGGATAGCCCTTTGGCAGTCCGGACATCAGCGCTGCCGACTCTGTTTCCCTGGCTGGCCCGATTTGCTTATGAATGCCTCCCACACCGCTATCGCGAAAATGCCGGCCGGATTGCCGAGCTTGTTTCGGATGCCGCCTCCGCCTGGACGGAGTTCGCCTCGGAGATAAACGCGTCGAACTTTCTGTCCGCAAAGGGTTGTCTCTACCTCTATGAGACGCGCAAGGCGTTCAAGGCGGCTGGGGCGGATATAGAGCTGCGCCGCGGCTATGGCGTCTCGCAAGAACTTCTCTCAGCGGGCGAGGTGACCGGCCTCGAGCCACGCTTCACGGGGTTCGAAGGCGGGGTTTTCTTTCCCAATGCCATCAATCTCAGCGACCCGGGCGAGGTGATGCGCCTCCTGACTTCAGCCGTGAAGCGGGCAGGCGTGGAATTTGTTCCGGCATTGGCGACCGACATCGTGCGCGAACGAAGCGGCCTGCGCATCGCAGCTTCGGCTTATGAGCTGCATGCGCGCACGGTCGTCATTGCAGCCGGTGCCCACTCGCGCAAACTGGCTGCATCGCTCGGCGATCCCGTGCAGCTTGATACCGAACGTGGCTATCATGTTGAATATGACATGCCGGGATTGCCGATCGAGCGGCCGGTCTGCCCGACCGCTCATGGCTTTTATTTTTGCCCGATGCAGGGGCGGCTGCGTGTTGCCGGTCTGGTGGAACTGGGCGGATTGACGGCTCCGGGGAACCCGCGGCTTACGCAAGCCCTTGTGAGGAATGCGCGCAGATTCTTCCCCGAACTTGGGACACCAAGTCGTTCGTGGCTTGGGTTTCGGCCTTCAATGCCCAATTCCGTACCGGTCATCAGGCCTTCGAGAGGCGGCCGGGACGTCATCCTCGCCTTCGGGCATGGGCACATCGGATTGACCCTGGCGCCCCGCACGGCCCAGCTGGTCAGCGCAATGCTGGCCGGCTAAGGCACGAGAGGAAATGGCTTGGGGCAGCAGCACCGGACAGTCCCGTTTTTTCATCTTCGCCCAAACGGCGGACGGTAGCGTCTTACACTGTCCAGCGTCGATGATGGGATCGTCCTTAAAGACGGATACGGTGGATGAAGGCGACAAATTCTCTTCCACCCGGCTCTCCTCTCCCCCCACTCCTTCGTCAGCGATCGATGACCAGATCGCTAAGCGGCTTCGAGCAGCAAGGCAGGAACATGCCGGCGTCGATCTCCCGCTGACGGATACCGCCATTGTGATTCATTTCGACCGAGCCTGAAACGAGCTTCGATTTGCACGTGCCGCACATGCCATTCGAACAGGACGAAGGAAGCCTGATGCTGCCCTTCTTCGCAGCCGCGAGCACCGTCTGATCGGAGGAGACTTGCAGCGTTCGCTTCTGCTTCGAGAATTCGACCTGATGAACCTTCTGGGCGGGCTGTTGCTCGACGTCCAGTCCCGGCTCGTCAATGACAGCCGCATCGAAACTCTCTTCGATGTAGTTTGACGCGGGAACGCCCAACGCCGCGGTGATGGAACGCGCCGCCGCCATGAAGGGCGCCGGGCCGCAGCACATGACGACACGCTCGGCGATGTCCGGAACCGCAAGCTTGAGGTATTCGAGCGAGATCCGGCCGGTCAATCCCGGCCAGTCCGGTTCGCCGGCCACCGTCTCCGCCAGGAACTGGAGACGCAGGCCTTTCATCCGTGTTGCAAGACCCGAAAGGTCATGGCGGAAGATGAGGTCCGAGGGCGTGCGCGCTGCGTGAAGGAAAACGATGTCCGAGGGTGCGTATCGATCCGCCAGATCGCGTGTAATCGACATGACCGGCGTGATGCCCGAGCCGCCTGAGAGCAGCAGGAGTTTCGTGTTCTCTCCTTGCGGACGGATGAAGTGACCGAGAGGCCCCTGGCCCTTGACCGTCATGCCGGCCGCCATGTTGTCGTGCAGCCAATTCGAGACCTTGCCGCCGGGCACGCGCTTGACCGTGACGGTGAAGGCGTTGCCGCGATGGGGCGACGACGAGATGCTGTAGCAGCGCGCTTCACTGTCCGGACCCATCGGGAAATCTAACAGAAAGTATTGCCCGGCATCGAAGCTGAAGCGCTTGCCTTCTGGAGATGCGAACGTGAAGCTCTTCACGTCATGCGTCTCCTGGTGCACGTCGATGCATACGAGCATCTCGTCGTGCTCTGGATCCCAAACAGCGGCCTGGCCGTGCTGCATTTGAGCGAACTCAATACCCATGGGCGCGCATCCGATCGATGTACCAGGCCGCGAACTTGTCCAGGTTGGTTTCCGAGAATCGAGAATAAGGACCGGGCTGGTAGGCAGGGTCGAGCACGCCAGCATGCGAGCGGGCGACGAGGTCCGCATCCTGGTCCGTCGTGGCGATCCAGACGTCCGTGAGCTTGTCGAGGTCGTAGTCCTTGCCTTCGACGGCATCTTTGTGGACGAGCCATTTGGTTCTGACGAGCGTCTTGCCGGCGGAGAGCGGGATGACGATCGCAACGATAGCGTGATCGCCCATGAAGTGGTTCCAGCTATTGTGACCCCAAAGATGCGTATCGCCGAGATCCTTGCGGGTCATCTCACCGAGCAGCTTCGACGATGCCGCGGTCGCGTCATGTGTCTGGGATTCACCGGCCCCGGCAATGATCAGGCGCTGGGTGCGGAAGTTCGTGGCGCAGTCGACGAGCTGTTCGACTGCCGCCGACGGGAAACCATCCGCCTCCCAGGCTTTTGTCCGCTCGTCGTAGAGCCGGAAGTGCTCGGCGGCCTGCTCGCGGTCTTCCGGGTTCAGCGTTTCCGGATCGAAGCCGAAGTCGAGGTCGACGAAGGAGACACAGAGCTCGGGATGATTGGCGGAACAGTGGTAGCACTCGCGGTTGTTTTCCATCGTGAGCTTCCAGTTGCCGTCCTCGATGACGTCGGTCTGGTGAGCGACCTTGGCATTCCGAATGTCATAGGGCGCAAGGCGTTCGATCATTACCTGCTCGAGGTTTGCGATGTCTTCCGGCGGATTGTCGGAGAGGCACACATAGATCAAGCCGCCGATCGACTTGAAGTTCACCGGCTTAAGGCTGTGGCACTGCTTGTCCAGATCCTTGCCCATGTGTGGCGCATAGCTTAGCTCCCCGGTCAGTTCGTAGGTCCATGTGTGATAGGGACAAACGAGCTTCGAGACGATCGTTTTGCCGGCATCGAGCAGGCGCGATCCGCGATGGCGGCAGACGTTGTGAAGCACGCGGAGCTCGCCGTCGTCGTCGCGAAGCAGGATCAGGCTGGTCTTGCCGACATCGACAACGGTGGCATCGCCGGGTTCCGGCACGTCGCAGTCGAGGCCGACGCAGATCCAGTGCTTGTGAAAGAAGACATCGATATCGGCCTCGAAGACATCCTCGCGGATATAGAGGCCGGCAGGCAGGGAATAACCATCGGCGCGTGCTTCAAGGAGGGCAGAGATGGAAGACGGGAGCCTGTTTAGCATGATAACCTCTTATGCCTCGATGGTCCGCAGTTTGCCCTTGCATCCGTTATGCTTCAACAGCATTAATTTTCACCTACGCATAATATTATGTAATGCGAAGGACGTATAATGAACTTTCGGCGGCGAATTCCCTCCCTGACCGCATTGATGACTCTTGAGGCCGTTCTGCGGCATCGGAGCTTTACGGCGGCCGCGGCTGAACTTGGCGTCACTCAGGCAGCCGTCAGCCGCCAGATCGCAACATTGGAAGAGGAACTCGGGCTCCCGATGTTCGTACGCAAGCATCGCGCCATTGAACCGACTGCTGCGTGCCTCACCCTCGGAACGACGCTTGCGCAAAGCTTCGCCAGCATCGCGGACGCCGTCGATGGGGTCAGATCCTCCCAGCAGAACGTCGTGACGATCGGCGCGACCGTCGCCTTCTCCTCCTTCTGGCTGCTTCCGCGGTTGGCAGCGTTTCGGCGGGAGAATGCGGGCGTACAGATCAGAGTCATCTCGCAGGACGCAAGAATCGATCTCGACGCCGGCGGCATAGACATAGCCATTCGATACGGCAGGCCGCCGTTTGCCGATGCCAAGGTGGTCGCCTCGCAGAAGGATGTCGTCGTTCCCGTATGCTCGCCCGACTATTTTCGGCGTCGTCCGACGGCGCAGATGTCCGATGCCGATGAGTTCATAGAGACGGACGCTCACGAACGCTCATGGCTCTCCTGGACGCAATGGGTTCAGGAAACGCGCCGGGCCTTGCGAATAAAGCCGCATCTTCGCTTCAACCACTATACGGAGGCGATCGCGGCCGCGCGTGCGGGTCAGGGGATCGCGCTCGGCTGGCGTCTTCTTGTCCAGACTTTCCTGGAGGATGGCACGCTCGTCGCCCTGGAGGAGGCCGAGATACCCACCGCCGACCAATATCACATTCTCCTTCCAGCGAGGCCACGCCGTACGCTTGCCGCGGAACACGCCGCAAACTGGCTTGCCAACGCCCTGACGCGGTAAGGCCGGTTTCGGAGTTCAACCTGGATAAGGCTTATCGAGATCGCGAATGCCGTCGCTGGCCATAACGAAACACCATGGCGAAGGCCGTTGGAAGACCTACGCCGGCCATAGTCACCGGTTTCGCGAGGTCATCTCCTTTCGAAATGCAGCCGGGCTCCTTGCGGTCCACTTCCGGAATGCCCGATGAAAGGCGCTGGGTTCGGAAAAACCGAGGCGTGTTGCGATTTCCCCGACGCCGAACTTGGTCGTTTGCAGCATCTCGATTGCAAGATCGCGGCGGATTTCATCCCTGATGGCGGCATAGTTCTGGCCCTCGGCATGCAGGCGATGCCGCAGGGTCGAAGGAGACATGCGCATTTGCGCGGCCAAATCATCGAATGCCTTCCATGAGGCGGGCGGCGATTGGCGCAGCCGCTTGCGCACGCTCGCTGCAAGGCCGGCGTCATAGCGGTAACGCACGAGAATATTGGCCGGCGCATTGCGTAGAAATTGCTTCAGAGCCTGCTCGTTGCGCGTCACAGCCAGCTTAAGGAGAGAGGCGTCGAAGGCAAGCCTGCTTGCCGGCTGTGAGAAGCGCACGGGCGCCCCGAAAAATTGCCGGTAATCTGCACCATGGTCCGGCTCGGCGCAGCGAAAATCGACCATCCGCAGGGGGATACGCCGCCCGATGAGCCAGCAGGCGATGCCGTGCAGCAAGATCCAATAGGTCCGGTAGGCAAAGGCCGAACGCGCGCTCTTGAAGTCGGTCAGCACAATATGCGCCAGCCCGTCGACCACTTCGATATGTCCTTTCGGGTCTTCCAGCACAATGTTCAAAAATCTCAGCGCTCGCCGTAATGCCTGGTCGAGGGTCCTTGCGTGCAGCACGCAATGACAGAGCAGCGTGAAGCTGCCGCGACGCATAGGTCTGCCGCCCATGCCGAAGAATTCGTCATCCATCTCGGCCGCGATCGCCAGCCAGAGCGCGCCATAGCTTTCGGCCGAAATCGGCGCGTCGATCTGAGCGGATAGGCCGAGCGTCGCGAGCAATCGTTCAGGCGATTTTCCTTGCCGCCGAAGGCAGTCGATCGCCTCTTTCACGAAGAAAGGTGATATCATCCGCCGTGCGGTTTCCGTCATCGTTATGACCTGCAAAATATGGTAAAACTGGCCGATGATTTGAGACGCTTTTGTCATCGAATGCAATATCGTGCGGCGATAAGCTTGACCGAAGCGCAGGTGAATCGCGCTCTTCCGGGGATGCGATACTGCGGGCGACTGCCCGAAGCGTGGAGGCCCTCGGTTGAAATCGACTGCGCTGGAGGAGAGCGACCATGTTGATCCAGGGAAAGACCTTCGTCGTTACCGGTGGCGGCTCGGGCCTTGGGGCTGCGGTTGCGCGCATGCTGGCAGGTGAAGGCGCGAACGTGGTCATTGCCGACCTCAACGCGGACGCCGGCGCCCCCGTCATCAGCGAGCTTGGAGCCGGCGCCGCTTTCATCAAGACCGACGTCACGCAGGAAGAAGACGGCCAGGCCGCGATCGACATGGCACTGGAGCGGTTCGGCCATCTGCATGGGCTGGTCAATTGCGCTGGCGTCGCGCCCGGCGAAAAAGTGATCGGTCGCAATGGTCCGCACCGGCTCGACAGTTTTGGCCGCACGATCGGCATCAATCTTATCGGTACTTTCAACATGATCCGGCTCGCGGCGGCGACCATCGTCAAGGAGCAGCCGGATGCGGATGGCGAGCGCGGGGTCGTCGTCAACACGGCCTCCGTCGCCGCCTTCGACGGGCAGATTGGTCAGGCGGCCTATGCCGCTTCCAAGGGCGGCGTTGCCGCCATGACGCTGCCGATCGCCCGCGAATTGGCACGCAGCGGTATTCGCGTCGTCGCCATCGCGCCAGGCATTTTCGAGACGCCAATGATGGCCGGCATGCCGCAGGAGGTGCAGGAATCGCTGAGCAAGAGCGTGCCCTTTCCGCAGCGCTTCGGAAAGCCGGTGGAATTCGCCGCATTGGTACGCCACATCTGTGAGAACGTCATGCTGAATGGCGAAGTCATCCGCCTCGATGGCGCGTTGCGCATGGCGCCGCACTGAGGCAGGCTCGTAACGGGAGGTTTGATATGACGCGAGAAGATCCGATCGTCATCGTTGGCGCGGCCCGTACTCCAATGGGCAGCTTCCAGGGAGATCTTAAGGATTGCACGGCGCCGGAACTCGGTGCCGCCGCCATCCGCGCAGCACTCAAGCGCGGCGGCGTTGGCCCGGACGCAATTGAGGAGACGGTCTTCGGTTGCGTTCTCCCTGCCGGGCAGGGTCAAGCACCGGCAAGACAAGCCGCGATCGGTGCTGGCTTGCCCTTCGCGACGGGCGCGACCACCGTCAACAAGATGTGCGGCTCGGGAATGAAGGCCGTCATGCTGGCACATGATCTGATCGGCGCCGGCAGTGTGTCGGTCGCCGTTGCCGGCGGCATGGAGAGCATGACGAATGCTCCCTATCTGCTCGATCGGGCGCGCGGCGGCTACCGGCTTGGGCACGGCCGCGTCATCGACCACATGTTCCTCGATGGGCTCGAAGACGCCTATGACAAAGGACGCCTCATGGGCACTTTCGCCGAGGATTGCGCCGAAGCCTATCAGTTTACCCGTACCGCACAGGACGACTACGCCGTCACATCCCTGACCCGCGCCCGCAAGGCGATTGAGGAGGGTGCATTCGACGCCGAGATCATTCCGGTTACTGTAAAGACAGGGCGATCCGAACTTGTTGTCGACCGTGACGAACAGCCTGGAAAGGCGAAGCCGGAAAGAATCCCGACGCTCAAGCCGGCTTTCCGTGAAAACGGCACGGTGACCGCCGCGAATGCCTCGTCCATCTCCGATGGTGCTGCCGCGCTGGTACTGATGCGGCGCTCAAAGGCCGAGCGCGAAGGTATCGCACCGCTTGCCACCATCGTCGGCCACTCCACGCATTCGCAGGCGCCCAATCTCTTCGCGACCGCGCCGATTGGTGCCTTGCGCAAGCTTTCCGAACGCACCGGCTGGACCCTTCGGGATGTCGATCTGTTCGAGATCAACGAGGCCTTTGCCGTCGTCGCCATGGCGGCGATGCGCGATCTCGACTTACCGCGTGACAAGGTCAATGTTCACGGCGGCGCCTGCGCGCTCGGCCATCCGATCGGCGCGTCCGGCGCCCGCGTGCTCGTCACGCTGCTTGCAGCACTCAAGCGCCACGGCATGAAGCGTGGCATGGCGACGCTTTGTATCGGCGGCGGCGAAGCAACCGCCATGGCCGTCGAACTGAACTGAACGGTTTCGAGGAGGAGACCGGACCATGATCCTGAGCGAAGACCAGATCCAGATCCGCGACATGGCGCGTGATTTTGCCAGGGAGCGCTTGGCGCCGGGTGCTGCCGAGCGCGATGCGAAGAGCCTCTTTCCCCGCGAGGAATTGAAGGAGATGGGCGAGCTCGGCTTCCTCGGCATGCTCGTGCCCGAAGCCTATGGCGGTTCGGAAACGGGCGTGATCGCCTATGCCGTAGCACTTGAGGAAATTGCCGCCGGAGACGGGCCATGCTCGACCATCATGAGCGTGCACAGCTCCGTCGGCTGCGTGCCGATCCTGAAATACGGCACGGAGGAGCAGAAGCAGCGCTTCCTGCCGAAACTGGCAAGCGGCGAATGGATCGGCGGCTTTGCCCTGACCGAGCCGCAGGCTGGTTCCGACGCCTCGAACCTGAAGACCCGCGCCCGTCGTGACGGCGATCATTATGTCATCGACGGCGCCAAGCAGTTCATTACTTCGGGCAAGAACGGCAATGTCATCATCGTCTTCGGCGTCACCGATCCCGATGCGGGCAAGAAGGGCATCTCCGCCTTCATCGTGCCGACCGACACGCCCGGCTACGAAATCGTGCGCGTCGAACACAAACTCGGCCTTCACTCGTCCGACACCTGCCAGATCGCCTTTACTGGCATGCGCATCCCCGCCGAAAATCGGCTCGGTGCGGAAGGCGACGGCTACAGGATCGCCCTGTCGAATCTCGAAGGCGGCCGCATCGGCATCGCATCGCAATCCGTCGGCATGGCGCGAGCGGCTTTCGAGGCGGCGCGCGACTATGCCCGTGAGCGCACCGCATTCGGCTCGCCGATCATCGATCATCAGGCGGTTGCTTTCCGGCTTGCCGACATGGCGACTCAGATCGAGGTCGCCCGCCAGATGGTGTTGCACGCGGCACAGCTGAAGGAAGAGGGGCAGCCCTGCCTTACCGAAGCGTCGATGGCCAAGCTGTTTGCCTCGGAAATGGCCGAAAAGGTCTGCTCCGACGCAATCCAGATCCATGGCGGCTATGGATACATGGCGGATTATCCGGTGGAGCGCATCTACCGCGACGTCCGCATCTGTCAGATCTACGAGGGAACGAGCGACGTTCAGCGCATCGTTATCGCGCGCAACTTATAGTATGTTTTCGTAGAATGTTTGCGGCTGTGCCTGCTGTGGGGAGCAACGGTGGGGCGGCCGACAAGGGAGGTATCACAGCGCATGAACGAGGTTCCAAATCTAAGCCTGCATGTCCCCGAGCCGGCGGTGCGGCCAGGCGGCCAGCCGGATTTCTCCAACGTCAAGATCGCCAAAGCCGGCTCCGTGCCAAAACCCGCGGTCGATGTTGCGCCCGAGGAAATCCGCGATCTCGCTTATTCCATCATCCGCGTTCTCAACCGCGACGGCGAGGCGGTCGGCCCCTGGGCCGGGCTGCTCTCCGATGAGGAATTGCTGACGGGCCTGCGCAACATGATGAAGCTCAGGGCTTTCGACGCCCGGATGCTGATGGCGCAGCGCCAGGGAAAAACCTCCTTCTACATGCAGCATCTCGGGGAGGAGGCGGTCAGCTCCGCCTTCCGCAAGGCGCTGAACAAGGGGGATATGAATTTCCCGACCTATCGCCAAGCGGGGCTTCTCATCGCCGACGACTATCCGATGGTAGAGATGATGAACCAGATCTACTCGAATGAGGCGGATCCTTTGCGCGGCCGGCAACTGCCAATCATGTATTCGTCTAGGGAGCATGGCTTCTTCACCATATCAGGCAATCTTGCCACCCAATATGTGCAGGCCGTCGGCTGGGCGATGGCCTCGGCCATCAAGAACGACAACAAGATCGCTGCCGCTTGGATCGGCGACGGTTCGACGGCGGAATCCGATTTCCATTCCGCACTGGTCTTCGCCTCCACCTATAAGGCGCCCGTCATCCTCAACATCGTCAACAACCAGTGGGCCATCTCGACCTTTCAGGGCATTGCCCGCGGCGGTTCCGGCACTTTCGCCGCCCGCGGTCTCGGCTTCGGCATTCCGGCGCTTCGCGTCGACGGCAACGACTATCTGGCCGTCTACGCCGTCGCCAAATGGGCGGCCGAGCGTGCTCGGCGCAATCTCGGGCCGACCTTGATCGAATATGTCACCTACCGCGTCGGCGCTCATTCCACCTCCGATGATCCGAGCGCGTACCGTCCGAAAACCGAATCCGAGGCCTGGCCGCTCGGCGACCCAGTGTTGCGGCTGAAGAAGCATCTGATCGTGCGCGGTGTCTGGTCGGAAGAGCGCCACGCCCAGGCCGAGGCCGAAATTCTTGACGAGGTCATCGAGGCGCAGAAGCAGGCCGAGAGCCACGGCACGCTCCATGCCGGCGGCAAGCCGTCGGTGCGCGACATTTTCGAAGGCGTCTATGCGGAAATGCCCGCCCATATCCGCCGCCAGCGGCAGAAGGCAGGATACTGACATGGCAAGAATGACAATGATCGAGGCCGTGCGCAGCGCCATGGACGTCTCGATGGGGCGTGACGACAATGTCGTCGTCTTCGGCGAGGATGTCGGCTATTTCGGCGGCGTTTTCCGCGCCACGCAGGGGCTCCAGGCCAAATACGGCAAGACCCGCTGCTTCGATGCGCCGATCAACGAATCCGGCATTCTCGGCACTGCAATCGGCATGGCCGCGTATGGTTTGAAGCCCTGCGTCGAAATCCAGTTCGCCGATTATATGTACCCGGCCTATGATCAGATCACCCAGGAAGCCGCACGCATCCGCTACCGCTCCAATGGCGACTTCACCTGCCCGATCGTCGTGCGCATGCCGACCGGCGGCGGCATCTTCGGCGGGCAGACGCATAGCCAGAGCCCGGAAGCGCTGTTTACCCATGTCTGCGGATTGAAGGTGATCGTGCCGTCCAATCCCTACGACGCCAAAGGCCTGCTGATCGCGGCGATAGAAGACCCGGATCCGGTGATGTTCCTCGAACCGAAGCGGCTCTATAACGGCCCCTTCGACGGTCATCACGAAAGGCCGGTGATGCCCTGGTCGAAACATGACCTCGGCGAGGTTCCGGAAGGGCATTACACAATCCCGATCGGCAAGGCGGAAATCCGCCGGCTGGGCAGTGCCGTCACGGTGGTCGCCTATGGCACGATGGTGCATGTGGCGCTTGCCGCGGTCGAGGAAACGGGGATCGATGCCGAGGTGATCGATCTGCGCAGCCTTCTGCCGCTCGATCTCAATACGATCGTCCAGTCGGTGAAGAAGACCGGCCGCTGTGTCGTCGTGCACGAGGCGACGCTCACCTCCGGTTTCGGCGCGGAAGTCGCATCGCTGGTTCAGGAGCACTGCTTCTATAGTCTCGAGGCGCCGATCGTGCGCGTGACCGGCTGGGATACGCCCTATCCGCACGCACAGGAATGGGACTATTTCCCCGGTCCCGCCCGCGTCGGCCGGGCGCTGAAAGAAGTGATGGAGGGCTGAGGATGGGTGAATTCGTCATCAAGATGCCCGATGTGGGTGAAGGCGTGGCCGAGGCAGAGCTGGTTGAATGGCATGTCAAGCCGGGCGATCCGGTGCGTGAGGACATGATCCTTGCTGCCGTCATGACCGACAAGGCGACGGTGGAAATCCCTTCTCCGGTCGAAGGCGTCGTGCTCTGGCTTGGTGCCGATGTAGGCGATACGGTCGCCGTCAAGGCGCCGCTGCTGCGCATTGAGGTTGCCGGCGAGGGTGGGAATACAGCCGAAAAGGCTCCGACCCACGATGCCGAGCCACTTGCGAAAGTCGAGCCAGTTCAAGGCAAACCTGTGGAAGCCAAACCGACGGCACCGTCTCCGGCGAAACCGGTCATCGAAGCAAAAAACATCGAGCCAGAAGGAGTTGCCGAGCGCCCCGCCGCTCGCGAGCCGGTGGAGCGACCGCTGGCTTCCCCTGCCGTGCGCTTGCGGGCTCAAGAGGCCGGCGTCGACCTGCGCCAGGTGATCGGTACAGGCCCGGCCGGTCGCATCACCCATGAAGACCTCGATCAGTTCATTGCGCGGGGCGCTCAGCCCGCTCCCGTTGCGCAAACCGGGCTTGCCCGAAAGACCGCCACCGAAGAGATCAAGGTGACCGGCTTGCGTCGCCGCATCGCCGAAAAGATGCGTCTTGCCAGCTCGCGCATTCCCCATATCACCTATGTCGAGGAGGTGGATGTCACCGACCTCGAGGATCTGCGCGCGACGATGAATGCCGGCCGCAAGCCGGATCAGCCGAAGCTGACCATCCTCCCCTTTCTGATGCGGGCGCTGGTCAAGACGATCGGCGAGCAGCCGGGCGTCAATGCCACCTTTGACGACGATGCCGGCGTCGTCACCCGCTATAGTGCCGTTCATATCGGCATCGCCACGCAGACGCCGTCGGGCCTCACCGTGCCGGTCGTGCGGCATGCGGAGGCCCGGTCGATCTGGGACGTTGCTGCCGAGCTTGCGCGTCTTGCTGAGGCCGCCCGCAATGGCACCGCTGCGCGCGAGGAGCTTTCCGGCTCCACGATCACCATCAGCTCGCTCGGCGCGCTTGGCGGCATCGTCACGACGCCGATCATCAACCATCCGGAAGTCGCGATCGTCGGTGTCAACAAGATCGTGACCCGGCCCATCTGGGACGGCACTCAATTCATCCCGCGCAAGATCATGAACCTGTCGTCGAGCTTCGATCATCGCATCGTCGACGGCTGGGACGCAGCGGTCTTCGTACAGCGGATCAAGGCCCTGCTGGAAACCCCTGCGCTGATCTTCATCGAAGGTTGATGACATGAAAGAAATCGTCTGCAAGCTCCTCGTCATCGGCGCCGGTCCTGGAGGCTATATCTGTGCCATCCGCGCCGGACAGCTCGGCGTGGATACGGTGATCGTCGAATCCACAAAGGCCGGCGGCACCTGCCTGAATATCGGCTGCATCCCGTCCAAGGCGCTGATCCACGCGGCCGAGGAGTTCGAAAAGATCAGCCACATGACCAGCCCCAATGCGCTCGGCATTACTGTCGAGGCACCCAAGCTTGATCTCGCGCAGACCATACGCTGGAAGGATGGCATCGTCGGCCGGCTGAACGGCGGCGTGCTTGGGCTCCTGCGCAAGTCCAAGGTCAAGATCGTGCATGGACAGGCGACGTTCGGTGACGGCAAGACTGTCGAAGTCGAGACCGAGACGGGAACTCAGGTCATCCGTGCCGAAACGGTTGTCATTGCGACTGGCTCCGAACCGGTCGAGCTGCCGCTGCTGCCCTTTGGCGGAGAGATCCTTTCGTCCACCGAGGCGCTGTCGCTGACGAGTGTGCCCAATACACTTGCTGTCGTCGGCGGCGGCTATATCGGCCTGGAACTCGGCACTGCCTTTGCCAAGATGGGCGCGCAGGTCACGGTGGTCGAGGCGATGGCGCAGATCCTGCCGCAATATGACGTCGAGCTCGTCAAGCCGGTTGCCAAGCGCCTGCATGAGCTTGGCGTGCGCGTTCTGACTGGAGCGAAGGCGAAAAGCTATTCGGGAGAGGCGCTGCTGATCGAGACCGCTGCCGGCGAAGAGGAACGGATCGCCGCGAACAAGGTTCTCGTCACAGTCGGGCGCAAGCCGCGCACGGAAGGTTGGGGTCTCGAAGAACTCGATCTCGATCGCGCCGGCCGCTTCATCCGCATCGATGAGCGCTGCCGCACATCCATGCGCGGTGTCTATGCCATCGGCGATGTCACCGGCGAGCCGATGCTTGCCCATCGTGCCATGGCGCAGGGGGAGATGGTCGCTGAGATCGTTGCCGGCCGCAAGCGTGTCTGGGATAAACGCGCCATTCCCGCTGTCTGCTTCACCGATCCCGAGATCGTCACCGCGGGGCTTTCACCCGATGAAGCGCGTGCTCAGGGCCATGAAATCCGCGTCGGTCTCTTTCCCTTCGCTGCCAACGGGCGGGCGATGACGACCCAGTCGGAAGACGGTTTTGTGCGGGCTGTAGCGCGCGCGGACACCAATCTGTTGCTTGGCCTGCAGGCGGTCGGTGCCGGCGTCTCGGAACTGTCAAGCGCGTTCTCGCTGGCACTCGAGATGGGCGCGCGGCTGGAAGACATTGCGGGCACGATCCACGCCCATCCGACCCGCAGCGAAAGCCTGCAGGAAGCCGCGTTGAAAGCGCTTGGCCATGCCCTGCACATCTGAGCCGGTGTCAGGTGGCAATAGTCATTTTTCCGGAGATTTCGGCGACCAAAGGATGGTTTCGGCCGTCTTTTCGTAAGCCATGCCGTCCGGATAGCTGATGACCTCCAATTGCAAGCCCCAGGGTGACTGGAAATAGAGGATGCTCTGTCCGGCATTCGGTCCCTCGCTGATGGGGAGCGGTCCGAGGCGGGTCGTGATGCCTTGTGCATCGAGGTAGGCCTTGGCCGCCTGAATATCTTCGACATAAAGTCCGACATGGAAGGCGCCGATGTCACTGTTCTTTTGCTCAAGGCGACGCTGATCCGGTGCCTCATATTCGAAGAGCTCCAGGTTGGAGCCGTGGCCGATGCGGATAAGCGCCGCACGCCTGATGCGGGCGCGTGGATGGGTGCCCAACGCCTGATGCATGAAATCGCCGTCATCGTCACCGATCGGGCCGAAGGTATAGGCATGCTTGCAACCGAGTATCCGGACGAAGAAGTCGAGTGCCTCGTCAAGATCGGGAACGGTGATGCCCGTATGGTCCTGACCCAGGAGGCCAGGCAATCCCAGGCTTGCGGCATTTGTCATGTGATCTCCCCTTCAACACTCCCAGGGCGAACCGCCGCTTGTGTGGTTCTGTGAGCCTGGCCGTGCGTTCACCGCTATTTTCTACCGAAAGCCCCGGTTCGCAAGTCACGCGATCGATGTTGGTTGCGTCGAGCTTACCCTATGTCAGAATTCAGCCGAACAGGGTTGCCTTCAAAACCTCGGGACACTCTGTCGCAGGCAGCGAAACATTGCCGATTCCGCAATGGCCGGCATACGATTGGAGCAGGCATTTGCTTGGGGGAGCGCAAACGGTGGCAGTCGATTTCAATTCGGAACTTCACGCGCGGCCATCGATCTATTTTTCGGGTCCGGCGCTGGTCGAGCATATAGCCCTGTCGGGCGCATCACCGTCGACTTCCGACCTGAGCCACCGCGTCGTCGTTGCCGAGGACGCAATCGAAGGTCCTCGGACACAGGTCGAGTTTCACACCGAATTTGTCACCGTCACCCGGGTTACGCCTCTTGAGGCCGAACCCTCGACCTGGCCTGCAGGTTCGCTGTCGATCGATGAGGCGGCGCGGCTCGCCGGCCTGACCGACTGGTCGTTCATTTGCCGATTGGAAATTCTCATTTGCGGATCGGCGCCGAGCGAACTTGGACCTCTCCTTTCGGCGCTTCAATTCGGCGATACGGCCGCGTCCACGATTGGCGGCGGAGCCGCACTCGTTTGCTCGGATTTTCGCGTCGGAGACAACGGCACCAGCCGTACGATCCTTTTCAACCATGACCTCAATGCATATCGGCTCGGCCGCATGGTTCGCAGGGTCTATGAAATCGAGACCTACCGCGTCATGGCGCTTTTGGGCTTTCCGGAGGCACGGCGGCTTGGTCCTGTTCTTGGCGGCTACGACCGGAAGCTTGTCGAATTGACCAATCGCCACGTATCGACCTCTGCCGAAGACCATAAGCGACTGCTCGATGAGATTTCTCAGCTTTCCGCGGAGGTGATCTCCGCGGCGGCACAGACGCGCAATCGTTTTGGCGCAACGGCAGCCTATGCCAAGATCGTCGAGGAACGTATCGCGGAGCTGCGCGAGACCCATGTCCCAGGTTTCCAGCGTTTCGGGGTTTTCGTCGCGCGCCGCTTCAAACCGGCGGTCAGAAGTTGCGAGGCGACCGCATTGCGCCTTGAGCAGCTGTCGCATGCGACCATGCATCTGATCGACCTGCTCCAGACCCGCATCCAGGTGGAGATCGAGGTCCAGAACGCCGTTCAGATCCAGGCCATGGCCGAGCGCGCCGAAACCCAGGTCAAAATTCAGCGGGCGGTCGAGGGCCTCTCGATCATTGCCATCAGCTACTACCTTCTGAGCCTGATCAAAGTCGCGATCGAGACGGCGGATCATGCCGGCCTTCACATCAATCCAATCTACATGCTGATCTCCATTCCCGTGGTGATCGGAGCAGTCGCCCTTGCGATCCTGAGGGTCAGGCACGCGCTGAAATCCTGAAGTCCTTTTGAACGCAGCGCACAGCAACTGCTGCCTGCACCAGCACGAATACGAAATCCCATACGCCTGGCGATCCGCCAAGCGCGCGCCATGCTGACATGACCTCACTTGGCTATCAGTCTTGGGAGGCGCACTTATAATTGTAATGAAACAATATACAGATTGACATGATCCATTGTCTCTTTCACGCTGATGTCATGAACATCCACCGCGAGAAAGAGATGAAATTCGTGATGACGCCGGTTGCATCATGGGCAAGGCATCGGTGTGCGCCATGACAATGATGGTGACACTGCAGGATATAGAAGCGGCGCGGCGGCGGATTGCGCCAAACGTGCTGCGCACGCCGTTGCGGCTCTCGCAAGCTCTGTCTCAGCGGGCGGGCATTCCAGTTCATCTCAAGCTGGAAAACCATCAGCACACGGGCAGCTTCAAACTTCGCGGCGCCACGAATGCGCTTCTATGTTTGGATGAAAAGGCACGTTCGCGCGGGCTTGTGACGGCATCGACCGGCAATCACGGCAGGGCGGTTGCCCATGCCGCCAAGACGATGGGCGCTCGTGCGACCATATGTCTGTCTGCGCTTGTTCCTGCCAACAAGGTCGAGGCTATCAGAAATCTTGGGGCTGATATTCGTATTGTCGGGCGCTCGCAGGATGATGCGATGCTGGAGGTCGAGCGCCTCGTCCGTGAGGAGGGCATGTGTTTCATTCCCCCGTTTGATGATGCCGATGTCATTGCAGGCCAAGGCACGCTCGGCCTTGAGGTCGCCGATGATCTGCCTGAGACCGCGCTTATCCTGGTGCCGCTCTCGGGCGGCGGGCTGGCGTCGGGCGTTGCGGCTGCGATCAAGAGTCGTCTGCCGAATGTCAAAATCACTGGCGTGTCGATGGAGCGTGGCGCGGCGATGGCGGCAAGCCTTGCGGTCGGCCGGCCGACGGATGTGCAGGAGGTGGAGACCTTGGCAGATTCGCTGGGCGGCGGCATTGGGCTTGATAACCGCCTGACGTTCCGAATGTGCCTGGCGCTTCTCGATGATGTCATCCTACTCAGCGAGGAGGAGATCGCGGCCGGCATTCGCCATGCGGCCTTGATCGAGGGATTGACCGTCGAAGGGGCGGGCGCCGTCGGGATAGCGGCCCTGCTCGCCGGCAAGATCAAGCCCGATGGGCCGACTGTCGTTATCGTGTCCGGAGGCAATATCGATCCGGCGACCCATCGGGCAATCGTGAGTGGTCCCGATAGGGGAGTGGCGCCATGACCCGCGTGCTGATCCTGACGGAAACAGATCTTCGCAAGATCGTCCAGCTCGATAGCGATGCCGTCGATTGCGTCGAACAGGCATTCGCGGCGCTGGCGACAAAGGCGGTGGAGATGCCGCCGATCATGCGGCTCGATATTCCCGCCCATCGCGGCGAGGTCGACGTGAAGACGGCCTATGTTCCTGATCTCGACAGTTTCGCGATCAAGGTAAGCCCCGGCTTCTTCAACAACCCTTCGCTTGGACTGCCAAGCACCAACGGGCTGATGATGCTGCTCTCGGCGCGCACTGGCCTGGTCGAGGCGCTGCTGCTCGATAACGGCTATCTGACGGATGTACGCACCGCCGGCGCAGGTGCCGTTGCCGCGCGACACCTGTCCCGCCCGGATAGCCGGATCGCAACGATTTTCGGCGCTGGTATGCAGGCCCGTCTGCAATTGCATGCACTCACGCTCGTCCGACCGATCGAGGCGGCGCGGATCTGGGCGAGGGATCTGGAAAAGGCCGAAAAACTTGCTTCGGAGTTGGCGGCCGAACTCGGCCTTTCCGTGACGGCGGAAGCCGATGCCGAAACCGCTTGTCGCGACGCTGATATCATCGTGACGACGACGCCCTCCGACAAGCCGATCCTCAAAGCCGCGTGGCTGCAGCCGGGCCAGCACGTCACCGCTATGGGTTCCGACGCCGAACACAAGAACGAGATCGACCCGGCCGCTGTTTCGAAAGCCACGCCTTACGTTGCCGACAGCCTGAAGCAGACGCGGCGGCTGGGTGAGCTTCACCATGCGATCGCCGCGGGACTGGTGAGCGAGACGGCGGATTTCCCCGAACTTGGCGCCATTGTTGCCGGCCGGGCGGCAGGCCGCCGGTCGCCCGAGGCGATCACCTTTTGCGATCTGACCGGGACCGGCGTCCAGGATACCGCCATTGCCACGCTTGCCCATCGCCGCGCCGTCTCGGCCGGCGCGGGCCAAGCGATCGAAACGACAAAAGCATCAGGAGACCCAGCGTGAGCGAGCCAACCCTCAACTTCACCCGCGCCGAATATGCCGAGCGGCTCGAAAAGACGCGCCGCGCCATGGAAAAGGCCGGTGTCGATCTCGTCATCGTCACCGACCCATCCAATATGCATTGGCTGACCGGCTATGACGGTTGGTCCTTCTATGTGCATCAATGCGTGCTGGTGGCTGATACCGGTGAGCCGATCTGGTACGGGCGCGGTCAGGATGCCAATGGCGCCAAGCGCACGGCCTATCTCGGCCATGACAATATCATCGGCTATCCCGATCACTATGTGCAGTCCAATGAGCGCCATCCGATGGATCTGCTCTCGAAGATCATCGAGGAGCGCGGCTGGGCGAACGCCGCGATCGCCGTCGAGATGGACAATTACTGGTTCACCGCCGCGGCCTATGCGTCGCTCGTCAAGCATCTGCCAAATGCCCGCTTCAAGGATGCCCAAGGGCTCGTCAACTGGCAGCGTGCCGTCAAGAGCAAGACCGAGCTCGACTATATGCGCAAGGCGGGCCGCATCGTCGAAGCCATGCACCGGCGGATCGTCGAAAAGGTCGAGCCGGGCATCCGCAAATCCGATCTCGTTGCCGAAATCTACGATGCCGGCATCCGCGGCGTCGACGGCTTCGGCGGAGATTATGCCGCAATCGTTCCCTTGCTGCCATCGGGTGCGGATGCCTCCGCCCCGCATCTGACCTGGGACGACAAGCCGATGAAAAGCGGCGAGGGTACCTTCTTCGAGATCGCCGGCTGCTATCGCCGCTACCATTGCCCGCTGTCGCGCACCGTTTTCCTCGGCAAGCCGACACAGGCCTTCCTCGATGCGGAGAAGGCAACGCTCGAGGGCATGGAGGCCGGTCTTGCCGCCGCCAAGCCAGGTAACGTCTGCGAGGATATCGCCAACGCCTTTTTCGCGGTTCTGAAGAAATACGGGATCGTCAAGGATAACCGCACCGGCTATCCGATCGGCCTTTCCTATCCGCCGGATTGGGGTGAACGCACCATGAGCCTTCGTCCCGGCGATCGCACCGAATTGCTGCCGGGCATGACCTTCCATTTCATGACCGGCCTATGGCTGGAAGATATGGGCATGGAAATCACCGAAAGCATCGTCATCACCGAGAGTGGCGTCGAGTGCCTCTCGAACGTTCCCCGGCGGCTTGTCGTGAAGTGATGGCCTGAGATGAACAGCATGAGCATATCCAAACGTCCATCGCCGATCACGCCGACAGTCGATTTCGATCGCGACGGCATCCAGCACGGGCATCTGCGCCTTCCCTGGTCGCGCGACGATTCCGCCTGGGGTTCGATCATGATCCCGATCTGCGTCATCAGGAACGGTGAGGGACCGACGGCGCTTTTGACCGGGGCCAATCATGGCGATGAATATGAAGGGCCCGTTGCGCTCTTCGATCTCGCCCGCGCGCTGGAGCCGGAGGAGATCAGGGGGAGGATCATCATCGTTCCGGCGATGAATTACCCCGCTTTCCGGGCGGCCACCCGTACCTCGCCGATCGATAAGGGCAACCTCAACCGGAGTTTCCCCGGCCGGCCTGATGGCAGCGTAACCGAGAAGATTGCCGACTATTTTACCCGTTACCTGCTGCCGCTTGCCGATATCGTGCTCGATTTTCATTCGGGCGGCCAGACGCTTGATTTCCTGCCCTATGCCGCAGCCCACGAGTTGCCGGACAAGGGGCAAGAAAAGGCCTGCTTCGATGGAGTTGCCGCGTTCTCCGCGCCCTATTCCATGCGGATGATCGAGATCGATGCCGTCGGCATGTATGACACCACGGCCGAGGAGATGGGCAAGGTCTTTGTGACCACCGAGCTTTCAGGCGGCGGAACCATATCGGCGCGTACGGCTTCCATTGCCAAGCGCGGTGTTCTGAATGTGCTGAAGCACGCGGGAATCGTCGCGGGTGCCCCGGAGGTCGCAGCGACGCAATGGCTTGATATGCCGTCTTCCGATTGCTTCGTCTTCGCCGAGGCTGAGGGTCTTTTCGAGCCGCTCAAGGATCTGGGTGACACGGTCGCGCGAGGAGAGATCATCGCCCGCATCCATCCGATCGGCCGCACCGGATCCGAGCCCTTTAATTATCGGGCGGCGCTGGATGGTGTTCTCGCCGCACGTCATTTCCCCGGCCTCATCAAGACCGGGGATTGCCTGGCCGTCGTCGCAACTTTGACGGAGGCCCCTTGAATTGCCGCGCCGCCACGGCGCGGCGCGGATCACCACCCCGTTAATGGCAAAGATCCGGAAAACCGGGCGGCCGATAACGGATTTCAACCACAGAGGAGTGAACCATGAGATCGAATTTTTACCGCAGCCTCGCCGCCATGGGCCTGACCGTTGGCCTTGCCGTTTCAGCCCATGCCGCCAGCCTCGAGCAGATCAAGAAGGATGGCTATATCCGCGGCGCCAGCGCCAACGAGGTTCCCTATAGCTATATGGACGAGAGCGGTGCCGCCAAGGGCATTGGTCCCGATGTTGCCGCTGCCGTTCTGAAGTCGATGGGTGTCAAGGAAGTCGACTGGACCGTGACGCCTTTCGGCTCGCTGATCCCCGGCTTGAAGGCCAAGCGCTTCGACTTCGTTGCCGCCGAGCAGAACATCCTGCCCGAACGCTGCAAGCAGGTTCAGTTCACGACGCCGAACTCCAGCTATGGCGAGGGACTATTGGTGCCGAAGGGCAATCCGAAGAAGCTGCATTCCTATGAAGACATCAAGAAGGATCCGTCGCTGAAAGTTGCGATTGTGTCCGGTGCCGATCAGCTCGATTTCTTCCATGGTCTCGGCATCCCGGAATCCCAGATCGTCATGATCCAGGCGAATGCGGATGCGCTGTCCACGATCCAGACCGGTCGCGCTGACGCATATGCGGCAACCGAGCTGACTGTCGCCAAGCTCGTTCAGGGCAGCACGAATGTCGAGCATGCCGAGCCCTTCACCGATCCGGTGATCAACGGAAAGTCGGTCAGAAGCTATGGCGGCTTCGATTTCCGGCCCGAGGACAAGGATCTCTACAAGGCCTTCAATACCGCTCTCGAAGCCTTCAAGAAGACCGACGACTACAAGAAGATCCTGATGTCCTATGGTCTCAGCGCCGAGAGTGTCGAGGCCGCGCGCACGAAGAGCACCGAAGATCTGTGCGCGGGCAAGTGAGCCTATCGATAATCGGGAACGATCTGGCGGCGGTCTGCAGACGATCGCCAGGTCGTTCGGCCCCTCCCATCCCGAAACGGAGGTGACCTAAGAATGAGTTGGACACACTATCTGCCCGCATTGCTGAAGGGCGCCGAGGTGACGGCGCTCATCGCCATCGCCTCCATGTTTCTTGGTGCGATCTTCGCCTTTGCGGCCGGCCTTGCACGCTTTGCCGGAGGGCGGTTGCTCTCCGGAATCGCGATCGTCTATATCGAGATCTTTCGTGGCACGTCGCTTCTGGTGCAGCTCTTCTGGCTCTATTACGCGCTGCCGCTGATCGGGATCTCCTTCGATCCCATCACCACGGGCATTGCCGGTCTGGCGCTCAACATCGGCGCCTATGGCGCAGAGGTGGTGCGCGGCGCGCTGCAGGCGGTTCCAGACACGCAGCATGAGGCGGCGCGGGCGCTGAATTTCAAGCAAGGCCAGACGCTCTTTCATATCGTCCTGCCGCAGGCCGTTGTCGAAATGATGCCGGCTTTCGGCAATCTTGCCGTCCAGAACCTGAAGGACACTGCCTTGGTATCGCTCATTTCGATCAGCGATCTGACCTTCCAGGCCCAGCAATTGCGCAACATCACACTCGACAGCGTGACGATCTACTCGCTGACGCTCGTCGGATATTTCATCATGGCGCTTGTTCTGGTTGCCTTCATGCGCTGGCTGGAGACGGTTTTTCGTCGTGGCGCCGCCTTCCCGGGGAGGGCGCCGGCATGATGTATGGCTTCACCTGGGATACGACGACGACGCTCTCCTTCGCATTGTCGATCCTGCCGATCCTCGGCATCGGCCTCATCGTCACGCTGGAGGCGGCAGCCGCCGGCTTTGCGATCGCGCTCATTCTCGGCCTGGTCTTTGCCTTGCTCAGGCGTAGCCGCTTTATCGCGATCTCCTGGCCGACCGCTTTCGTCATCGAGTTTCTGCGCGATACGCCGCTGCTCGTCCAGCTCTTCTTCCTCTATTACGTGCTGCCGATCTACGGCATCGTATTACCTGCTTTCCTGACCGGCGCGCTGGCGCTCGGGCTGCAATATTCGGCCTATACGTCGGAAGTCTATCGCGGCGGTCTGGATGCCGTGCCGCTCGGGCAATGGGAAGCGGCGACCGCGCTCAATCTCGGTCGCGGTCGCACCTATTGGGATATCATCATTCCGCAGGCGATCCCCCGCATCATACCGGCCATGGGTAACTATCTCGTCTCCATGCTCAAGGAGACGCCGGTGCTTTCGGTCGTCACGGTGGTCGATATGCTCAACCTTGCCAATCTCATCGGGGATCGGACGTTCGAGTATCTGGTGCCGCTTTCCCTTGTCGGCCTGATCTTTCTCATCCTCACGCTCGTCTGCTCGGCGGCCATTCATTGGCTCGAAAAGGCGTTGCCGAAAAACGGAATCGCTCTCAAATGACGCAACCATTGATCCGCTTTCAAGATGTGACCAAGCGCTACGGCTACCTGACCGTCCTCGACAATTTCTGCTTCGACGTCACCCCCGGCGAAAAGGTGACATTGATCGGTCCATCCGGCTCGGGAAAATCGACGGTCCTGCGCATCCTGATGACGCTAGAGCCTTTCCAGGAGGGAACCCTGCATCTGGCCGGCATGTCCTATCATCAGGACAATGGCCGGGGCCGTTTCCTCGCCAGCGAGGCGCATCTGCGTCAGATCCGCACTCATGTCGGCATGGTCTTCCAAAGCTTTAACCTGTTTCCGCACATGACCGTACTGCGCAACGTCGTCGAAGCGCCGACACGGGTGCTCGGGCTTGGACGGGCGGAGGCCGAGTGCCGCGCCGTCGAGCTCTTGCGCATGGTCGGCCTCTCTGAGAAGAAGGATCACTACCCGAGCCAGCTTTCCGGCGGCCAGCAGCAGCGCGTGGCGATCGCCCGCGCGCTTGCCATGCGTCCGCGCGTGCTGCTGTTCGACGAGCCGACATCCGCACTCGATCCGCAGCTCGTCGGCGAGGTGCTGGGCGTCATCCGCGATCTCGCCCATGAACACGATCTGACCATGCTGCTGGTCACGCACGAAATGCGCTTTGCCCGCGAAGTCTCCGACCGGGTCTGCTTTTTCGATAAGGGCCGCATCTGCGAACAGGGCAAGCCGGAAGAGATCTTCAGCGCGCCTAAGGAAGACCGTACGAAAGAGTTTCTGCACTCCATTCTTTGATCGGATGCAGCGCTGAACTTGACGCTTTGCGATTAAACGATCGATCCCACATCGAAGACGGGCGGCAGCTGTTCGAACGTGCCGCGAACGGTTTCAAGCGCCGAGCGAAGGGCGGAATGGGAGAGGCGGCCGCCGAGACAGATGCGGATGCCGCCGATCGGTCGCTCTCCACCGGCGACGAATGGATCGGACGGTGTGACCGCGACACCTTTGCGAGCCAGCGCCCGCACGAGGCCTTCCTCCGTCCAGCGTTCGGGAACCGACAACCAGGCGCAAAGCGACAGCGGATGGCTGCCGGCCACGAACGGCGCCAGCACATCGGAGACGATTGCCTGCCGAGCCTCTGCCTCGCTTCGCTGGACGGCAAGCAGGGCTTGCGCCGTCCCATCCAGAACCCAGCGCGACGCCATTTCCGCAACGACGTTGGTGGCGCTCCATCCGGTGACGCGCAGGATCGAAGCAGCGCGGATTGAATAATGGGCCGGCACGACGAGATAGCCGATGCGCAATCCCGTCATGACGGATTTGGTGAAGCTGGTCACGAAGAAGCCGAGCTCCGGGATGAGATCCGCCATCGAGGGAAGGGGGTCCCGCAGCATGGGCTTGTAGACCTCATCCTCGATGACGAAGATATTGTGCCGACGAGCTATGTCGGCGATCGTGTGGCGGCGCTCGGCTCCCATGACATGGCTGGTGGGGTTGCCCAGCGAGGAGACGATAACAAGCGCCGACACATCGCCGATAGCGCAGGCGGCCTCGAAGGCGTCGGGCAGGATACCCTCGCGATCGGTCGGAAGGCCGCGCAGCGTGAAGCCCAGGACGTTGGCAAGGCCGATGATGCCGTGATCGGTCAGGTTCTCGGTCAAAACCACTTCGCCGGGTCGAACGACCGAGGCGACGGCAAGGAAGAGGCCGTGAGCGGCGCCATTCGTGATGAGGATGCGATCTGGATCGGTTGTGACCGACAAGCCGGCGAGCCAGACCTGTGCTGCCGCGCGATGGGCGTCGAGGCCCGCGATCGGGCGGCAGGGCCGCATGAAGCTGCTATTATCGCTCTCGGCAAGTGCCTGCATGAGCTCGCGAGCCGAGCGCTCATGTGCCTCGGTATAGACGGCCCTTATTATGGAAAGATCGGCACTGCCGCTCGGATCGCGATCGAGCATGAAGCTGTCGGCCCGTTCGGTGACGCGGCTGCGCACAAAGGTGCCACGCCCGACCTCGCCGCGCAGATAGCCGCGCCGCTCCGCCTCCTTGTAGCTCAAACTTACGGTTTGGACGGAAATCCCCAGTGCATGGGCAAGATCGCGATGAGTCGGCATCTGCGTGTGGACGGGCAGGATGCCGTCATCGATGTCGGAGATGATCTTGTCGGTGAGCAGCTTGTGCTTGGTCACGCCCTTGCGATGCTGAAGGACGGGCTTCCAGGCGCCATTGTCCTGGCTTTTTGAATCATGACGATACATGGATTGATCCGGTACAATTACAGGAATCCATGTACACCATTCGTCGCCGAATGGCGACGACCGAATGCAATGGCGCGGCCTATTGTCAACAACAGGCCGCGCCATTGGCGTAGGACGTGTAGGGTCGTCTCGTCAGGAGCGGATCAGCGGCCCGAAAGTACGCTTTCGATGGCGCCGGCCGCTGCCTTGACGACGGTATCGGCTTCCTCGCGCGTCAGGCACAGCGGCGGTGCAAAGCCGAGGATGTCTCCCTGCGGCATGGCGCGGCCGATGACGCCGCGCTCGAGCAATGCCGCCGCCACCTGCGGTCCGATCTTCTGCGCGGGATCGAAGAACTTGCGATCGTCCTTGTCTTCGACGAATTCGATGGCTGCCATCAGCCCGTCGCCGCGAATCTCGCCGACATGCCTATGGCCGCCGACGGCCTTGGCAAGTTCGGAGCGGAAATAGGCGCCGGTCGAGCCCGCATTTTCGACGATGTCGAGTTCGTCGACCAGCTCGAGATTGGCGATGCCGGCAGCCGCGCAGATCGGATGGGCGGAATAGGTCCAGCCATGGCCGATGGCGCCGAGTTGATCGGATCCCTGGACGAGCACCTGCCACATCTTGTCGGAGACGATGCTGCCCGACAGCGGCGCGTAGGCAGACGTCAGGCCCTTGGCGATGGTGATCAGGTCCGGCTTCATGCCGTAGTGATCGGAGCCGAACATCGTGCCGAGACGGCCGAAGCCGGTGACGACCTCGTCGGCGACGAGCAGGACGTCGTATTTGTCGAGAACGGCCTGGATCTTCTGCCAGTAGGTCTTCGGCGGTGGAACGATGCCGCCGGTGCCGAGGATCGGCTCGCCGATGAAGGCTGCGACCGTCTCCGGACCTTCGGCGAGAATCATCTCCTCCAGTCTGTCGGCGCAATGCTGCGCAAACTGTTCCTCGGTCATCGACCGGTCGGCGCGGCGGAAGAAGTAGGGCGCTTCGGTATGGAGGATCGGCGCACGTGGCAGGTCGAAGGCCTTGTGGAACAATTCGAGGCCGGTAAGACTGCCTGTCATGACGCCAGAGCCATGATAGCCGCGCCAGCGCGAGATGATCTTCTTCTTTTCCGGACGGCCGAGAATATTGTTGTAATACCAGATCAGCTTGATGTTGGTCTCATTGGCATCGGAGCCGGAGAGACCGAAATAAACGCGGCTCATGCCTTCGGGCGCGCGATCGATGATCATCTTCGAAAGCGTGAGGGAAGCTTCCGTGCCGTGGCCGACATAGGCGTGGTAGTAGGCAAGGTTCTTTGCCTGCTCGGCGATTGCGTCGGCGATTTTCTGCCTGCCGTAACCGACATTGACGCAGTAAAGGCCGGCAAAGGCGTCGAGGCTCTTCTTGCCGGTGGTATCCGTGATGTAAACGCCTTCGGCGCCGGCGATCACGCGGGTCGGCGTCTCGCCGCGCGCGTGCATTCCCATATGCGTCGAGGGATGGAAGAAATGGTCCCTGTCCCAGGCGTTCAGTTCGTTGCGCTTGTCCAACATATTATGCTTCCTTCTTTCGTATCAGGCGCGTCAGGCTGTCGTGTCGACGCAGAGATATTTGAGCTCGGTGAAGGCCTCGATGCCGTGGCGGGAGCCTTCGCGGCCGAGGCCGGATTGCTTCCAGCCGCCAAACGGGATCGGGCCGCCGGTGATCTTCACGCGGTTGATGGCGACCATGCCGTATTCGAGCGCCCGGCCGAGCCGCATCTGGCGCGCGCCGTTGGCCGTGACAACGTAGGCCACAAGGCCATATTCGGTGTCGTTGGCCCTTGCGACCACCTCCTCCTCGCTGTCGAAGACGCTGACGGCTGCGACCGGACCGAAGGTTTCCTCGTGCATGATCAATGCGTCCGGCGAGGGCTCGACGAGCAGGGTCGGCTGGTAGAAGAGAGAGCCGGCCGCATGGCGCTTGCCGCCGGTGACAAGCCTTGCGCCGTGTTTCAATGCGTCGGCAACGTGCTCCTCGACTTTGGCAATGGCGCGTTCGTGCATGAGAGGTCCGATATCGACGGCACCGTCCAGTCCGTTTCCGACCTTCAAGGCGGCGATGCGCTTGGCGAACGCTGCAACAAAGGCGTCCATGATCGGGCGCTGCACGAAGATGCGGTTGGCCGCGAGGCAATCCTGGCCGGAAGTCGCGAATTTCGCATTGGTGGCGATATCGACGGCGCGATTGAGGTCGGCATCGTCGAAGACGATCAAGGGCGCATGGCCGCCAAGTTCCATCACAAGACGCTTCATTGTCCCCGCACATTGGCCGGCGATCAGCTTGCCGATCTCCGTCGAGCCGGTGAAGCTCAATGCCCTGACCCGCGGATCGTCGCAGAAGGCGCCGACGATGGTTGCCGCATCGCCGGTCAGCACGTTGAAGACACCGGCGGGGAGCCCGGCGCGTTCGCCGAGTTCGGCGAGCGCGAGTGCCGATAGCGGGGTTTCGGACGACGGGTGGGCGACGACGGTGCAGCCGGCGGCAAGTGCAGCAGCGGCCTTACGCGTGATCATGGCGGAAGGAAAGTTCCAGGGCGTGACGATGCCGACAACGCCAAGCGCTTCCCTGCGCACGATCATTTCGGCATCGGGCAGGTGGCTGGTCACGCTCTCCGCATTGATGCGCTTTGATTCCTCGGCATACCACTCGATGAAGCCTGCGGCATAATCGATCTCGCCACGGGATTCGGCCAAGGGCTTACCTTGTTCCAGCGTCATGATCAGCGCCAGATCCTCGCGCGCCTCGATCATCAAATCATGCCACCTGCGCAGAATCGTTGACCGTTGCTGCGGCAGCAGTGAACGCCAGGCGGTAAAGGCGCCAGATGCAGCGTCGATAGCCTCGAAGGCTTCTCGCTGGTCGAGGCTGGTAACCCAGGCAAGCGTCGCAGAGGATGCGGGATCTGTGACCTCGAAGCTTTGATTGGCTTTGCTGGCGACCCAGCGGCCTGCGACATAGGAGAGGTCTCGCAGCAGATGGCGGTCGTTTAGCCGCGAAAGGGCTTCATGATAGGTGGCGCGGGCGTGGAGCGCAGTCATGGTCGGGCCTCTCTTTCCAGATGCCCGATGCTGCCATGGAACGCCGCGAGAGATTGTCCATTGCTCGCAGTTGGAAGAGAGAAAGGACCTAAAGTGAATGCTGTCGGTAGAGAATCTCTCTATTCGTCGCCAGGCCTACTCGGAGAAAGTAGGTTGGCGACGGGAAGCACCGTCTCCTCCTTCACAGTCTTGGTGACGATGTAGGTAAAATAGCGTTCGATGCCGAGATCGCGATTAAGAAGGTCGTCGATCAGGCGCTGATAGGCATCGATATCTGCCGCCATGATCTTCAGGATGTAATCGACGCCTCCGCCGACGGCCCAGCAGGCCACGATCTCAGGCGTTGCCGCGACCGCTCGCTCGAACCGCTCGAAATCGGCCTGGCGATGATTGGCGAGCGTGACCTCGACCATGACGCTGGCGATCGGAGCGAGGCGGCGGAGTGCCAGATGTGCATGGTAACCGGTGATGATTCCAGCTTTTTCCAGCTTTCGAAGGCGCAGCCAGCATGGTGTTGGCGACAA
Source organism: Martinezella sp. CNPSo 3732 (assembly GCF_057784515.1). Taxonomy (NCBI): domain Bacteria; kingdom Pseudomonadati; phylum Pseudomonadota; class Alphaproteobacteria; order Hyphomicrobiales; family Rhizobiaceae; genus Martinezella; species Martinezella sp. CNPSo 3732. The sequence continues at coordinate 366,715 of NZ_JBXSOO010000001.1, forward strand.
TCCCACTTGATCGGCCAGCGCAAGCTTGGTGATGCGGCCATCGCGCTGAATGGCATCCAGTATCCGCAGATCGATTGCATCAAGTTTCATGTTAAAGCTGCTTGTTGTCGTCACTTGTCGTTTCCAGACCAATGGCACTCGAAACCACAGCTGACAAGCTTGCCTCGCGGAATTCGGCTGTTGGCTCGGCATTGTGCGATCCTGAATGAGGCTCGCGATTGGCAGGAGACGCTGGGATCCGATTGTGGCCTCATTCAGAGCCTCGCCCACATCCCCCAATTCTCCGAGCCGGCAATTCCGCCTGGGAGCCAATTCCCGGCACCTGAGGCCGCGGCTGTAATCAAACGTATTTCGGCTCCGCCACATTGGCGATCGGATTGCGATCGTTGTGAGGATCGGCAAGCCTGCAACAGCGCTCTATTGCTTCCGGACCCTGCAGATGACGGTCCCGTCACCCGTTCGCGCTTTTTTGTTAGGATCGATACATGTCAAGGCATTGGGTTCACAATCCTCGCGGAACTCATACAGCCCATTGGGACCCATAGCCTCCAGGTTAGGCCCCTGCGACGGGCAATCCATGGCCTCGGTGCCGCGTTGCTCACATGCGGAAAGTGCAAGACCGATCAAGAGGAGAGCAAGAAACTTGTGCATCATCTCTCTTCGATTACAGGATCATATGATGAATGCAAACCACCAGCCTCACGGACTATATCGAAATTAGGCGAATGGCCATGCATCAACGTGTCCCGGGAGGTTTCCTTCTGAATTCCGTTGTTCCAAAAGCATGAACACGAAAACCGTAGTCGGGATGGTAATAGGAATCGGATGGCGATCTGCCTCCATGTGATGATTGGAGTGATCGACTATCGGCCATGTCCGCTTAAAGGAAACTCGCCTCGAACAGTTCGCGCGTATATGCGTCGTGCGTCGTGCCGGCCTGCAAATCCGCCCTGGTCAGTTCGTCGACGAAGGTGCCGCCCTTCATGATCAGCACTCGATCGCACATATGGGCGATGACGGCTAGATCGTGGCTGACGAGGACATAGGTCAGGGAACGCTCGTCACGCTGGTCGGCAAGTAGATTGAGGATTTCCGCCTGGATCGACACATCGAGCGCCGAAGTCGGCTCGTCGAGCAGCAGGATCGGCGGCGAGAGGATCAAGGCGCGGGCGATGGCGACGCGCTGGCGCTGTCCGCCGGAAAGTTCGTGCGGATAGCGGTTGGCGAAGGCTGCTGGCAGGCCGATCTGGCGCAATGCCTTTTCGACCTTTACCCAGACATCGCCATGCCCCATCGCACGCAACGGTTCGGCGAGCGCGGTGCCGATACGGTGGCGGGGATGCAGCGACCCATAGGGGTCCTGAAACACCATCTGAGCATGGCGCAGTTCATCGCGCGTACGGGTCTTGCCGACAGCCTTGCCGGCGAGGCCGATATCGCCCGACCATCCCTTTTCCATGCCGGCGAGGCAACGCAGCACGGTCGACTTGCCGCATCCGGACTCACCGACAATGCCGAGCGTCTCCCCCTTGCCGACATCGAAGCTTATCCCTTTGACGACATGGTTCTTCGTCTTGCCGGAGGTGAAGACGACATCAAGATCGCGAACGCTAATCATCGACTGGTCTCCAGATCAAGCTTTGCCCTATCGAGCACCGCCAGGCGGCGCACCGGCTTGTGCGGGTCCGGTAATGCGGACATCAGCCCGCGCGTATAGGGATGCTGCGCATCTTCCAGACGCGTTAGCGTCTCCACGATACGGCCGGAATACATGACGATGATGCGCTCGCAGAAGGCTGCGACCATGCGGATATCGTGGCTGATGAGCAGCAGCCCGGAATTGTTTTCGCGCACCAACTCATCGAGCAAGGTGAGCACGTCCTTGCGCACGCTGACATCGAGTGCGGACGTCGGCTCGTCGGCTATGACCAGCTTCGGTTTTGCCAGGAGCATCATCGCGATCATGACGCGCTGACCCATGCCGCCCGAGATCTGATGCGGGTAGAGCGCCATGACACGCTCCGGATCGCTGATGCGGACACGCTCGAGCATGGCGCGCGCTGCATCGCGTGCCTTGCCGCCGCGCAAGCCCAGATGCAGCCGCGCCGCCTCGGCGATCTGCCTGCCGACAGTCAGCACCGGATTGAGGGAATAGCGCGGATCCTGCATGATCAGCGCGATATCCCTGCCGCGCAGGGCACCCATCTGGCGCTCCGACCTGTCGAGCAGTGAGATGCCGTCGAGCGTCATGCCTTCGGCCGTGATGCTTGCGCTAGGGGGTAGTAGACGCATGACTGCACGCCCCGTCGTCGATTTACCGGAACCGGATTCGCCGACGATCCCGACACGCTCGCGTCCGACATCGAAACTGACATCCGAGACCGCCGCGAGCGAGTTGCGGCCGAACCGGACGTTCAGGCCCTGAACGGAGAGGATGGGATGGGGCTTAAGATCTTGCATGGCGGGGATCCAGAATATCGCGCAATGTGTCGCCGACGATGTTGAAGGCCAGACTTGCCAGAAGGATCGCGATGCCGGGCATGACGGCGACCCACCAGAAATCGAGCATGTATTTGCGACCGTTGGAAATCATCGCGCCCCATTCAGGCGCCGGCGGCTGGGCGCCGAGCCCGAGGAAGCCGAAGGACGCCGCCGTCAGGATGATGCCCGCCATATTTAGCGTCAGGCGCACGATGACCGAGGGGATACACATCGGCGCGATGTAGAAGAAGAGGATGCGTAGCCTGGAGGCTCCATAGAGCTGCGCGGCGGCGACATAGTCGGTGTTCCTGACGACGAGCGCTTCTGCGCGCGCCAATCTTGCAATCGGTGGCCAGGCCGTCAGCGAAATGGCGATGATCGCCGTCGTCAGACCGGCGCCGAGCGCTGCGGCAAAGGCCAGCGCCAGGATCAGCGACGGAAAGGAGAGCACGATATCGGTGGCGCGCATCAGGAGCGCGTCGATACGACCGCCGAAAAAGCCGGAAACCACGCCGATCAGAAGACCGATCGGGCCGACGATCACCGAGATCGACAGCACCGTCTGAATGGTGATGCGCGTGCCGAAGATCAGGCGGCTGAGAATATCGCGACCGAACTCGTCCGTTCCGGCCAGATGCACAAGGCTTGGCGGCTTCAAGGCGTCCGAAAGCACCTGCACGTTAGGATCATAGGGTGCCAGAAGCGGCGCGAAGATCGCAATCAGGCATAGCAGGGCGAGGATGATAAAGCCTGTGAGGCCAAGCGGCTCGTGGGCAAGCTTGCCGACGGCGCTTCTCAGCGAGCCCATGATGCGGCTCATGACATTCGGCGGACGGACGGTTACGTCCGCATGGATCGCATCGCTCATCGGGCGGCCTCCCTGGTGCGCGGATCGAAGACCGCATAGGCGATATCCGCTAGGAAATTCAAAAGCATGAAGAAGAATCCGACAATGATGGTCGCCGCAAGAATGGCATTCATGTCGCCGATCATCAGGGCATTCGTCATGTATTGGCCGATGCCCGGCCAGGAGAAGACGATTTCGGTCACCACCGCGCCCTCAAGCAGCCCGCCATAGGAAATGGCGAGGATGGTGATGAGCTGCACCGCTATGTTCGGGAGAACGTGGCTGATGATCGTTCGCGCCGGACCGACGCCCTTGGCACGGGCCGCGATCACATAATCTTGGCTGAGCTGCTCCAGGGTGAAACTGCGGGTCATGCGGGTGATATAGGCAACGGCCGCATAGGCGAGAATGAAGGCCGGCAGGATGATGTGGCTCAGGGCATTCCAGAAAATGTCCGTTTCGCCTTGCAGGAGGCTGTCGACTAGCAGCAGGCCAGTTTGCGGCGTGACGATACCCTCATAATAGACATCGACCCGGCCAGGGCCACCGACCCAATTCAGACCCGCATAGAAGACGACAAGCCCGACGATCCCGAACCAGAAGACCGGGATGGAATGGCCGACGAGAGAGATGACACGCGCGATCTTGTCGATCAGCCGATCACGGAACAGGGCCGCCACCAGACCGAGCGGCACGCCGACGAAGGTCGAGATGATGACGGCAAGCGTTGCGAGCTCGAATGTTGCCGGAAAGGCCTGGGCTAGATCGGCTGAGACGGGATTTCCCGTCAGGATCGCCGTGCCGAAATCACCATGGGCGAGACCTTTCAGATAGATGAAGAACTGCTCGTAAACAGGTAGATCCAATCCGAGCCGCTGGCGCATCGCCGCATAGGCGGCGGGATCGGCCAGCTCGCCGACGATCGCCCCCACGGGGTCGGCCGGCAGGACACGGCCGATCACGAAGGTGACCAACAGGAGGATGAACAGGCTGACGATCAGATGCGCGATGCGTCGGCCGAATTCGGCTACGGATAGTTCCTTCATGATCGGCTGCCTTCGATTGCTTATTCGGCGTCGGCCTTGGTCACGTTTTCAAGGCGGGTCATCTGGTTGGGATGCCCGAGATAGCCTTTGACCCTGGCTGAGAGAACAAGGGGTTCGAACCGCTCGAAAAGCGGCAGGAGCGCCGGTTTCAGATCGACGAACATCTGCTGCATCTGGGTATAGAGTTCGGCCCGCTTCTTGGCATCGGGCTCTACCGAAGTCTTTTCCGCAAGTGCCGTCAATCCGGGGATATCCCAGGCCGAACGCCAGGCAAAATTGCCGGCATTGTTGGCCTCGAGCCGGTTGTCGGGATTGTTGGCGAAATCATCCATGGAACCGAGAACGTTCGGCATCAGCGCGCTCGTCTGTGGCAGCAGCAGGTCGAAGTTGCGCGCGCGGTGGGCGGCGATGATCTCGGAACCATTGCCCTGCTGGATCTCGACCTTGATGCCGATCTGGGCGAGGGAGGCCTGAATGGCGGTTGCCAGATCGATGCGCGGCGTCTGCGAGATCGTCTTCAGCGTCAGCGAGAAGCCGTCCTTGAAGCCTGCGTCCGCGAGCAATTGCTTTGCCTTGAAGACATCGAGGTGCCAGTCCGGATTCGGCAGTGCGTATTCGAAGTTTTCCGGAACGGGAATGTTTCGTGCCCGGCCGTAAGGACCCATGATGGTCTTCTCGATGCCCTTGTAGTCGATCCCATAGGCAATGGCTTCACGAACCTTCGGATTGGCGAGATATTGATTGCCCGCATTCATCGCCAGCACATAGAAGCCACCCGTCGGCACGCGCTGGATGACGAAATTGCTCTTGGTCTCGAAGGTCTCGAGATCGGATTTGGACAGTGCATTGCCGATATCGATATCGCCGCGGTCGAGCATCAGCCGCTCGACCTGGCTTTCCGGTACATGGCGGATGATGACGCGCCGCATCTTCGGTGCGCCGGCGACATAGGCCTTGTTGGCATCCAGAATGACGATCTCGTTCGGGGTCCATTTGTTCAGCGTGAACGGCCCCGAACCTGCCGAATGGGTACGCAGCCAGGCGTTTCCGGAATCGTCATTCGCGATATGCTTTTGCACCTCGACACTATCAACGACGCTCGAAACGCCCAGCGCCAACCGATAGAGCAGCCCTTCGGCCGTCACCTTGTCTGTCAGGTCGATGCGCACCGTCTTGGCGTCGACCGCATGGATCTGATTGGCGATCGTTTCGGTGGAATAGCCGATGCGCTTGAAATAGGAGGAACCAGACTGGTTGAGCTTCATCAGCCGGGTCAGCGAGAAGACGACGTCACTGGCGGTGACCGGGTTGCCGGAGGCGAAAGTGGCTTCCCGCAATTTCAGCGTCAGCGACTTGCCATCATCCGTCCAGCTTTCCGCCAGCTGCGGCACGATCTTGCCATCCGCGGTCGTTGCGACAAGTCGATCGTAGAGATTGGCAAGGATTTCGAGTGCTTTGGGTTCGGTGGCCTGCTGCGGATCGAGGGACAGCACCTGCGCGAGCGACGTGCCGATCACCAATTGATCTTTGGGTGTAGCCGCCTGAAGCTGTGGCGCGGCCAATGTCAGCATACCGATTGTGGCGCCGATAAACATGGCCTTCGAAAAGTGCTTCATTATGCTTCCTCCCTCGAATGCTATATAATACGTATGATGTTATCCTCATGTCATATTACGATTTATCGAAGATCGGCGATGTTGGCAAGCCCGTGAGAATGCTCCAATGCAAATGAACTGGAGAGGGGGAAGCGACGAGTGCCGGACGCGGCCAAGGCTGGCCCGAAGGATCGTCGATCCGCCCGGGCCACAGCTTGAGGCCGATTCGAGGCAGGCGCATTGCAGGTGCAATAGTGCTCGACACCTCAAAAAATTCATATTATGTCATATGATATGGATCAATCTCATGGGAGAGACGCTCAGTGTATGTAGGAACACAGGTCGAGGCGCGCGACGATGACGATTACCGCGTTTTCGCACAATTGGGGCTGAAGCATATATGTGCCGACCCACCGGGAAAGCCGGAGAGCTGGACACTGTCCGATCTCGAGCGCCTTCGCGACAAGGTCGAGAGTTTCGGGCTGATTCTGGATATGATTCAGCTTCCCTTGCCGTCTCAACCGATCGAAAAGGCATCCTATCCTGACATTCTGCTTGCCGGACCGGACCGCGATCGCCAGATCGATGCGGTCTGCAAGCTCATCGAAGACGTGGCGGCGGCCGGCATTCCCGCGGCAAAATACAATCTCAATCTCATCGGCATTCCGCGCACGCCGGAAGAACCTGGACGCGGCGGTTCGATGAATGCGAGCTTCCGCTGGGATAAGGCAGACCACCAGGCCGCCCCTGGCTTGGCCGGCGTTCTGCCGGAAGACGAGAACTGGGAGCGCATCGATTATTTCCTGGAGCGCGTCGTGCCCGTGGCGGAGAGCAATCGCGTCCGCCTCGCTTGCCACCCGCACGATCCCTATACACCACCGGGCTATCGCGGCGTCACGCGCGTGCTCGGCTCTGTAGAAGGCTTGAAGAAGTTCGTGCTGATGCGCGAAAGCCCCTATCACGGGCTGAATTTCTGCCAGGGATCGGTCGGCGAGATGCTCGACAATCCGCGCGAGGAAATCGATGACATCATCCGTTGGTTCGGCACGCGCGGCAAACTCTTCAACGTTCATTTCCGCAATATTCGCGGCGGCAAGCTGTCCTTCATGGAGACTTTTCCGGATGAGGGCGACATGGACATGGTCCGTTCCGCGAAGGTCTACAAGGAAGTCGGCTATCAATACATGCTGATGCCGGATCATGTGCCGACCATCAGCGGCCGGGACCCGACCGGCGTCGCCTTCGCCTTCTGCTACGGCTACATCGCCGCCCTCGTTCAGTCGCTGGAAGGCGTCTGAGACCCATCGCCCATACCGATCGATAATAGGATTCCAAGATGAACCCGATTGAACTGAAAAAGGCGGTTGGCAGCGGTCTGCTGTCCTTCCCCGTCACCCATTTCGCCAGCGACCTCAAATTCGACGAGGCGAAATACCGCCGCCATGTCGAATGGCTGGCAGGCTATGATGCCGCCGCTCTTTTTGCCGCTGGCGGAACCGGCGAATTCTTCTCCCTCAATCCCGCCGAAATCCCGCAGGTCGTTCGCGCCGCAAAGGCATCTGCGGGCGATACGCCGATCATCTCGGGAACGGGCTATGGCACGTCTCTTGCCATCGAGATCGCCAGGGCGGCGGAGAAGGCGGGAGCCGACGGTCTATTGCTCCTGCCGCCTTATCTCATGTTTGCGGAACAGGCTGGCCTGATCGCCCATGTCAAAGCGGTATGCCAATCCGTTGGCATCGGCGTTATCGTCTACAACCGTGACAATGCGGTGCTCAGCGCCGACAGTCTCGCGCGGCTTGCCGACGAGTGCCCCAATCTCATCGGCTACAAGGACGGGGTCGGCGAGGTCGACAAGGTGATCGAGATCACCACCAAGCTCCAGGATCGCCTGGTCTATGTCGGCGGCATGCCGACGCATGAAGTCTATGCCCAGGCCTATTTCGCCGCCGGCGTCACGACCTATTCCTCCGCCGTCTTCAATTTCATTCCCGCGCTTGCCCAGCGTTTCTACAGCGCGTTGCGGAGCGGGGACCAGGCAACGGTCGATGAAATCCTGACGGGCTTCTTCTTCCCGTTCGTCGCCCTGCGCAATCGGAAGAAGGGCTATGCGGTCTCGATCATCAAGGCCGGCTTGCATGTTCTCGGCAAAGATCCGGGCCCAGTGCGCCCACCGCTGACCGATCTGACGCCAGAGGAACTGGCAGCGCTCGCAAAGATCATCGAGACGGCCAAGGCCGTGTGACGCACAGCCAAGCACATGCAAATGATCGTCGGCAATGCCGGCGATCGCCCTTTGTCTGAGGAGGACACTCGTGGTTGGATTACCATCGGGAATTTTTGCCGCGATCATGGCGGGCTCTGCAATGCTTGCATCGACACAAGATGTGTTTGCCAGGACATTCGTCTATGTCTCCGCGGCGACGGACGGGAAGATCGACAGCTACAGCATGGATGAGAGGACCGGCACCCTGACGCCGGCGGCGACTTTCGATGCGGGCAAGATGGTGATGCCGATGACCATCGGCCCCGACAAGAAGCATCTTTATGCCGTCGTGCGCTCGCAGCCCTACCGGGTGCTGACGCTGGCGATCGATCCGGCAACCGGCAATCTGACGCAGGGTGCGGTCGCGGCCTTGCCCGACAGCATGCCCTATGTGTCGACCGATCCCTCCGGGCGTCTGCTCTTCACCTCCTCCTATGGTGGAAACAAGATCGCGGTCCTGCCGATCGACCCGGATGGCCGTGTGACGGACGGCACTCGCCAGATGATCCTGACCGGCCGCAATGCTCATTCGATCGTCAGCGATCCCAAGGGCAAATATGTCTTTGCGACCAATCTCGGCTCCGACGTGGTGCTGCAGTTCGTGCTCAATGCCGAGACCGGCATGCTGGAGCCGAACAATCCGCCTGAGATCGCCACCAAGCCGGGTTTCGGGCCGCGCCATATCATTTTCGCGCCGGGCGGCAAATCGGTCTATGTCGTCACCGAACTGACCGGCCATGTCATTCACTACAGCCTTGACCCGGCCAAGGGGACGCTCACCGAAGTCGAAAGCGTCGCATCCGTTCCGGACGACGCTGGCCTGTCTCCGGGCATTGCCCCGCCGCCTCCACCGCCGTTCAACGCCACGGCGCCGGCAGTTGCACCTGTCGATGACGGCAAGCCGAAGGTCTGGGCTGCCGACATCGGCATCACTCCGAACGGGAAATTCCTCTATACGACCGAGCGAACCACCAGCAAGATCGCCCTCTTCCATGTCGCGGAGGGGAGCGGCAACCTCACTTACGTTACCAATTATCCGACCGAGAAGCAGCCGCGCGGCATCCGCATCGATCCGTCGGGCCGCTTCCTGATCGCGACCGGAGAAAAATCCGACAAGATCGCCGTCTATGCCATCGACCGGGCAAACGGTGCGCTCACGCCGATCGGCCGTTATCCCGTCGACGCCGGCGCGAACTGGGTCGAGGTCGTCACTCTTCCCTGAAACGAGACAAGGATCACAGTCATTCCGCCTTTGTATGGCGGGATGGCTGTGCAAGCAATAAAGGCCGAAGCCCGGCCATGTTCGCGCAGTTTCCTGGCTTTCACATCGGGTAACTGCATTGCGGCTTCGGAAGAAATTCGCGCTGGTCGGATCTCGATCGCCATAAAGCCGCCGCGTCACGGCCAGGGGATCGTCACGCTATTGCCTCACAGAAAACGTTTGACGGCCACATTGCCGCCGGATCGTTCCTCAACCCTAACCGGCGGCTGAATCTAAAACGATATGCCAACCTTCGCTCTACGCCATCAAAGAGGTGTTCCCCCCGCACGACTAAGAGGAATTCAGATGATTATTCGTCATATCCCCGCTGCATCGTTGACCGCTGCAGCCTTGAGCCTGATGGTTCTCAGCACTCAAGCGTTCGCACAGCAAGCAACGCAAGAGCAACAACCTGCCCAAGCGCAGCAGCCCGATAGCAACGCTGCCGCTGCCCCAGTCAGCGATCAAAAGATAGAGGCTTTTGCGGTCGCTTATCTCCAGGTGGACAAGATCAGGCAGGAATATTCGGCCAAGATCGGCGCAACACAGGATCCGACCGCGAAACAACAGCTGCAGACCGAAGCAAGCAAGCAGATGGTGCAGGCTGTTCAGACTTCTCCGGGGATGTCGGTAGACGAATATAACGCAATTCTAACGGCCGCGAAGAAGGACCCGGCACTCGTCAAGAAGGTCCAGGACAAGATTCAGAAAGCCGAGCCGGCCCAGCAGTAAACGACGCCACGATCTCTAAATGAATTGATCTCACGTCGCGGCCGCGCCAAGGGCTTCGATCTTGGCGCGGCTTCGATCGACCTTTTCGACGCCCTGGAAGCGAGGCTATTGGCCGGCCTATCGCCCGGCCGCTTTCAGCAGACCGCTTCGAGCGAAAGTCTCGCGCAGCCGCTCATCGATAGCGATGTAGGAATCGAGTGTCAGTGCGAGTTTTTTCGCAATGACTGGCACGCTTTCCGCCAGCTTTATCAGACGCCCCGGATCGGAAAACACGATTTCTGCATAGGTATTGAAGTCATTCTCCGAGGTCGTTGCGCCATAGGCGGAGAGAAAACCGGTTTCCACCGGCGGAGCGGTCTGGCCATTGCGGGCGATCTGATCGGTCGCGCTGTTCTGAAATTGCCAACCGGCCGGCTCGAGTGCGGAGAAAGCTCGTTGCAAGGCATCGTTTCGCAACCAGATGAAGGAACTCGTTTCGTGGTGCACGCCAAGCTCTGCTGTCAGCTGACGCGTCTCGGCCGATACGTTCGCGGGCGCGGCGAGAAATATCCAGTCTAGCCCATAGGTGCCGCCCGCTTCGGCGCCGTCTATCAAAATCCTGCCCGCGATGAAGATCGCCTTGATGATCCGGCCGAGGCATTGTTCCGGGTAAGCTTCGAAAGCCCTGGCAATGCCGCGCAGCGAGTCCTTTACAGCGGTGTGGTCGGCAGCGCTCAACACGACCCCCTCTACAGGCGCATCGGTAGATAGATAGGGCGGCACGTAGAAGGTCGATGGATCGCCAAAACCGATCGTCAGGCCCTGTTGCCGGCCAAGCTTGGCCGCATACGAATCAGGATCGGCAATAGCATCCTCTTTCGGTGTCGACCGGCCGAGAAGGTAAGAACCGCTCCCGGCCAGAACCACTGCCGCGCCAAGTAGAAGACGCCGTGAGACGATCAATGTGCCAGTCCAACCCGGGCGCCGACGTGTACGGCGGCCGGAACCGCTGCGCGTGGCAAGGCTATGGTGGCGGCACCGCGAAGCATAGCGAGGCCGCGCGTCAGCGAAGCGCCGGCGGCAGCAAAGGAGGCCGGATCATCGGCAACGCCGACGCCGCCGGAGAAGAAATCCTCGACCAGGGTGCCGACGACAATGACGCCAGCGCCGATGACCAGACCGGTGCCGATGACACGGCTCCAGTTGGTCCCTTCCTCGGGCTCGCGGATCCGTACCGCGTCACGCACGGCCTGGGGCGAGGGTGCCGACGGAGGAATGTGAGCCTTTGGCGTGATCAGAATGACGAAGGCTACGCTCATGGCGGCATAGTGGAATGGGCCGATCCTGCCCTGCAGCTTGGGGAAGCGGACCTCGGCACGCAGCTTCGGTATCGGGCTGCTGGAGCTGAACTCGACACCGACGGCGGTGGCCGCCGCGTTCGGCGTTGTGCTCTGGCTGACCAGCATGGAACGCACCGTCACTTCTTTTTTCTTCGAATCGTAGATGAAGCGCGTGTCGCCGACGAGCTGGCCGAAGGCGACGTTGGCCTGCTGCGAGATCTGTGTCTCCAGCCGTCCACCGTTGCTCACATAGGTTGCCGGGTAGCGCTTGTCCGTCATCAGGACGACATCGCCGGTCATACGGAACTCGATCGTCGCCGTCGGAGTCTCGATGACGGGCATCGTCAGATCGTTCAAGCGGTACTTGATCGAGATCGGCGAATAGACGTGCGGCAATTCCTTCTTCAGTTCCGTAGCCGGGTTGCCGGTGCGAAGCGGCTGCGGGGAGGCGGAATGCGGCGCCGGCGTGGTGGCGGATGTCGAGGGATTATGATGCTGCGACGTATGCGGCGGATGGTGATGACCATTGCTGCCATGCTCGCGCTGACCCGGCAGAACGGGGATCAGAATTGTGCTGCCGGCATGGATCAAATCCGGATCGGGAATTCCATGGCCGGTGGCACGAATGACATCGCGGCGGTTATTATAGCGCCAGATACGCGGCCATTGCGCACCATGGCCGAGGTGTTCGTGGGCAATAGACCAGAGCGTATCGCCCGCCTTGATCTGATATCGTGTGCCGATCATACTTTTCCCCCGTGCGTTGCTTAAAGGAATAGGATAGTTGGCTGGAGCGCCTGTCAACGCCGTATCAGGTTTTCGCTATCGTCATATGACAATAAGATTACTAATCATACCTGGCGTAGAGATATTCCACCGTTAGCTGTATCCAAACGGTCGTGCTGCCGATGGCCCGCGGCGGTCGTGGGCAGCACGGAATTCAACTTGCGTGGCGCCTCGAGGCTGGAAGGCCGGAGCTGCCTATCGGTTCACGACTCCGGCATAGCCGCGGCTTATTCCTTACCGAAGCTTGGCCCGGAAGAAATTTATCAACTGAGCATTCATGCGGCGGTGAAACGCTGCTCGATCGAAGCCGTTCGGATCAGCGCATATCTCAGGCGCGTGCTTGGCGAGCACCGCACTGCATGGCGGCAGAAAATCATAATGTCCTGCATCTGCCACGACATGCATCTCGGGCGGATGAGGCAATGCGGTGCGCACCGCCTCGTCATACCAGGGATTGGGTTGATGGCGGTCATCGGCGGCACGCCACAGCTGGACCGGAACCGTTACGTCGCTCAAGCCGCTGCTTGAGAAGGCGAACCCAAATGCCGGAGCGGCCACCGCTATCGCCTTGATGCGCTGGTCTCGCACCCAGGGATCGGGCGGAACTGGTAAAGCGGCCACAGAGCTGACGCCGGCTTTCATAAGTGTGGAGCACAGATCATGCGTGGGATGATCGCGGCAATAGGGGTCGATCAGGCTCAAATCGGGTTTTCCTCCGGCAGCCACGAGTACGGTGAAACCCCCATTCGAAAAGCCGAAAGCGCCGATCCGCCCGGAGTCTACGTGAGCATGATCTCGCCAATCGTCGAGGACGAAGGTAATCAGGCGATTCAGCTGCAGCGGCCGCCGCCAAAGTTTCAGCACCTGTCGCTGATCGTCGAAAGTGTCACCCGCATGATCGACCGCGGCAACGATGAAGCCTGCATGGGCGAGCGCGAGGGCGGTGTCGTAATGGCTGGCGAACGATTCCGCGCCACCGTGAGAAATGACGACCAGCGGCAGATCGCCTCCGGCGACCGCACCATCCGGCGCCACCAATTGGGTGAAAGTCTCCAAACGTGTGTTCCGGGGTCGGACAGGCGTCGGATACCAGATGCCCGCGTGCAACGGAGGCTCGCTACCGTTCGGAACGGCTATCTCCTGAAAGCCGACAAACGTATGATCTTCAGCATGAGCCGCGCCCGAAAAAACCATGACGAGTACAGCAGCAGCCCGCCACCAAAGGCGAAAAATCGACAGGATCGAACGCGTCTTTCCACTCATTGTCGGTCAGCCTCCGTAAATATGAGAGTCGATCGGCATCACGTTCGGATTGCAGCTGTGCGACAAGGCCGCAGTGCCCTTGATTGCCGCGAACGGAGCCATGTTTCATCAAAGCTGCTTGCTGGCGGGGGACTGAACATAATAGAGACCGTCATGCGGTTGCATGCTTACCTCACCGATCCGTGTCGCCAGGCCTATGCTCAATGCCTCCTGTGGTCGTACAAACCGGAGCTGCGGACCGAAGAAATCACCGTATTGCTTGTCGTTGATTGTAAGCCGTTCCTTGAATATTTCCTTCATTCGATCATTGTCGATTTCCAGCACGTTTGATCTTTCGGTGATCTCGTCCGGATTGAGCTTTTCATTGCTGAAATCCTCCCTGGCGGAGTGAAATGCAAATAGAGATTCTTTATTTGCAACCCTTTCCTTCCCCGCTAAAAACAACAGAATTGCCGCTGAATCAACATTGGAAATAGCGTATGTATTGATCGTTATATCCATAGCGCATAGCATGTGATACAGGGCAATGCCTGATGATATGTTCCCGCCGTTGGAATTCAGCATAAGGTATATTACTTTGTAGCCCTTGGCCCTTAGGTCGATCAATCCATTGGTCAGACTGAGCGTCGATTTGTCATCGATCGGCTGGGAGAAATACAAATAAGCCGTTGAGGCGCTGTTCGCATTTGCCTTCTCCTGAGCAGAGCCAGATCTGGGCACAAGCATACCCGTAGCCAATGCAGATAGATACAGGCAGAGATTGCGGCGGTTCATAGTTGCTGACATATCGGATAGTCCTCGAATGGGATAAATACCTCGATGGAGCATGCGGCTTTCACCGGCACCGGCAGCACTATGCCAATGTCGTTATCTGAAAGCCGTTTGATTTCATGAGTTCCAGGATGCCGTCATCACCCGGTAAGACAGCCAAAGGGAGAAGGAGAAAATTCTTCGTCGACTCAATTCTCAAGATCTGTTTGAAAAGTCGCGCCTTGAATTGTGGACCTGCCAGAGATCCAAGCGGGCTGACCACGCCTTCTTTGGCTATTTCCTCTCGCAACTGCGTGATCTCAGATACTCGCCGTTGCTTGTAAAGTGTTTCCATATAGCCACCGATAGGCCCTAGTTGGCGGCGTTTTTCGAGAAGATAGCTGATTTGATGTGCGCCGACTGCCTTCAGTGTGAACGTATCGGGTGGCGACCATATCGACATCAGGTCCGTATCGCTTATCAGCGGGGAGATTTGCTTTCCATCGGAGCGGATATGATCCATGATCACACCCTCGACACTTGGTGCCCATGAGTGTTGTCCCTCGCCCATCAGCAACAAGGCCACTACGTATCCTGGAAGACGTTCAACCGGGGAACCTGCTGCTGCCGGCATAATGCGGCGTAGATCGTCTGCATCCGTCGGCGGCAAATCGGGAAGAACCGGTGGTACTTGTTTTATATTCGTCGAGGACTTCAAGTGCGGAGCATTCGGGCCGACGTCGGTATAGACCGAACTTGCCTGATCGGATATCCGCTCACCATCGCGAACGATGTCGGATACCAGTGCGGCGCCGATGCGTTCATAGCCGAAGATGGCGATTGATCGATCTGCCATGTTCGCTTGCCAGAATAATGCATTATCGTCACTTGCCGCGGCGCTTTGGCCTGCCTGGACCGTCAAGGCGCAAGCCAGAATGGCAAACTGCCGACGTGTTAGATGCATACTGGTCCTCCATTGACCATCTCAGGCTGGTCTAAAGCGCAGGTTGATCGGGTCGTTCCGAATATCGCTACTAGGGACGCTCCATTGTCGGGCATCCGCTCCAGGCAGCCGTCACGTTGCTATCGAGCCGCGGTTTGATAAATGGCCGGCGCCGAGCAATCAGGGTCGTCAATCGTGGATCGTGGAAGCGAGCCTGATACGGCTCATCAATGGTGAAAATTGGCGGTGGGATTGCACAGGCTTCTGCGCGCACGGCGAAGGGAAGGGCAAAAACGAGCAACATGCCGAGCAGTTTTGCCGAATATATCCGCTTCTGGCCCGCTGGCGTTTTGAATGATGCAACCATTCTCATTCTCCAGTATCGGACCGCAGCCTGCCTCGATCTTAAGAATCCTTGTCATTCAGGCTTTCGTCAGATCTTGCGCTGCTTGAACGCGCAATTGATCGAAATCCGTCGGTCAATTTGAAAAAATTCTTCGCCCCGAAAGGTCCGTCATAAGACCGCCGCCAGCATCACGCAGGTCGGTCGGCGCTTGCTCGATCTGATAGGGATTTTGGTTCGGCAGGGTTAGGCGTACCCGGCCAACCGCCGGGCACACCTATTGCCTCGATCAGGTCTTTGCGGCCTTGGCAAAGGTCGGATCGAATGTCTTCTCGAAGGGCACGTCCGCATTGGCGAGTTCGGGATCGAGCGCCTTCAACACGCCCATCATGGAATTATAGCCTTCCATCGTGACCATGCCGTCCTGGGAATACATTTCCTTGGAATTTTTGAAGGCCTGCATATAGAGGTCGCGATTGCCGAGCAAATATTCTTCCGGAACGACGCCGGCGACGTCTTCGGGGCTTGCCGCCGCGATCCATTTCAGGGCCTTCATGAAGGCATTGACCGTCTTTTGCGTGGTGATCGGGTTCTCTTTCGCAAATTCGCGCTTGATATAGACGGTCGCGGCCGGGTTCGGACCGCCGAAAAGTGCACGCGTACCGGCCTCGGTGCGCGTATCCAGAAGCACCGTGATGTCGCCATCATACTGCAACTGCGCGATAACCGGATCGAGATGGGAAAGGCCGTCGATCTGACCGCTCTTGACCGTGGCAACCGCGCCGGCCCCGCCGCCGACGCCGATCAGCGATGCATCATCGGTCTTCAGCCCGCTCTTCAGCATGGCATATTGGAACATCAGCGCCGTCGAGGAGCCTGGCGCGGTCACGCCGATCTTGCGGCCCTTCATGTCCGCCATCGACTTGATCTCGCCGGCGAGATCCTTGCGAACGGCGATGACGATACCGGGGAAGCGGCCGAGATTGCAGATCGCGACGATATCCTGTCCTTTGTTCTGCATGCGGATCGTATGTTCGTAGGCGCCAGCGACGACATCGAGGGAGCCGCCGATCAGTCCCTCCAGCGACTTCGAACCGCCGGCGAAATCATTGATAGTGACGTTGAGACCCTCCTCCTTGAAGAAGCCCTTCCGCTCGGCGATCGTCAGCGGCAGGTAATAAAGCAGAGGCTTGCCGCCCACACCGATCAACAGGTCCGGTTTTTCCGGTTTCGCATCCTGTGCCGCGGCGGGCAGGATGCCGGTAAGCGATGCGCCGATGCCGAAGCTCGCCGTTCCGATCAGAAATGTTCTGCGTTCCATGTCCCTTGTTCCTCCACTTCGCTATTCTCAATGCGCTATTGGCCGCGCCAGGCGAGCAGACGCCTTTCGACCATCGTCATCATCCAATCCACCAACAGGACGAAAGCGGTCAGAACCACCATGCCCGCAAAGACGCCTGTCACGTCAAAGACACCCTCGGCCTGCTGAATGAGGTAGCCGAGACCGGCGGCAGAACCGAGATATTCGCCGACGACCGCGCCGACGACGGCAAAGCCGACCGAAGTATGCAGGCTGGAAAACACCCAGGAAAGCGCGGAGGGCAGATAGACATGGCGCAGCAGCTGTCGCTCGTTCATGCCAAGCATGCGGGCATTGGACAGCACCGGCTGGCTGACCTCCTTGACGCCCTGATAGACGTTGAAAAAGACGATGAAGAAGACGAGCGTGATGCCGAGCGCCACCTTGGACCAGATACCGAGGCCGAACCACAGTGCGAAGATCGGAGCCAGCACGACGCGTGGCAGTGCATTCGCCGCCTTCACGTAAGGGTCGAAGACAGCCGCAATTAGAGGCCGGCGAGCGAACCAGAAGCCGAAGACGATGCCGCCGAAGGCGCCGAGCAGGAAGGCAAGGATCGATTCCGATAGCGTGATCCAGAGATGATACCAGATCGATCCGCTGGCGAACCACTGGATGACACGCTGTGCGACCTTGAGCGGATCGGCAAAAAAGAAGGATATGGTTTTCGGATTGCCGAAGAGGCCGGTATTCGTCGCCAGATGCCAGAGTACCAGAATGACCAATGCCACCAGGATCTGCAGCAGGAGAAGGAGGGAACGGTTCATGCGATCTCTCCGCTGCTCTGGCGATAAGCGGTCATCACCTCATCGCGCAGCGCCTGCCAGATATCGCGATGCAGCCGGTTGAATACGGGATCGTGACGTATCTCGCCGATGTCGCGCGGCCGTTCCAGCGGCACTTTGAAGTCACCGATAATGCGGGATTTCGGACCGGCGGACATGATGACGACACGGTCGGCAAGGGCAATCGCCTCATCGAGATCGTGGGTGACGAACATCACTGCCTTGCGGTCCTCGGACCAGAGGTTCAGCAGCAGGTCGCCCATGATCAACCGGGTTTGCGCATCGAGCGGGCCGAAAGGTTCGTCCATCAGGAGCAGTTTGGGATTGCGGATGAGCACCTGCGCAAGACCGACCCGCTTGCGCTGGCCGCCTGAGAGCATGCGCGGGAAACGATCGGCAAATGTGGCAAGGCCGACGCGCCCCAGCCAGTCGCGCGCAATCCGTCTTGCCTCGGCCCTATCCAAGCCCGCGATCTCAAGCCCGATCGCAACATTCTCGAGAACCGTTTTCCACGGCATCAGCGAATCCTGCTGGAAGAGATAGCCCGCCTGGCGGTTGATGGATTTCAGGGGCTGGCCGAAGACTTCGACCGTCCCTGACGCCGGTGTCAAAAGCCCCGCCGTCGCATTGAGAAGTGTGGATTTGCCGCAGCCCGTCGGGCCGACAATAGCCACGAACTCATGCGCCTCTACATTCAGATTGGTCGCCGCTACGGCGTCGAACCGTGTCTTGCCGGCCATTTCAAAGGAAATCGCCACCTGTTTCAGGCTGACCGCCCTCACAGCCTCCATCGTCATGCCCTGCTTTCCTCCCGGACGCCCGTAACCTCGCGCGGACATCAGGCATTGTCATGTCCGATCAACAGATCAAAGCAAGCCCTATCAGTCAATATGCGGATTGGCTCGGCTTCCGTTCTGCTGCAGGGAAAGAATGCAAAAGCCCCGACAGTTGCTGCCGGGGCTTGGCAAGTTTCGTTGCAATCGGGCGGTCAGGCTGCACGCCGCCGGTGCCGGCCCTCCTGAACTTCCTCTACGATCTTGTCGACGAAGGCCGGAAGATCGTCGGGCGACCTGGACGTGATGATGCCTTCATCGGTCACGACCTTTTCGTCCTTCCAGTTCGCGCCGGCATTTTTGACATCTGTCTTGATGGACCAATAGGAGGTTGCCTGACGTCCTCGCAAGGCATCGGCCTCAACGAGCAGCCAGGGTGCGTGGCAGATGGCGGCGACCACCTTGCCGGAATTCAGGAACTCGCGGACGACGCGCATGGCATCTCCTTCAAGGCGCAGCTTGTCGGGATTGATCTGGCCGCCTGGCAGCACCAGCGCATCGAACTGGTTCACGTCGACATCCCCGGCCATGAGATCGACGTCGACGCTGTCGCCCCAATCGGTCTTGTCCCAGCTCTTGATACTATCCTTCTTGACGGAGGCAACCTTGACGTCAGCGCCACGCTTCCTGAGTTCGTCGAGAGGAACGCGAAGTTCCGAACGCTCGTAGCCATCCGTCGCCAGAATGAGGATATGTGCGGAATTGATGGAAGGCATGATCTATCCTTTCGCTATATCTTTGATGGAATGCCAGGTCCAAACCCTAGCCGCAGGCAATCGTTCCCGGTTTTTCTGGGAACCGCACCGAGATCCGGTGGTTATGATGGCAGCCGACAGGGAGAGATCGGATGGAGCAGGCAATCAAATTCGAGCAGTCAGGCTGGATTCCCAATAACCAGCGATTTCCTGTGATCGTCTATCGGCAGGTGCTCGAGGGGCCCGACCGAGCCGAAAGTTTCGAACGGCTCTTTCGAACCAATGGGTGGGGCGGCCTCTGGCGAAACGGCGTCTATTCCTTTCACCATTTTCATTCCACGGCCCACGAAATATTGGGCGTTGCGGCAGGTCAGGCCCGGCTGATGATCGGCGGACCCACCGGCAAGGAAATCACGGTCGAGGCCGGCGATGCCCTGCTGCTGCCGGCCGGAACCGGCCATTGCCGGCTGGAGGCGAGCGATGATCTGCTCGTGATCGGCGGCTATCCTCTCGGTCAAGAGGCCGATCTCTGCCGGAAAATGCCTACGGGCGAGCAGCAGGCGATGATCGAAAAACTTGGCGTGCCCGCAAGGGATCCGCTGAAAGGAGAGGCCGGTGGCCTCCTCTCCCTATGGCACGGCAAAGCCTAGCGCAGGCCGAAATCGAGCATCACCAGATACCCGGCAGCAATCGGAACCGAACGCGCTTGGAATAGTCGGCATAGCCTTCCAACTCGCCATAAAGCAGCGCATCTTCCCAGCTCGTGCGCAGGATCAGCACGGCGCTTGCCCAGCCGGCAGGGATCAAGGCCCACCAGGAACCGAGTGCCAGTGCCAGCCCCGCAAATACCAAGATCGCACTGACATAGCCGGGATGCCGCACGTAGGCGTAGGGACCGTCGCTGATGACGTGCTGGCCGCGTTCCCGCTGGAGGCGCACGCCGGGTTCGAAGAAGCGATTGACCGCCTGAGCCCACGTGGCGAGCGCGATGCCTGCCGCGAGCAGAAGATAACCGAGGATCACGATGGAGGTTGGCATCACCGACCATCCCATCCTGCCGGCATCCAGGGCTCCAAGCGGTATTTCGGCGATCATGCCAAGGAAGATCAGCGAGACCAGGATGAGATCCCAGCCTTGAGTTCCGGACTGGAAGCGGCTGCGCGCTTGGAAAATGACCGGGTTCACGCGCCGCATGATCAGAAACGCTATTCCATAGCTTACGATCAGGAACGCGATGAAGATCCATCCAGGCTGCCAGTCGAGGCGACCGGCAGGTAAGAAGATAAATACGAGCAGCCCCAGCGGCAGGCCGATCGCGTACAATAAGGCCTTCGTGCGGGACATCGGTTCGGGCTCGGTAACAGTCATGTATTGGCTCCTTGCAGGACAAACCTGCTGCGCTCGTCGACGGATTCATACCATATCGATGATGGAAGTGGACGGATCCGGCAATTCGAAGCCTTGACACCCGATGCGCCGGGTTTAGACCGGCCGAATGTCATTATGCTCCTTCCCCCCGGAGATTCCATGAAGTTCCTGGCATCCTTTTCCGCTTTCGTCGGCAAAACCTTTTCCATATGGGTCATCCTGTTTGCCGTCCTCGGTTTTTTCCTGCCCGACGTCTTCAAGCAGTTTGCACCCTGGATCGTCCTGCTTCTCGGCATCATCATGTTCGGCATGGGGCTGACGATATCCGTTGACGACTTTCGCGAGCTGGCGCGTCGTCCCCATGAGGTCGCGATTGGCGTCATCGCACATTTCGGCATCATGCCGGCACTGGCACTGCTTTTGACGCAAATCATTCCGATGCCGCCGGAAGTCGCCGCCGGCGTCATTCTGGTCGGCTGCTGCCCGGGCGGCACCTCGAGCAATGTCATGACCTATCTTGCCCGTGGCGACGTAGCGCTGTCGGTCGCCTGCACGAGTGTGACAACGCTTGCAGCGCCGATCGTCACGCCGTTCCTGGTGTGGATGTTCGCAAGCCAGTATCTGCCCGTCAATGCCTGGTCGATGTTCATTAGCATCGTGCAGGTTATCATCGTGCCGCTTCTGCTCGGTTTTGTCGCGCAGAAAGCCGTGCCCGGCCTGGTTCGTGCGGCAATCCCGGTTCTGCCTCTCGTCAGCGTCATCGGCATCGTATTGATCGTTGCGGCTGTCGTCGGTGCATCGAAGGCGGCCATCGTGCAGTCCGGCCTGCTGATTTTCGCCGTCGTTATCCTGCACAACGGTCTTGGCTATCTCTTCGGGTATTATGCGTCGAAGGTGCTCGGCCTCAATTTCTACAAGCGTAAGGCGCTGGCGATCGAAGTGGGCATGCAGAATTCAGGCTTGGGTGCAGCTCTGGCGACGGCTTATTTCTCGCCGATCGCCGCGGTTCCCAGCGCTATCTTTTCCGTCTGGCACAATATTTCCGGCGCGACCCTGGCAAACTGGTTTGCCGCGCGCGAAGACGCAGACGCGCCGCCGCGGCCCTGATATATCTACGCTTATGGGGGAAGGCCCGGTTTCCACCGGCGCCTCTCCGGCCGAGATGCTTGCAGCCGAGGGATCGTCGCTCAGCGCATATCCCTGGCAAGGGCACAATAGACAGATTGATCCGCAGTGTTGGAAAGTCGAGTCACTGCGAGCGCAATCGGCGGCAGCCGCGACCCCGCGCCAAGATGGATTGTTGCGCCATCGGTGCGGAGGAGGTTCAGCTGCGCCGCCAGATCAGGTTCGTCCAGCCCGTCGAAAATACCGCGGCCGCTGATCTTCAAGGCAGCCTCCTTGGCGACCCAGAGTCGGTAACAGACCTCCAGCGCCGCCGTGCTATCGAGAGTGGCCAAGGCGGCCGCTTCCTTTGGCGAGAAATGGTCGGCGGCAAAAGCTGCCGGATCGAAGCCGTTGATATCCTCGATCTCGATGTCCATGCCGACAGCGCTATTAGGCGCAAAGCCCGCCAGCAGCAGATCGCCGCGATGCGAAAGCGAAACGCCCAGTTCGTGATAGGGAGGCCTTAGCGCTGGCCGCTCGCTGGGCCGGCGATAGATGGAAAGATCGTCCCGTTGTGTGGCTTCTCTCAAGGCTGTTTGCGCGATCTGATCACGCTCTGCTCGTCCGCCGGGCATCGGGCGAACGAGGATGGCGATCGCATCTGCGACCGTCAGGACGACCTCAAATCGAGGGGCCGCCATCCGCGCTCACGCTGCGGCGGAGGGCAGGGCCTCTTTCTGAGCGACGGGAGCGGGCTCCTGCGCGGCTTGAACCGCCTGGGCGGGTGCGCCGACCCACGACGTTCCTTGCGGGATGGCTTCACCCTTCATGACCAGGGTCAGCAGTCCAATCTCGGCGAAATCGCCCACATTGGCCTCGTACAAGACGGTGCTGCCCGAGCCGATGGAGACGCCTTCGCCGATCGTGATACGACCGACCTTCATGATGCGGTCTTCATAGAGATGGGTCTGTGGGCAGGAGCCCATGTTGAGAACCGCATGGTCGCCGATATGGGTACAATCGAATTCGCAGATGTCGGTGCTGTTGATCCACGCACCCTGGCCGATCTTGGCGCCGAAGGGACGGAGCAGCCAGGGCAGGAAGGGCGTGCCGCGCAGATAGTCGAGCAGCATCTTGCTGGCGAGACCGCCGTAAAACACCGCAACAGCCTCCGTACGCATCGCCCACCACGACCACATCGGCCGGTTCATCGGCTTATAGGTGCCAATCAGCGTCCATTTGAACGCGACCGCGACGAGATAGAGGATGCCGGAGGTCGCCAGGCCTGCAGCCATCAGGGTCCAGAAAAGGCTGCCCCAGGCGCCGTTGTCGATTTCGCTGGCCAACATGTCGGACATGGCGAGTGCCATGACGATGAGGATCGCGGTCGGCAGCGACGTGTGCATGGCCTCGAACAGGATGCGCACAAGGCGCATGCGGAGCGGTGGCGCATAGGTAGTGTTGGCAGCCGCCTGCAGCCTCTCGCGCGTCGGGAACTGGAAGGCAGGGCTGCCGCACCAGGTTTCGCCAGACTTGACGTGCATGGAATCGGGCAGGCGCGTCTTGATGCCGATGAGCGAATCGCTTTCGATCACGGCACCCTGCGAAATGACCGAGGAATTGCCGAAGAAGCAGCGATCGCCGGTCTTCAGGCGCTTGAGTATCATCCAGCCGTTCTGGATTTCCTCGTCGCCGAAAATCGTCTCGTCGCCAATGAAGTTGTCGCGGCCCATTTCGATCAGATCGTAGCGGCCGGCGAAGTTTGCCGAAATCTCCGTACCCTTGCCGATCTTGGCCCCCATCAGGCGGTACCAGTTGCGCATGAAGACGGTAGCGTAGAGCGAATTCAGGGTTTCCAGCATAGCCTCTGTGGTCAGGCCGACGACCCATTTGCGGAAATAGAGATTGCCGAAGATGGAGTAACGGCCCGGCACGACGCGAGGCAACAGCACCCATCTGAGCGCCACCACCACTGCCATGGACACGACGATCAGCAGGAATGCGGCCGGCCAGGAGAGCGCAGCGATCATCCCCCAGGATAGGGCCTCATCGGAGCCGGGCGCGTAGATCTGCTGCACGGCGGAGAACAGATAGAAGGCCGGGAAGATCGGCAGCAGGCCGACGACGAGGCTGAGATTGTAGGCAACGAAATAGGCGCCGAACTGGAAGATGCGCCCGGCGGTTCCAAGCTCCGGATGGGCGGGCATCTCTTCATGCTCGGCATGCCCGGTCCGGCGGGCGGGCGAACCGTCCCAGCGCGTATGGGCTTCGACATGGGTGCCGGCGGCAATCGCCGTCAGATCGCCGATGACGGCACCGTCGTCGATCTTGACGTTATGGCCGATGACGGAGCCATTGCCGACCTGCACGCCTTCGCCGATATCGATCGTGCCCACATGGATCTCATTGCCGATGACTTCGACATTGGCGAGTTTGATCTTAACGCCAAGGCTGGATCTTGCGCCGATGCGCACAAGATCGATCGCGCCTTCCTCGAACTCGTCGATCATCGCATCCTTGCCGACCTGGGCGCCCAGTGCGCGCATATAGACCCGAATGAGCGGTGAGCCCTTGAGGAATTTCGGAGCGGTGAGCTGTACGATGCGCTGCATCAGCCAGATGCGGAAATAATAGGTGCCCCAGAGCGGATAGACACCGGGCTTTGTACGGCCGATGACAAGCCATTTGAGAGCGATAACGACAAGCTTCTCGCCGAGATTGAGAGCGAGGTAGACGCCGCCCAGAATGAGAATTTCATTCCAGAGCGATGCACCGTCATCGATCAGCAGGATCGAGGCGAGCAGAAGGCCGATCCATTGCAGCGTTGCGATCGCGACGATGAAGGGCAATACCACGGCCTGAGCGAGACCACAGAGGATGCGCCGGCGCAGCGGCACCGGTTCGAAATTCTTGCGTTCCTGTCCCGAGGTGCTTTCGGCGCGCTGCTCCAGGATCGCGGCAATGCCGCGCAGGGTGCGGCCGGCGTAGACGTCGCGCAGGGCGATGCTGGCGAGCAGCGGGATCTTGCGCACTTCGGAAACAAACCGGGCCGCGAGCATGGAATGGCCGCCAAGTTCGGTGAAGAAATCCGCTTCGAAGCCGATAGAGCGCAGTCGAAGCGCCTCGGTTGCGGCCTTCAGCAGCTGTGCTTCCGTCCACGTGCGCGGCGGCTCTTGTGCCTGGGTTGGCTGATCGGCCACCAGCGGAATGGCGGCAAGCGTCTTGCGGTCGATCTTGCCGGACGGAAGACGCGGCAGCGAGACATGGCTATGCCAGGCGGCGGGCACCATATAGGGCGGCAGTTTGGCTGCAAGCACGGTGCGCGCCTTGTCTCGATCGAAGCTGCTGCCCGTGGTAACAACGTGGGCGACCAGCATGTCCTCGCCATCCGGCGGGCGGTGCACGACGACGGATGCAGCCTTCACGTCCGAAAGTTCGCCCACGACCGTTTCGATCTCGCCGAGCTCGATGCGATAGCCGCGAATCTTGACTTGGTCGTCGATGCGCCCGAGGAAATGGAGCTGTCCTTCCTCGTCCATCAATACGGCGTCGCCGCTGCGGTAAAGCACCGGGTCGTCATGGCCGGCGAAGGGGTTGGCGATGAACTTCGCGGCTGTCAGCTGCGGCAGGTTTCTGTATCCGGCAGCGACGCCCGGTCCGCCGATCAGCAATTCGCCGGTATCGCCGCGAGCAACGAGCTGCAGGTTTTCGTCGACAACGTAGGCGGTCGTGTTGGCGATCGGGCAGCCGATCGTGATCGGCCGGGAAGGATCGAGCTCGGCATAGGTTGCAACCACCGTCGTCTCGGTCGGGCCGTAGGTATTGATCAGGCGCCGGCCGGCTTTGGAAAAGCGGCTGACGATCGCCGGAGGGCAGGCTTCGCCGCCGACGATGATGACGCGCAGGCTCTCGACATCACGTTCCAGCATGGTCAGCAGAGTCGGCACGGTGTCGATGACCGTGATCTTTTCGGCTTCCAGCACGTCTGCGAGCCTGTCGAGCTCGGCCATGACGGCGGATGTCGCCACTTTCAGCGTTGCGCCGACCAGATAGGGAACGAATATCTCCTCAAGCGAAAGGTCGAAGGCGACCGAAGCCTGCTGAAGAACGACGTCCGATTCGACCATGCCGAGGACATCGTTGCCGGCCCGCAGATAATGGCAGATGTTCCGGTGCGTGACGACGATGCCCTTCGGCTTGCCCGTGGAGCCGGACGTATAGATGGCGTAGGCGGGATCGTCGTGAGTGGCGGCGCGTGGCGCAATGCCATCATCGTCTTCTGCGAGCAGTGTCTTGAGGATCAGCGTCTGGCCGTCGAATTCGGGGGCGAGGGCCACCTTTTCGTCATGCGTCAGCAGCCATTTCGCGCCGCAATCGGCGAGGCTGACGGCCACGCGGTCGGCAGGGGCAGACGCATCGAAGGGAATATAGGCAGCTCCGGCCTTGAGAATCGCCAGAAGCGCGACATGTAGCTCAAGGGAGCGCTGGAACCAAAGGCCGACGAAATCGCCGGGGCCGATACCGCGACGGCTGAGCGCGCGCGCCGCCTCGTCGGAGAGCCGGTCTAGTTCGGCATAGGTCATCGCCCGGTCGGTTCCGATCAGGGTCAGTGCCGTCTTGTCGGGGCTGCGGGCGACCGTTGCCTTGAAGATGTCCACCAGGGTTTCATTGCGGACGAACTCAGGCCGAATGCCGCCTGAGAAAACCGAGAGGCTGGCATTTGGGGTAATCGACGAAATCTGGATAGTCATGGTAACTTCTGCGGAACGAAACTCGGCACAATCGGCGTGCCATCTATCGATGCTTATACACCTTTCAATTTGCAGCTCTCTTACGGGCGTTGTCAGTGAATTGTAATGTTGGGAAAGCTATGCTTGGTTTGCTGCGGGGCGAGCCCTGCGTGCTATCTCGGAAGAAGGATTGATATTGATATCGTTGCGCATATTCGGGCGAAGAGCCGGCTGGCCCCGCTGGCTGTCCGTTCTCTTGGTGACGGCTTTGCTGAGCTCGCCAGGTATGGAGGCATCAGCTCGTTCGCATAGCAGTGTTCTGGTCGAAGATGCCGGCACCTTGCGGCCGTTGCGTGAGATCTATGCGGTCGTTGCGCGCGAGATGCCGGGAAAGGTGCTGCGAATCAAGCGGGTTCGCCGGGCCGGACGTCAAGCCTATGCCGTGCGCGTGTTGAAGCCGGATGGCAAACGTGGTGATATAGTGCTCGACGGCGCAACACTCGCCGTGATCGAGAGACGCTGAGAATGCGCATTCTGATTGCTGAGGATGAGCCCAGTATTGTGGCGGACATGCGCCGCTGCCTGGAGGACCAGCATTATGTCGTCTCGACCGTAAGCAACGGCGAGGAAGCTTGGTATCGCGGCGATATCGAGCATTTCGATCTGGTCATCCTCGATCTCGGGCTTCCGAAGCTTGACGGACTGACGGTTCTGCGACGTTGGCGCGCGGAACGCCGCGGCATGCCTGTCATCATATTGACCGCGCGCGACGGCTGGCGCGACAAGGTCGACGGCATGGATGCGGGTGCCGACGACTATCTGACCAAGCCCTTCCGTATGGAGGAGCTTCTGGCGCGGGTGCGCGCCCTGATGCGCCGTGCCGCGGGGCAATCTTCTCCGATCCTTTCCAATGGTGTGCTGGAGCTCGACACACGTCAGCGCACGGTTTCGTTTCGCGGGCAGCCGGTTCAGGTGACGGCGCTCGAATATCGGCTTCTTGCCTATCTGATGCACAATGCCGGCACCGTGCTTTCCCGAACGCAGATCGCCGACAGCATCTATGACGAAGAGACGGAGCTGCTGTCGAACGCGCTCGAAGTGGTCGTCGCGCGTCTCAGGCGCAAGTTCGACGGCACCGTCATCGAGACCCGGCGCGGCCAGGGCTACATCATTCCGCGCGAGGCGCCGCCGTCATGACGCCGTTCTCGCTGCGAGGGCGGTTGCTGCTGGGTTCCGTAGTGGCGATCATCGTTGCGACCTTTCTTGCCGGGGTCGGCATCAACGCCATTTCCGGGCTGGCCGTCAGGGCGCTTGCCCTCTCTGAAATAGACGAGGAGTTGCGCGTTCTGCTGGCGGCGGTCGATATCAATTCGTCCAATCAGCTCTTCCTCGACGACACGCCGACGGATCCCCGCTTCGGCATCCCGAATGGTGGCTTCTATTGGCAGGTGGGCCGCAATGGTACCGTCGAGTTGCGCTCCCAATCGCTCTGGGAGCAGAACCTGCCCTGGCTGCGCGCCCGCCCTCGCGATGCCGGCCGGGCGACGGATATGAAAGGGCCGAACGGCAGCCGTCTTCTCGCCGTCGAACGGTCTATTTCGATCCCCTCGGCCACGGGCGACCAGATGGTCGATATCGTCATGGCGCTCGACAACAGCGAGCTTGCGCCGGCGCGCTGGCGCTTCTTTTATGCCATGGCGCCGTCTCTCGGCGTGCTGTCGGTCGCCCTGATCGGGGCGGTCGTGGTATTTCTGCGCTATGGATTGCGGCCGCTCAACGATCTGCGCGCGGCCCTGATGGCGGTGCAGGAGCGATCCGCACGCAAGATCACCGGTCAGTTTCCGCGAGAAGTGCAGCCTCTTGTGGACGATCTCAACGGTTTGCTCGCATCCCGCGAGACGCAATTGACGCAGGCGCGCGCTCGCGCCGGCGATCTGGCGCATGGTCTGAAGACCCCGCTCGCAGCACTAGAGGCGACCGCACGCATTCTCTCCGAAGAGGGCATGTCGGAGAGGGCCGCGGCTATCCAGACGGAGGTCAGCCGGATGGAGGCGCAGATCAAGCGAACGCTTGCGCAAACCCGCGCGAGCCTGGCGGCCGCCCATACCGTCGGCGTCATGGACGCCAGCGCCGATCTCCAGAAGATCATCTCGGTCATGCGGCGTCTCTCGGCCGAGCGGAAAATCGATTTCGAGCTCGAGGCACCGCCGGAGATGTGGCTGGCGATCGACGAGGCGGATTTTGCCGATATCACGGGCAATTTGATTGACAATGCCAGGAAATGGACGACTGGCAAAGTCAAAGTTCGCCTGTCGCAGTTGCCCGAGGGGGTGGAACTGTGCATCGAGGACGATGGTCCCGGCCTGCCCGAGGATGCGGAAATGGCTTTCATCCGGCGCGGTAGGCGGCTGGACGAAAGCATCGCCGGAACCGGCTTCGGCTTGGCGATCGCCAAGGATCTGGTCGAAGCCTATGACGGCAAGCTGACGCTCGCCCGCTCCAACCTTGGAGGGCTGTCCGTCACCGTCAATTTGCCGACGCGCTTGGTGAAGGACAGACAGGCGGCGCTGGAAAATTAGAGCATTCCGGGAAAAGTGCATCGCGGTTTTCACGATTCGAGGAAACGCGAAGAGGCTCTAATTCGGCACGGCCGATTGGTCAGGAAACAAGGATGGATATCGCAGAATTGGTCGCCGGAGCGCAGTGAAATCTGATTTATACAGCGTTCATGACCGCACTAAGTTAAGATTGAATTCAAGTGCGTGCTGCATCCTTGCTCGAACTCTAGGCGCTAACGGAGTCTCGTTGCCGTTGAAAATGTGGCCGTGCTCGGCCATCAGGTCCAATAGAAGGACGCTCGTATAGAGACGGAAAAGCCGGTCATCGGTTTGCCCGGCATGCCGGAGCCACGCAAAGACGTAGCTCACGGGGCCACCATAAGCCATCAGAGCAGCCAGTGTTAAAGCAGCAGGATAACGTGGATCGCCAAAGCAAAGATCATCGACATCGACGATGCCGCTGAACGCGCCCTCTGGTGTCACAATCACGTTCTTCGTCGTGGTGTCGTGGAGGAAAGGTGTGGCTTCGATCTTGTCGAGCTCTCCGCGTCTGGCAGCGACCTCATGTTCGATTGCGTCAACCAGCCCGATGTCAAACAATCCGGCAGATCCGATCCGGCCTCGCGAACGCGCAAGATTGGCAAGCAACACTTGCGGCCATGCGCCATGCGGCGCTTGTTCCGCTCGTGCGGCATATCCGTAGCGCCCCGCGGACTTCGTTCTTGCTGTGATGGCCTGAGCATGCGCCACCTGTGAGGCAATCGCATCGAGCTTCTCTTCCGAGAGGTTTAAGATGACAGAACCCAGATCCATGCCGGGAAAGCGTTCTAGCAGAAGCCAGGGAAACTCTGCGCCAATATCTTCGGCTATAATGGCTGGAAGCGGCACACCTCCGGGCCGCAACAATCCCGAAAGATAAGCCGCGCCGGCCATGTCGGCCCGAGCCGATGGATCGCCGATACGCACGACGGCTGGAGGCCGGTCAGCGAACTGAAGATCGAAGACATAGTGCCGTGTCCCGGTTGTGAAACGTCTAACGGCAACCGGATTGCAACCAATGGCCCCTGAGGCAATTGCAGCGGCAAGCTCGGCATCCGGTATTTGCCGCATTGGTGTTTTCTGTTTCATGTATGAATGGGCCTACGCCTGAGACCGAACATCAGTTGCAAATTCTCAACCTGCGATCGCTTTGAGATACCTCTCCGCCGAGCGCTCCACCACACCGTTGCCGTCGCTCTCGACCGTTCGGCCGGGGAATGCGCCGTAGATCGCTTCGAAACGATAGGATCGGACGGCTTCCGATATCGCCGTCACGGCCTTGGCATCGAGCGGAATGAGGTTTGGATAACTGCGCATGAAGCTGACGAACCTGCGGTCCATCGTCACCTGCATCGTGTCGCCGACGAAGAGTGCGCCGCGTCCGCCTTCGAGCCAGGGGCAATGGAGCACGCAACTGCCGTCGAAATGACCGCCGCAACGGATCATGGTCGCCTGGCCAATCGACAGCGTCTCGCCTGTCCAGGGACGCAGCAGAGCACTCCGCCTTTGCACCCATTCGCCATCATTGGCGTGGATATGGATCGGCACGCCGCCGCAGGCGGCACTCCATTCGGTCATCGACGAATAGAAATGAGGGTGCGAAATCGCGATCGCGCTTAAGCCGCCCATGGCAGCGATCCGTCCCTTGCTTGCCTCGTCGATAAGACTGAGGCAGTCCCAGAGGACATTGCCGTCACGTCCTTCGATCAGAAAGGCGCGCTGGCCAATGCCGAAATGGGGCGAGATCTGCAGACTGTGAACACCTTCGGCTTCCTCGTTCCAGATTACCTCATGCTCCCGGCCGAGGCTCGCCATGTCGCTCCATTCCTGTCCCGATTGAGGTACGAACTGGCGCTCGTCTTCGCAGATCGGGCAGGCCGGAGGTGACCTGTCGCCTTCGCCGAACTGTGTGCCACATGTGATGCAGATAAAATTCGTCATCTCGAACTCCTCGCCAGCCAGCCTTCCCAACCCTGCGGCCGTGGACCCAGCTGCACGGCAAATGGAGGCTTTTGTGCTATATTGGCCAGACATTGAATGGATCAAAGCAAAAAGGCGAAGCAACGATTCTCAGACAATCTCGTTGCAGACCGAAAAGCGTCGTTTTCAGGCCGACCTCTCTCGGAAAAATGGATATTCCTAACGAATGATGATAGGATTCATGGCGCCCTATCATCATGATTTTAATGCGAAAATTTTATTCTATTGGTTTGTGACAATCTGGCCTTGCAAAAGGCGTCAAAGACAAAGAAACATAGTCGGCTAAAGAAAGTTAGATAATCGCGATATTGATGCTCGGCATTTGTCCGGGGTCGCAGGCAAATGGAGGACCATCATGGCGTTTATCTTCGGCCTCGTTGCTCTAGCGGGCCACATCGCCCTTTTGCTCTGGGGCACGCGCATGGTCCAGACCGGTATCCAGCGTGCCTTCGGCCCCGATCTGCGCTCCTTTCTCGGCCGCGCGCTCAGCAATCGCACGAAGGCATTTTTTGCCGGCATCGGCGTCACCGCCATCCTGCAGAGCAGTACGGCTACAGGCCTCATGGCCTCAGGCTTTGCAGCCGGCGGGCTGGTGGATCTCGTGCCGGCGCTTGCCGTCATGCTCGGGGCCAATGTCGGCACGACGCTCATCGTCCAGGTGCTGTCTTTCAATGTCGCAGCGGCTTCGCCGGCGCTGATCCTGATCGGCGTGCTGATGTTCCGCCGAACCGGGAATTCACGCGTGCACGATCTTGGCCGCGTCATGATCGGGCTTGGCTTCATGCTTCTGGCGCTGCATCAGCTTCTCGACCTGATGACGCAGTATGAGGGGTCGAAGGCGCTCGCCTACGTCCTTGATGCGATCGCTGCGACGCCGGTGCTGAGCATGCTTCTCGCAGCCGTTCTGACATGGGCTGCCCATTCCAGCGTGGCCGTGGTGCTGCTCATCATGTCGCTTGCAAGCAAGGGGCTCGTCGATGTCGACCAGGCCTTTGCGCTCGTTCTCGGCGCCAATCTCGGCACCGCGATCAACCCACTCATCGAAGGGCAATCGGGAACGGATCTATCGGTGAAGCGGCTGCCCATCGGCAATATGTTGACGCGCATTGTCGGTGTGATCGCGATGATCGGCCTGCTGGAACCAGCCGCGCGCCTGTCGGCAATGATCGATAGCGACAGCGCCCGCGCTGTCGCCAATTTTCATACTGCCTTCAATGTCGTTTTGGCCGTGGTGTTCATGCCGCTATTGCGGCCCTATGCCGATCTATTGACCAAATTGCTGCCGCAGAAGATCGACGAGGCCGATCCGACGCGCCCGAGATATCTCGATCCGGCGGCCAAGGAAACGCCTGTGGTTGCTCTCGGCGCGGCAGCGCGCGAGGCGCTGAGACTGGTCGACGTGCTCTCGGAAATGCTTGCGGGCGCCAAGTCTGCCTTATCGGACACGGATCGAAAGGCGCTGACGCGATTGCGGTCGCTGGACAATATCCTCGATAGCCTGAACACGGCGGTAAAGACCTATCTGACTTCGATCGATCCCGATGAGCTCGGCGAAGCCGACCGGCGGCGTCTGAACGAGATCCTGCTGTTTTCGATGAACATGGAACATGCCGGCGACGTGCTCGACCAGAACCTTCTGCCGCACCTGGCAAAGCGCCTGCGCCGAGGTTTGAGTTTCTCGAAGGAAGGGCAGCTCGAACTGGCAACATTGTTCGACCGATTGCAGTCGAACCTTCAGACGGCGGCGGCTCTGTTCATGACACAGAATGAAAGTGCCGCCCGCATGCTGGCGGAGGAGAAGGTGATTTTCCGCAAGGCGGAACGCGATGGGACGGAAGCCCATTTCCAGCGCTTGCGCCAGGGCGGGATCGAGACCGCCGAGACCAGTTCGCTTCACCTCGACCTTCTGCGCGACCTCAAGCAGATCAATTCCCACCTCGTTGCCGCCGCAGCCTATCCCGTTCTGGAGGAGCGTGGCGAACTTTTGCAAAGCCGGACACCAAGTCCGGTTCCACCGGTTGCAGTGCCTGCACATGATTAAAGGACCCAGCTCCTCCGTCTAGCGGACGGCTGAGCGGGAATGCGGGACGCCGAGGTGGGTTCGATATGTCCATTGGTGACAGCCCTCTCATCGGCCGCAGCACTGCGCCATCAAAAGTTCCTTTGACCCCATCGTGAGAGCCATCGTGTAGGGAGGTAGTCAGCCAAACGCTGCCATTATCCATTGGATTGCGGGAGGCGCACCGAAATACCGAGTTCTCGCATGGATCTGTCGAAGATAAAAACACTGATCGATTTTGTTGGACGATCCAACGTTACCGAACTCACGGTAACGGAAAGGGATGTCACGGTTCGGATCTTCCGAACGCCCAATCCGACGGCTTCATTCGCGTCGGCGCAGGTCGCCGCCAGCGCAGCAACTGGTCGCGCTCAACAAGGTTGCGATGTTTCCGGAAGTTCACAAGGCGCGGCCGTCACCGTGAAGGCGCCGATCTTCGGCGTCCTGCACCGGGCGCCGGCACCCGGGCAGGAGCCTTTCGTCAAGATCGGCGACTTGGTGGAGGAGGGGCAGACGCTCTTCATCATCGAAGCGATGAAGGTCTTCAACAAGATAACAGCCCCGCAGGCCGGACGCATCAGGCAGATCACCAAAATAGATGGCGGCGAAGTCGAGACGGGCGACATGCTCGCGGAGATCGCATGATGGCGGAAGCTCTCGACAAGATGGGACTGGCAGGCCGACGTTTCGATACGGTGCTGATTGCCAATCGCGGCGAAATTGCCGCACGAATTCAGCGGGCCTGCCGCGAACTCGGCTTGAAGACGGTCGCGATTTGCTCTGAAGCCGATAGGCAGGCACCTTACGGCAAGACAGCCGACACCTTTCTATGCATCGGTCCGGCGACCGCAGCCGGCAGTTATCTCAATCAAGATGCGATCCTCCTTGCCGCGCAACTGACCGGAGCGGGTGCGATCCACCCCGGCTATGGTTTTTTGTCCGAGAACGCAGCCTTTTCCGAAGCCGTCGAGAGAGCCGGCCTCGCATTCATTGGGCCGGAAGCTTCCTCCATCGCGATCATGGGCGATAAGATATCGGCTAAACGGGCAATGATTGCAGCCGGAGTGCCCTGCGTGCCCGGTCCCGATACGTCGCTTCCGGATGATCCGGCATCGGTCGAGCAGATCGCCCAGGAGATCGGCTATCCCGTAATGATCAAGGCCGCCGGCGGCGGAGGCGGCAGAGGGATGCGGGTGGTTTCGGACGCAAGCGAGCTGCACGAAGCCATCGTGCTGACACGGGAAGAGGCTCGTCAGGCTTTCGGCTCTCCAGCACTCTATATGGAGAAGTTCCTCCAGCATCCGCGTCACATCGAAATTCAGGTGCTCTGCGATGGCAATGGCAATGCCGTCTGGCTCGGGCATCGCGATTGCTCGATGCAGCGCCGGCATCAGAAGGTCGTGGAAGAGGCTCCGGCGCCTGGGATATCTTCGGAAACGATCGGCTCCGTCGGCCTGGCCTGCGTAGAAGCCTGCCGGCAGATCGGCTATCGCGGCGTCGGAACCTTCGAATTCCTCTACGAAAACGGCGCCTTCTACTTCATC
The DNA here is from genome assembly GCF_057784515.1 of Martinezella sp. CNPSo 3732. NCBI lineage: Bacteria > Pseudomonadati > Pseudomonadota > Alphaproteobacteria > Hyphomicrobiales > Rhizobiaceae > Martinezella > Martinezella sp. CNPSo 3732. The sequence goes on from NZ_JBXSOO010000001.1 coordinate 401,402, forward strand.
GAAATGAACACGCGCCTGCAGGTCGAGCATCCCGTCACCGAGATGACCAGCGGGATCGATATCGTTCAGGCGCAGATAATGGTCGCCCAGGGCAATTCCCTCGAAATGCGCCAGGACGATGTGGCATGTATCGGCCATTCGTTCGAATGCCGCATCAATGCCGAGGACCCCGAAAGTTTCCTGCCTTCTGCAGGCACGATCTCCGATCTGGCGCTGCCGGAAGGGCCGGGTATTCGGATCGATACCCATATTCGTGCCGGCTATCGCGTCTCGCCCTACTATGACTCGCTCATCGCCAAGTTGATCGTTCATGCGCCTACCCGGGCGGAAGCGATGACAAGAATGCGCGAAGCGCTCGCCGCCACCCGGATCGGCGGCATTTCCACCAACCTGCCATTGCTCTGCGCATTGTTCGAGGATGAAGGGTTTGCCCGCGGCGAGACGGATATCCACTATCTGGAGCAATGGCTTCGGCAGAGGAGAGCGGCATGAGCGCGATCGACTTTAGCGATCCTTCGACCATCGCAGCCCTAACCGATGCGCTGACGGCGGCAGGCGTCGATGGTCTGGAAATTTCGCGGCCGGGCGCCAATCTGCGTATCGTGGTTTCGAAGGCCGGACATGCTCAAATCAGCCTGACAGGAAACGCGCAGCCTCAGCTGGCGATATCGGTGGCGAAGGCGCCAATGGCGGGCCACTTCTATCCGCAGCATTCTTCGGATTCCGATGGAACCGGGCATCTTCCCCGTGCCGTCTCAAGCCAGGACGTGATCGGCTTTATCCGCATAGGTTCGGTCCTGCTTCCCATTCTCGCCGGCAGGTCCGGTTTGCTGGCCAGGCAATTGGTGGAGCCCGAAACCTTGGTCGGATTCGGGGATCCTCTGTTCGAAATCGAGCCGCTGTCATGATTGCCACCTCGAACACCGTCACATCGTCGCGCGAAATCGTTCCTGCCACTAAGGGCCGGGCCAGGATCTCCTGCATCGGCACCCGATCTTTCCTGCTCGAAGCGCCTGGCGAATTCGATCTGCCTGCGCAGCGGTGGATCTGGGCTCTGGCGCAAACGGTGAAGGGCTGGGCTGATATAGCGGAAGTGATCCCGGGGATGACCAATCTTCTGGCGATCTTCAAGGAGACGCCTGAGGACCCCGAACTAGTGACGGGTCGGCTTCTTGAGGCATGGAACAAGGCCGGGAGCCTCGACCTGGCAGGAAAGATCATCGAAATCCCCGTTCACTATGGCGGCACCTCTGCGATCGACCTTCCCGCGATCTGCGATTTTTGCGGCTTGAGCGACCGTGAGGTCGTGCGCATCCACTACGAGGCCAGTTACCGCGTCTTTGCCTTGGGAAGCGCCCCAGGTTTCGGCTACCTGCACGGGCTTGATCCGCGCATCTACATGCCGCGCAAGACCGTTCCGTCGCTCAGGATGGAGAAGGGCAGCGTGACGATCGGGGGGATGCAGACAGGCGTTGCGATGCTGACAGGTCCGAACGGGTGGAACTCGCTCGGCCACGCGAATCTGCAGATGTTCGATCCGGCCTCCGCGACGCCAGCCCTGATGGCGCCCGGCGATACGGTGCGCTTTCTGCCGGCAAGGATCGAGCTATGATCGAGATCATCGAAACCGGTCCGTTCAATACCATCCAGGATCTTGGTCGTCCCGGCTATCGCGACATCGGCGTCACGGCCAGCGGTGCGATGGATCCCCTTGCCGTGAAGATCGGCAATATCCTCGTTGGCAACGACGACGACGCGGCAGCGATAGAGGTTCAGACCTTTCCGTTCAAGCTGCGGTTCGAGACGGGTGGCATCTTTACCGTCACGGGCGCGGATAGCAGCCCCACGCTGGACGGACGGGAGCTGCGTTCCTGGTACACCCACGTCGCCGAGCCGGGTCAGTTCCTGGAGGTAAGGCAGCCGCCCAGGTTAGCGCGCGCCTATATCCTGTTCCGCGGAGGGCTGGACGTGCAGGTGCTCATGGGCTCGCGCAGCACATCCCTGCGCGGTGGCTTCGGCGGCAATGCCGGTCGAGCACTCGTCAAGGGCGATCAGATTGAATTCGGCATGCCTTCGGACGCACTCCCCCCGCCGCCAAGCGGCCTTGCGGTCATCGAGCCGGCGGTGGCTCTGCGTGATGTCTTTCCGGCCCTGGCCGACGGCGTGCTATCCATCCGTGCGATCGTTGCCGGCGAACATGAGCTGTTCGCCTCGGAAGGCGAGGCCTTCTGGGGCCAGATCTGGCGCATATCATCAAGCAGCGATCGCACCGGTTATCGACTGTCCGGCGAACCCATAAGGCCGATGGCAACGGTTGAGATGCGTTCGCATGGCGTGGTGCCTGGCGTGGTCCAGGTCCCGCCCGGCGGCGAACCGATCATTCAGATGAGCGACGCCAATACCGCGGGCGGCTACCCCAAGATCGCCGGCGTCGTCGAATGCGATCTCTGGCGGCTCGGTCAGGCACGGATCGGAAGCCGGTTGCGGTTCGTCCGTTCGACGCATGCCGAGGCACGTGCGGTGGAGCAGGCTGTAACCCGCTACGTCGAGGATATCAGGCAGACGTCGCAGATGGTCAAGCGTGCTTTGAGGGCAATGGCCTGACGGCAATTTCAACGATCAAGGGGAGGAAGCGGTGAAGATCGATCTGAATTCCGACATGGGTGAAGGTTTTGGTCCCTATCGGCTATGCGATGACGAAGCGATGATGAAGATCGTCTCATCGGCCAACATCGCCTGTGGTTTTCATGGCGGTGATCCGGAGACGATGGCGCGCATGGTTCGTCTCGCCAAGGAGAATGGCGTGGGCATCGGCGCGCATCCGGGCCTGCCGGATCGCGCCGGCTTCGGCCGCCGCGAGATGCCGTTCCAGCCGGACGAGCTTCGGCAGCAGATGCTCTATCAGCTTGGCGCATTGACCGCCATCGCCCGAAGCGAAGGCATGACCGTCGGACATTTCAGCTTTCATGCGGCCATGGGCAATATGGTCAATCGCGATCCAGCGCTCGCCGATCTGATGATGAACGCCATTGCCGCGGTCGATCCGCGCCTCGTCGTGTTTGTGACGCCTGACAGCGAAATCGAAAGGGCGGCAAAACGCGCGAAACTTAGGACGTTGGCGTTGTTCCTGGCCGACCGCGCCTATGATGCCGCTGGCAGGCTCGTTTCCCGCGGTCTGCCGGGCGCGCTGGTCAAGGACGAAGCTTCCGTACGGGCGCGAGTACGCCGTTTCCTCACCGATGGAACCGTCGAGGCAATCGACGGCACGGCGCTTAAAATGCCGGCGAGATCGGTCCTCGTACACTCCGATACGCCCGGTTCGCTGGAGCTTGCCCAAATTATCCGCAACGAAATCGAGGCCTCCGGAGCCAGCCTCGCGCCTGCCGCTGAGCTTGCATCCTGATTGCCTCCGGCCACCAAGTTTTTCATTTCCACCGAAAGAACACGCCAATGCCCTCTACAGCCGATCGCCTGAAGAATGTTTCCATCTCCGCTTCCGCCGCCATGACCCAACGCGCCCGCGAACTGGCCGCCAAAGGCATCAAGGTCGTCAGTCTTTCATCCGGGGAGCCGGATTTCCCGACACCGGCCCATGCGGTCGAGGCAGCGCATGCTGCCGCACTCGGCGGAGATACCAAATATCCGCCGATGGATGGTACGCCGGCGCTGAAGGCTGCGATTAGCCGAAAATTCAAGCGCGACAACAACCTCGATTACGATGCAAGCCAGATCGTCGTTTCCGGCGGCGGCAAGCAGGTGATTTTCAACGCGATGCTGGCCACCTGCAATCCGGGCGACGAGGTCGTCATTCCCACGCCGTCGTGGGTCAACTATGCCGATATCGTCAAGTTTGCCGGCGGCGTGCCGGTCGCCGTGCCGTGCTTGGAGCAGGCCGGGTTCAAGTTGCGTCCGGAAGACCTCGAGGCGGCGATCACGCCGCGCACCAAATGGCTGCTCCTGAATTTTCCGAACAACCCGACTGGTGCTGCCTGCTCGCGCGCGGAAATGGCAGCGATTGCGCAAGTCATGCTGCGCCATCCCAATGTCTGGATACTCACCGACGATATCTACGAGCACCTCGTTTACGACGGGTTCGAATTCTGCACGATCGCCGATGCTGAACCCAGGCTCTACGAGCGGGTCCTGACGATGAACGGTGTCTCCAAGGCCTATGCCATGACCGGCTGGCGCTTAGGATACTGCGCCAGCGGATCGAAGGAATTGATTGCCGCGATCAGCAACGTCAACGGTCAGAACAGCGGCGGTATCGCAACCGTCACGCAGGCGGCGGCGATCGCAGCGCTGGACGGGCCGCAGGATCTCCTGAAGGAGCGGGCGGCGATCTACAGGGAAAGACGCGACTTCGTGCTCGATCAGCTGTCGAAGGTCGAGGGACTGCGTTGCCACAAGCCGGAAGGCGCCTTCTACATCTATCCCAATATATCCGGCCTGATCGGCAAGACCACCAGAGGCGGACGCAAGATCGAGACGGACGTCGATTTCGTCATGGCGCTGCTCGATGAGCATCATGTCGCGACCGTGCAGGGCTCCGCCTACGGCATGAGCCCCTATTTCCGCATCTCCTACGCGACGAGCATGGAAAAGCTTGGCGAGGGCTGCGCCCGTATCGCTGAATTCTGCCGCGATATGCGCTGACCAATGATTCCACACGCTTCCGACCCGGTTTACGGGTCGGAAGGAGGCGTTCCAAAGCTCTAAAACTTCAATTGCTCTGTCAGTTCGACGAGGATGTCTTTGACGGCGAATGCCGGCTCCGACAGCGAGTTCTGATCGGACGTGCAAAGCGACAGCGTTTCCTCGATTCGCGGAGAGATCAGCCGGCAGACGAGAGGCTCGCTCGATTCCGAAACGATGCGGTCGGCGATCGCTTTCGGCATGATGGTCGCGCCAAGCCCGCTTCCGACGGCGCGCGCCAGGGTGCGCACGATCTCGACTTCGGCCACGACCTTCAGATTGATGCGGCTGCGCGTAAAGGCGGCATCGACGGCGCGGCGCACGAAATTATAAGCCGGCGGCAACAGCATCGGCATCCCATCGAGGGCACTGACGGGCACGGGTTTCTGGTCTGAATCAATTGCGAAATTGCGATGGGCAACGAGGTAGAATTCCTCCCTCAGGATCGGCTCGAACCGCACACCCTTGATCGGCCCCGTGCCGTGGATCAATGCCATTTCCAGCCGGCCGGTCATGATCATCTGGCTATAGGTCTGACCAACGCTCTCCGTCAGATGAAGCAGAATGCCGGGGTGCCTCTTTCGTGTCTCCGCCAGAAGATCGACCGAAAGCGTGGCGGCGCTGCTGAAAGGCACAAGACCGACCGAGACGCGTCCCGCAAGCGAATTGCCGGCGGCGGCGGCATCGGCTTGCGCCTGTTCCATCTGACGCAGAATGATCTGCGCGTGCCGATAAACCGCGTGTCCGGCATCGGTCATGCTGACGCCCTGCTGGCTTCGGATCAGGAGTTTCTGGCCGAAATGTTCCTCGAGCGCCGCCAATTGCTGACTCAAAGCCGGCTGCGCGAGATGCAGGATATCGGCGGCCCGCGTGATGCTGCCGCTATCGACGATGGCGATGAAGGATTTGAAGCGTCTGATATCCATGGCATTCGTACTGTTCTGTCTTGCCGGGCATGTTTGCAGACACGGATCTCTTTTGCAACGCGGGCCAATGTCGGCAACTCTACGGATCGCTGCAAAAGTGACGCAATGACCTTCGGCTTTAGCCGGCTTGCTAGCGGCCGGCACGTCTCCATAAAACTTGCTTATTACTCCAAAAGTAATCGGTCTTAGGCAAGGAGTTGAAGCTCCGCTAATGTCCACAGCAACAAAAAGGGGATCATAATGCCATTCTCCGATTACAAGACCGCGCTGGTCACCGGCGCTTCCTCCGGTATCGGTGCCGCAGTGGTCGAGCGACTTTGCCGCGAGGGTATCGAAGTGCATGCGATCGCCCGCAGCGCCGGTGCCCTGAAGGAACTGGCCGAGCGCACGGGATGCATCGCACACGTCATCGATGTCACGGATCGTGCCGCAATCGCTGCTCTTGCGAGCAGCGTAGAGTTCGACATTCTGGTCAACAACGCCGGCGTCGACCGACCGAAGAAATTCCTTCAGGCTGACGAAGAGGACATCGATCTCCTCATCGATGTCAATCTTCGCGCCGTGCTGCACATCTGCCGTCTGGTCGTGCCGGGGATGGTCGCTCGCGACCGCGGGCATGTCGTCAACATCTCCTCGATCGCCGGAAACTACAATTTCGGCGGCAACTCCACTTACCATGCCGTCAAGGCTGGCGTTGCCATGCTGTCGAACCAGCTGCGCATCGATGCATTCGGCAAGCGTGTCCGGATCACCGAGATCTGCCCCGGCCGCGTCGCGACCGATATCTTCAACCACGTCCATGGCGATGACCCGAGCGTGCGCGAGCGTTTCATCGACGGGTTCGAGCTGCCTCAGGCGGCCGATATCGCCGATGCGATCGCCTTCGCGATTTCGGCGCCGGTCGCGGTCAATATCGGCCACATGGAGATTACCCCCACATTGCAGGTGATGGGCGGCCTGCAGACGGCAAAGCCCGAGACATCCGCCGCCACCTATGATGCGGAAGGTGCGAAGCGGTGAGCGGATTCGATCTGTCGGCCATCCTGAAGAATCCGGACTACGTTGCGATGCTCTTGCAGGGCATCGAGATGACTTTCTTCATCTATATCGGCTCCTGGCTCCTTGCGATGACGCTGGCCATTCTGCTTTTTGCCCTTCGCGTCTCGCCGCTTCGCATCGGTGATCCGATCGTGAAAGCCTACGTCTCATACCATCGCAACGTGCCGACGCTGGTGCAGCTGATGTTCTGGTATTTCGGGATCTATACGCTGATGCCGCAAGGCGTCACCGAATGGCTTGCCGACCACAATGCCGAGGCGATCTTTGCCGTCATAGGTCTAGGACTGTGCCAGGCCGCCTATTTCAGCGAGGATTTGCGCTCCGGGCTACGATCAGTCAGTCCAGGACAGATGGAGGCGGCCAAAGCGCTCGGGCATGGCTACATCTCGGCCATGCGCTTCGTCATAATGCCTCAGGGCATACGCAACTCCCTGCCGCCGCTCATCAATCATAGTGTGTCGCTGTTCAAGAACAGCAGTCTCGCGATCGTCATCGGTGCGTCGGAACTTACGCATGCCGTCAAGGAAATCGACAATGTCAGTTTCCGAACCTTCGAGATCTATCTGATCGGTACGGTCATCTACCTGTTCTTCTCCCTCATCATCATGGCCTTCGGCGCATATATCTCCTTGCGCAGCGATCCGGTGCGGAGGGCGCGCGCGTGATCCAGGATATCATCAAGATCATCCATGATTATTGGCTTCTGCTGCTGATCGGCCAGTATCCCAATGGCCCGCTGGGCGGCCTTACCAATACGCTGATCCTTTCAGCGCTGGCCATCGCACTCGCGTTCCCCGTCAGCATTCTGCTTGCCATGGCTCGCCTTTCCAGATGGGCGGTGCTCAGATGGCCCGCAACTGGCCTCGTCTACATCACGCGCGGCGTTCCTTTGCTGATGCTGATCCTGTGGTGCTATTTCATCGTTCCGCTTTGGACGGGGGCGGATGTCCCGAGCTTTCTGATCATGCTGGTAACGCTCGTAATCTATGAGGGCGCGTTCTTAAGCGAGGTCGTGCGGGCCGGCATCGTCTCGCTCGGTCAGGGGCAGATGGATGCTGCGAGAGCGCTTGGTCACGGTTACATCGGCGCGATGCGCTTCGTGATCCTGCCGCAGGCGCTCTACAACATGATCCCGAGCATGATCTCGACCTTCGTCTCGACGATCAAGGACACGACGCTCGGCTACATCATCAACGTGCCGGATCTGACTTTCGCGGCAAGCCAGGTGAACAACCAGCTTCTGTCGCAACCCTTCCAGGTCTTCTTCATCCTCGCCGTGGTCTATTATGCGCTCTGCTGGAGCCTGACCCACGTCGCAAACAGCGTCGAACGGCGAATTGCTCGCCGGCGAGCCGGGCCCCGGAAGATACGCCTGCGCAGCGATGTCGTTCCCTTAAAAACATTCACGGAGCAGCTATGAGCATCCCAGTTCCCGCACCGCAGGACGGCGCTCGGGAGATCCGTCTTCACGCGGTCTGCAAGAGCTACGGTCATTACCAGGTGTTGAACAACATCAATGCCGATGTCAGCCGCGGCGAAGTCGTCGTCATTTGCGGGCCGTCCGGCTCCGGCAAGTCGACCCTGATCCGCACGATCAACCGGCTGGAGGAGATCAATAGCGGTTCGATAGATTTTGAAGGAAAGAATATCCATGCCGCGATGGGTGCCGCCGAGCTCAATCGGCTGCGCAGCCGGATCGGTTTCGTCTTTCAGAATTTCAACCTTTTTCCCCATTTGTCCGTCGTCGACAATGTTTCGATGTCGCCGATCCGGGTCAAGGGCGTGCCGGCGAAAGTGGCGCGCGACAAGGCGCTTGCATTGCTGGATCGCGTCGGTCTTGCCGAAAAGGCGAATGCCTATCCAGGCCAGCTCTCAGGCGGCCAGCAGCAACGCGTGGCCATCGCCCGCGCCCTCGCAATGGAGCCGCCCGTCATGCTCTTCGACGAGCCGACGAGCGCGCTTGATCCCGAGATGGTCGGCGAAGTCCTTAGTGTCATGAAAAGCCTGGCGGCCGAAGGAATGACCATGCTCTGCGTCACCCATGAAATGGGCTTTGCCCGCGACGTGGCCGACCGGATCTGGTTCATCGATGCCGGCGAGATCCTGGAGACTGCGCCTCCAGAAGAGTTTTTCAAGAATCCATGTCATCCCAGGGCTCAGCGCTTTCTTTCGGATCTGCGCCACTAAGCACCTGAAATCAATAACAAGGAGAACAGCAATGAACTGGAAATGCTTCACCGTGACATTGGCGCTTTCCGGCGTCGCCATTGCCCAGCCTGCCAAGGCAGATCAGCTCGACACCATCATATCGGCAAAGACGCTGCGGTGCGCGACCTATGCCGACGTGCCGCCGTTTTCCTCGCCCGACCCGAAGACCCGGGAAATGGTCGGCTTCGACGTCGATCTGTGCCGGGCGATTGCAAACGAACTGGGCGTGAAGGCCGAGATCAAGCCGATCTCGGTCGAGGCGCGTGTTCCCGAAGTGAAGCTTGGCCGCGTCGATATCACGGTTGCCAACCTTGCCTATACGCTGAGCCGCGCGGAACAAATCCAGTTCAGCGACCCCTATTATATCGCCAAGGAAATGCTCATCGTTCCGGCGGATGATGCCGGCAAGACGAAGGCCGATTTCGAAGGCAAGCGCCTTGCCTCGACCAAGGGCTCGACTTCGGAACTGGCAATCAAACTCAACAAATCCGACCCACTGACCTTCCAGGATACCGGGTCCGCCTATCTTGCCGTTCAGCAGGGCAAGGCGCGCGGTCTCGTCGCCAATACCATGACGACGACGCTGCTTGTCAACGAATCCAAGACGAAGGGCAAGCAGATGCGCATGATCGAGGAACCCATGCTGCTGGAGCCAGTTGGCATCGGTATGCAAAAGGATCAGCCCGCGCTGACCGCAAAGATCAACGAAATCCTGCACACGCTCGACGGTAAAGGCGAGATCAACAAGATCTGGGAAAAATGGCTCGGTCCGAACACCGAGTACAAAATGACCCGTACCGAAAAGGTCGTCCCAATCACCGAATTGAAGTTCGACCCTATCCCCTGACGACGAGCGGTTTAGCCCGTCAGTTCATCCATCAAAATTGTCATCAATAACAGGCGGTGGGCGCGCCCGCCGCCGGCTTAACCATGGGAGGTTTCCGTGACCCACATCAAAGATATTGCTAAGCGCCCGAGCAAGGCCGATATCGACGCGCTCGCCAAATTCTCGCCCGCAACGATTCATGAGGCTCAAGGTCGCCGTGGTGCGCTCTCCTCGCGGCTGAAGCCGGTGGACTACCGAATGAAGCTTTGCGGCCCGGCATTCACGGTCAAGTGCGCGCCGCGTGACAACATCATGCTGCAGCTTGCGATCAACTATGCCAAGCCGGGTGATATCATTGTCGTCTCCGCGGGCGAATACGAGGAAGCCGGCTCCTTCGGCGATGTGCTCGCCAATGCCTGCCTTGCCAAGGGCATCGGCGGTCTCGTGACCGATACCGGTGTGCGTGACACGCTGCAACTGAGAGAACTTGGATTTCCGGTGTTCTCGCTCAGCGTCTGCATCAAGGGCACGGTCAAGGAAACGATTGCTGCCGTCAACGATTCGGTCATCGTTGGCGGAGAGATCATCAATCCCGGCGACATCGTCATTGGCGACGCCGACGGACTGGTCATCGTTCGCCAGGAGGAGGCGCAGGAGGTCGCCCGGCTCTCACAGGCTCGCGACGAGGCTGAGGCTGGATACATCGAGGCCTATAAGCAAGGAAAATCGGTCATCGAAGTCAGCAAGCTTGAACCCGTGCTGAAGGCTAAAGGCCTCATCGTGGGTATCTGAGCGGCCGGCGTTTGAAGTTTCTACAGCCAACCGCATAGGCGGCGATTCCATTGGCGGCAGATTGCCGCCGCCGTGGCCGCCTATGACTCTATAAGGCGCTCGGCGCTGAACTTGTCCGTTATCAGCGTATCGATAACTCCAATCCTCAGGGCGCCGGCGATTGCCGCGGTCTTCTTCGCTCCGCCGGCAAGCGCGATAACCCGATCGACCCGTTCGAGATCTTCAAGCGGGAAGCCGATGACACGCTCGTCGAGTGGTGTCTTGACAGGTTTTCCGTCCTTGTTGAAGAACCGCAGCGATATATCGCCGACGGCACCTGCTTCGGCAAGATCGGCGAGCTCCCGCGACGAGAAGATGTTGCCGGATCTCGCCAGAAGTTCCGACGGCTCCACGGCCCCTATGCCGACGATGGCGAGCGTGATGCTGCCGAAAAGATCCATGGTCTCCCGCACGAACGGATCCGCCTGCATCAGGAGTTTGGCCTCGCGGGAGGTCGTGACGCCCTGTACTGGAAGAAGCTTCGGCTCGGCGCCGGTCAGTCGGGCGAGGCGGGTGGTCAGCTGGGTGGCATGGGTTTGGACCGACGGGTCGCCCATGCCGCCAAGCGTCTGCACGACGTACTTGGCCTGGGCGCTCTTCTGCGGATGAATGTTTTCCACCATCCTGAAGATCGTCTGGCTCCAGCTCGACACGCCGATGATTTCGCCGGGCGCAAGCGTCACCTCCAGAAGATGCGCGGCAGCTTCGCCGATCCGGGCCATGATGGCACCGTCCCGGTCCTCGGTGCATTCGACGACGATCGCCTCCGGGAGCCCGTACTTCTCGCGCAGCGCTCCTTCGAGATCGCTGTAGGTGCCGACGGGCGGAATGACGCTTGTGCGCACGATGTCTTCCGCCTCGGCCCGCTTCAGCATTCGCGACACGGTTGCCTGCGACAGGCGAAGGTGCTGCGCGATGTCCGCCTGCCGCTTGCCCTCTATGTGGTACATCTGGGCAACTCTTGAAATGAGGCGGAGTTCGTTAAGGCGAGCCATCGTTGATCCCGGGGTGAATTTTTATTCACCTTTAACCGGAGTTGTGCGCAACGTCGAGCGGGCCAGCGCATCATTCCACCTGTTCAAGAGGCCCGTACTTTCGATGTTTTCCGGCTCAATGACCTTATTGTTTCTCGGAAGCGCCGCGATGGCATCGAGATCCGGCCACAGGCCTATCGAAAGACCTGCAAGATAGGCTGCCCCAAGCGCCGACGCTTCCGGCGCCTCGCATTGGATGACAGCGTGTTTTACCAGGTTTGATACGCACTGCATGAGAAAGCGGTTCTGGCTCGGGCCGCCGTCGACGTAAAGCGTGCCGAGGTCGCCACCGCTCTGTGCCCGCATCGCCGCAATCACGTCATGAACCTGGAAAGCGATCGAGTCGGTGACCGAGCGCGCCATCTGCGCGCGGGTTGTGCTGAAGTTGATCTGCGAGAAAAGGGCGCGGGCGTCGGAATTCCAGTAAGGTGCGCCCAGTCCGACGAAGGCTGGCACGAATCCCGGGCCGTCCGGTTCGGCGGTGGCTGCAAGGTCAACGAGGGCAGCAACATCCGGGAGGCCCAGAATGCCGGCCATCCATGGCAGGCTCGCGGCGCACACGAGGATATTGCCTTCGAATGCGAAGGTCGGTTGTCCGGCGATGCGCCAGGCGACCGTTGTGGTGATGCCATTGCGCGGTCCGATGAAGCGCGGAAGAGTGGTCATGACAGAGGACCCCGTTCCGAAGGTCGCCTTGCCGTCGCCCGGGGTGAAGGCTCGGTGGCCAAACAAGGCGGCGTGACTGTCGCCGATGGCCGACCTGATTGGCGTGCCGTCCGGAACGCCGGCAAGACCAAGCGTCGTTCCGAAGTCCGAGGAGCTGTCGAGCACCTCGGGAAGGAGCCGGATATCGACCCCGAAAATCGCGCCCAATTCCCTGCTCCAGGCTTGGGCCTCAAGGTCGAACAACTGGCTTCGCGCGGCATTTGAAGCATCACAGACATGCTTGCGACCGCCGGTGAGGCAGTGAATGAGCCAGCTGTCGATCGTGCCGATGCGGACCTTTTTTCCGTGCGCGACCCGATCGAGAAGCCATCGGAATTTCGGGCCGGGAAACATCGGATCAAGGGGGAGGCCGGTCAGCGCCTCCACGCGCTTGAGATGTCCATCCGCGATGAGACGTTCGCAGTCCGGCGCCGTGCGCCGGCATTGCCAGCTCAATACCGGTCCAAGCGCTTTGCCCGTTTCGGCATCCCAAATGGTGACGGATTCCCGTTGATTGGAGATTGCTATCGCTTCGATTGTCGCGTTGGGCGCGCCTTGCAGGCATAGTGCGATCGCTTCACAGACGGATGCGTAAATCCGATCGGGATCCTGCTCGACCCAACCGGGCTGCGGATAGGAGATGCCTACCGGAGCCGAGCCTCTAGCAATGATGTCTCCGTTCTCGGAGACCAGTACCGCCTTGGAATTGGTGGTTCCCTGGTCGATTGCCAGAATGGCCCGCATCATATCCTCCACCGGAGCATGGTGCCGAAACGTGTGAGTGGTTCTCGGGCGACATCATGCTCTACTTCTTTGATTTTGGAGCGGATTCAGATTCTAGGCGGATTCGGCCTAAAATCATCCGGCTCTAACGATAAGGCCGGGGCGGCAAGCCGCCCCGGCTTGAATGCACGCTGTTCGTCTACTTGCGCTTGATAAGCGCTTGCGCGGCATCCGCAATAGCCGAGGGGGCCATGCCGAATTCGTCGAGCAGGAATTCGGCCGAGCCGGTCGGCGCATAGATGCCGGGAACGCCGAGGCGCGTCATCGGCACGGGGACGTTGTCGACGACAACCTCGGCCACGGCGGATCCCAGCCCGCCAAAGATCGAATGTTCTTCCGCCGTCACGATGGCGCCGGTTTCCCTGGCGGCCGCAATGATGGCATCCTCGTCGATTGGGCGAACCGTGGCGAGATTGAGCACCCTGGCCTCAATGCCGCGTTGTGCGAGAATATCGGCGGCCTTCATCATGCGATGGGTCAGCGTTCCGTTTGCGATCAGCGTGACATCGGAACCTTCACGCAGGAGATTGGCCTTTCCAAGCTCGAACTTGTGGCCTTCCGGCAGGAGGTCGGGCACGCCGACGCGCGACAGGCGCAGGAAGCAGGGGCCATTGTAGCTTGCCGCCCATTCCACCGCCGCCGCTGTCTCGATGCGGTCGCAAGGCGCGATCACGGGGAGGTTGGGCAGAACGCGCGTCCAGGCGAAATCCTCGATCGAGTGATGGGTCGGGCCAAGCTCGCCATAGGCCATTCCGGACGAAATGCCGACGAGCTTGACGTTGGCATTCGAGTAGGAGATGTCGGCCTTGATCTGCTCGAGCGATCTGCCTGTGAGGAACGGCGAGGCGCCGCAGACATAGGGGAGGCGTCCGCCGTTTGCGAGACCCGCGCCGACGCCGACCATGTTCTGCTCGGCGATGCCGACATTGACCAGGCGATCGGGGAATTTCGACTTGAAGCCGCCAAGCTTCGAGGATCCGACCGAATCGTTGCAGACTGCCACGATCGTTTCATTCTCGACCGCGAGGCGCTCGAGGGTCGATGCGAAAGCGTCTCGGCAGTCATGGAGCTTGGGTGCATTCACAGGCGCGTTCATTAAAGTGCCTCCGACAATTCTGCCAATGCGACTTCGTATTGTTCTTTATTCGGAACCTTGTGGTGCCAGTCGACACGATCCTGCATGAAGGAGATCCCATGCCCCTTGTTGGTATGGGCCACGATGCAATGGGGGCGATCGCTTCGGTGTTCGAGCGCCGGGACGACCTCATGCATGTTGTTGCCGTCGATTTCGCTGACGTTCCAGCCAAAGGCTTCGAGCTTCGGACGAAGAGGTGCTATGTCGTTCGTATCCGAGAGCGCGGCACCTTGCTGGAAACGGTTATGGTCGACAATCAGGGTGAGATTATCCAGCCGGAACTGCGCCGCGGCCATGATCGCTTCCCAATTGGAGCCCTCCTGCATCTCGCCGTCGCCGGTGATGACATAGGTATGGTAGCTAGCGCCCGATAGTTTGGCTGCCTTGGCCATGCCGACCGCGACCGGCAGGCCGTGCCCAAGAGGACCAGTATTGGTTTCGACGCCCGGCACCTTGTTGCAATTGGGGTGGCCATTGAGCCGCGAATGCGGCTTCAGGAAGGTCGAGATTTCGTCTTCCGGAATGAAACCGCGTTTTGCCAGCGTGACATAGAGCGCGCATGCCGTATGTCCCTTCGACAGCACAAACCTGTCCCGATCGGGATGTTTCGGCTGATCCGGCCAGACGCGCAGCACGCGGAAATACAGTGCGGTCAGGAGATCGATCACGGACATCTCGCCGCCGACATGTCCGGCCCCTGCCTCGTAGACTGCCTGGAGGTCTCGCAGACGTATCTGGCGAGCAACGCGTTCAAGTTCGGAAGGCTCCATCATTTCCTCGTGTGAATAAATATTCATCTATTTATATTTTTGCACAGAAGGATCGTTAGTCAAGCCCCCATGGAGAGCTTGTTGTCAAAACAGGTCGAAAAGACTCGGTTGACAGGGCTAATGCGAGTTGGTAATGAATTTTCCAGCATATGTGAATAAATATTCTAGCTTGAAAACCTAGCCGGCAGGCATGGCAGCTAGCCGCAGGTCCCAGGGAGGAATGATGGTGGCGATCGACGTCAATGAACACAGCCGTCCGTCCGTGGCGTGGCTGAGAAAGCTCGCCGGCGCGACCGGACCGCTTGTCGGATTGCTCGCTCTTTGCGTTTTCTTGAGCCTCAGCACCGATGCGTTTCTGTCGCTCCGCAACGGCCTCAACATTCTCGATCAGATCACCGTGCTCGGAATCATGGCTGTCGGTATGACCTTCGTCATCCTGATCGGCGGCATCGACCTTTCCGTTGGTTCTGTTCTTGCGCTGGCCATGATGGTCATGGGCTGGACGGCAAATATTGCCGGCTTGCCGCTTGTAGCCGGGATTGCAGTCGCACTTGTCGCCTCTGCGGTAAGCGGACTGATCGTCGGACTTCTCGTTACCCTTTTCAGGGTCCCGGCCTTTATCGCGACATTGGCGATGATGTCGGCTGCGCGCGGCGTCGCGAACATGATCACGGACGGCCAGCAGATCGTCGGATTTCCCGACTGGTTCATGATGCTCGCGATCGATCGGCATTTCGGTGTGCTGACGGCAACGGTCTTCCTGATGCTCGCGGTCGTCGCCGTGGCCTGGGTGTTCCTTCACTTCCGCTCCGAGGGGCGCATGCTCTATGCCGTGGGCGGCAATCCGGAAGTGGCTCGTCTTGCCGGCATCAATGTCCAGCTCGTGACGATTGCGGTCTATGTCGCAAGCGCAGTGCTCGCCGGTCTGGCCGGTATCGTGCTGGCGGCTCGTCTCGATTCCGTTCAGCCGTCCAGCGGCTTTGGATACGAACTCGACACGATTGCGGCCGTCGTCATTGGCGGCACTTCGCTCTCCGGTGGATCCGGTGGTATCGGCGGCACGCTGATCGGTGTCCTGATCATCGGTGTCCTGCGCAACGGCCTCAATCTGCTCAACGTCTCGCCATTCCTGCAGCAGGTCATCATCGGCATCGTCATCGTACTTGCGGTCGGTGCGGAAACGATCCGCAGGCGGCGGGCCTGATATTCGGATCCACGTCCGGCGGATCCCAACGATTTCCTCTCCGAAAGGTTTGGAGCGGATCATTTGCCCGAGGGGGAGGATAGCCCAAGGGTTCACAAAAAAAGGAGGAAATGAAATGAAACTTGCGCGCATTCTTCTGGCCTCGGCCGCCGTGCTGGCGATGTCATTGGGCTCTGTTCAGGCAAAAGACACCAAGAAGATCGGCCTGGCCGTCGCAAATCTGCAGGCAAACTTCTTCAACCAGATCAAGCAGTCCGTCGAGGATGAGGCCAAGAAGCGTGGCATTCAGGTCGTGACCGTGGATGCCAAGGGCGATGGTCCGACGCAGATCAACCAGATCCAGGATCTGCTGACCCAGAATATCGATGCTTTGATCTATATTCCGGCCGGTGCCGCGGCTGCAACCGTTCCCGTCAAGCTTGCCAAGAATGCCGGTATTCCGGTCGTCAACGTCGACCGCAACGCCGACGGCGCGCCTGGCGACACCTTCCTTGCAACAGATTCCGTCGCGTCCGCCAAGGGCGTTTGCGACTACATCCTCAAGCAGGCCGGCGGCAAGGGCAAGATGGTGATCATCCACGGTCAGAAAGGCACCACGCCTGAAGTCGACCGCAGCAAGGGTTGCGCTGAATCGTTGAAGGCAAATCCAGGCGTGAAGGTGGTTGCCGAACAATATTCCAACATGTGGGCCCAGGACGAGGGCTTCCAGATCATGCAGAACATGCTGCAGGCAAATCCGGATGTATCGATCGTATTTGCTCAGGCCGATGCACTTGCGCTCGGCGCCGCACAGGCGATCAAGGTTGCAAACCCATCCCAGAAGATCGTTGTCGGCGGCTTCGACGGCGATACGGCAGCTCTGGAAGCGCTCAGCAAGGGTGTTTTCGACGTGACCGCGACACAGCAGACGCAGAAGATGGGCCGGGATGCGGTCGCCAATGCCGTCAAGCTCGTCGCCGGCGAGAAGGTGCCTGCGGTGCAGCTGATGGACGCCACACTGACGACCAAGGAAAACGTGGCCGGCTTCATCGCCAACCATCCGTAATCGTGCTGAAATCTCGAGGAGGTGTGCCGTGACTGAGCCCGTTCTTTCCCTGAGGGGCATATCCAAGCGCTATGGACCGCTTCAGGTGGTGAAGAATGTCAGCCTTGATGTTTATCCGGGCGAGGTGGTCGCGCTTCTCGGCGAAAACGGCGCCGGCAAGTCGACCTTGTCGGGCATTATCGCAGGTTCGCGCATACCCTCCGAGGGAACAATGACATGGCTGGGGCAGCCCTATGCCCCAGCCACTCCACGTGAGGCGATCGACAAGGGCGTCGTCCTGATCCATCAGGAATTGCAGCTCCTGCCGCATCTTTCGATCGCCGAAAATGTCTTCATCGGGCGATGGCCGATGAAGAGCGGAGCTGTCGATCGCCCCCAGATGGTTCGGCGTGCGCAGGAACAGCTTGCCCGCCTTAATTTACATATACCGGCGACGCGAAAGGTCGCGGGCCTGTCGACTGCCAATCAGCAGCTCATCGAAATCGCCAAGGCATTGGCGCTCAATGCCAAGCTGCTGATCCTCGACGAACCAACCGCCGCTCTTGGCGGGGCGGAGACCGAGGCCCTGTTCGAGCAGGTAAGAAAGCTTCGGTCCGAAGGCGTCGGCATCATCTACATCTCCCATCGCATGGAAGAGATCAAGCAGATCACCGATCGCATCGTCGTCCTGCGCGATGGCGAGCGCGTCCAGGAGTTTGCCGACAGTGCCACCCCCGTTCGTACCATCGTCGAAAGCATGGTCGGCCGTTCGCTGGACCGGATGTTCCCGGCTCTTCCCGAACCGACGGATCGCCCTGTTCTGCAGGTCGGTGGACTGAGTTCGCCTGACGGCTCCTTCCGGGACGTGACGTTCGATGTTCGCGCCGGCGAGATCCTCGGCATTGCCGGGCTGGTTGGTGCCGGCCGCACCGAACTCGTCCGCGCCATTTCCGGTGCCGATCCGATCAGCGCCGGCTCGATCAAGCTGGAGGGTGAAGAGCTCAAGCTCCGCGATCCCGCCGATGCGATCGCCAAGGGCATCGTCATGGTGCCCGAGGATCGCAAGGAGCAGGGCCTCGTCGTCGGCCATCG
This sequence comes from Martinezella sp. CNPSo 3732, assembly GCF_057784515.1. NCBI lineage: Bacteria > Pseudomonadati > Pseudomonadota > Alphaproteobacteria > Hyphomicrobiales > Rhizobiaceae > Martinezella > Martinezella sp. CNPSo 3732. Next base: position 419,694 of record NZ_JBXSOO010000001.1, read on the forward strand.
CATCAGCGAAAACATCATCTATGCCAACCTCGACAAGCTTGGCGGGCGTTGGATCACATCGCGCATCAAACGTGCTTTCGCCGAAAAGGCTGTGGCGAAATTCGGCGTCAAAGGCCGGGCCGAGCAATATGCCTCGGACCTGTCGGGCGGCAACCAGCAAAAGGTCGTCATCGCAAAGTGGCTGATGCGTGACCCCAAGGTCGTCGTCCTCGATGAGCCAACCCGAGGCATCGATGTCGGCGCGCGCGCCAGCATCTACGACATCATCGTCAACCTCGCAAAGCAGGGGGTGGCCGTCATCGTCGTCAGCTCCGATCTCGAAGAGGTTCTCGGCGTATCGAACCGCATTCTCGTGCTCGCCCAAGGCAAGCAGGCAGGTATCTTGAACCGTGACGAGGCCAATGACGTCTCGGTCATGGAACTGGCGACAATCTAGACAAACAGAAAGGAAGAGCGGTGTCCGACATCACTCTGAATGCCTCGAAGCTTTTCGATCTCAGTGGACAGGTCGCGCTCGTGACCGGAGCCGGAAGCGGGATCGGGCAGCGTATCGCCATCGGTCTTGCCCAATGCGGCGCCGACGTCGCGCTTCTGGACCGTCGATCCGACGACGGCTTGGCGAACACGGCTTCGCATATCGAGGCGGCCGGCCGCCGCTCTCTCCAGATTGCGGCCGATGTCACCAGCAAGTCCTCTCTCGGGGAGGCGGTTGCGCGCACTGAAGCGGAACTTGGAGCCTTGACGCTTGCAGTCAATGCCGCCGGCATCGCCAATGCCAATCCCGCGGAGGAAATGGAAGAAGACCAGTACCAGACGCTGATGGACATCAACCTGAAGGGCGTTTTTCTGTCCTGCCAGGCGGAAGCGCGCGCGATGCTGAAGAACGGACGCGGATCGATCGTCAATATCGCCTCCATGTCCGGCGTCATCGTCAATCGCGGCCTGAGCCAGGCCCATTATAACGCCTCCAAAGCCGGCGTGATCCACATGTCGAAGTCGCTGGCGATGGAGTGGGTCGGTCGCGGCATCCGCGTCAACACCATCTCGCCGGGATATACGGCGACGCCGATGAATACGCGTCCGGAAATGGTTCACCAGACCAAGCTCTTCGAGGAACAGACGCCCATGCAGCGCATGGCAACGGTCGATGAGATGGTCGGACCTGCCGTCTTCCTGTTGTCGAATGCCGCGAGCTTCGTGACGGGCGTCGATCTGCTCGTCGATGGCGGCTTCTGCTGCTGGTGATGCGATGAAGAAACTGATTGCCGGCAACTGGAAAATGAACGGTCTCGCCTCCTCCCTGGCTGAGATCGAGGCGCTGAAGGGAATAACGGGCGAGGCGGCGTGCGACATCGTTGTCTGCCCGCCCTTCACGCTGGTGGAAAAGGCGGTCGAACGGGCGCGAGGGTCGAGGATTGCCGTTGGGGCACAGGATTGCCACGCGCAGATCTCAGGCGCCTATACCGGAGATGTTTCTGCCGAGATGCTCGCCGAAATCGGCGCTCGCTTCGTCATCCTCGGACATTCCGAACGCCGCTCCGCCTACAAGGAAATGGATGCCGTAGTCGCGGGCAAGGCTGCTGCGGTTCACAGGGCGGGGCTGATGAGCATTATTTGTGTCGGCGAGGCGCGCACAGAACGGGACGACGGAAGGGCGATCGAGGTGGTTCGTGCTCAGCTTGAAGGCTCGATTCCCAACACCGCAACCAGTTCGAACACGACGATCGCCTATGAACCAGTATGGGCGATCGGAACAGGACTGGTTCCGACCCTCGAGCAGATCGAGGAGATGCATTCATCTATCCGCCAGGCGCTTGAAAAGCGGCTGGGAGAAGATGGACAGGGTGTCAGGATCCTCTATGGCGGCTCGGTCAAAGCGTCGAACGCAAAGGCGATTTTCGGCGTTCGCAACGTTGATGGCGCTTTGGTCGGGGGTGCGTCTCTGAAGGCATCGGAGTTTGCCGGGATTATCTCGGCTGCCGTTTGAAGTCGCCAGTAACAGGCAGGGCGATCGGCCATTGAGCTGACGCCTGCTGTGGCTGTCACCGCGAAAGGAATAGGAAATGCAGCGTTTCGAAAACAAGACCGTCGTCATCACCGGTGCAAGCCGCGGCATCGGGGCTGCGATCGCCCGGCGGTTCGCACGCGAAGGTGCCAATCTAGTGGTCTCGGCCAACGAGGATTCCGTCCATGCGGTCGCCGATGCGATCAAGGCTGACGGCGGAAAGGCGATTTCCTTCGTCGGCGACGTGACGGACAAGGCTAGCGTGAAGGGCCTTTACGACGCTGCCGAGGCGGCTTTCGGCGCCGTCGATGTCTCCATCCAGAATGCCGGTGTCATCACCATTGCCCGCGTCGAGGATATGACCGAGGGCGAATGGGATAAGGTCATGGCGGTCAATACCAAAGGCGTCTTCCTCTGCGCCCAGGAGGCGATCGCCCGCATGCGCAAGCATGGCCGTGGCGGCCGCATCATCAATACCGCCTCCGGCCAGGCGCGCGACGGCTTCATCTACACACCGCATTATGCGGCATCGAAGATGGGTGTCGTCGGCATTACCCAGAGCCTTGCCAAGGAAGTCGCGACCGAAGGCATTACCGTGAACGCCTTTTGCCCCGGCATCATCGAAACCGACATGTGGGCCTATAACGACCAGGCTTGGGGCAAGCTTTTGGGCAATTACGGCCCCGGCGAACTCATGAAGGAATGGGTCGAGGGCATTCCGATGAAACGGGCCGGATCGGGCGAAGATGTCGCCGGTCTCGTCACTTTCCTTGCCAGCGACGATGCGGCCTATATCACCGGCCAGACGATTAATGTCGATGGCGGCTTGATCATGTCGTAGTTCGACAACGAGGAACGGTGCGTTCATTGGGCGGATCGGATTCTCGACGATTCGGCGATCAAAGCCTCTTGCGGAATGAGGCATTGATCCCTTATCTTCCACTTGTTCTCAGGGCGGGGTGTAATTCCCCACCGGCGGTATGGGGAGTTTCCTCGAGCCCGCGAGCGCCTTCCGAGCTTTCGGAAGGGTCAGCAGATCCGGTGAGATGCCGGAGCCGACGGTCATAGTCCGGATGGAAGAGAGCAACGCAGGAGACGCCGCGTCGTGGTGGCGTTCACATGCTTGTTCGCCCAAGGGAAAATGGTGGCCTTAACCGGCCATGCACGCCGCTCCAAACGGCAACCCTTGAAAGGCAGGAAAATGGCAATTTCGAAAATTGAAGATGCGATCGCTGCGATTGCGCGGGGCGAGATCATTGTGGTTGTCGATGATCGCGACCGCGAAAACGAAGGCGATCTGGTGATTGCCGCGGAAGCGGTCACACCGCAGGCGATCGCGTTCATGATGAACCATGCCCGCGGTCTCATCTGCGTTCCGATGGAGGGCGAGAGGCTCGACGAACTCGACATTCCGTTGATGGTGCCGCGCAACACGGAAGTCCTCAAGACCGCTTTCACCGTTTCGGTCGACTACATCCCGGAAACCACGACCGGAATATCTGCCGCTGACAGGGCGGCAACCGTTCAAGCCCTTATCAGGGATGGATCGCGTCCGGAGGAATTTGCCCGTCCCGGTCATATCTTTCCGCTTCGCGCGCATCCAAACGGCGTCCTGTCGCGTCCGGGGCACACGGAAGCAGCCGTGGATCTGGCCCGGCTTGCCGGCCTTTCGCCGGCCGGCGTCATCTGCGAAGTAGCGAATGACGACGGCACGATGGCCCGCCTTCCAGAGCTCGAAGTTTTCGCCGAGCGGCATGGCCTCCATCTTGTGACGATCGAAGATCTGATTGCCTACAGGGCTGCAAGCGCTCCCTTCAAGGCTGCCTGATCGTTCTGATACAGCCTATCCCGATCCTGCTGGGTCGATGCTTGTGGAAGGCTCTCCTACGCTCGTCGAGGATAAAGGAGGGCCTTCTTCAGCCGATGGATATGCCCGGCGCCGATCCCGCAACAGCCGCCGACCATCGTCGCGCCGGCATCGACCCACGAGCAGGCGAAGCGCGAATAGGCGTCATCATTCAGATCCTCTCGGGTCTTATGAAGGCCTTCGTTGGCGGCCGACTCGCCTTGTTCTCCCTCGAAAGCATTGGCATAGACGCCGATCTGGAGATTGTTGCCGCCCTGCTTGAAAACCTCCGCTGCCGCATCGACGGCCTTTCGCATGACTTCCGGTTTGCTGCAGTTGAACAGGAGTGCGTCGGCGCCGGATGAGGCAGCCCAGCGAGCCGCATCCTCGACCGACTCGCCGGAGCGGAGCTTGGGCGAGGCGCCGTTTCTTTGCGCGGCATCATCCGCCAGCGTGAAGGAAATCCAGAACGGCTTTCCTGTTTCAGCGACCGCAGTCCGAACCGCGTCTGCCTCCGCGATCAGGCTGAGGGTTTCGCCGAGCCAGACATCGACATAGGGGTCGAGGTTCTCGACCAGAACCTTGAGATAGTCCTGTACCCGTGACGGATCGAAATTCTGCGGCTCGTAGGAGCCGAAGATCGGGGGCAGCGAACTGGCGACCAGGACCTTTCGATCCTTGCAGGCATTGGCGGCGTCGCGCGCCAGCCGTCCGGAAAGGGCGATGAGATCGGCTCCTTCCTTCCAGAACCGCTCCTCGCCAATATGGAAAGGGACGAGTGCGTAGCTGTTCGTTGTAATGACGTCCGAGCCGGCGGTTATGAATTCGTCATGCACTTGCCGGACAATGTCCGGCGAATTGACGAGCGCCAGCGCCGACCATTCCGGTTGCTTCAGTTCCGCGCCGAGACGCAACAGTTCGCGGCTCATGCCGCCATCGAGGATCAAGGGTTTGCTCATGAATGGGATCTCCAGAATGACTCGGATCTGCAGAGAGGTTTGATCTCTCCTTCGCGCCGTGGGTTAGCGCCGCACCGGCACCTGCGCCTCCAGGAAACGGAAGCTTCGCGCGATGATGGCTGTGATGATGAGATAGAAGACGGTGACGACAACAAGCGGTTCGTAGACCAGCAGGGTGTCCTGGCGAACTTTTGTGGCAACGGCGTAAAGGTCCATCACGGTGACGGTGAAGGCGAGCGGTGTTGCCTTCAGCTGCATGACGATTTCGCCGCCGATCGTCGGCAATGCGATGCGGATGGCGCGCGGCAGCCAGATGCGTCGGGTGAGCGTCAGGGGGCGCATGCCGAATGCGCGGCCGGCTTCCAGCTCGCCTTTTGGAACGGCAAGCAACGCGCCGCGCAAAACCTCCGCCTCATAGGCTGCATAGTTCAGCGTGAAGCTGACGGCTGCGAAGAAGAAACCTTCGCGCAGGATCGGCCAGAACAGGCTCTGACGGATACCCGGGATCATTGGCAGAAGAGAGCCGATGCCGTAGTACAGCAGCCAGAGCTGTATCAGCAGCGGCGTGCCCCGGAAGAAGGTGCAGTAGCCGCGGGCAAGGGTTCGCAGGAGAGGGCCGCCGCTGACCTGGGCGAAGGCTAGGCCGATCGCGATGATGAAGCCGAAGACGACCGAAATCGCAAGCAGCGACAGCGTTTGCACGGCTCCCGTCAACAGAAGCGGCCAATAGGATGATATCCATGAGAAGGTCATGCCCGGCACTCCTCAGGCCAGCTTCGGTTGGCCGCGCCGCACACGCCGCTCCAATAGGTTGAACAGGAGGTTGGAAACGAGTGTAAGGGCGAGATAGATGAAAGCGGATGCCAGGAAAAAGATGAAGTAGTGTTTGGTGCTTGCGCCGGCGAGACGCGTAGCGAGGGCCAGTTCCTGGTAGCCGACGACTGCGACGAGAGCGCTGTCCTTGGTGACCGACATCCACAGATTGGCAAGACCGGGCAGAGCGTTCGGCAGTAGGGCGGGCAGGATGATGCGACGGAAACGCAGCCGCGGTCCCATGCCGAAAGCCTTGGCCGCCTCGATCTGGCCGACGGGGATCGCCAAGATCGCGCCGCGCAACACCTCCGTCATATAGGCGCCCTGCACGAAACCGAGCACGGCGACCGCGACAGCGAAGCCATTCAATTCGAAAGCCGGCAGATTGAGCGCAACGAGGAGCCGATTGAGGCCATCCATGCCCGCGTAATAGAGGCCGACGATCAGGATCAGCTCGGGAACGGCACGGACTGCCGTCGTATAGAGTTCGAGCAGTAGCCGGAGCGGCCTTATGCCCGAAAGCTTGCCCAACGCGCCGCCAGTACCAAGCAGAAGGCCGATCAGAAAAGCGCCGGCGGAGATGGCGACCGTGGAGGCGGCCCCGCTCAAGAGCACTCCGCCCCATCCGGGAGGATAGGGGGAGAGCAGCTCCAGAATGCCTTGTTGGGAGGTCGCCATCGCCGCGATCGTTTACTTGGCGCCGTAGATATCGAAGCTGAAGTACTTCTTGGTGATCTCGTCGTATTTGCCGCTGGCGCGCACCGCGGCGATTGCCGCGTTGAGCTTTGCCTTCAGCTCGGTGTCTTCCTTGCGAAGGCCGCCGGAAACGCCGGCTCCGAGGACTTCCTTGTCGTCGGCGACATCTCCCATCTTGGCGCAGCAATCCTTGCCGCTGTCGCTCTTCAGGAAGGCATCAAGTGCAAGCGAATCGCCAAAGACATAGTCGATGCGGCCGGCGGCAAGATCCTGAAACGCCTCGTCGAGCGTCTGGTAGGTCTTCTCGTCGGCGATCTTGGCGAAATATTTCTTGTAATATTCCGACTGGATGGTCGAGACCTGGATGCCGATGGTCTTGCCCTTGACGTCGTCTGCAGTCGCGCCGGGCTTCTGGTCCTTCGGGCCGATCAGCGTGCTGGGCGTATTATAATATTTGTCGGTGAAATCGATGATCTTTGAACGCTCCGCCGTGTTCGACATCGACGACCAGATCACATCGAACTTCTTGCTCTGCAGCGCTGGAATGAGGCCATCCCAGGAAAGTTCGACGATCGAGCATTTCTCTTTCATCTGCTCGCAAACGGCGTCCATCATATCGATTTCCCAGCCCTGCCATTTGCCGGAGGCATCCTTGGCGAAAAAGGGCGGGTAGGATTCGTTCATGATGCCGAAGCGAACCTCGGCCTGCGCCGTCATCGAAGAGAGCGCGAGCGTAAGTCCGGCGAATAGAGCGGAAACCAGTCTCATTTAAGGGATTCTCCTAATGATGTTGTCTGTGAATGGGATGTGGATCAGGTCGTCAGCATGCCGGTAAATTCCCGGCAGCGGGTGCTGATCGGGGCGTCGAAGATCTGCCTGGGCGGTCCTTCCTCCTCGATCCGTCCCTGATGCAGGAAGAGGACATGGTTCGAGACATCGCGGGCAAAGCGCATCTCGTGCGTGACCAGCAGCATGGTTCGGCCCTCCTCGGCGAGGTCACGGATGACCTTGAGGACTTCGCCGACCAGTTCGGGGTCGAGTGCCGATGTCGGCTCGTCGAAGAGCATCACGGCCGGATCGATGCAAAGTGCGCGCGCGATCGCTGCGCGTTGCTGCTGACCGCCGGAGAGGAAGGCCGGATAGGCGTCGCGCTTGTCGTAAAGTCCGACTTTATTGAGAAGCGCCTCTGCCTTTTCGATCGCCTCGCGGCGGGGAACGCCGAGGACATGCACCGGCGCCTCGATGATATTTTCGAGAACGGTCATGTGCGCCCAAAGATTGAAGCTCTGGAATACCATGCCCAGCCCGCTGCGCATCCGCTCGATCTGGCGCCAGCTTTTCGGCTGCATCTGCCCTTGGCGCCCGCCCTTCAAGGCGACTTCCTCGCCGTTGACGACGATGCGTCCGCGATCGGGCATCTCAAGCAGGTTTATGCAGCGCAGGAACGTGCTTTTCCCGGAGCCGGACGAGCCGATGATGGAAATCACGTCCCCTTGATTGGCGATGGTAGAAACACCCTTGAGGACCTGATGTGACCCAAAGCTCTTGTGGAGATCTTCCACGCAAAGAGCCTGGGAGGGCAGCTCTGTCATATAAAATTCCGATGAAAAACAATTTGCGGAGAATATCGCGAAGGGGAGCGGAATTTGCGCGCAATTTCCGATTATTTTGCATATAAAAAGCAAAAATGTATTTCTTGTGCATCTTTTGTGATGGAATAGAGATGTCGTCGCCTAATTTCATCGACGCCGAACGGAGTGGGAATGGAAAATCTGGATCGCTTCGATCGCGATATTCTCGATATCGTCCAGCGCAATTGCCAACTCACCGCCGAAGCAATCGCCGATGAGGTCGGCCTTTCGACTTCAGCCGTGCAGCGGCGCCTTAAGCGGCTGCGCGAGGACGGTATCATCAAGGCGGAAATCGCAGTTGTGGACCGCAAGGCGACCGGGACGCCGATGGTGTTCATCGTCGGCATGGAGATCGAGCGGGACAATTACGATGCGCTTGCCAAGTTCCGCCTTTGGGCGGAAAAGCAGGACCATATCCAGCAGGTCTATTATGTCACGGGCGCCGTCGACCTCATTGCGATCGTCACCGCCAGGGATGTCGAGCACTATGACGACATCGCCGCCGTGATCATGGCGGAAAATCCGCAGATCCGGCGCATGCATACGAATGTGGTGCTGCGTGACGTCAAGCTTGGATTGTTCGTGCCGCTGGCAGATGGCAACGAGGCCGGCCGGTAACCCGCGGGTCGCGGGATGATCTGTGGGCGCGCCGTACTCGCCTATCTTCTACATGTACCAGGCGAGAAGGAATTACCCTTGGTCCGGCTCATATTGCCTGACCTTCAAGATTTTCAACGAATAATGATGCGGCCGCTGCAGGCGCGCTCAGTCCGACTGCAAGGACTTCACCGCCTCAGGCTGTGACGTAACAAGCTGCTTCAACGCATTGTTTCTATTGCTCGCAACAACGCGCTGCGGGATGGCAGGTTGCCGGCGCTTTACACAACGAACTAGTTCGTACATTATTGTTGGCGAGGAGTGACGGTGCTGCGTTGTGCAGCATCGAAGACTGTCAGGATGATCTCGGATGTCCTTGCAAGCGGGTGCAGGCGGAGGCCGGATGCGCTCGGTTGCGATATGTCCTTGACATCCGAATGCTCTGGGGAGGAACGACCATGAAAACACAAATCGAACATAAAACACCCAAGCGCGCAGCTCTTGCGAGCTGGTTGGGAAGCGCCGTCGAATATTATGATTTCTTCGTCTACGGTACGGCAGCGGCCCTCATTTTCCCGAAGATATTCTTCTCGGCGGAAGACCCGCAAACGGCGGCCATCGCCTCCTTCGCGACCTTTGGCGTTGCCTATATCATGAGGCCCCTGGGCGCAGTGGTCCTGGGTCATATCGGCGACAAATTCGGCCGCAAGAAGGTGCTTACCTTCACCCTGCTCCTTATGGGTTTTTCGACTTTCATCATCGGGTGCCTGCCAACCTATAGTCAGGCTGGCATCGTGGCGCCCATTCTTCTGGTTCTGGCGCGCTTGCTGCAAGGCATTTCGGCTGCCGGCGAGCAGGCCGGCGCCAGCTCCATGACGCTCGAGCACGCGCCTGAAAATAGACGCGCCTTCTTCACCAGCTTCACGCTGAGCGGAACTCAGGCCGGACTGATCCTTGCAACATTGGTCTTCATTCCGCTTGGAAAGCTCGATGAAACCGCATTGATGTCATGGGGTTGGCGTATTCCCTTCTTTCTAAGCTTCGTGGTGGTCATCGTCGGATTCTGGGTTCGCCGCACGCTTGCGGAAACACCTGCCTTTCTGGAGGAAACCAAGAGGGGCGAGGCCACAAAACTGCCGCTTGTCTCGCTGCTCACCAATTATTGGGCGGATGTCCTGCGCATCATCTTTGCGGCGCTGATTTCGGTCGTCAGCACGATCTTCAGCGTCTTCACCCTGTCCTATGCCGTCAACACGATGCATATCGATCGCTCGACGATGCTGACCGTTCTGGTGCTTGCCAATATCGTGGCGCTGGGCGCGATTCCCGCATGGGCCATTCTCGCAGACCGCATCGGCCGCAAGCCCGTGTTCATCTTTGGCGCCGTCGGCTGCGCGGTGCTGATCTGGCCCTACATCTGGGCCATCAGCCAGAACAACCTCATGCTCGTCTTCGTCCTCGGCATCCTGCTTTCAGGCGTGGTCTACAGTGCATCGAACGGCATCTGGCCGGCGCTCTATGCGGAAATGTTCGACACCCGTGTGCGTCTGTCAGGTATGGCGGTCGGCACACAGATCGGCTTTGCGCTCGGCGGCTTCGCGCCGACCATCAGCGCAGCTGTGATGGGCACAGGGCCGATGGGCTGGGTGCCGGTTGCCGTCTTTACCTCGATCACAGCCTTGATTGCCGCCATTTCCGCCGCAACCGCAACAGAGACCTACCGAACGCCGATCGATCAACTTGGCAGGGATGAACGACGCTTGGCAGCTTCCGTTCGCCACGCCGATCGGGCGATCTAGCGGCCAGTCCTGATCTGAGCAGCAATGACGTGTCGCGATCGCGGATGAGTTTGTTGAAAATCGTCAAGTAACGGGATGAAACAATGAAAACCTCGATTGCGACCGTTTCGATCAGCGGTGATCTCAAAGAAAAGCTTCAAGCCATTGCCAAGGCAGGTTTCGATGGCGTCGAAATCTTCGAGAACGACTTCCTCGCCTTCGATGAATCACCACGCCAGGTCGGTCAGATGGTGAGGGATCATGGACTGGAGATCACGCTCTTTCAGCCCTTCCGGGACTTTGAAGGCATGCCCGAACCCTTGCGCAGCCGAACCTTCGATCGCGCCGAGCGCAAATTCGACCTGATGCAGGAGATGGGGACCGACCTCGTTCTCGTTTGTTCGAATGTCTCGTCCGTCGCGCTGGGCGGGATTGATCGCGCCGCAGCCGACTTCTTCGAGCTTGGCGAGAGAGCGGCCAAACGCGGCCTGCGGGTTGGCTATGAGGCACTCGCCTGGGGTCGGCATATTCACGATCACCGCGATGCCTGGGAAATCGTCCGTCGCGCCGATCATCCGAATATCGGTCTTATTCTCGACAGCTTCCATACGCTTTCGCGCAAGATCGACGTCAATTCGATCCGGTCGATCCCGAAAGAGAAGATCTTTATCATTCAGCTTGCCGATGCGCCGCTGATCGACATGGATCTGCTCTATTGGAGCCGTCATTTCCGCAACATGCCAGGGGAAGGCGACCTTCCCGTACTCGAATTCATGAAGGCCGTCGCCGCGACGGGCTATGATGGCTATCTCTCGCTGGAGATTTTCAACGACCAGTTTCGCGGCGGCTCGCCGACCGCCATCGCCGTCGATGGCAGGCGCTCTCTCATCTATCTCGGTGACCAGGTTCGTCGCACGGAAAGCAGTAGCCTCACCTTGCCGCCGATGCCGGCGCGCGCCGAGGTGGAGGGCGTTGCCTTTATCGAATTTACGATCGATGAAGCGGAGGCGTCCGGCCTTTCTGATCGGCTGCGCGCACTGGGCTTTCGCCATGTCGGGCGCCACAAGAGCAAGCGCGTCGATGTCTTCCGGCAAGGCGACATCAATCTGGTCGTCAATACCGATCCGGACGGGTTTGCGGGCGCTTCTTACGCTTTGCACGGGCAGTCGGCCTATGCGATGGGGTTATGGGTGGATGATGCCGAAGCCGCAGTCGCGCGGGCCGTGGCGCTGGGTGCCGAACGTTTTGAACAACCACTGAATCCCGGCGAGATCGAAATGCCTGGCGTCAGGGGCGTTGGCGGCGGCATCCTGTATTTCCTCGATCGCAGGAGCGCGCTCGGCCGCATATGGGAGATCGAATTCGATCCGGTCAATGACGATACCGATTTGCGGCCTGTCGGGCTGACGGGCATAGACCATGTTGCGCAAACGATGAAATATGAGGAGTTGCTGACCTGGCTGCTCTTTTATACCGCGATATTGAATGCACATAAGACGCCGATGGTCGACATTATTGATCCCGCCGGCGTCGTTCGCAGCCAGGTCGTCGAAAACGAGCCGGGCAGCTTGCGCATCACGCTGAACGGCGCTGAAAACCGCAACACGCTCGCCGGGCATTTCATCGCCGAAACGTTTGGCTCCGGCATCCAGCACCTGGCCTTTGCGACCGATAATATCTTTGCGGCTGCGGCTGCCTTATCGGATAACGGCTTTGCCACCTTGGTGATCTCGCCCAACTATTACGACGACCTGGAGGCGAGGTTCGGCCTCGAGCCGGCTTTCACGGACCGCCTGAAGGCGCACAACATCCTCTATGACCGCGACGATCACGGCGAATATTTCCAGCTTTACAGCCCCACTTACGGCGAAGGCTTCTTCTTCGAAATCGTCCAGCGCAGCGGCTATCGTGGATATGGTGCGGCGAATGCCATTTTCCGCATCGCAGCGCTCAGGCGTCACCTGCGGCCGATTGGTCTGCCGAAACTTTAGGCTCTCCCCATTCGCGTGAAGCCTGTGTTAAAGCTTTGATCTTCAATGTTGGGCAGGGACAGACCCAGGAAGACGGGCAAGGCATGACCAAAGCGCAAGCGGCCAAGATCGAGCGTCTTACGCGAAAGAACGATCCAGACGCGACCAAGGAAAATATTCTCAAGATCGCCACCGAGGAATTCGTTGCAGCCGGTTTTTCCGGTGCGCGCGTCGATGAGATCGCCGAGCGCACCAAGACGTCCAAGCGCATGATCTACTATTATTTCGGCAGCAAGGAAGGGCTTTATCTTGCCGTTCTCGAACAAGCCTATACGAAGATCCGCACGCTGGAGAGCGAGCTCGATCTCGAAAACATGCCGCCCGTTCAGGCTATGGCGCAATTGATCGCAAGCACCTTCGATCACGATGATCAAAATCCGGATTTCGTACGGCTGGTCAGTATCGAAAACATTCATCGCGCCGAACATATGAAGCGTTCGGTCGTCCTGTCGCAGATGAACATCGCCGTCATCGATATCATCACGGACATCCTTGAACGGGGCTACGCCGATGGCAGCTTCGTGCGCAGGGTAGACCCGGTCGATCTGCATATGATGATCAGCGCCCAATGCTTCTTTCGTGTTTCCAATCGGCATACTTTCGGGGCGATCTTCGAGCGTGACCTGTCGTCCGAAGCTCTGAAGAAGCGGCACAAATCCCTCATCGTCGATGCGATCCTTGCATTTCTGAGGCATCCTTCCTTCGAAATGATCTGACGAGGCGCGGCGTCATTTGATTGGCTTTGGCGTTTTGCTGCGGCCCTTGATCATGCCTCATATTGACTTTACGTACTAGTTCGTACATTTTGCAGGCAGGCCTGCAGCATGGCTTTGTTTTGCTGCTCGGGAGGAAAGATTGAACACTCAAGCCGCCATTGTTCCGCGTCAACTTCATGTCGGATTGATCGGCGCCGGGATCGGCCGATCGCTGACGCCAGCCATGCATATGCGCGAAGGCGAGCATTGCGGCCTGTCCTACCGCTACGATCTCATCGACTTGGATACACGTGGTCTCTCCGTGTCGGATCTTCCGGCTTTGATCAACGAAGCCGAGGCGCGGGGGTTTGCCGGCCTCAATATCACTCACCCCTGCAAGCAGGCTGCCGTCGCGCTGGTGGACGAGCTTTCGCCCGATGCCCAGACGCTGCGATCCATCAATACGGTCGTTTTCCAAGGGAACCGCAGGATCGGCCACAATACCGATTGGTGGGGTTTTGCCGAAAGCTTTAGGCGCGGGTTGGCCGGCGTTTCGCTCGCCCGTGTCGTGCAGCTGGGCGCTGGCGGCGCCGGCGTTGCCGTTGCCCATGCGGTGGCTGAAATGGGCGCGCAGTCCCTAGAGATATTCGATCTCGACCCCTCGCGCGCGCGGGCGCTGGTCGACCAGCTTCAGCCGGCACACGTCGCTTGCCGTTTCTCGGTCGGTCATGACCTTGCTGCGGCACTGGATGCAGCTGATGGTCTGGTTCATGCAACGCCGACCGGCATGGCCGCTCATCCCGGGTTGCCGCTCGACGCGCAACTTCTATCCGATCGTCTCTGGGTCGCGGAAATCGTCTATTTCCCGATCGAAACCGAGCTGGTGAAATGCGCCCGACAGACAGGGTGTCGCGTTCTCGACGGCGGTGGCATGGCGGTATTCCAGGCCGTGAAGGCTTTCGAACTGTTCACCGGCATCCGTCCGGCAGCTGAGCGTATGATGCGGCACTTCAATTCGCTGCGCGCCTAAACGTCGGCGCCGAAGTTGCATCCTCGGCGCCGGAGGCGTCACAGTTGGTATCAGACTGATTGCTCGATCACCAATACGGCGTAGCCGGCGAGTTCGGTCGTGCCCGATATGGCTTTACCGGTCAGCAGGTCGTTACCGGACGGTAGATTGACGATCTTCGTTTCATGCTCTGTATTGAGCACAAACAGCAGCCTCCTGCCATCACCTTCGCGCAGGGACACTTCGACACCATTAGGCAGATCCTGTACCAGTGGTGCGGCAACACCCTTGCTGACGAGAAGCTCGCGAATGACCTCCGCAAGCGGCGCCGTGAGATAGGTGCCGAGGTAGTAGACTTGGCCATTGCCATGCCGGCGGCGCGTTAGCATCGGCGTGCCTTCCAGGAACCGGTCGGACCAGCGGCCAACGGTCTCTGTATCAGCCGTTATCTCCAGCTTCTCGTAAAGGTGCCCGGCCTCGAGCTGGCGATTGCCGATCGTATAAGCGTATTTACGCGAGGCCGAGGTTGCCGCCGGACGTGGCGACGGTTGATGGCTGCCGATGCCGCTCTCGCGGAAGCCGGTGAACAGTCCATCCGCTCCCGGAGCGGAGACAGGACCGAATTCATAGACATGCACGCCCGAAAGCTCCGAGAGCGCTTTGCCCGGTGCCTGGGTGCGGATGATATGATTGTTGTCGTCGCGGGTGCCTGTCATCGCCGACAGGATGAGCGTGCCGCCATCGGCGACGAACTTTTCCACCGCCGCCGACCACTCTTCCTTCCACATGACCCAATGGGGAACATAGAGCGCCTTGACGCGCGAGAGATCATCTTCCGGATGGATGAAGCCGCAGGCGATACCGGCCTGATAGCAGGCCCGGTGCAGATGGGCGGCATCTTGCATCGGGCTTGGCAGGCCGATCGCATAGGTCTTGTAGGCTTCCTGATTGTCGAAATCCGCGCCGGCGATGGCAATATCCATGCGGACGGTGGTGCCGAGCAGCTTGTCCTCGATCTTGCGGATGTCGGACGCGAATTGCGTGGCTTCTTCGTAGCGGCGGCGCGGGATGTCATCGTGGTCGATAATACCGTTCCAGTAGATCTCGGCGCCGAAATGCGCCGGCCGCCAACGGAAGAACATCAGGCCATCAGCGCCGCGCGATACGGAGGTCATCGCCATGCGACGCATCTCGCCGGGCTCCGGCACGGATGAGGAGAAACCCGGCTGGCTGCCGAGGCCGGAAGCCTGTTCCGGAACGATGAAATTGCCGGAATAGGCGCGGCATTGGTCGAGATGGAAGGCCTGCGTGATCGCATGTCCGCCGCCACGGCGCATCTCGTCATAAAGGAACGGATAGATGTCGAAGCCGATGAAATCGAGATCCTGACCGAACTGGCCGCGGAAATCGATGTCGGCAAGGTTGCCGAGATTGTGGAAGATGAACCATGCGGGATTGGTCGACCTCAGGATCTCCACCTGATCGTGCTGGAAGAGCGCCGTCGCGAAGGCGAGGAAGCGATGATAGTCCTGCACGTGTCCGGGGCTGGAGAAAGACGGGTTCATCGGCTTCGGGAAGACGATCTGGTCGAATGTCTGATAAGCCGTCGCCCAGAAGTCGCCGCCCCAGGCAAAGTTCAGGGCTTCAATCGTGCCGTATTTCGCGCGGCAGAACCTCTGGAACTCGATGAGCGCGGATGGCGAATAGCTTTCGGAAGTCGTCGTATTGAGCTCGTTATCCGTCTGCCAGCCGATGACATCAGGATTATACCGATAATGCTCGGCCATGGCACGCGTGATGCGTTGGCTGTGCCGGCGCAGCACCGGGCTCGTCGTATCGCAATGCTGGCGCGATCCATGGCTTGCCTGCCTGCCATTGGCATCGACGCGCAGGACTTCGGGGTACTTCGCCGTTAGCCAGCGCGGCGGCGTTGCCGTCGGGGTGCAGAGAATGGTCTTGATGCCGTGCTTGGCCAGGCCGGCAATCGCCTTGTCGAAGAGCGAGAAGTCGAAATGGTCTTCATGCGGCTCCATGATATGCCAGGCGAATTCCGCCATGCGAACCGTATTGAAACCGGCAGCGGCCATGCGTTCGGCATCGCGGTCCCAATAGCTCTCGTCGACATGTTCGGGATAATGCGGCACACCGACCATGAAGCTGTCGAGATTGAGCGTCCGCCAGACAGAGAGCGGCTTTCTTTCCAAAACTTTCATGAGGTCACAAGCTTTCTTACAGAGAGGCAATGATTGACTTCGGCCGGCTGAGGGTTCTGCCATCGGGGCCGAAGAGGTAAAGGGAGGATGTCGAGGCGGACAGCTTGACCTGCTCGCCAGCCGAAAAGCTCGTGGCGTTACCGAGCTGAACGGTGAAATTGCGCGTGCCGCTTTCCGAGCCGATCGTGGCAAGAGGGCCTGCATCGACATAAAGAACGGTTTCGCGGCCGAGCTGCTCGACCAGCCGGACCTTGCCGTCCAAGGAGATGGCGACCTCCTCGGTGGAGGGGCCGATCTTCAGCGATTCCGGCCGAATGCCCAGGGTGAGATGGGACTCAGCCTTAAGATCGCCGACATCGGCAACGGGAACCATGACCGTCGCGCCGCCGCCTTCGAGTGCTACTTCAGCCACACCGTCGCGAAGGGAAACGAGCTTTGCATTGATGAAATTGATCCGTGGCGCACCCAGGAAGCCAGCGACGAATTGGTTTGCCGGATTGTGATAGAGATTGAGCGGCGCGCCTTCCTGCTCGATGATACCCTTGTTGAACACAACGATGCGGCTCGCCATGGTCATTGCCTCGACTTGATCGTGCGTCACATAGATCATCGTCGAGCCGAGCTGCTGGTGTAGGGTCGAAAGCTCCACGCGCATTTGCGTGCGCAATGCCGCATCGAGATTGGAGAGCGGCTCGTCGAAGAGGAACACCTCCGGTGCGCGGGTGATGGCGCGGCCGATGGCGACGCGCTGGCGCTGGCCGCCCGAAAGCTGCTTCGGGCGCTTGTCGAGCTGATCGGATATTCTGAGGATTTCGGCCGCGCGCTTGACGGCTGCGTCGATCTCGACTTGCGGGCGCTTCGCCATCTTCAGGCCGAATCCCATGTTCTCGGCAACCGTCATATGCGGATAAAGCGCGTAGGACTGGAAGACCATGGCGATGCCGCGATCGCCCGGCTCCTCGCGCGTGACGTTGCGGCCGTTGATCCAAATCTCGCCCGAGCTGATGCTTTCGAGGCCGGCGATCGTCTTCAGCGTGGTGGATTTGCCGCAGCCCGACGGGCCGACCATGACGATGAATTCGCCCTTGTCGACGGAAAGATTGATTGAACGCAGGGCATGATAGCCGCCATAATGTTTGTCGATATCGATCAGCTTTACATGGCTCATGAGTGATACTCCAAATCTGTTCGCGCGGTGCGGGACATGTCAGCCCTTGACGGCGCCCATGGTCAGGCCCGCGATGAAATGCTTCTGCATCAGGAAGAACATCAGGACCGGCGGGACGGCGACGAACAAGGTTGCCGCCGCCACGATATTCCAGGCGGACGTCCACTCGCCTCTGAGATTGTTCAGGCCCGCCGTTACCGGTTTCACGACGTCGCTCTGTGTGAGCACGATCGCCCAGAAGTAATCGTTCCAGACGAAGGTGAAGATCAGGATCGCAAGGGCGGCGAGCGCCGGCCGCATCAGCGGTAGAACGACGTGGCGCATCGTCTGCCAGGGGGAGGCGCCTTCCGCGCGCGCCGCCTGGAACAACTCGTCCGGCAGAGCCGCGATGAAATTGCGCATGAACAGCGTCGCAAAGCCGGTCTGGAAGGCGACATGGAAGATGATTAGCGCGAAATAGGTGTCGTATAGGCCGACTGAAACCATGAGATCGCGTACCGGGATCATCATGATCTGCGCAGGCAGGAAGTTGCCGCCGACGAAGAGCGAGAAGAGCAGGGCATTGCCGCGAAAATTATAGCGGGCAAGCACATAGCCGGTCAGCGTCGAGAATACGAGGACCAGCAGCACCGAGGGCATGGTGATGATGAGACTGTTGATGAAATAGCCCCACATGTTCGTCTGCTGGAAGACGGACTGGAAGTTCTCGACGAGATTGAAATGCTCGGGCCACGTCCAGTATTTGCCTGCCATGATTTCATCGGCCGTCTTGGCCGCCGTCAGCATGACGGCAAAGAGCGGCAGCAGCCAGAGTATGAGGATCAGGCCGACGAAGGCGGCATAAAGGCCGCGAAGCGCGGGCTTTTCTTCGGGGATCGGGCGAGGATACATCAGCGTGTCTCCCGTTCCATGCGTATCATGACGCGCAGATACCAGGTGATGAAAACGATCATGATTGCAAAGAGGATGGTGGCGATCGCCGCGCCGTAGCCGAAGCGATAGGAGAAGATCGACTGCTCGTACATCTGGTAGGCCAACACCTCCGACGAGCCGAAGGGACCGCCCGATGTCATCACCGCGATCATGTCGAAGGATCGCAAGGCGCCGACAACGGTCACGGCAAGAGCGATGAAACCCACCTGGCGCAATTGCGGCAGAACGACGTGCCAAAGCATGTTCCAGCCGCGGGCGCCATCGACACGTCCGGCCCCGATGATATCGGAACTCAGATTGTTGAGGCCTGCAAGAAAGAGCACCATGCAAAATGCGATCTGCGGCCAGAGCGCGGCGGCGACCACGGCGAAAGTGACGAAATGTTCGTCCGCGAGCAGGGCAGGCGCCGTCGCGCCGAAGAGATTGAAGATGAGAGCAAGAAGCCCGTAGTTCGGATCATAGACCCAGCCGAACACGACGCCGACCGTGACCGTCGCAAGCACGAGCGGGATGAAGAAAAGCGACTTCAAGATCCGCATGCCGGCGATCTGCTGGTTGACGAGCAGCGCCAGCGCCAGTCCAAGCGGCGGCGCCGCCATGAACATGACGAGCCAGATGATGTTGTTCTTCAGCGAGACGTAGAATTGCGGATCGGCAAAGAGTTCGGAATAGTTTGCCAGTCCCACCCAGCTCTTCTGCCCGACGCCATCCCAATTGAAGAATGAAATCCAGATCGATTCCACCGAGGAAGCGATGATGATCGTTCCGAATAGGATGCATCCCGGCACGACGAAGAGGACAGGCGTCAGCCAGTTCCTGTGTTTTTTCCACATGGCTCAGACTTCTTGGTTCGATAATTCGAGGCACTTCGCAAGGTGCGGGCTTTTCAAGGCAGGCGCGGCGGGGTGAGGGCTTAAAGCCGATGCCCGCCGCGCCTTGGTCCGGGAGGACTATTTGAAAATGCGCGCGCGGGTCTTTTCGAGCCGCGCCAGGATTTGGTCGCGACGCTCGGGCTTGACCGTGAACTCCTGGAAGCCCTTCATGCCGTCCTGCGCCATGTCCGGATCGGTGTCGCGGTCATAATATTGCGAAGTACCTTTCACGCCCTTGAGCGATTCCACGGCGATGTTGACCAAGGGGTCCTTGCTCGGCGGGCAATCGTTGCGCGGCGGAATGGTGCCTTCGGCTTCGAGGAATGCGCCGAGATTGTCAGGCTGGTAGAAGTAGGCGAGAAAATCGCGCGCACCTTGCCGGTTCTTCGCCTTGGCCGGGATGTGCACCGAGTTGACCGAGAAATCCTCATAGCGTTCGACGCCGGATACGATTTCCGGGAAGGGGGCGAAGGCGATCTGGGCCTCGTCGCCTGCTGGGAAGGCGGACTTGATAAAGCCTCCGAGATCCATCATCGCCGCCTTCTTCTGTGCGAGAGCCGCGCCCGCCTGTTCCCAGCCGAAGGATGGGCCGCTTGCGGAGAAGAAATTGGCCTTGATGAGTTCTTCCCATTTGTCGAAGACCGGCTTCAGCATCGGGTCGGTATAGGCGATCTTGCCTTCCATGAGGGCGAGATGCTTGTCGAGACCGTTGATACGCAGGTTCATGTGGTCGAACCAGCCGCCGGTCGGCCACAGTTCCTTTGTGCCCATGCTGATCGGGGTCATGCCGGCGGATTTCGCCGCCTCGCCGAATTTCAGGAATTCGTCCCAGTTCGTCGGCGCTGTCCAGCCCTTCTCGGCAAAAACGTCCTTGCGATAGAAAAGACCCCAGAGAATGCCGCCAAGCGGCAGACCGTACTGCTTGCCGTTGACGGTGACTGCCGTCATCGTGGCACCGAGCTTGTCGCTATAGCCTTCCTTCACAAACAGGTCGGAAATGTCGTCGAACAGTCCGCGATCGACAAAAGCCTTCATTCGATTGCCGGAGAACCAGAAGCAGATATCGGGGGCGCCGACGACGAGGTAGCTGCGGATAGCGGTCTTATGCGCCTCGTGATCCATATTGTTGATGGTGACTTTCGTCCCCGTCTTCTTGGTAAAATCAGCGGCGATGCGGTCAAGGACGGCCCGCTGTCCGGCATTGCCGATATCCGAAATGATCGTCACCTCGCCGCCATTGGCAATTGCCGGGCGATAAAGCGCCGTGGTCGCCAGGGCAGCGCCCGTGCCGATCATGAACTGGCGCCGAGACGCCTTGATTGCATTGATAAGTGAAAGTTCGTTCTTCGATGCCATCTTTTTCCTCCCGAGGCACATCAAATCCAGGCCCGCCTACAGATGCAGGCAGCCTCTAACCTTCAGAAATTACGCAATAAACC
Source organism: Martinezella sp. CNPSo 3732 (assembly GCF_057784515.1). Lineage (NCBI taxonomy): Bacteria > Pseudomonadati > Pseudomonadota > Alphaproteobacteria > Hyphomicrobiales > Rhizobiaceae > Martinezella > Martinezella sp. CNPSo 3732. The sequence continues at coordinate 440,378 of NZ_JBXSOO010000001.1, forward strand.
GGCAATTCTGCCTGTGCTGATACAAGCAGACATTCCTCCATTGCCATGTGCTATTGCATACCGTATCTTCCGAGAAGCGACAATAGTTAATTTACAAAATTAATTTAAGGATCTCCGTGCGCGGCAACCCTGGTACCTCCCGAGCCCTTAATCGGCGGCTCATTCTCAACCTGCTGCGAAGCCGTGGAGCGATGCCGCGTGCCGAAATCGCCACGGTGACAGGCCTCAGCCCGGCGGCGGTGACTTTCGTCGTCACGGAACTGGTCGAGGAGAGACTCGTCGTCGAGGGAAAAGCTCAGACCGGCGCGACCGGGCGGCGGCCCGTGCCCGTCGATATCAATTATGATGGGCACCTGGCTGTTGGCTTCAAGCTTCGCCACGACAGCATCGACTGTGTTCTGACCGACCTCGCCACGACGCCGATTGCCTCCTTCGATATGCCCGTGCCGAACACGTTGCCGGAAACGATGGTCGAGGCGATTGTGGCGGCGATCCCGAAGCTTCTTGCTGATGCCGGCCGCACCGGATCGCCGGTCATGGGGGTCGGCGTGTCCATCCCCGGCGAGGTGGATGCGGTCAAAGGCATCTGCGTTCAGAGCCCGCGCTTCGGCTGGCGGGATCTTGCTTTTCCCGAACTGCTGCGTGAGCGGGTCCATGTCCCGGTCTGGATCGACGACGACATCAGCGCCTTCACCGTCGCACAGCGGCTCTTCGGCGCAGGCCGCAATTATAGCAATTTCGCGACGATCGCCGTCGGTACCGGTGTCGGATCGTCACTGGTCATGGGGGGGGAAATCTATCACGGAAGCCATGGCTTGGCCGGGAAGCTCGGCCACATCATCACGGTTCCCGGCGGACGGCTCTGCGAATGCGGCAGACGGGGTTGCCTTCAGGCTCATACAGCCGAGGCTGCCATGATCGAGGACTGGGGCCGACAAAGGGGCGCAAAGGCCAATCGCGACGAATTCGCAGCCGCAATCGACGGCGGCGATCCGGCGGCCCTCCAGGTCATGGCAGAGGCGGGGGAGCTGATCGGGCGCCATCTGGCTGATCTGGTGAACCTGTTCGATCCCGAGGTTCTTATCGCCGGCGGCGAAGCCATGCAGTTTGGTGAGGCGATCCTCGAGCCGATCCGCCGTTCGATGGCGAAATATGTCTTTTTGAATATGCCGGAATTACTTCCCGATTGGGTGCCGGGCTCCTGGGCGCGGGGGGCCGCAGCTCTGGCGACTCAGCATTTCTTTGATCTGGATGTTGAATGATGCCGCTGCGCGCATGATCCACATATGCGCGCCGTGTCGCCGAGAAACCACCTACCTGAGTTCAGGCTCCTTCCTCATCGGGCGTCCCTTTGGCGAACCTGGCAGTCATCGCCCCTTCTGATTCCCACGGCAACTTCAGGCATGCGCGCGCCGTAACTCCGTGGGCGATTGTCCGTAGAGCCGGCGAAAGAGCCTCGCAAAATGGGAGGCGCTGTCGAAGCCGACCTCCAGTGCGATTTCAATGAGCGGCGCCTCTGTCTGGAGAACCAGCTGCTTGGCCCGTTCCATGCGAATGCGGGTGTAGACGGCGCCGGGAGAGGTTTTCATTTCCTCGGTGAACAGACGTTCGAGCTGCCGCCGGGACAGCCCGACCGACGCGGCAAGATCTTCGGTCGGCACCACGTCCTCGATATGGCTCTCCATGGTAATCAGCACGGCCTTGAGGCGTGGGTCCTGGCATTCGATCGCGAGTGGCTTACGCGGCTGAATATCCAGCCCGGATCGGGCGCGCTCGATCTGCAGCACTTCAAGCGCGTTTCGTTCGGCGTCACGGCTAATGTGCCGCCTGACAAGAAAGGCAGCCATATCGGCGGCGCTGCTTCCGCCAGCGCACGATCCGCGGCTCCGGTCGAGATTGAACAGGCGATCGGAGCGAACGGGGTTTTCGGGGAATTGCTCGCGGTAGGCCTGGTAGTGCAGCCAGCTCACGCAGGTCTGGTGTGTTTTCATCAGGCCGAGGCGCGCCAGAATGAAGGTGCCGGTGCAAACGCCGATCAGCGGGATTTTTTGAGCCGCGGCTTTCTTCAGATAATCGGCGGTCTGATTGTCAATCGTGATGTCCGTGTTCAAAAGTCCACCGACGACGACAATGTAGTGGAATTCCTTTGGGTCGATAAAGTCCGAGGTCGGCGCGACCTGAACGCCGCAGCTCGACGTAATGAGATGCCGGGTGCTACCCAATACCTGCCAATCGGCCAGCACCCTGCCCGATCTATCGGCTTCGTCGCTCGCCAATCTCAGCGTATCCACGAATAGAGCGAAGGCGGAAAGCGTAAATGATCGCGCGAGGATGAATCCGACCTTCAAGGGATCGTGCTTAGCTTCTTGTTTGACGGATTTCATGCAATGCCTCGACGGACAGACCTCTTTTATTTGATCTGGAAACCATAGGCCAAAGGATCTCGATCGTCGACGAAGATCGTATTGCGGCCGATGATCCGCGCCCAGCCCCGACGCTGGGCCTGATGTCGCGGAAATCTCCGATTTCAACGTCGGACTCGATATATGCTTGGAATACCGTGCCGATATCAGTGGCTCAGTGGTACCCCGTAAACTGGAGATAGGCCGCAAGGCTGACGGCGGAAAGCGCCACAATGGCAGCCGGGTGGGAAAGGCTCTTGCTGATGGCCGCGAGCAGCAGGCCGAGCAAGACGATGGCACTTCCCAGCAACGGTCCCTTATCGGCAAAGGACAATGCAAGGGCCGTCAGACTGACTGCCGCCGCGACCATCGTAACCGGCATCTGGTTTTGAAGACTGTCACCGCGGCTTGCGAAGGTCAGCAGAAACCTGTTCCAGCTCAAACCGAGGGAAATGCTCAAAAGTAGCGGCAGGAGAATGGACAGCATGAATATCGTCTCTTCCGATGGATCGATCGTAGAGACGCAATTCATGTGCCAATAGGTGCAGGTGTTGATCCGGCCGGGTATATCGGAGCCCAGGCATGAACCGCTGCCCGTTTGTGCGGCGATCTGCCGCTCCGTTCAGCACCCCGGCGGAATCGGCAGGCTCGATGCCCGCCAGGAAAAGGGAATTGAGATCATCGATAGCGCAGTCCCGCTTGCGTGACGATCACGTCCATCGGAATGTCATGAGCGAGCGGACGGATGGTATCGATCTTCTGCGATTCGAAGCCGACGCCGATGACCAAAGGTTTGCGCTCGAGGGCCGCAAGGGTTCTGTCGAAAAATCCGCCTCCATAACCAAGTCGGTAGCAGGCTGCATCAAAGCCGACCAGGGGCGCGATGACGATATCGGGAACCGCTTCCTTGCCCTCTGCCGGCACGGGAATGTTCCATACCCCGCGTTCAAGCCGCTCTCCCGTTTTCCATGATCGGAATATCAAGGGTTCTGCCTTGGCGACAACGACCGGCAACAGGCAATCCGCGCCGCGTGCCGCCAAGGCCACCATCCATCCTCGCAAGTCCGGCTCTCCCGAGAAGGGCCAGAACAGGCTGACATGTTTGCCGTCGATATCGGTGATAATCTGATCGAGATAGCTGGCAATCGCGCCTGCATATTCTTCTCGCTTTGCGATTGGCAGCGCTATTCGCGCGCCGATCAGCCTCTGCCGTTCGGCCTTTCGCCACGCGAAAATATCCGAGATCCGGTTCTCATTGGGTGAAATGCCGCTATAGGCTGGGTCGACCTCGTGCAGCATGCAGGCAGGCGACGCGTATTCGCGGATTGCCTCGCCGGTTTCATGTCGATCTGATTTTGCCATCTGCCCGTCAGAACTCCATTCCCCGGCTCGATGCGGAAACATGCTTGAGCTGCGACAATGATTTTTATATAGGGAATGATAAGATAACTTAATTCCTGAATCGAGATCTTTTCGTTGGACCTTTCATCAATCGAGATCTTCCTTGCCGTGGCCAGCGACCGCAGCGTGACCAAGGCTGCGAAGGCCGTGGGACGGGTGCCGTCGAATGTGACGACGCGTATCCAGCAGTTGGAGGACCATCTGGGCGTCCTCCTCTTCAGCCGCGACGGCAAGAAGATGACGCTGACGAAAGAAGGCGAGACCTTTCAGGTCTACGCCAATCGACTTGCCGCGCTCGCGCTCGAGGCGCGTCAGGCGGTCAGGCCCCAGCGCCCGTCGGGTACATTGCGCCTGGGAACGATGGAAAGCACGGCAGCAAGCCGACTGCCCGCCGCACTTAGCCAGTTCAATCATATGTGGCCGGATGTATCGCTCCAGCTGACGCTTGGCGCTTCCCGCGATCTTGCTCAAGATGTTCTGCGCGATGTTCTGGACTGTGCGCTGATCGCCCGGCCGCCAAAAGCAATGCTGAATGAAGATCCAAGTTTCGCGGCTGAACTCAAGCAGCTCGAGGCGGAACCGGTATTTGTCGAGGATCTGCTGCTCCTGCTGCCATCCGGGCATCCATCGATCCGGTCGGCTGCCGATTTGCGCGTCGGATCGATTGCTGCCCTCGAGCCCGGATGCACTTATCGCAGGATTGCAGAAGGCTGGGCGCGCAAGTCGAGCTCTCTGCCGACGACCGAACTTGGCTCCTATCATGCCATTCTGGCCAGTGTGGCGACCGGCAGCGCAGCCGGCGTCATGCCAAAGTCCGTTCTCGATCTCATGCACTGGCCGGCGACATCGGCGACGCACCAGCTCGCCATCGTGGACACGATCCTTATCTTCCGCAAGAATAATCGCCCGAGTTCCTTCGATGCGTTTCATGAAGTCCTCGGCGCCACCAAGGGCAAGAGCTTGCCGCTCGTGCCGAACTAGCCCGCGTCCTGCCATTCATCCAAGGGATACCCTTCTCTAAAACTGGTTTCATCATGCAGCATCCAGAGTCCCACAAGGCGGAGGCCAGCCGGTTCCGCCTGTTTTCCCCGATACTCGCCGGAGCCACCTTGCGCGAACGGCTGATCGCATGCCTTGGTGCCTTGATCGGCATTGGCCTTACCGGAGTCATCAGCGGCTATCTCTTCGGGCAGGGGCCGCACCTTCCGCTCATCGTCGCGCCGATGGGGGCGTCTGCGGTGCTGCTTTTCGCGGTTCCGGCAAGCCCTCTTGCCCAGCCCTGGTCGATTATCGGCGGCAACACCATTTCCGCCATGATGGGTATCATTGCCGCCTATTTCATCCGCGATCCGATCATTGCGATCGGGGTCGGTGTTTCGCTTGCGATAGGAGCGATGTCATTTACGCGATGCCTGCATCCGCCAGGCGGTGCCGCCGCCCTGACCGCCGTTCTCGGCGGCCCGGTCGTCGCAGGCTGGGGTTTCCTGTTTCCGTTCGTGCCGGTTGCCTTGAACTCCTGCATACTCGTGGGCCTCGGACTTGCGTTTCACAAGCTCTCCAGGCGCAATTATCCGCATGTCGTCGCAAAGCCTGCAGAGAATACCCATCAGACACGCGATCTGCCGCCGCCCTTGCGGGTGGGCTTTCGAGAAGAAGATGTCGATGCCGCCCTGGGCGTGCTGGACGAGACCTTCGATATCGATCGCGCCGACCTCAGCCGCCTCTTGCGGCAGGTCGAATTGGAGGCAGCGGTGCGATCGCATGGAGACATAAGCTGCGCCGACATCATGTCGCGCGATGTCATTGCCATTGGTGAGGATGCCGAGCCGGATCACGCGAGACACCTTCTGCTGAAGCACAATATTCGAACATTGCCGGTCAAGGATCGGGAAGGCCGTCTGATCGGTACGGTCGGTTTGCGCGAGCTCTCCGTCGGCCTCGATGCCATCACGCACGCCATATCGAAACCGGCTGTCGCCGATGCGGGCGATCCTGCTCTTTCGCTCCTGCCTGTTCTGACGGACGGACGCACACACGCGGTCATCGTCATTGATGCCGATCGGCGCGTTCTTGGTCTGATATCGCAGACGGACCTGTTGAGCGCGATGGCACGACTTCTACCGACTGACGATGCCCTGGTTCAGGTCGTCGCCTGAAACCCGCGCGGAGGTTTCGACATACTTCCATCTTCGGGCGATGACAATGCCGGTCAATGATCTACCGATTGGTGAGGAAGTCCATGAGCACGACAGCGTTATTGTGCTCGGTGTCTCTCGCACCATAAAGAAGCGTGACGGTCGATTGCCCGATTTGCTCTCTAAGCTCTTTCACGGCCTTCGAATTCTTCTCGAGTTCATCCTGGTAGCGCAGGCGAAACTCATCCCATTTTTTGGGATCGTGACCGAACCAGCGTCGCAGCTCAGCGCTTGGCGCAAGGTCTTTCAGCCAGGCGTCTATATGAGCGTCGTTCTTGCTGATGCCGCGAGGCCATAGACGGTCAACCAGGATGCGCTTGCCGTCGCCGTCATCAGCGGGTTCGTAAATTCGTTTGATGTGTAGAGGCATGTCCATCACCTTTCCGGGGCGGCTGCCCCTTGCCGATGATAACATCCGTCTGCGGAAGCCTGGCCGATAATCGGAGATCGGCGCAGCTTTCGCATTCTAGAAATCAGCGACCTTGCCCCAAACGGATGAGGCGAAGCGGCTTGGATGATAGGGCGTCGGATCGACGACAGGCGCAGCGCCGGTGACGATGTCGGCAATCAAATGACCGGCGCCGGGTCCGATCCCAAAACCATGACCGGAAAATCCGGCGGCCAGGATGAAGCCGGGAAGGCTCTGGATTTCCCCAATGCCGGGAACACCGTCCGGCGTGCTGTCGATATAGCCCGCCCAGGCGGCCGTGATCTTCGTCTTGCGAAGCTCCGGCAGGAGTTCCAGGGCTCTCGCATGCGTCAGTTCGATCGTGGCATGGTCCGGTCTTGGATCGAGAATGCGCATATGCTCCATCGGCGTCGCTCGGTCGAGCCGCCAACGCTTCAGTGATTCATGACCGGAGCGAAAGCCTTCGAGGCCTCCGGGCGACAGGCTTTTTCGCCGCTTGAGGAACATGGGAATAAATTGCGATGAGAACCGCAATTGTTGCGGCGTCACGTCGACTCGCCCACGGCCGCTGATCGCCAGCGTATAACCGCCGTCGCCGCGACGCGTAACCGACACGCCGCTGGTGTGCAAGGCATCGGGCAATCCTTCGGCGCCGGCCGAAACAGCCAGAATGGACGAGCGAACGGAGGCCTGAGGAAAGCGGATGTCCAACTGCCGGCAGAAAGAGGAGGCCCAGGCGCCACCTGCGAGAATCGCGGTCTTGGTGCGGATCACGCCGCTTTCGGTGATCACGCCGCTGACGCGTCCCGCTTCCGTTTCCAGGCCACGGGCAGCGCAATTCTGATGGATCGTGCCGCCGAGCTTCATGATTGCGCGTGCCACCGCCGGCGCCGCGTTGGCCGGATTGGCAGTGCCATCGGTCGGCGAGAAGACCCCGCCTTTCCAGATGCGCCCCGTGGCGCGGCCCCGTTCGCTCGCTGCAGCGCTGTCGAGCATATGCGTCGTGACACCGACTGTTCTGGCGAAGTCCTGCCAGCGCGCCCAACCGGCGATCTCCTGTTCGTCATTGCTGAGATAGAACAGGCCGCAGCGGCGGAAGCCTGTGTCCTCGCCGCTATCGGCGGCAAATCGCTCCCAGAGATCGAGGCTTTTCGTCGCGATCGGCAATTCTCGCCCATCGCGGTTCTGCTGTCGGCACCATCCCCAATTGCGGCTGGATTGCTCCGCACCGATCCGGCCTTTTTCGACAAGGGCGACGCGCAGGCCCGATCGCGCCAGATAATATGCGGCGAAAACGCCGACAATCCCGCCGCCGATCACAACGGCATCGGCGGACTTCGGCAATATCGGCGAGCTTTCGATAAGGCAAAGCGGTGCAGGCATGCGCAATCTCCCGGTTCACCCAAATCTACTCCATTGCTTCGCCACACGTTGCCGGAGATGGTCGAGCTGCCAAATTTTATGCCGTGATTGATGCAGTCTATAAACTATTGTGCTTCAAAGGAGATTTGTCTTGCCGATAGACATGCTAGGGCGATGTGCTACGCTCCATTTTGCGTAATAACAGCATTTTGTGCCGTCTTTCCCCGGCACTCTTTCAATGGCGGACCTCTGATGAAACTGGATCGGATCGATATCAAAATCCTCTATGAGCTTCAGAGAAACGGCCGCATCACCAATGTCGAGCTGGCGGACCTGGTGGCTCTTTCACCCAGCCCATGCCTGATGCGCGTCAAACGGCTGCAGGCGGAAGGATATATCGAAGGCTATTCGGCTCAGATCAACCTCGCCAAACTCGGCCAGACGCTGACCGTCTTTACCGAAATCACCCTGAAAAACCACCGGCAGATCGATTTCGCCCGCTTCCTGAACGTGGTCGAGAAAATCGACCAGGTGATCGAGTGCCATCTCGTCTCCGGCGGTTACGACTATCTCATCAAGTTCGTCACTGCCGGGATCGGTGAGTACCAGACCATCATGGAACGGCTGACCGACATGGATATCGGCATCGACAAGTATTTCAGCTTCGTCGTGCTCAAATCACCGATCGTCAAGTCGCATATGCCGCTGACCAGCCTGTTTCCCATGTGACAAGCCTTCCGAGGCAAGGTCGGCGGCTAGAGCCGATGATTTTAGGTCGAGTCGACCTAAAATCTGAATCCGCTCTAGAATCAAAGAAGTAGAGCGTGATGTCGTCCGAAATCCCCTGACAATTTTCGGCATCACGCTCTAGCCATGCCCATATTCGCGCTTGAGCTCCGGGTCCTGAACGAGATTGTCGAGCCAGGTCGGATCGAGCTTCGGAACCGACCCGAACAGCAGCTGCGAATAGGGGTGGCGGGGCGCATTCGCGGTCTCGCGTGTGATTTGCTCCACCTTCTTGCCGCCATACATCACGACGATCTCATCGCAGATTGCCTCGACGACCGAGAGATCGTGGCTGATGAAGATGTAGGACAAATGCAGCTCACGCTGCAGTTCCTTGAGGAGATCGATGATCGCGGCGGCAACGACGGTGTCGAGGGCGGAAGTGATCTCATCGCAGATGATCAGGCGTGGTTCGGCGGCAAGGGCGCGGGCAAAATTCACGCGCTGCTTCTGTCCGCCTGACAATTCCGACGGATAGCGATAGCGAAGCGCGCGCGGCAATCGCACCATATCCAGCAGTTGATCGACTCTCGCCTCCCGGCCCTTGCGATCCATCCCGTGATAAAATGCCAAAGGCCGCTCGAGAATATCGGCGATCGACTTTGCCGGATTGAGCGCGGTGTCGGCATATTGAAAGACGATCTGCATCTCTCGCAATTGATCGCGCGTACGCGATTTGGCGGCGCGATGCATGTCGCTGCCATTGAAGCCGATGGTGCCGGACACGGCCGGCAGTATTCCGGCGATTGCACGCGCCAACGTCGACTTTCCACATCCGGATTCGCCGATGATGCCGAGATTTCTGCCTTTCTCCACCTCGAGGCTTACCGATTGAACTGCGCAGACTGCCGGCAGGCCGTTGGGTTGGAGATCGCCATAGCCGGCGACCAGGCTGTCGATCCTCAGTACGGGCGCAATCGACCCGCTTGTTTTGCTGTCGCGGATGGCCTGCTTCGGCTCGAAGGCTGCCAACAACTCGCGCGTATAGGGATGGCTCGGCCGTGTCAGGATCGCTTCAGTCTTCGCCAATTCCTGAATTTCACCACCCTTGAGCACGGCGATGCGATCGGCGATCTGCGCCACGACCGCCAAGTCGTGGGAGACGTAAACGCCAGCAATATCACCGGCGCGAATGACGGATTTGAATGCTTTCAGCACGTCGATCTGTGTCGTTACGTCGAGCGCGGTGGTCGGTTCGTCAAAGATGACGAGCTTGGGTTCGCCGATCAGCGCCATGGCTGCGGCGAGCCGCTGCAACTGACCGCCGGAGACCTGATGCGGGTATCGTTCGCCGATCGTTTCCGGACTTGGGAGCGACAGCGCCCGGAAGAGCTCGATCGCGCGATGACGCGCTTGTTCGGGAGACATCAGCCGATGAATGCGGGTGACTTCGATCACCTGCTCCATGATCTTCGTGGCCGGGTTGAAGGCGGCGGCCGCGCTTTGCGGGATATAGGCAACCGTCGTGCCGCGGACCTTTGCGCGCTCGCTCTCGGAGAGTGCGGCCATGTCCCGGCCGTCGACCTGGATCTTGCCGGCGGAGATACGACAGCCCTCCCGCGCATGTCCCATGAGCGTCAGCGCAATCGTCGTCTTGCCCGAGCCGCTTTCGCCGATGAGCGCGATGATTTCGCCCTTTGCTATGTCGAAGCTGACATCCTTGATAATCTCGATGATCCGGCCGGAGTCTGTCCTGGCCTCGACTTTCAAGTTCCTGATTTCAACAAGGTTGGTCACCGTCATGCGCTCCTGTCCCTGATCCTGCGTGGCAGGTTGTCGATCAGCAGGTTGACGCTGATGGTGAGGCTGGCAATGGCGAAGGAAGGCACGACCACGGCAGGGGCGGCGAAGGGCAGGCCGCCGATGTTTTCGCGGACCAGGGCTCCCCAATCGGCATAGGGCGGCTGCAGGCCGAGGCCGAGAAAGGAAAGGCCCGACAAAAGAAGTACGACAAAGACGAAGCGCAGGCCGAAGTCCGCCAGGACCGGCCGGATAATGTTCGGCAGGATTTCGGAGGTGATAATATAGCCCACCTTCTCGCCGCGGGTACGTGCCACGGTGATGAAGTCCATCGTGTTGATGTTGACGGCAAGGGCGCGGGCAAAGCGATAGGCGCCGGGCGTATAGATGACGGCGAGCGTGATGATCAGCACAGGAATGGACGAGCCGACAGCGGCAACGACGACAAGGCCGAAAAGCTTGCTCGGGATCGAATTCAGGGCGTCGAGAAACCGGCTCAGGATCGTGTCGAACCATCCGCCGATGACCGCTGCCGTCATGCCAAGCGCCACGCCGCAAAAACAGCAAAGTGCCACAGCAGCCAAGGAAATGCCGACCGTGTAGCGGGCGCCCATCAGGACGCGCGAAAGCATGTCGCGGCCGAGATAGTCCGAACCGAGCCATAATTGACCGCTTATCGGACCGAAATAGTCTGTATCGACAATGTCACCGACGGAGTAGGGGACGATATAGGGCGCGAACAGGGCGATGATCGTCCAGCCGAGAATGATGGCGAAGGCGACGACGCCAACGAGGCTGACGTTGTAACCAAACAGAGATGAAGGGCGGGGAGCCAAGCTTTTCGTGATCATCGCAGCCTCGGATTCGACAGGATTGCAATGATGTCGGCGGCGGTGATCAGCAGGAGATAACCTAGGCAAAAGATCATCGCGCAGCTCTGGATCAGCGGCAGATCGCGGGTCGCGACCGCGTCCACCATCAGTTTGGCGATGCCCGGATAGTTGAAGATGGTCTCGACGATGATCACGCCGCCGACGAGATAGGAAAGCGAAAGCGCAATCGCATTGACGATCGGCCCGAGAGCGTTGGGCAATGCGTGCCTGAACACCATGCGGCTGCGTGAAGCGCCTTTGAGCAGAGCCATTTCGACATAGGGAGTCTTCAGCGTTTCGATAAGCGCTGCCCGGGTCATGCGGATCATTTGCGCGGAGATGACGAAGGTGAGCGTAATGACCGGCATGGCATAGATTTTCATGAGATCGAAGAGCGTATGGGCCTCGCTCGTCGACGACAAGGCCGGCAGCCAGCGCAGATAGACGGCAAACAGCAAGACCGCGAGCGTCGCGACCATGAATTCGGGCACCGATATGACGCCGATCGAGATGACGGTTACGAGCCGATCATAATAGGAACCGCGAAGCATGGCGGAGGTAATGCCGAGCAACAGTGCCAGCGGTACGGAGACGAGAGTGGTGATGGCCGCAAGTTCCAGCGTCGCCACCAGGCGGCCGCCGATCAGCTGCGCGACGGGCATGTTATTCGCATAGGAAATGCCAAGGTCGCCCCTTATCAGACCCAAAAGCCATCCCATGAACCGCAGGATCGCTGGCTCGTCGAGGTGCATGGCCTTGCGCAAGCCCGCAACCGCCTCGGGCGTGGCCGCCTGGCCAAGCAGGATCGAAGCAGTATCTCCCGGCAGCATGCTGGTTGCGAAAAAGACGGCGAAGGACACGATCAGCAAGGAGATGATCGCAATGAAAAGCCGGTTCAGGACAAGAATAGAAACCTCGGATCTCAAATAAGTTGCTCCTGCGGCGTTCTAAGGAACGAATGGCATTTGCGGGACGAAAATCCCCCGAGGCGGCGCCAGCCGTCCCCGGGAGAGATGTCCAGCGGCGGTCAGGCCTGGAGCCAGAGATATTCCGCCATCGCGTAACCCATCATGCCACCGAGCGGATTGGCTTCCAATCCGTGTACCTTGCTCGAAATGGCATCCACATTCGAGATATAGGCAGGGATGATGGTGCCCGCTTCGTCGGCGATCATCACCTGCATTTCGTCGTAGATCTGCTTGCGCTTTGTCTGATCGAGCAAACCGCGGGCTTCGATCAGCATCTTGTCGAATTTCTCCGACTTGTACTGGCTCTCGTTCCATGGAGCATTCGAGGCATAGAGGAGCGAGAACAGGATGTCGGGCGTCGGGCGCGGATTGATGTTGCCGAAATGGATCGGCGCCTTCAGCCAGTAATTATCCCAATAGCCGTCGGACGGAACGCGCTGGACATCGAGCTTCATGCCGATGTTTGCGCCTGCGGCCTGGATGATCATTGCCATATCGATCGACGAGCCTGCCGCGTCGGAGGCGATCACCGGAATGGACTGTCCGAGCACGCCCGCCTTCTGGAAATGGAACTTGGCCTTGTCCGGATCAAAGGCTTTCGGCTTCAAATCGTTGTTATGGTAGATGTTCGCCGGGGAAACGGGCTGATCGTTAGCCACTTCGCCAAAACCGCGCAATGCCGATTTGACGATCTGCTCGCGATTGACCAGGGACTTCATCCCGTCGACGAAGTCCTTCTTGTTCCCCGGCGTCATGTCGAGGCGCATGTTGAGGTTGGTGTAGTTGCCGCTTGTCGTTTTCGAAAGGGCAAAGCCGGACTGGCCATCGACCAGCTTCACGGCGCGGGGATTGATGGCAGCGGCAAGATGGATGTCGCCCGAGAGCAGGGCATTCACACGGGCATTGTCATCGCTGATCGCGAAGAACTCGAAGGAGTCGAGATAGGGCTGGCCCGACTTCCAGTAGTTCTTGTTCTTGACGACGACCGAGCGATTACCCGGATCGAAGGTTTCGAGAACGAAGGCGCCGGTGCCGTTGCCTTTCGAAAAGTCCGTCGTGCCGTTGGCAACGATCATGAAATGATGCAGCGCCAGAATGGTCGGGAGGTCGGCATTCGGGTCGGCAAGCGCAATTTCGACCGTCGACTTGTCGACGGCCTTGAAGCCGGTCATCTGGGCGGCGATCTTGGCAACCTTGGAGCCGACGCCCGGGTCGAGATGGCGCTTTAGCGAGAAGACCACGTCGTCGGCTGTCAGTTCCTTGCCGTCATGGAACGTCACGCCCTTGCGCAGCTTGATCGTCCAGATCTTGGCGTCCTTGCTTTCGATGCTCTCGGCAAGCTCCATTTGCGTCACGCCGGCCTTGTCGATGAAGGTCAGGCGATTGTAGAGCGAGCAGCAGCGCACATAGTCGGTCGACAGGGACGCCTTTGCGGGATCCAGCGTGTCGGCAGTCGAGGATGACCAGCCGGCACCCTTGAATGCGCCGCCGGAAACCGGCGTGGCTGCGACGGCCTGCGTGGCACGGCCGAGAATGATTCCCGCCGATGATACTACAACGCCTCCCGCCAGCATCAGTTTGAGAAGATCGCGCCGCGTTGCGCCGCGTCGGATGGCGTTCTCCACCATTGCGTCGTCGGCGGTGGTCCAGTTCGTAATTCCGTCAGTCATCTCATTCCCCTTTTTCTGTTGATTGATGGGATGCCCGTCTTGGTCGCAAGCTCTCCCGGGTTGGGTCACTGTCTTTCGGTCAGCCTTTCCTTGACCGCCGAGGCGAAAGCCGCCATCGACGTGAAGTGGTAGTCGGGTTGAGTGAAGTTTTCTGGCTCTATCGTGCCGCCATAGCCATTCTGCGCATGACGGCGCTCGATCCAGCAATTGGTCAGCCCAAGCTTTCGCGAAATGCCGATGTCGTGGTACTGGCTTTGAGCGACATGCAGGATGTCGTTCTTGCTCGCCCCTTTGCGGGCGACGAACTCGAATACCTGTTCGAAGAAGGCGGGATCTGGCTTTTCCGTGCCGGTATCGTCGGCCGTAAAGCTTGCAAAGAACGGCGAGCCGAGCTTCTTTTCGAAGTGATCGAGCGCCCAGCGGCGAGCATTTGTCATCGCGACGAGACGATGTGTTTTCTTGAGCTCTGCAAGTGCCGCCGCGCTGTCGTCGAACGCGTTCCAGTTGGCGACGGAATCACGCAGCCGCCGCGCATAACGATCTTCCGCCGGCAGGCCGAGTGCGGGTGCGATGACCATGTAGACCCGGGAGAGATCGTCCGGAAAGAGATCCGCCTCCTCGTTGTAGCGTGCCTGGCGATAGAGCCTCAGCGCTTCCTCGCCGTCGATGGAGGTGCCGGCTTCCGCCGCAATCTCGGCGAGGCAAGCCTTTATGCCGCCTTCGAAGTCGATGAGCGTGCCGACGACATCGAAGGTAAGATATTTGAAGTCCTGAAAGTCTTTGGCCAAGTCATGCTCTCCTTCATGATCTGCTGCGGACACGCCGCTTGCAGCATAAAATTCTGGCCCAAAGGGCGGAAATTCGTCCTGCCAAGGCCCGGAAAAGCCGGCTTTCAGCCGTTCTAGGAGGCAGTTTGGCAGTTCCTGAACGGCGAAGTCGCCGAATCGATAGTGTGCCGCGGCACAAAATTCCGAATTTCCGGCTCTGTCCGACATTTCACCAACGAAGCAGGCATCTGCCGCTTCAACGCATGGCTTCCCGAACGTCGGGATCTTCCAAGGTCTGGTCGAGGGTCTTTCGCGTGCGGTCCAGGATCGCATCGATATCATCGTCCGTGCAGCAAAGCGGAGGGGCGTATCCAAGCACGCCATGGGCGAATGCGCGGATGACGAGGCCATTGTTCCAGGCGCGATCGAAAATCCGGCGCGCCGGCGCGGCAGCACTTGGCAATGGTGTCTTCTTGACCTTGTCAACGACCAGCTCGACGGCCGCCAGCATCCCGCGACCGCGGACATCGCCAACCAGCGGATGGTCACGCAGGCTTTCGAGCCCCTCCATCAGGCGCGCACCGGCCTTGACGCCATTTTCGAGAAGGCCGCCCTCATAGAGCTTCAGCACTTCGAGCCCGACGGCGGCGCTGACGGGATGGGCCGAATAGGTGTAGCCATGGCCGACCGCCGCATTTCCGGCGCTGTCAGCGATGACATCATAGACACGATCGGACATGAATACAGCACCCATAGGCACGTAGCCGGAGGTCAGGCCCTTGGCCGTTGTCATGAAATCGGGAACGATTTCGTCATACGAACAGGCAAACAGCGGACCAGTTCTACCGAAGCCGGTAATGACCTCATCGGCGATGAAGAGAATACCATATTGGCTGCAGAGATCGCGGATCGCCTTCAGCCAGCCTTTCGGCGGCACGATGACGCCGCCCGATCCCTGGATAGGTTCGGCATAAAATGCCGCTATGCGCTCGGCGCCGATCGCTTCGATCTTTGATTTGAGGTCCACGATCGAGGCGGCAATGATCGTATCCGCCGCTTCGCCGGCCGGATTGCGGTAAGGATAGGGCGAGGGAATCTTGTGCTGCCAGTCGAAGGGGACGCCGAAGCCGGCATGGAAGCCGGGTAGCGCCGTGAGGCCGGCCCCAACGGTTGAGGAGCCGTGGTAACCCTGCTCGATCGAAATGAACTGATCGCGCTCCGGCTTACCTTTGGCATGCCAGTAGTAGCGGACGAAACGCACCGTGCTGTCGACGGCATCCGATCCGCCGAGCGTGAAGAAGATGTGATTGAGATCGCCAGGCGCCCGGTCTGCAAGTTCGGCGGCAAGGCGAATGGCCGCCTCGCAACCGATATCGAAGTAACCCGTCGCATAGGGCAGTTCACGCATCTGGCGGGCTGCTGCTTCAACGATGCTCTCATGCCCATAGCCTGCGTTCACGCACCAGAGGCCGGCAAATCCATCGACAAGCTGATGGCCCGATGCATCGGTGACGGTTGCACCCTTTGCAGATCGCAACACCCGCACGCCCAGTTTTTCATGGCCGCGATAAGATGAGACCGGATGAATGAGGTGCGCGCGATCGAGTTCGATGAGCGAGTTGGCGAGCATGATGATCTCCAGATTATCCGAGAGCCTGATTGGCCAATGCAAATATTCTCGCGTCCTGGCTGAGGGCTCCAGCGCCGGCCGGACGTCGCATCGCGATACCGCCACCCACATGGTTGAGGCCGATTTCCGCCAGCCAGCCGGTCAGCCCCGAGCTTTCGTTCGTATCGACGCGCAGGAATCCCCTCGGCTTGCGAAGGGCAAGCGCCGTTATCAGCGATTTTGCATCCTCGGCATTCGATGCGACGACAGGCCCGATCACATCGCCGCGCCCAAAGGCGCGCAGCGCGCCGAAAGCCTCGATACGGCCATGCCGCCGAATGACGAACATTTGCGCGACCTCTGTGAGCGCGTCGATCAACGTGCAGCGATCCGCACCGAAAGCCGCGTGATCGAGCGCCTTGATCGCGGAAGAATCATCGCCGGTCGCGGCCTCGACATCCCCAGCCGGCGCGAGGTCCGCCAGATTTCCCTGATGCTGAAAGATCTCGCCCCCGGCGACAAAGCCGAGCTTGCGATAAAGCGGCAGTCCGTCCGCGGTTGCAATGAGCCTCAGAGGGCGGTCGCCAGCAACCGCTATTGCGGCATCCATGAGCTTGCGGCCAAGCCCGCGGCCGCGCAGGTTCTCGTCGACGATCACCATATTGATCGTCGCGCAGTCTTGCCTATAGGGGGTCATCAGGATGGTGCCCACGACACGACCCGTCTCGTCCGTGGCTGCTACGCCTTGGCTCAAACGCAAGGCCAAATGCCAGTCCTCGGCACGATGAGGCCATTTGGCTTGACGTGAGAGGGCGAGTGCGCCGTCTATATGCTCCGGTGTGAAGCTGACCAAATTTATGCTGTCGGTTCGCATGGGGCATCCTTTCCTTGCCCCAAGTCTCGGCGATCCCCGCACGGCAGATTATCTGAAGGCGCGGTTCGTCGTGATATCTTTCGCCGTAGCGGACGGGCTTGGCCGCATCTTATGCTGAGGATGCCTTTCCGGCCGCTCTGCAATGGTCCAAAAACAAGGTTGCGACGCATCTCCGCTGCAACACTCTGCCAAAGGATGCCGCGCATACGAAACAATATGCTTTCCGGAGACGCCAATTCGATCATGTCCGTCGCGGGACTTCGGCCTATGATCGTCTCAGTAAAGAACGCAGATGCCCCTTAGATAAAGGACGAACGGACATGGCGCCTTTCCGGCCGAAATACATCACCTTCGATTGCTATGGCACGCTCACCAATTTCGAGATGGCCGAAGCTGCACGCGACATCTATGGCTCGGAGCTCGATGAAGCGAAGATGCAGCAGTTTACAAAGAACTTCGCCGCCTATCGGCTGGACGAGGTTCTCGGTGATTGGAAGCCCTATGCCGAAGTCGTTCACAATGCGGTCGAGCGGACCTGCCGCGCGAATGGCGTCAAGTTTCGCGCTGATGACGCCAAGGCGATCTATGAGCGTGTGCCCGGCTGGGGGCCGCATCCCGATGTGCCGGCCGGATTGGCGAAAGTTGCCAAGGAAATCCCTCTGGTAATCCTCTCCAACGCGATGAACAGTCAGATCATGTCGAATGTCGAGAAACTCGGCGCGCCTTTCCATGCCGTCTATACGGCAGAGCAGGCCAATGCCTACAAGCCGCGCTTCAAGGCGTTCGAATATATGTTCGACATGCTGGGCTGCAGACCGGAGGACATCCTGCATTGCTCGTCCTCCTTCCGCTACGACCTGATGTCGGCGCACGATCTCGGCATCAAGAACAAGGTCTGGGTCAATCGCGGCCATGAACCTGCAAATCCCTATTACGGCTATGTCGAGATCGCGGACATATCCGGCCTGGCCGGTGTCGTCGGGCTATAAGGGAAGGGCGGTCTCATGAAATTTGTCTCCTATTGGCACGATACGGCGCCGGCCTTTGCCGGAGGCCGGCAAGGCCCGGTCGAGGGGCGATACGACGCCTGTGTCATAGGAGCCGGTTTCACCGGATTGTCTGCGGCCCGGCAACTGGCCAAGGCCGGTGCGAGGGTTGCCGTTCTCGAAGCCGAGCGCGTCGGCTGGGGCGCGTCGGGTCGTAACGGCGGTCATCTGAACAACGGTCTCGCCCACAGTTATCCGGCCGCCAAAGCCGAACTCGGCAAGGAGAGGGCGATCGCGCTCTATAAGGCGCTCGATGCTTCCATTGATACGATCGAGGCGCTTGTCGCCGAAGAGGGAATCGACTGCAATTTTCGCCGGGCCGGAAAGTTGAAACTGGCATCGAAGCCCCAGCATTTCGCATCGATTGTCAGTAACTTCGAGGCTGTCCATGCCGAGGTGGATCCGGATACGGCACTGCTAACGCCCGACGATCTCAAACAGGAGATCGGCTCGCCCTTCCACGGCGCGATGCTCTTCAAAAAGAGTGCGATGATGCACATGGGCCGCTATGCGGTCGGTCTTGCGAATGCTGCAGTACGCCACGGTGCTGTCATCCATGAGGCCGCGCCGGTGACGAACAGGGTCCAGGACAATGGCCGGCATCGGTTGGTGACACCGCGCGGCGAAATCACGGCCGATAACGTGCTGGTGGCGACCGGCGCCTACACGACCCCGAATTTTGGGTATTTCCGCCGGCGGATCATCTCGGTCGGCAGCTTCCTGATCGCAACCCGACCGCTGACAGCGGATGAGATCGCATCGGTCATGCCGGGAAATCGCACCTGCGTCACCTCGATGAACATCGGCAACTATTTTCGCCTGTCTCCTGACAACCGGCTGCTGTTCGGTGGTCGGGCGCGATTTTCTGCGACTTCTGACCATCGTTCCGACGCCAAGAGCGGCGCAATTCTGAAGGCAGGTCTGGCCGAGATATTCCCCCAGCTTGCCGGAATCGAAGTCGATTATTGCTGGGGTGGTCTCGTCGACATGACGAAGGATCGTTATCCGCGCGCCGGCTATCATGATGGAAGCTGGTATGCGATGGGCTATTCCGGCCATGGTGCACAACTGTCGACGCATCTCGGCATCATCATGGCCGATGCGATGCTCGGCCGCGAGGATCGCAATCCCATGAAGGATGTCGATTGGCCGGCTGTGCCGGGTCATTTCGGTAAACCATGGTTCCTGCCCTTGGTAGGCCTCTATTACAAGACGCTGGACAGGTTCCAGTAACCACAGCGAACAGCTTTGAAGCGGGGCCGGTCACGAATAGATCGGCGCTGCTGCTATTTTAGCGCTCGATTTAGAGCATTTCCGCTTTTCTTCGAATCGCGAAAACGCTCTATCTTCTTATTTCCCCACGCGTTCCGGACGGAAACCGTAACGCACTTTTTTCGAAATGTTTTAGCTCAGCCCGCCCATGTGAAAGCTCTTCATTTCAAGATATTCCTCGATACCGGCCTGTGCTCCCTCGCGGCCGATCCCGGATTGCTTGACGCCGCCGAAGGGGGCGACCTCCATGGAAACCGAGCCGGTATTGAGCCCGACCATGCCGAATTCCAGAGCCTCGCCGACACGCCAGGCGCGCTTCAGATTGTCGGTATAGAAATAGGAGGCCAGGCCAAAAGGTGTGCCGTTGGCGATCGCGATCGCCTCCTCTTCGGTCTCGAAGCGGAAGAGCGGCGCCACCGGTCCGAAGGTCTCTTCGCCGGCGAGCTCCATCTCCGTCGTCGCCCCGGTCAGGACGATCGGCGCCGTATATTGTCCGCCGTCGGGTAGCTGCCGGGCGGCTGTGATGATCGTTGCGCCCTTCGCCAGCGCGTCGCGGACATGCCGGTCGATCTTTTCGATGGCTGCTTGGTTGATCATCGGGCCGATCGACACGCCGGCCTCGGTGCCCGGCCCGACCTTCATGGCATCGACCTTTGCCTTCAGTTTCGCTGCAAAGGCATCATAGACGCCCGATTGCACGAGAAGCCGGTTGGCGCAGACGCAGGTCTGGCCGCCATTGCGGAACTTGGAGGCAAGCGCGCCTTCAACGGCTAGATCCAGATCGGCGTCGTCGAAGACGATGAAGGGCGCGTTGCCGCCGAGTTCGAGGCTGAGCCGCTTGATGCTGTCGGCAGCACCGCGCATCAGGAGTGCCCCCACCCGGGTCGAGCCGGTGAAGGAAATCTTGCGCACGGTTTCGTTGCCCATGATCTCGTTGCCGATCTCGGCCGGCATGCCGGTGACGATATTGATGACGCCGGCCGGAATGCCGGCGCGCTCGGCGAGGACCCCGAGGGCAAGCGCGGAATAGGGGGTGAATTCCGACGGCTTGATGACGACAGCGCAGCCGGCGGCAAGGGCCGGCGCGACCTTGCGGGTAATCATCGCATTGGGGAAATTCCAGGGCGTGATGATGCCGCAAACACCGACCGGCTCCTTGAGCACGATGATGCGGCGATCGGGTGTGGGAGAGGGTATCGTGTGACCGTTGATGCGGCGGGCTTCCTCCGCGAACCACTTCACGAAGGAGGCGCCATAGCGGATTTCGCCACGCGCTTCATCGAGCGGCTTGCCTTGCTCCGTTGTCAGAATGAGGGCGAGATCGTCGACATTCTCAAGCATGAGATCGTGCCAGGCTTCGAGAAGGGCGGCACGCTCGGCATTTGTCTTGCGCTTCCAGCTGCGCTGCGCGCGCTCGGCAGCCGCGATCGCGTCGCGCGTTTCTGCAGAACCCATGTCGGGCACCGTGCCGATGACAGCCTGTCCGGCCGGGTCTTGAACATCCACCGTCGCGCCTGAGGCGGCCGCGACCCAGGCTCCGTCGATCAATCCCTTGTCACGGAAAAGCTGCTTGTTTTTCAAATCCAACATGAGGTCCTCTGCAATCAGGAGAGTGCGGAAATGATGCCGGCGGTGATGGTTTCCGTCCGATCCTTGCCCGGAAGTGTGCCGATGCCGCGCGCGGTTGCGGCCTCCATGGCAGCGATGATGCGGGCGGCAGCATCCCTCTCGCCCAGATGATCGAGCATCATCGCTCCCGACCAGATGGCGGCGATCGGATTGGCGATGCCGCGCCCGGCAATGTCCGGGGCCGAACCATGAACCGGCTCGAACATCGATGGCGCGTTGCGCTGCGGATTGATATTGGCCGAAGCCGCAAATCCAAGGCCGCCCTGAATGGCGGCGCCAAGATCGGTCAGGATATCGCCGAACAGATTGGAGGCGACGACGACATCAAGACTTTCCGGCGCCATCACCATACGGGCTGCCATGGCGTCGATGTGATAGCTCGTGACTTCGACATCGGGATATTCGGCCGAAAGCCTGGCCGTGATTTCGTCCCAGAACACCATGGAATATTTCTGGGCATTGGATTTGGTGACGGAGGCAAGCTTGCCGCGCCGGGCACGCGCCTGCTCGAAGCCGAAGCGCAGGATGCGCTCGACGCCCGTGCGGGTAAAGATCGACGTCTCCACCGCGACTTCATCGCTCGTACCCTGATGGACGCGGCCGCCGGCGCCCGAATATTCGCCCTCGGTGTTTTCGCGGATGCAGAGAATGTCGAATGTCTCCACCCGCAACGGTCCCTGTACCCCCGGCAGCAGCCGGTGCGGCCGGATATTGGCATATTGCACGAAGGCCTTGCGGATCGGCAGCAACAGGCCATGTAGCGAGACCGAATCCGGCACCTCGGCGGGCCAGCCGACGGCACCGAGCAGGATCGCATCGAACGACCTCAGCGTCTCGATCCCGTCTTCAGGCATCATCCGCCCCGTCTGCTTGTAGAATTGGCAGGACCACGGAAATTCGGTGCTATTCAGTGCAAAGCCGCCAGCCTTGGCGGCAACTTGCAGCACCGACCATGCGGCGTCCGTCACATCCTTGCCGATGCCGTCACCGGGGATCAGAGCGATGGAATAGGTCTTCATGGTGTAGCTCCCCTAGAGGTTGATGAGCACGCTCTTCGTTTTGCGATTGGCAAGATAAGCCTCACGTCCCAGGTCCTTGCCGATGCCGGAGCGCTTGTAGCCGCCGGTCGGCAAGATATGATCCCTCGAGCGGCTGTAGCGATTGACCCAGACCGTACCTGCCTGGATCTGCCGGCTGAGGCGGATGGTACGCGACAGGTCGGATGTAAACAGGCCCGCGGCAAGCCCGTAAGAGGGATGATCGGCAAGCACCATCGCTTCGTCTTCGTCCTCGAAAGTTTGCAGCGTCAGGACCGGCCCGAAGATTTCCTCGAGAATGGCGGGAGAAGAGGGATCGAGATCGGTCAAAAGCGTCGGTTCGTAGAAGTAGCCCGGCCTGTCCATCGGCTTGCCGCCGGCGATACAGCGGCCGCCTTCGTTGATCGCGGCAGCGACGATTGCGTCGATCCGGTCGCGCTGGCGCTCGGAGATGATCGGCGAATAGCGTGTCGTCTCATCCCAGGTAGGGCCGGGGTCGATATCCGCCATCCGCGCGATGAGGGCTTCCGTAAATTGGCCGGCAACGCTTGCTTCCACGATCACGCGCGTCGCGGCGACGCAAGCCTGGCCGGCATTGAAGAGAATGCTGCCGACGATCGCATCGGCCGCTTTCGAAAGATCGGCATCTTTGAAAACGATCTGCGGGCTCTTGCCGCCAAGCTCCAGGGTCACCGGCTTGATGCCGGTGCGAGCGATATTCTCCATGATCGCGGATCCCGCTCGGGTGGAGCCAGTGAAGCTGACCTTGGCGATATCGGGATGGCCGGTGAGCGCCGTACCGGTGGCGGGTCCGTCGCCGAGAACGACGTTGAAGAGGCCGGCGGGCAATCCGGCCCTCACGGCGAGCTCGGCCAGGTAGACAGTCGAAAATGGCGTCATTTCCGAGGGTTTGAGGACGACGGCATTGCCGGCAGCGAGCGCCGGACCGAGCTTCCAGCCGGCCATGGAGACCGGAAAGTTCCAAGGCGTGATCGCGCCGACGACGCCATAGGGTTCGCTGAGGATCATGCCGAAGGTCTTGTCATCGGTCGGGACGACATCGTTGCCTTCCTTGTCGGCGAATTCGGCAAAGAAGCGGATCTGCTCCGCGGTGACCGCTATGTCGCCGGCCGGCAATTGACTGATCAACCGGGTGGAGGACAGAGCCTCTATTCGAGCGAGCGTCTCCGTCTCCGCTTCGATCAGGTCCGCCCAGGCATGCATTACGCGGACACGTTCGCGCGGCCGCAGGCCGCTCCAGTTGCTTCTCTTCAGCGCGGCCTTGGCCGATTCGACGGCGCGGTCCACCATTTCGGGGCCTGCAATCGGGCAGCCTGCATAGGGCTTGCCGTCAGAGGGCCTTTTCATGTCGATCTCGCCGGGAACTTCAATGAGCTCTCCGCCGATGAAATGACCGATCGGCAATGGCAATGTATCGGGATCGAAGCTCAAGCTCATGGGAGGCTCTTTCTTAAGGCTTTGCCAAAGCCTAGCGCCGGCTTACGAGCAGCTTGCTTCGTATGCCCGCGGGCATGCCGACGAATCTTGCGTTTTGGCGAGGGCGAACAGTGATTTCTGTTGCGGCCGCGCGCAGCCTTTATCCCACCGTCACGTAGATCTTGCGAACGGTCTCGACCGTCTTCCACCTGCCCGTGAAGCCGGGCTTCATCACAAAACTGTCGCCGGCCCTGTAGACCACGGGATCGCCGCCATCAGGGGTGATCTCGACGACACCCGAGAGGATGTGGCAGAATTCGAAGGTGTCGCCCTTGATCGACCTGACCTCGCCGGGCGTTGCCTCCCAGACACCAGTGCGTATCGCACCGTCTTTCGCCTCATCCTGCGCCCAGGTCTTGAACGAGGGATCGCCGGCAATCAGTCTTTCCGGCAGGGCCTTGGATTCACGCGGTGACGTCTCAGGATTGGTCATAACGGTCTTGAGGAGTGTCATGGCGAGCCTTTCATTGCTATGGGTTCAATATCCGCGCTGCCGGTCGACGAGCCCGATGGGATCCAGGCCTGCGCGATAACGACGGATGTTGTCGATCACGGCGCGTGCGGCAGTATCGGGCTGCGTCACGCTGGCGATATGCGGCGTGAGCATGATTTTCGGATGCCGCCACAAAGGGTGATCCGAGGGCAGAGGTTCTGGGTCGGTCACATCGATCACCGCCGCTGCCAGACGGCCGGTATCGAGCGCTTCGATCAGCGCATGCGCATCGAGCTGTGGGCCGCGACCGGCGTGCACGAGCATCGACCCGGCCGGAAGGCTGCCAAGCAACGTTTCGTTCAGGAAACCCGTGGTTTCCGGTGTCAGCGGCAACAGGCAAATGAGAATGTCCGTCGCCGCCACCATGGTTCTGAGGCCGGTTTCGCCGTGATGGCATTCGACGCCCTCGATCGTCCGGAGCGATCTGCTCCAGCCGGAGAGCGGGAAGCCGAAAGGCTTCAGCCGCTCGAGCACGGCTGTTCCCAGAACCCCCAATCCCAGAACACCGATCCGTCTTTCATGCGCCTGGCGCTGAGGCAGGCCGCGCCATTCTCCGGCGCGCTGTTGGGCAAGATAGGAAAGGAGGTCGCGATGCAGCGCGAGCACCGCAAGCGTTATATATTCCTGCATCATCCTGACGATGCCATTCTCGACCATGCGGACGATCTTCACATGCTCGGGCACGAGATCCGTCTTGAACTGGTCGACGCCGGCGCCGATCGAAAACAGGATTTCCAGATTGCGATAGCGGGCGAGGTCAGCCGGCACTGTCCAGGTGATCAGGAAGCGAACCTCATCCGGATCGACGCTTGCTGCATCCATCGAAAACGCCAGATCAGGGAGTTCCTCGGCAAAGGCCCGAGCGAAGATCGCACCGCGCTTGGCGTCCGAATTGAAGAGAAATGTCATGGCAACCGCTCCCTCAAGACCGTGTGCACCGCGCAGCCAGAGCCAATATCATTTGGCGGCATTCCTCGAGTTCGCCCTCTAGAATGTATTCATCGGGCTTGTGGGCGCGCTCTATGTCGCCGGGTCCGCAGATGATCGCGTCGATCCCGGCTGCCTGATAGAGGCCAGCCTCGGTCCCGTAGCTGACCGCTGCAAGCGACGGCTTGCCGGTTATTTCTTCCAAGAGGGCTGCAAGTGGCGCGTCCCTCGCAAGCGACAGCGCGGGATAGGCGCTGAGCGGGGTCCAATCCACGGAAAAGCCCTGTCCCTTCAGCATCTCCGCGCTATGCCTGATCGGGGCAAGCAGTTCCTCAGGGGCCACGTCGGCGATAGCGCGTGCCTCGAGGTCGAGCCGGCAGTTGTCGGGGACGATGTTCAGCGCCAGTCCACCGGACACAATGCCTGCCTGAAGCGTCGAGTACGGAGGCTCGAATACGGGGTCGAACGGGCCAAGCGTCAGCCTCCGAGCTTCATCGACCACCGAATTGAGCACCCGCGACATGGCATGAATGGCGTTGAGTGCCAGATCTGGACGAGACGAATGGCCCGCCCGTCCGCCGACGGTGACGCGAGCCGCCGCCTTCCCCTTATGAGCGCGCACGGCCTGCATGCGGCTGGGCTCGCCGATGATAGCGCCTTGCGGGGGTGCGCAGAGTTCCTTCATCCGCGCCAGTAGATGCGGCACACCCCGGCATCCCGCTTCTTCGTCATAGGAGAATGCGAGATGAATGGGGCGGGCAAGATTTGCCCTGGCAAGTTCCGGCGCCGCGGCAAGTGCTGCGGCAAGAAATCCTTTCATGTCGGTCGTACCGCGCCCGTAGAGCCGGTCTGCCTCCTTTCTGAGCGCGAAAGGTTCCGAGGTCCAGCCCGGCTCTCCAGCGGGAACGACATCCATATGTCCGGACAGAATATAACCTGCGACATCCCCGGGACCGATCGTGGCAAAGATATTGGACCTGTCGCCTTCAGGCCCAGGAAGCACGGTAACGTGGATTCCGAGGCCTTGCAGATATGTCCGGATCCAGCCGACGATGCCGTCATTCGGCGTGCCGACGACGCTCGGAAAGGCGACAAGACGGGCGAGGATTTCAACCGTGTCCATATGCTCCTCAGCGGCTGCGGCAAATTGTGGATATTTCCCCCATAGCATGGCGGCTGCTTTCATAATTGCATGCCGAATGTCGAGGTGTTTCAGTCGATTGTTGTGCGGGCACAGGCAATTCGAGCTAATTGTATCGACGGGCGTTGCCTATCCTTATCGGCGGGGAGCGCCTCTGTTTTGGCGTATGACTATGGATAGCAAGTTTTGAGGTGGTCCAGTGAAGGTATCAGACAGTTTGCGGGTCGATGCTTTCTCCATGCATATCGGCGACATCAAGGACGTGGAACTCGATCAGTTGCATGCGCTGTCGATCTCGGTCCGGTGGCCGCATCGCGCCGAGGACTGGGAATTTCTGCGGCAGACGGGTAGCGGTATCGTCGCGCTTGACGAGATCGGTCGCGTCATGGGATCTGCCATGTGGTTTCCTCACGGAGACGAGTTTGCCACCGTCGGCATGGTGATTACCTCTCCACGCTTGCAGACCAATGGCACCGGCCAATGGCTGATGAGCCGGATCCTAGACAAAGTAGCCGGGCGCCGCCTCAGTCTCAGCGCGACCCGGGCGGCACGCCGCCTCTATCTTTCGCTGGATTTCAAGCCGGAAAAGACGGTCTACCAATGTCAAGGGGAAGCGCGGATCGCAAAGGATTTTGCGCCGCTGCCGTCGGAGGGCTCGGTACGGCAGCTTGGCACTGAGGATCTTGTCGCGATCCTGCGGCTCGATGCCATCGCCTTCGGTGCCGATCGCTCGGAGCTGCTCAGGCGTCTCAACGAGCAATCGATCGGGTATGGTCTGTTCCGTGGCGCGGATCTGCAGGCTTTCGCATTGTGCCGACCCTTCGGACGCAGCCATGTCGTCGGCCCGGTCGTTGCATCCAATGACGCCGATGCGATTGCCGTGGTCGCGCCGCATGTGCGCAGCCATGCCGGCCAATTTCTCCGTCTCGATACCCATATGGAGACGGGCGACTTTGCATCTTACGTCTCTCAGAGTGGCATGATCGTCCACGATACCGTTCTGACCATGTCGCTTGGCAATCATCCCTCCAATAGAAACAAGGCCGTTACCGATATGATGGTTAAATATGCTCTTGCCAGTCAGGCGCTCGGTTAGGGCCTGTCCCGCTCTTGTGAGAGGAGAAGGCGTCGCGCCGTTGCTGTCAGCCGTCTCCCGCCCTCCGCAGTCACTACCACAGTTTCGCTGAACCCAAGCTTAGCGGCTGTCGCATAGACATGGAAAACCATGCCTTCCTCCAGCGGCCAATTCGCATCCGGCAGAAAGACCCGGGAGAAATCGCTGGTGCGCGGCGTGCGGGTATAGAGACCAAGCGTATAGGCCGTTACGTTGTCGTAACGCTGTCTCAGTCCTGATGACATGAGACCCTGACGGACAATGGCGTCCACCTCGCAAGCGGAGACACCCGGCTTCATGGCTTCGATTTGCCGGTCCTGCAATGCGGTAATGCGCGAGGCAATATCCTGAAGCTTTGCTGACGCGCCGCCGATGACGATCGGCCGCATGAGGCGGGCGCCATAACCGCCCACACGTGGAATAAGCTCCACATGCAGGATATCGCCTGCGTTAAGCAGTTCACTCTTGAAAGAGCCATGCAGGAATTGGTGGTCGCCGCTGGCCTTGACGATCGGACCGGTCTCGCCGCTGTCAGCACCTTCAAGCAGGAAGGTGGCGGCCGCAGTTGCAGCAGCCGTACGGGTCGAAGAGCCGGCCCGCGTACTCTGCGCTATTGCCAGCATGGCCTTGTCGGCGATGCCGGCCGCTTGCGTCAGAACGGCAATCTCGCGGGCCGATTTGACCCAACGCAGGCGATCGCTGATACCGGAAAGAGCAACGAATTGCGCTTCGGGCAGGTACGCCCGAAGCTTGGCCGCCGTATCGGCGCTAAAGCTGTAGGAGGCGAAGTCGGCGCCGATGCGCGCGCTGGCGAAACCTCGGGCATGGATGCTGCCGGCGATTGCCTCGTGCGGATCGGTCGTATCGGCAAAGCCGACAATATCGGAAATCCAGGTCTTTTCCCGGCACGGTGTCTCGTCGAGCTCGCGCAGGACGAACCAGGGCGCACCGTGTCGCGGAAGAAAGGCGGCACGGTACATGGTTTCCGAAACGGTATAGCCGGTAAGCCACGCAAGGAGCTCACCACTGTCGATCAGGAGGAGATCGACGGCGGCGGCGTCCATGGCGGCATGTGCCTTGGCGATACGCCAATCATATTCGTCACGAGGAAACATGTGGTCTCAGGCAACCTTGCAAATGTCGAGAATGGTGAGCATGTAGATGCGGATCATGTCGAGGTAGTCGACGCTGTCGACGCGTTCGTCCGGCATTGTGTTGTACCGGCCGCCCGGCCCGCAGACGATGCCCTCCATGCCGAGTTCGTGGTAGAGATGCCCGGCATCCGTTCCGTAAAAACGCGTGGGCGTAATGGCGCCTGTTGGCTGCTTCTCGCCCCGGACGGCCTCATAGGCGGCGTTGATCGAGGTTACGATGCGTGAGGTCGGCGAGACTTCGAAAGGAGGCATCAGGGGACGACCCTCGATCATCTCCGGAACAAGCTTCGCTTTCAGGCCTGGGAAGCGCGTCTCAAGCTGCGTCAATTCCGCGGCGAGATCGGCAAGGACGCCTTCCTGCGTCTGGCCGGGCGCATAGCGGGCCGAGCCCCGAATGCGGACGAAATCGGCGACCTGCGGCGGGCGCCATTCCTCCAGCTCACGCCCGAGCGCGCCATGGACGACGCCGACATGGCCGCGATTGATCGACCGGTGCACTTCACTTCTCGCGCCGCTGAAGGTCATGGCATTGATACGCGGTATGAGATCGCAGGCAGCGGCGATGGCATCGACCGATTGCTCGCGTTTGGAGAGATGCCGCGTGTCGCCGGTCAGCTCAATCACAAAGCTCAGCGCGGCTGCATGCATGGTCACCGCGACAAGATCGCTCGGCTCGCTGTTGATGAAATAGTCGGCTTTGACGCCGTTGCGGATGGCGGCAAGCGTGCCGACGCCGCCCTGAAGTTCGCCAACGACATAGGTCAGGATGACGTCGCCCTTCAATTTGACGCCGGCGTCGAGCAAGGTCTTGACCGCGCAGAAGTAGGCGGCATCCCCTGCCTTCATATTGGAGACGCCGATACCGTAGATGAATTCGTCGTCGACGAGGCCGCCCCACGGATCGACGGTCCAGCCCTCGGTGACCGGATTGGTGTCGAGATGGCCGTTGAAGAGCAGGCTCTTGCCGCCGCCGGTTCCCTTCAGACGTCCGATGGCATTGAAACGATCGCCATTGTCGAAGGGCTGCAGCTCGGACTGAAGCCCGATCGCCTCCATCTGGCGGGCCATGATGCGCGCAAGCTCGCGCTCGCCCTCGGTCTGGGAATGGCTCTTCTGGCGAACCATCATCGACAGGAAGTCGAGGCAGCTCTTCTCATCGATTGCTCCGATGAGCGATTTCGGGTCCATTTTTGATGCTCCTTACAAGTCTGCTTCTGCAGGTGAGGCGCCGGCCGGCGTCGGGACGGCGGCAAGCAGCCGGCGCGTATAGTCGGCCCGCTCGGGGCTGATGATGTCTTCCGCCGGCACGACTTCGAGGAGATCGCCGCGGTACATCACCGCGATGCGGTGGGCGATCTGACGAATGAGGTTGAGGTCGTGGGTGATGAAGAGAAAGGCGGTGGAATGCTCGCGATGCAGTTCCAGCAGCAGCTCGATGATAGAGGCCTGCACCGAGACGTCGAGCGCGGAGGTGATCTCGTCGCAGATCACCAGCTTCGGTCTGGACGCGAAGGCGCGGGCGATCGCGACGCGCTGCTTTTCGCCGCCGGAGAGCTGATGCGGATAGCGATCGGCATGGGTACGCGGCAGGCGCACCTGCTCGAGCATGTCGCCGATCCGTTGGGCAATAGTGCCGTTCTCGTCTTCGCCATAGAGTTTCAGCGGCCTCGCCAGGATTTCGCGGATCTTCTGGCGCGGGTTGAGCGAGGCATCCGGATGCTGGAAGATCATCTGGACGTTCTTGCGGTAGGCCCTGTCCATGTCGGCAAGGCCCATAATCGTCCGCCCGGCGAACGTCATTTGGCCCTCGAACGGATTGAGCCCGGTCATTGCCTTGGCGAGCGTCGATTTGCCGGAGCCGGATTCCCCGACGATGCCAAGGATTTCTCCCGGCTGGACGCTGAGGCTGACGGCGCGGTTGCCGGCGAAGCGTTCGAAGGACCGGCCGGTCAGTGCCGACAGAAACGGCTTTCGGCCGTAATGCACGCTGACGTTCTCGACCTTCATCAGCGGCTGGTCCTGATAGGACGGACGTGTTTGTGTCAGGCGATCGCTCGGCCGAGGCACCGCTGCGATCAGCTGGCGCGTATAGTCGTGCTGCGGTGCATTGAAGATGGCATCGACCGCTCCCTGTTCGACGATTTCGCCGCGCCGGATGACGGCAACCCGCTTTGCGGTGCGCGACAGCAAGGCAAGGTCATGCGAGATATAGAGCGAGGCAACACCCGTTTCGGCCTGCAGGTCGAGGAAGAGATCAAGAATCTGACGGGACGTGATGACGTCGAGCGCGGTCGTGGGTTCGTCGAAGATGATGCATTCCGGATTGCAGGCGAAGGCGGTGGCGATGACCACGCGCTGCTTCTCGCCGCCCGATGCTTCATGCGGCATCCGCTTCATCATTTCCGCCGGGCTCTTGAGGCCGACGCGATCCAGCATGGCTTCCCCTTCGCTCCAGGCCTGCTTTCCGGTCAGGCCGCGATGGCGCCTCAGGGTTTCCGTGAGCTGTGTGCCGAGCGAAAGCGTGGGGTTGAGCGAAGTGCCGGGATCCTGGAACACCATGCTGATCCGCTTGCCGCGCATGCAATTGACCTCGGTCGGGGACTTCGCCGTCAGATCCTCGCCGCGAAGCCGGATTTCGCCGCCGACCTCGCGGGCGTTTGACGGCAGGTAGCGCATGATCGACCAGGCCATCGAGGTCTTGCCGGAGCCGGACTCGCCGACGAGGCCGAGAATCTCGCCGGCACCGACTTGGAGATCGATATTCTTCAGTGCATGAAACACGCCGCCCGCCGTCAGGTAATCGAGCGAATAGTTGCAGACCTGAAGGACGGTATTGTTTGTCGTTTCTGTCATCTCAGCCTCCGGTGCGCGGGTTCAGCGCGTCGCGCAGGCCGTCGCCAAGAAGATTGAAGCCGATGGCGACGATGGCGATTGCGAGGCTTGGCCAGATCAGAATGCCGGCGCTGATGTGCATATATTGTCTCGCCTCCGAGACCATCAGGCCCCATTCGGTGGCGGGCGGCTGGGCGCCCAGCCCAAGGAAGCTCAGCGTCGCGAACAGCATGACGGCGAAGGAAACACGGATCGTCGTTTCCACAACGATGGGTGCCACGACATTCGGCAGCATTTCGCGCAGGATGATATAGCGAGAGCTTTCACCGCGGGCGATCGCCGCGCTCACGTAGTCCTGCTTGCGCACGGCAAGCGCTACGCTACGAGTGATGCGCGCCATGCCCGGCGCGAAGGCGACGGCAACGGCGACCAGTGCGTTGATGCTGCTGGACCCGAGCAGATTGACGATCAGCAGTGCGAACAGGAGGTTCGGGATCGCCATGATCGCGTCGATGGTGCGCATGATGAATTCGTCGGCGCGGCCGCCCAGGAAAGCGGATACCGTGCCGATGAAGGCTCCGGCAAAGGTGCCGGCAAGCGTGGCGAAGACTGCCATCGTCACGGTCGAGCGCGCACCGATCAGCAGGCGGCTCAGGATGTCGCGGCCGTACTGGTCCGTGCCGAGAAGAAAGCTGGCACTCGGCCCTTTATAACGGGCAAGTATCGACATGGCTTCCGGATCGCGTGGAGCGAGCAAGGGACCGAAGAGGACGACGATGAAGACGAGGACGACCAGGACAAGGCCGACCGCGCCCTGCGGCGTGCGCAGCAGCCGTTTGAGAAGCTCAATCATACTGGATCCTCTTGTCGAGCCATGCGTAGAGAATGTCGGCGACGAAATTGACGATGGAATAGGTTGCCGCCATGAGCAGCACGCCGGCCTGGATCGCTGGCAGGTCGCGCGTCTGGATCGCGACAATCAATTGCCTGCCGATGCCGGGAAGGGCGAAGATTTCTTCGACGACGATGATGCCACCAAGCAGATAGCCGACATCGAGCGCGACGACGGTGATTGTTGGCAGCAGGGCGTTGCGCAACGCATGACCGAACAGCACTCTTGACGTGGAAAGACCCTTGAGCCGCGCCGCACGGATGTAGTCGGTATGCAGCACGTCGACGAGT
The DNA here is from genome assembly GCF_057784515.1 of Martinezella sp. CNPSo 3732. Lineage (NCBI taxonomy): Bacteria > Pseudomonadati > Pseudomonadota > Alphaproteobacteria > Hyphomicrobiales > Rhizobiaceae > Martinezella > Martinezella sp. CNPSo 3732. Next base: position 472,757 of record NZ_JBXSOO010000001.1, read on the forward strand.
TCGGAACGCACCATGCGGGAGACATGCGCGATGAGGATGATCGACACCACGCAAACCGGCAGTACCAGATGGGCAAGGCCGTCGAGAAAATTCTCGGTCAGCGGCACATAGCCGGTCGGCGGCAAAAGCTTCGCCCAATCGGCGACGAAGAGCACCGCAAGCGTCGCCGTCACGAATTCCGGCAGCGATACGCCGGCATAGGAGATGAGGCTGACGATCATGTCGGCGAGCTTGCCGCGGCGGATCGCTGCAAGCACACCGAGCGGTATGGCAAGCACGAGCATCAGGGCGATGGATAGGACGGCGAGGAGAAGCGAACGGCCGAGAGCCTGGAGCATGGCCGGTCCGACAGGCTGACCGGTGCGCAGCGACTGGCCGAAATCGCCATGCAGAACACCGCCCAGCCAGTGCAGATATTGCAGCCAGACGGGATCGTTCAATCCCATCTGCTGGCGCAATGCCTCAAGCGCCTGGTCGGTGGCGTTCTCGCCCAGCATCATCACGGCGGCATCCGCCGGCAGGACCTGCGTGATCGCGAAGACGACGAGCGACACGATGAAGAGCGTGTAAACGATCATCAAAAGCCGCTTCAGGAGATAGTTCGGTGACAAGGGCCGTTCCCTGGCTTTGGGCGACCGGTCGCGAAATGACGCGCCGGCCTTCTTGCTACGGAATGCGTCGCGAACGCAGTATCGCACCGCGACGATTATTCAGCACCATCAGCTCCGCTTCGGCGCTTTGTCCGTCAAGGAGACGTAATCAAGGCGGAAAACGGAAGCGCGCGGATGAACCTCGAAGCCGGCGACCCAATCTCGCTTGGCGGCGAGAACATCGAAGAAGACCGGAATGATGGAAGGAACGTCCTCGTTCATCAGCTTCTGCGCCTCCGCATAGAGCTCCTTGCGCTTGGCTTCGTCGGTAATGCCGCGAGCCTCATTGACGACCTTGTCGAAGGCGGCGTTGTTCCAGCGCGTTTCGTTCCAGGCGGCATCGGAGGTATAGAGCAGCTTGAAGATCGCGTCCGCTGTCGGCTGCATATTGTAGAAACCGACATAGAAGCTGCCCTTCTTCCACACCTGCTCCAGATAGGTCGCGTGCGGCATCGTCTGGACGTTGATGGTGATGCCGGCTTCCTTTGCCATCTCGCGCAAGGCGACGGCGAGCTGGGTGCGCTGGCTCGGCTTGTCCGATGCAATCAGCGTCGCCTCGAAGCCGTTCGGATAACCAGCCTCGGCCAGCAGCTTCTTGGCTTCATCGATATTGGCCTGGCGCAGCGGCAGGTCGGCATAGAAGCGATAGGAGGAATTGAGGGCGGTATCGTTGCCTGGCGTGCCGAAACCTTCGGTGACGAAGTCGACCATCGCCTGCCGATCGACGGTGAGCGCCAGCGCGCGGCGCACGCGCGCATCGTTGAAGGGCTTGGTGTCGCAGCCGAAATTGATGTTGCAGAACTGGCCCGAAGGCACGCGCAGCGGATTGACGCCTTGCGCATCCTTCATCCGCAGATATTCGGTCGGCTGCACGGTCGAAATGATGTCGATATCGCCGGCAAGAAGGGCCGAAGTCTGCGCCGAGGTATCCGGAAAGACCTGGATTTCGACGCGATCGAGATAGGGACGCTTCGGATCGTAATAATCGGGATTGCGCTCGACGACGATCAGGCGGTCCGGTTCGTAGGAGACAAGCTTGAACGGGCCGGTGCCGACGGCGGTCGTCGACAGCTTCTTGAAATCGCCGGTCGCGATGGAGGCCGGGATGATGCGCGCCACCGTATAGGCTGTTGCCACGGGAAAGTCGGCGTAAGGGGTCGAAAGCTTGAAGACGGCCGTCAGCGGATCGGCCGCGGTCACATCGGCGATCGGACCGACATTGTTGAGTGCGGGCGAAGCGTTCTTCGGATCGAGGATTGCCTTGAAGCTCTGGACGACGTCATTGGCGGTCAACGGCGATCCATCATGGAACTTGACGCCGCTGCGAAGCTTGAAGGTCCATTCCGTCAGCGCGTCGTTGGCGCTCCAGCTTTCGGCAAGATCGGGCTCGACCGACATGTCGACCTTCAGCCGGGTCAGATTGCTGTAGAGCAGCTCGGTGACCATATATTCCGGGTTGACGCGCGTCAGCAGGGGATGGATCACGCTTGCGGCCTGATCGACGGAAATGCGCAATGTGCCGCCCTTGGCTGGAGCAGCGGCCTGGGCAAAGCCGATGGCAGGCGTTGCCAGGATGGCGGCGGTGCTCGCCAGGAAATGACGTCGGTTCAGCTTCAGCATTACAATGTTCCCTTATTTTGTTGGCGCGTGTTCTGGAATGAGGTCGGTCGCAAAGTCGCGGGCGAGATAGGCAAGGATGCTCTGTGCCAGCGCGACGATATCCGTGGTCGTCGTATGTTCGTCGGGGCTATGGATACAGCTCTCCGGACGTCCGAGGCCGCCGAGCAGGACTTCCTGCATGACGCCCGCCTGCTGCACGTAGCCGAAGTCCGAGCAGCTTGCCGCACCCCATTTGCTGAAATCGGAATCCTGATAGCCGAAGCCGAGGCTGAGAGCCTTCTGCCAGCGCGGCCAATGCGGACCGTCCGGGTCTGAGGTCGGGATGAGATGGCCGACAAGATCGATTTCGACGCGCAGCTCGGGCGATTTCGCCATGACGGTGCGCACGAGCTCTTCGATCTCAGCCCTTGCCGTTTCGTAACTCTCCTCGGGCGCGTAACGGCGGCTGACGAGGATCTTCAGCTCCGCGGGAACCTGCCCTCCCGACGTACCGCCATTGACGGCGGCGATGGAAAGTTGCGGCCGCAGCGGTCCGCTCGCATGCGGCGGCGCCGGCAAGGCGGATGCGAAGGCAGCCACCTGCGGCTTCAAGGCATGAAGGGCATTCAGAAGAGGAAGGGCGCCGTCGATGGCATTGATGCCCGAGCCGGTGCGATTGCCTTCGCCCGCGTGAACGGCGTGACCGCGAATAGTGATCTGAAGATTGAAGACGCCGAAGCAACCCGCCCAGATGCGCGGTGCCGCCGAACCGTTGAAATTGACGATATGTCCCTTGAGCATGCCTTGCTCGGCAAGATATCGGACCCCGGGATAGAGGCCGCCTTCCTCATCGGTGCAAAGGAGCAGCATCGGATCGTAGGCGAGCTCGACACCACAGGCATCGGCGGCACGCAACGCAAGCAGCGTCGCCGCGATGGTGCCTTTCATGTCCGCAGCTCCAAGCCCGAAGAGGCGCTCGCCTTCGCGTCGCAGGCAGAGCGGATCCTGTTGCCAGGCGGGGGCGGCCGGAACCGTGTCGACATGGTAGTACAACCCGCAAACCGGCTTGTTGCCGGATCGCTCGGCAATGAGATTAACCCGCCCCCCTTGGGCCGGGCCATTGCTGACCCGCCACAGCTCTTCCGGCACGGCAACCTGCCGGCAATGAAAGCCCATGGGTTCCAGCAGGCTCGACATCAGCTCCGCAAAAGCCGGATAGCCGTCTCCAGGCGGAAAAGAAGTATCGATCGCGACCATTCGAGCGAGGTCGCCGACAGCGCTTTCGACGTTCTCTTCAATGATTTTCAAGGCGCTTGCAAATGGCTCCTCGAAAGATGACAAGATTTGATCGCGCATGCTCGAATTCCGAAAAAGACGCGCAGGAACACATGGAGGCTCTGCACTCGTATTTATATAAACTATATAGTAATGATGCTGCCGCTCAGGCTCCGAGTCAACTCCAAATAAGAGGCAAATAATTGCGCGAAATGCCCAAATTTTCAGCAGATGTGCCGCGTGCATCCGAGCTCTCCGTGCCGCTCTACGAAGTCGTGAAACGTCAGATCACGGAAGCGATCATGATGGGTAAATGGCCGGCCGGGACCGTGCTGCCGAGCGAGATCGCGCTGTCGCAAAAGTTTGGAGTTGCTGTCGGTACGATCAGGCGTGCCCTGCAGGACCTGACCAATGAAGGCCTGCTCAGCCGCCGGCGCAAGACGGGGACGGTGGTTACCGGCCGCACGCCGCAGCACAGTCTGCGCTTTTTCTTCCAGTATTTTCGTCTGCACGGGCTCGACGGCTCGCTGCAAAACTCGACGTCAGACATTCTTTCGCTGAAACGCCGCGGGGCGAACGAAGAAGAGCGGGCCGGACTGCGGCTTGAGGATGCGGCTGAAATCATCTCGATTCACCGGCTGCGCAGCGTCCGAGGCACGCCGGTCATGCATGAAGTCATGGCGCTTCCGGCAAGCATGCTGCCGGAGTTTCCCGACAAGAAGGAGGAGATTCCCTCCCTTCTTTATCTCTTCCTTCTCGATCGCTATGGGATTCGCATTTCCGCCGTGCGAGAGCAAATTGCCGCCGATATGGCGACAGAGGAGGATTGCCGGCTGCTGCAGTTGAGCATGCCCAGCGCCGTGCTGACGATCGACGAAGTGGCCTATGATCAATCCGCGGTTCCGGTTCTCGTCGCAAAACATCGTGCGACGACCAGAAGCCACCGCTATGTGCACGAAGTTCAATAGCGGACAAAAGGCATAGCTCTCCGGCGCCCGCAATCCGGAGATCGCGCCGTGTTATCTCGCTGTGGGTGCACCTGCGATCTGTGCGAAATCCGGAATGCCTGCCTGCGTTCCTGGCTGGAGAATCACTCAAAGACCGGAGTTGCCGGCCGCATTTTATCGGTCGGTGATAGGGCTGTGCTCGGTCGCGGTTTGAGTGTCGTAATATGCAATTTGCGATTTCAAGGGCACAAGCCTCTTCGCTGGCGTTTCCAGCTGTCGATCAGCTTCGGAGGTTTGCTCGGCATCTTGCCGCTCTTCCGCCAGGGTAGCAGAATAACTTCCGTTCTTCTTGTATCACTTGCGGCTCACTGGGCGAGTTCCCCAATGATATAGAGTTAATGGTTGTAATGAAGTTTGGCTTGATTACAGCATAGCGATAGTGTGACTAGGTGCGGGGCTATGAAAATCTCGGGGCGTCCTTACGGATTTATTTTATGTTGGGAATGTGATAGCTGACATATATTAAGGCTGCGAGAGTGAGAATGGTAGAATTCAAATTTAGTGAACCGCCTGTAGGAAACGGTGCTGACGACATTTCAAGCGAGTGCCAACGCCAATTGCAGCCTATCATTGGTGAAATCGTTCGGGCTGCGGCTGCAGCCGGATGGAATCAAAAAGATGTTCTTCTGGCGATGGTGGACGTCGCCTGGGACCTATATGAAAAGCGCCGAGGCGATCTTTAGCGGTCACGGCGGCCCGACAATCGGTTTTTCTACTTCGCCGCGAATTAAGATTTAGCCCGATAGCAACCATCTATCGAAGTGCGTGGGATATATTTGTCCGTGCTAAGATTGACGGGTTTTTACCGCGTCATTCTTTCTTTACCATATGCATATCTCCCCTTCCAAACTCTGTAATTTATACTATTTAATCGCCCTATTAGCTGGCTGCAGCGTCGAGTTGGCAGTGTTGGGAAACTGGGATCTCAAGCGAATTTGGGGTCAGGTCTGCTTGTTTGCATTTACAGGATTTCGTTCGGGCGGGGCGATGAAGAATGAACTATGCGGGTGAGGCTCGGGAACGGGCCGATCGATATGTATTTGATATAATTCCTGAAAGTTCAGGCCCTAGGAAGGCCACCGCGCGCGGGAGCGTCATAAACTCCGTTCGCAATCCCGGATCGCAGACCTGGATTGCAAAGGAGCATGCGGTGGCAGTCGTATTGGCTCCCTCGCGTGGCTTGCGAGCCTCTCTCGGCAGCGACCGGATCACGCAATACGATGCGCCGCTTGGCGGTCTGGTGGTCAATCCCACCGGTATGGATAGCACCCTTGCTTGGTCGGAAACCAGGACAAATCTTGTTGTCGCCATTCCTCCTGACGTTCTGGCCGAACTGGCGCTGCAGGAGTTCGATCTTGGCAATGTAGAACTTCTGCCGCCGGCTTTCGGCACCGTCGATCCTATCGCCCTCGGCATAGCGCAGAGGATTTCCGTCGAGCTAACCGGGAGGGCAACTCCGAATGAACTCTATCTGGATTCATTGGTTACGTTGTTCAGTACCCATCTTCTCCGTACCTATGCAAACAATATGAAACAGATTCCGTCGCCCAGGGGAGGGCTCTCCGCCAAAAGCGCTCGACGCGTGGAAGAGTATCTTCGCGAACGTTTCACCGAAAAGGTTCACGTCGCCGAGCTTGCGGCGGTCGCTGGCATTTCGCCCAATCATTTCATCGTGAGATTCGCCAAGACCTTTGGCATGCCTCCACACCGGTATCTGATAAATCTGCGCCTGGATCTTGCGGAAAAATTGCTGACCGAGGGCGAAATCGCGATTGCGGAAATCGCCTACATTTCAGGTTTTTCGGATCAAAGCCATCTGGCGACCACCATGAAGAGATACCGGGGACGGACGCCGACAGAGCTTCGATATATGCGATAACGGCACGGGCCTGAGCGCAAGCCCGGGTTCGTCCCAAGCCAATTCCAATATTCCGAGACCCATGATTTTCCGCGCGTCAGCCGAGAGGTGCTGGCGGCGATGGGGTGTTTTCCGCTCATGCGGCAGAAGAGATTTTTCGGAATGGAAAGAACCACTTGCCGCCGATCGTCCAGCGGTCCGCATATTCATGCGCAACAGCCTTAGGTTAAGTGTGGCAAAGTGGCTACACCTGCAACCGGCTAAGCAAAAAACCGTAGTTTTCTAAAAAAAATCCGGAATTTTCTAAAATACGGTTGCACTGAAATAAGGCCATGTTCCCGATTGGTAATCATCCGGTGCTCCATGGACATTCAATTCCCTGAATTTGAAATCTTTGCTCCGAAGATCGAGGTGGCCTGGACTGCCTTGCAAGAACGATATGCCAGCCGTCTGACAGGCGCGGAAGTCGATTATTTATTCGCCTGCCTTGTCTTCGGTCTGACCTCCCCGGCCTACGGGGAAGGAGAGCCATTATTTCACTTTGATGTCTGCCGCACCCTGGTGGCGACAAAGCTTCCGCCCGATCGGGCCGACGCCGCATTGTATTCCGTTCCGATATCGACGCAGACATGGGTCGATACGGTCCGCGAACAGCTCGAAAGCCAGGCCGCCAAAATGGGTCGCGCGCTTCAGCAAGCGCATAATTTCAACGACGACGCAGCCGCAGATGCGGGTTCACGCGTGCTTAGTCGTCCAGATAGCAGCGAGGAGAAAGCAGCATGAGCGAGTGCGTTGGGGACCATCTGCAGACTAAATCTCGTACCGGATTTGCTGGAACCTTTGTTTCAGCCGACCGCACTGATCGGTCGCTCCGGCGCCGCCTGATGGCTGTGCTGCGGATGGCCTCTCGTGTTCTCGGCATGCGCCGTAAGGACATAGGCCCCGGCTCGTTGGGTGCCGGCGGGAGCTTGCGTTCGGCCAGCGTGATCGGCGGCCTTGCAGCGCTCACCGCGCTCGGCCTTTCCGCGCCGGCCCAGGCGCAATATCAGGCCGGCGGCGGAACGGCGTCAGCCGCCAACGCCGTTGCCATCGGTAACGGTGCTAAAGCGAATAACCCGAACAGCGTGGCATTGGGCACCTCTAACAGTGCAACGGGCGACGCTTCGATCGCCATCGGCTATTCGATGAGTGTCAATGGCCTCAACGCCATAGGCATGGGTGTCTTCGCAAACGCCACCGGCGTCAATGCACTTGCCGTAGGCGGGAACGCCCGCGCACTGGCGGATGGGGCTTCGGCCTATGGTGTCAACACCACCGCAAGCGGCGCCAGCGCCACCGCGATGGGCAACGCGGCTAGCGCGAGCGGCGCCGTCGCCACGGCTGTCGGCGTATCGAGCCAGGCAACCAGCAACAATTCTGCAGCTATCGGTAGCTTTAGCCAGGCGACAAACAATGCCGCCACCGCCGTCGGCAACAACAGCCGGGCGACAGGGGACAGCTCGGTCGCGGTAGGTTCGGGAGCCCAAGGTACGGATAGTGCCACCACCGCCGTCGGCAACAATGCCCGGGCGACAGGAAACAGCGCGACCGCAATCGGGACGCAAGCGGTAGCCATCGGCAGCAGCACGGTTGCCGTCGGACAGGGTGCCGGCGCTGGGTCAACCACCGCCAATACAGGTTCCGTAGCGATGGGTATCGCTGCCGGTACGCTTGTCAGCGGCGCGCAAAACACCGCCATCGGCGGCGGCATTCCCAGCGTCATGAGAGGCGCTGGCTCGGGCGTCTCCGGGACGCGCAACCTCGCGTTTGGAAGTGGCGACGGTGCTGTCGCTTACGACGCCACCCTGAAGGCCTCCGCGGGTAGCCTCGTCACCGGCAACGACAATATCGCGCTTGGAACCAACGCCGGTATTGGCGTCAGCACTAATAATACGACGTCGATCGGCTACAACGCCAACGCTTCGAACACCGATTCCATCGCTCTCGGCACGACAGCGGCCGCCTCGGGGATCAACTCGCTTGCCATCGGTCCGACCACCGTTGCCTCGGGAGCTTTCGGCGTTGCCTTGGGTAACCAGGCACAGGCGATCGCTGCCGGCGGCGCTGTTGCAATAGGCTCGGGCGCAATCGTCGCAAATGGCGCCACCTCCGGCGTCGCTGTCGGCAACAATGCGAATTCCGGCTCCAATTTAGCCACCGCGGTCGGCCCAGGCGCGAATGCCTCGGGAAGTGGAGCCGCATCCATGGGATTCAATGCAAAAGCGACTGCCATTAATGCGGCAGCGTTTGGCGCGAACGCCACAGCGAGCCAATCAAACACCCTGGCTTTGGGCGAGTCTTCCACTGCCAGTGGTGTGAACAGCACATCGATCGGCGGTGGGTCGGTCGCCAGCGGGGCTCAGGCGGTCGCTTTGGGCATCAACGCGAACGGGGCAGGCGCCAACGCGATTGCGGTCGGAACAGCAGCCCAGGCCACCTCTGCTGAAGCGGTTGCCGTGGGCAATAATGCAGTTGCGACCGGCGGCAAGGCGGTCTCCATCGGCTCCGGCAATACCGCTTACGGCGACGGCGCGGTCGCGATCGGCGATCCCAGCTATGCGAGCGGCACGGGCGCCTATACCGGCGGTGCCAACAACATCGCCAATAGCGATGGCACGGCAAGCGCCACTGCGGCCAACCAGGCGGCCGGCGCGGTCGCGATCGGCAACAACAACAAGGCGATCGGCCAGGGCTCGGTTGCTTTGGGCAACGGTTCAACGGCGGGTGCGTCCGGCTTCGTCGGCAACGTTGCCCTGGGCAATGGCGCGACGGCGACGGCAAGCTCCGGCGACGTGGCTCTGGGTTCGGGTTCTGTAACCACGGCAGCGGTCGGCACGGCGAGCGGGGTGGTCAACGGCACCACTTATGCCTACCAGGGCACCAACCCGTCTTCGACGGTCAGCATCGGCGCGCCGGGCGCCGAGCGCACCATCACCAACGTCGCGGCGGGCCGGGTCAGCGGATCGTCCACCGACGCCATCAACGGTTCGCAGCTCTTTGCGACCAACCAGGCGGTCGATGCCATCGGCACGACAGTCAACAACATCAACAACGGCGGCGGCATCAAATATTTCCATGCCAATTCGGCGGCGGCGGATTCGTCGGCGACAGGCGCGGAATCAGTTGCGATCGGACCTCTCTCGGTCGCGTCAGGCGCGAATGCCATCGCAGCCGGCAACGGTGCGAGCGCCTCCGGCCTCGACGCAACGGCGTTTGGATACATCTCCAAGGCCACGGGTGACTACGGCACCGCCATCGGCCCCAATGCCAATGCGACGGCGACCTCCAGCACCGCGATCGGCCAGAACGCATTTGCCACTGCCGTTGAAGCAACCGCTCTCGGCAAACAAGCGAATGCCAGCGCCGCGGATGCCCTCGCGCTGGGCGCCAACGCCACCGCCGGCAACGCAGGCGCCGTGGCACTCGGCTCAGGCTCGGTGACGGACGTCGCCGTCGGCACCGCCAGCACGGTGATCGGCACCACCACCTACAACTTCGCGGGCACGACACCGGCTTCGACGGTCAGCGTCGGTGCGCCGGGCGCCGAACGCACCATCACCAATGTTGCGGCGGGCAGGCTCAACAATGGTTCGACGGATGCCGTCAATGGCTCGCAGCTCTTTGCGACCAACCAACAAGTGACACAGAACACGACCGATATCAGCAACATCAACAACGGCGGCGGCATCAAATATTTCCATGCCAACTCGGCGGCGGCGGATTCGTCGGCGACGGGTGCGGAATCGGTTGCGATCGGACCTCTCTCGGTCGCGTCAGGCGCGAATGCCATCGCAGCCGGCAACGGTGCGAGCGCCTCCGGTCTCGACGCAACGGCGTTCGGATACATCTCCAAGGCCACGGGTGACTACGGCACCGCCATCGGCCCCAATGCCAATGCGACGGCGACCTCCAGCACCGCGATCGGTCAGAACGCGTTTGCAACCGGTGTTCAAGCAGCCTCTCTCGGCGCTGGTGCGAATGCCGGCGCTCAGAACGCGCTCGCACTGGGCGCTCTCTCCTCCGCAGTCAATGCCGGCGATGTCGCTCTTGGCTCGGGCTCGGTGACCACCACAGCGGTCGGTACCGCAAGCGCGGTGATCGGCGGCAATACCTATAACTTTGCCGGCACGACACCTGCCTCGACGGTGAGCGTCGGCGCACCAGGCGCCGAGCGCACCATCACCAATGTCGCGGCGGGCCGGCTCAACAACGGTTCGACGGATGCCATCAACGGCTCGCAGCTCTTTGCGACCAACCAGCAGGTCGACCTGAATACGACTGGTATCACCAATCTCAGCAATATCGTCAACAACATCAACACCGGCGGCGGTATCAAGTATTTCCATGCCAATTCCACACTGCCGGATTCCCAGGCCCTCGGGACGGATTCGGTTGCCGTTGGTCCGAATGCGGTCGCCAACAATGCCGGTGACGTGGCCATCGGTCTGAATTCTCAGTCTGGTGCGACGACGGCGGTTTCGGGAGCCACTGTGGGAGGCACAGCCTATACTTTCGCAGGCACCACGCCGGCCGGCGCGTTCTCTGTGGGATCCGCTGGTGCGGAGCGTCAGATCCAGAATGTCGCCGCTGGCCAGCTCAACGGCAGCTCGACGGACGCGGTCAACGGCTCGCAGCTCTTTGCCACCAACCAGGCGGTCGACAGTCTCAACACGACGGTCACCACGATCGGCGGAAACCTGACCAATCTCGGCAATACGATCAACAATCTGGCCGGTGACACGTCGACGACCTATACCGATGCAAACGGTAAGGGTATCCGATATGTGCGCACCAATGACAGCACGCTCGCCGTCAGCGATTCCTCGGCTCAGGGCGTTGGCTCCACAGCGGTCGGCTATAACGCCACCTCTGTCGCCGACAATGCGCTTGCGCTTGGCATGAACAGCCAGTCGACCATCGTCGGCGGTGTGGCCCTCGGCTCCGGATCGGTGGCCGATCGCGCCCTGGCTCCGGCCACCGGCCAGATCGCTGCTGGACCGACGAACTTCATCCAATACAACACGACGGACAAGACACTCTTGGGTGCTGTCTCGGTCGGTTCGAGCACGTCCTATCGCCAGATCACCAATGTGGCTGACGGTAGCAGCGCGCAGGATGCTGTCACCGTTCGCCAGCTTCAGGGCGCCATTGCTTCAGTCGCGACGACACCGAGCAAATACTTCCATGCCAACTCGGCTGCCGGTGACTCTCTTGCTGTCGGTGCCGAGTCGGTTGCGGTCGGCCCGACGACCGTCGTCAACGGCGACAACGGCATCGGCATCGGCAATGGCGCGGTCGTCGACCAGGTTGCTCCGGGCGGCACGGCTATCGGCCAGAATGCCCATGTCATGCTGGCTGATGGCGTTGCCCTTGGCACAAATTCGCTGGCTGCGGGCGTCCAATCGGTGGCTCTCGGCGCCGGCGCGCAGGCCAACAACATCAACAGCGTTGCTCTCGGCGCGCAATCCGTAACCACCGTGGGCGCTCAATCCGGCTACGCCGGCTTTGCGCTTACGAGCCCGCAAACCTCCGTCGGCGAGGTTTCGATCGGTTCGGCCGGTTCGGAACGCAAACTGACCAATCTCGCGGCCGGTTCGGCTGATACGGATGCGGTGAATGTCAGCCAGCTCAAGGGGCTCGGCACCAACGTTACCAACCTAATCGGCGGCAACACGACGGTCAATCCGGATGGGTCGATCACCGGTCCGACCTACAACATCCAGGGCAACAACTACAGCACGGTCTATGATGCCTTCGGTGCAGTCGACAGCACGCTGACCAACATCACCAACGGCGGCGGCATCAAGTATTTCCACGCCAACTCCACGCTAGCGGATTCCAGCGCCAGCGGCACCGATAGCGTTGCGATCGGTCCGCAGAGTGTCGCCAGCGGAACAAGCAGCCTGGCAGCAGGACTTGGATCGACGGCAACAGGGCAGGGCGCGGTTGCCCTCGGCCAGGGGGCGCAGGCCAACAATGCCAATGATGTGGCCTTGGGCTCCGGTTCGTCAACGCAGGCTGCTGTCGGCACGTCCGGCACGGATATCCAGGGTCAGCACTACGACTTCGCCGGTACCACGCCCGTCGGAACGGTGAGTGTGGGTTCTCAAGGGGCTGAGAGAACCATCACGAACGTCGCTGCCGGCCGTATTTCTTCCAGCAGCACCGACGCCATCAACGGATCGCAGCTTTATGCGACCAATCAGGCGATCGACAGCCTGCAGACGGGTGTCGGGACGATCACCAAGAACGCCGTCACCTATGACCTCAATCCCGATGGCAGCAAGAAGAACAGCATCACGCTGCAGGGCGGTGACGTGAATGCGCCGGTGGTCATTTCCAACGTCGGCAAGGGTGTCGCTCCCACGGATGCCGTGAACGTCGCTCAATTGGGTGATAGCATCACTCAGGTCAAATCCTATACGGACACGGCCGCCGCCACTACGCTGGCTTCCGCCAACAACTATACGGACCAGAAGTTCGGCCAGCTGAACCAGGAACTTGGGGACGTACGGTCGGAAGCGAGACAGGCAGCTGCGATCGGGCTTGCCGCGGCATCGCTTCGCTATGACGATCGTCCCGGCAAGGCGAGCGTGGCTCTCGGTGGCGGTGTCTGGCGAGGCGAGGGCGCAGTGGCCTTCGGCGCCGGTTACACCAGCGAGAACGGCCGCGTCCGGGCGAACTTGTCAGGTACGGCCGCCGGCGGACACGTGGGTGTCGGCGCTGGCGTCAGCTTCACCTTGAATTGAGCCTGACATGTTCAAAGGAGCGCTCTTCGGCGTCCCGGCTTTTATGGCTTGCATGCTCCTGTTCGGCTCGATCGCAGCCGGACAGGATGCGGCCTCTCCCACGTATCGCATAAAGCCTTCCGAGGTCGTTGCTCCTCCTGAAGTGAAGCCTGGCGATTATCAGCGGACCATTCGTCCCTTTGAAAACTGGACGCTGATCTGCGACGAAAATCTCAAGATCCGCCAGCGGGTCTGCAATGTTACCCAAATCATCGAGAACGAGGCCGGGCAGGTCGCATTCAGCTGGTCGCTCGCCGCGACGAAGAAAGGCGACCCCTATATGATCTTGCGTGCGGCCCCGGTTGCCAAAAGCGATGGCGGTATCCTGCTGCAATTCGAGGGCCGCAAGGAGCCGATACAGGTCCGGTTCAATGGCTGCAACACCACGGTGTGCGTCGGCATGTTGCCGGTCGGACCCGCACTGCGCGAGCAGATTTCCAAGAATACGGCGCCGACGGTTTCCTATCCGACTGCAGACGGGAGGACGATCAGCGTGACCGCAAATCTCAAAGGCCTTTCCGCAGCGGTTAAGGCGATAAAGTGACGGATGGATTTCAATGACCCAGCAATCAATTCACGATCGCATCATGTCGCGAAACACCAAGGACGCCGCAATTCAGAACTTGGCGGTCGAGCAAATCAAGCCGAAGCGAAGCTGGCGAAAAACCGCCGCCCTTTCGGTGCTGGCCATCGCAATCGCTGGCGCTGGCGGCTATGCCGCCTTCCGATATGATGTCTTGGGCAATCTTCTCCCCCAGCCAGCGGTTGCGGCGGCGAATGACGCCAATCAGGCGCTGCCCGATACGCCGTTCCTGCAGCACGCCAAGCAGGCCGGACTGCACTCCTGTTCGACGATTTTCCCGGTTCTCGGGCAGCTGCTGACCAATGGCACGCAGTATAATGTCCAATCGGTGTGGAACAAAGAAGCAGCCGATAAGCATGCCGTACAGGCACTTGTCGGGATGAACTATGCAACGCAGGGCTATAGCGGTCCGGCTGCCGGCATCGTATTTGCCGCACCCGTCGCGTCCGGCTGCGAAGGATCAATGGTTCGCGTCGCACCGTTCACAATGTCTTGCCCGGAAGTTTCGGCCAAGTTCCCGAACGGAAGCAAGCTCGTCAACAATCTCGACCAGGTCGGTGTCTACCAGCTCGGCAACGATGGTGGCGATGCGATGCTTTTGCCGACAGGAAGCGGCTGTGTCGTCATTTCCGTGGCTTCGGCAGCAGGAAAGCAAGGGAGCTAAAAATGAGACTGAAATCCGCGATTGCCGCGATGGGCATGCTTCTAGTCTCTGCCGCCCATCCATGGGCAGCCGATCTCTTCACGACAGAGCAACCGCCGGCTCCCCCGCCTGAAGAGCGCGGCATATGGGCAGCCATCGCCTATTCCGCGCCGGATGAAAAATACGGCTTCTTCTGGGGAGCCGACAAGCGCCAGGAAGCCATGGATATCGCGCTCAAGCACTGCGAGCGGGACAAGGGCAAGAGCTGTGTCGTGGTCAGCGTCTTTCGCAATCATCGGCACTGGGATGACGACGATAAGACCGGCTTTCCCTATAATCATTGCGGCGCTCTTGCCATCGGCAAGGAACAGCGTGACCGTGCCACACCTTGGAGCGCGAATTCGGCGCCGACACGCCGCGAGGCCGAAGACCTCGCACTCAAGGCATGCGAGGGCTCCGGCTCCCACTGCAAAGTGCGGGAGTGGGTATGCACCTGACCAACCCCGGTCACGGCAATCATAAACAACGAACTTCGTCCCGACGGCGATCATCATTGCTCTTATTTCGTTGCCTTCGCTCCCAGTGGAACCGACCGCGGAAGGTCGCACTTCAAGTCGAGAGATCTTATTCCTTGTCAAATTTCACATCTACTTCATTCCAGATAATTGGCCGCATATCTTATGCGGCACTCGCCTTTGTCTGTGCTGGCTTTGCGTCCTCAGCCTTTGCGCAATCGGCTCTGCCAAATGGCGCTTCGAGCTTGCAGGAGACTTACCAGGACTGGCGCGTTGCCTGCAGCCAACGCGACAAGACGTCGGTATGCACGATTTCGCAAGATCAAACCCAGCAAAACGGCCAAAGGCTGCTTGCCGTTGAAATGCAGATACGTCCCGACGGCGGCGCGCTGGCGACACTGCTGCTGCCCTTCGGAATTGTCCTCGACTCGGGCGTGACGCCGAATATCGATGATCAGCCACCTTTGAAGCCGGTGCGTTTTCGCACCTGTCTGCCCAACGGCTGCATCGCCTTGCTTCCGGTCGACGCTGCAACACTTGGCAAATTGCGAACCGGGTCGCGCCTGAACCTCAAGGTCGTTGCCGATGGCGGCAACCCGCTCGGCTTCCAGATATCCTTGCAAGGTTTTTCGGCGGCTGCCGATCGCGTGGCCTCCTTGGGCGCACGATAGAAGCCGCATCTTCTCACTGCGCGGATGCGCGTCACGTTGATTCGCTGTAAATCCGGAAGTCCGGCCCGGTAGGGCTGCGATTTCCAGCATCTTCGGGAGCAGCAATTTGCCGCTCTCGCGACAAGGCTGCCCGTTCGATAGTGGGTGTCTCGCTAGCGAGGCTCCTTCAGTAGCAGCCCGTGCAAAATAAGATCGATGTGCGCCTCCAGATAGCTTGCTTTGTCCAGAGTTCGCCGCTCGTCGAAAAGCAGCTTGAAGAACAGAAAGGCGATTGCGGGCGCAACGACGGCATCGGCGAAAGCGGCTGGCGCCGCTCGAAACTCTCCGAGTTTTACTCCTTCATCAATCAGCGACTGCATTTGACGCTCGAGAGGATCGATGAATATGTCGTGGTGCCTGTCGACGATATGTGGAAACCGCGAACCTTCGGCAATGACGAACCTCATCAATTCGCGCAATTTGCGATCATTGATTATGAGATCGTAGATCAGCTCGATATTTTTCCGAAGCCGCTCCGCAGCGGTTCCCTTCAGCTCATTTCCGCTTATCAATAGATCTTCGAGAGGCGTCGAAATGTGCCGGATCATCGCTTCGAAAAGCTGCTCCTTGGTCTCGAAGTAAACGTAGACTGTTCCCTTGGTAACTCCGATCCTGGTGGCTATATCTTCGACGCGCGTCGCGACATAACCGCGTTCGACGAACTCCTCAAACGCAGCATCCAGGATCTGAACGGGGCGGCGGGCTTTCTGCTCCGCGCGCGTCAGCTTTTTCGTATCAGGCATATCCCACCTTGAGCGTTATTCGCGGTTATGGGTCAAGACAATTTCCATTGACTTTCTAGTCAGTCAATAATATTCGTCTGCCGAACGGATGCAAGAGGTCAAATTCATGAAAACTGTCCTTGTCGTCACCTGGCTCAGTGTCAGTGCCGTCGCGCTTGCCTCGTGCGAAGAGCAAAGCGCGAGCGAGGCCAAGCCGAAGAATGTGGAGACCGTCATCGCCAAGGTGACGCCGGTCGTCGAAAACAACAGCATAACCGGCGAAGTCAGTGCCCGGGTCGAGAGCGATCTTTCCTTCAGGGTCAGTGGGCGGATTGTCGAACGCCTCGTCGATGTCGGCTCGTCGGTGAAGGCAGGGCAGGTGCTTGCGCGCATGGATGCCGAAGAACAGAAGGCCGATCTGGGCGTAGCCACGGCGAACCTGCAGTCGGCGCTCGCCCAGCAGACACAGGCCCAGCTGGCCTTCGATCGGCAGCAGAATCTCTTCAAGACGCAGGTTACGACCCGCGCCGCGCTTGACCAGGCTCAGGAAACCCTCCTGACGGCCCAGGGGAGCGTGAAATCGGCGCAAGCGCAACTCGACACCGCCCAGGACGCGCTTTCCTATACGGAACTGCGTGCCGATGCCGACGGTGTGATCACCGCCAGAAATGCCGAAGTGGGCCAGGTCGCGCAAGCGGCGCAGCTGGTCTTTACCCTTGCGCATGACGGCCCGCGGGATGCGGTCTTCAACGTCTTTGAATCCCTTTATCTGGGCCGCAATCTTGAAAACAAGGTCGCCGTCAGCCTCCTTTCGGCGCCGTCTCACAGGATAGAGGCCTCCGTCCGTGAAATCTCGCCCACGATCGACTCGTCGACCGGGACAATCAGGGTCAAGGTGGCGCTCGAAGGGGCACCGGACATGCCGCTCGGCGCTCCGGTCGTCGGTCTGTTTCGATCCGCCGCACGGGACGCAATCGAACTGCCGTGGTCGGCGATGGCGTCAAAGGGCGGTAGGCCGGCGGTCTGGATCGTCGATCCCGCCTCGTCGAGCGTCTCTCTTCGCCAGGTCGATGTCTCCGGCTATGAAACCGGCCGTTTTGCCGTGCGTGCGGGCGTATCGCCGGGCGAGATCGTCGTCGCCGACGGCGCGAAATTCCTGCGATCGGGCCAGGCCGTCACATACGACAATGGAGCTGCAAAATGAATATCCGCATCACAGCCGGCCTGGCGATCCTCGGGTCATTGCTGCTGACTTCTTGCGAAAAACAGGACGAAGCCCATTACGAGCCGCCGCGTCCCGTACTTTCCGTCGTCGCCACGTCCACCGCGGCTTCCGCGCTGACACTGCCGGGAACGGTCGAGGCCAAGATCGAGACCCAGCTTGCATTTCGGGTCCTGGGACGGGTCATCGCCCGTAAGGTCAGCGTCGGCGATATCGTCAGGAAAGGCGATGTCGTTGCCGCCATCGATCCACTTTCGCTCGAACTTGCGGTCAAGAGTTCACAGTCCGAGCTTTCGAATGCCCAGGCGCAGTTGGCAAATGCCGCATCCACGGAAGAACGCCAACGGTCCTTGCTCGAGAGCCGATCGGGAAGCGAGGCGGCTTACGAAGAAGCCGAACTTGGCCGCAAGAGCGCGAGTGCTGCGGTTGCCAAGGCACAGGCTAACCTGGACAAGGCCGAGGAGCAGCTGGGCTATGCGCAGCTGCGCGCGGAATTCGATGGTGTCGTGACCGCAACTTCCGCCGAAGTGGGTCAGGTCGTCTCCGCCGGCCAGAGCATTGCTACCGTCGCACGCCCCGACCAGCGCGATGCCATCATCGACATACCGGTGGCAAGCTTCGACGGTCTCAAGGTGGGCTCGCCCTTTGAAGTGGCGCTCCAGCTCGATCCGAGCATCCGTGCGAGCGGTGTCGTCCGAGAGATTGCTCCGGAAGCCGAAGCCACTACCCGCACGCGGCGCACGAAAATCACACTCATCAATCCGCCGGCGGCATTTCGCCTTGGCTCCGTCGTTACCGCGACCGCGACTGTCATTGCGGATCCGATGATCCTCCTGCCGTCCTCGTCCGTGCTGGTGAAAGACGGGAAGCCGAACGTCTGGGTGGTCGATACCGCGGCTCGCAAAGTCTCCATTCGTGCGATCAAGATCGACGGGGACCTCGTCGAAGGCGGTTCGGTAAGGATCGCGGACGGCATCAGCCCCGGCGAACGCATCGTCGTTGCCGGAGTTCACAAGCTTGCAGACGGCCAGGCCGTCAGGGTAGATTAAGGAAAGATCCCCGTGAAAAAATTCAATCTGTCCGACTGGGCGCTCGAACATCGTTCGCTCGTCTGGTACTTCATGATCGTCTTCATTCTGGCCGGTGCGTTTTCCTATATCGGTCTCGGTCGCGAAGAAGATCCCGCCTTCACCATCAAGACCATGATCATTCAGGCCCAATGGCCTGGCGCATCGGCCGAGGAGGTGACCAAACAGGTCACCGACCGCATAGAAAAGAAGCTGGAGGAGCTGGATTCTCTCGACTATACGAAGAGCGAGACGGTTGCCGGCCAGACCACCATTTTCGTCGAGCTTCTGCCGACGACCAAGGCCAAGGATGTCAATGCCATCTGGATGCGTGTCCGCAATATGGTCGCCGACATCAAGGGAGATTTTCCAAGCGGCGTCGTCGGACCGTTCTTCAATGATAACTTCGGTGATGTCTATGGCAATATCTATGCCTTTACCGGTGACGGGCTGACACAGCGCCAGCTTCGGGATCTGGTCGAGGATGCGCGCGCGAAAGTGCTGACGGTCCCCAATGTCGGCAAGGTCGATATCATCGGCGCGCAGGACGAGGCTGTCTATCTCGAATTTTCCACGCGGAAGATCGCCGCGCTCGGCCTTAATCAGCAGTCGGTCATCGACACGCTTCAGGCGCAGAACGCCGTGACGCAGTCCGGTTTCGTCGATGCCGGCCCCGAGCGCATCGCCTTGCGGGTCAGCGGCCAGTTCACATCCGAGGACAGCCTCAGATCGATCAATCTTCGCGTCAACGATCGTTTCTTTCCGCTGACCGACGTTGCGACGATCAAACGCGGCTATGTCGATCCTCCTTCATCGCTGTTCAGATTTAACGGGCAGCCGGCCATCGGCCTTGCCATAGGTATGAAGACCGGGGCAAATCTGCTTGAGTTCGGCAAGGCGCTCGACAAGGAAATCGAGCAGGTCACGGCCGATCTTCCCATCGGCGTCGACGTTCAGCGCGTCTCCGATCAGCCCGCCGTCGTCGATGAAGCCGTGTCGGGCTTCACGCGCGCCCTGTTCGAAGCGATCGTCATCGTGCTGGCGATCAGCTTCATCAGCCTTGGCGTCCGGGCAGGGCTCGTCGTCGCCATCTCGATTCCGCTCGTGCTGGCGATCACCTTTCTCGTCATGGCATATACCGGCATTTCCATGCAGCGTATTTCGCTTGGAGCGCTGATCATCGCCCTTGGCCTTCTCGTTGACGATGCCATGATCGCGGTTGAGATGATGGTAGCTCGGCTGGAAGTGGGTGACGACCTGAGAAAGGCAGCGACCTACGTCTACACCTCGACGGCCTTCCCGATGTTGACGGGCACGCTCGTGACGGTCGCGGGCTTTATCCCCGTCGGCCTCAACACCAGTGCGGCCGGCGAATTCACCTTCACTCTCTTCGTGGTCATTGCCGTTTCGCTCCTGGTCTCATGGATCGTCGCGGTGTTGTTCACGCCGCTTCTCGGCGTGACGATCCTTCCGAAGACCATGAAATCCCACCATGATCAGAAAGGCCGCTTTGCGCGCGTCTTCGCCTGGCTTCTAGGCCTCGCCTTGCGTTGGCGCTGGATAACCATCGGCGCGACCGTGGGCGCGTTTGCCCTCTCCATCGGCGGGATGGGCCTGGTGCAGCAACAGTTCTTCCCTTCCTCCGACAGACCCGAACTGATCGTCGACTGGAACTTGCCGCAGAACAGCTCGATTTCCGAGACGAACAAGCAGATGGCCAGGTTCGAACACGAGATGCTGGCGAACAACAAGGATATCGATCATTGGACGAGCTATGTCGGACAAGGCGCTCCTCGCTTCATCCTGTCCTTCGACGTGCAAACACCCGACGTCTCGTTCGGCCAGACAGTGATCGTCACCAAGGGTCTTGACGTTCGCGACAAGGTTAAAGCCGAATTGCAGGATTATCTGACGAAAACCTTCCCCGGAACCGACGCTTTCGTGAAGCTGCTCGACATCGGTCCGCCGGTCGGCAAGCCGGTGCAGTACCGCATCAGCGGACCCGATGTCCAGAAGGTCCGGGACATCGCCCAGCAATTTGCAGGCATCGTCGGTCAGCATCCCCTGCTGTCCAACATGACCTTCGACTGGAACGAACCTTCGCGCGTCGTCAAAGTCGACGTTCTGCAGGACAAGGCACGGCAATTGGGCGTCTCGTCTCAAGATATCGCAACGGCTCTCAACGGCATCGTCGAGGGAACGGCCGCAACGAATATTCGGGACGACATCTATCTGATCGATGTGATCGGCAGGGCACAGACCGCCGAGCGCGGCTCGATCGAGACGCTGCAGAACCTTCTGCTGGCCGGCTCGAACGGCAAATCCGTGCCCCTCTCGGCGGTTGCGAATTTCCATTATGAACTGGAGCAGCCGACGATCTGGCGGCGGACGCGCATACCGACCATCACCCTCAAGGCCGCAGTTGCCGGATCGACGCAGCCGGCGACGATCGTCAGCGAACTGCAGCCGAAAGTCGACGAATTCCGCAAGACGCTTCCAAGCGGCTATCACATCGTAGATGGCGGCTCGGTCGAGGAAAGTGCCAAGGCGCAGGGGCCGATCGTGGCGGTAGCGCCGCTGATGCTGTTCATCATGGCGACGATCCTGATGATCCAGCTGCAAAGTTTCAGCAGGCTCTTTCTGGTGTTCGCCGTCGCTCCCACAGCGCTTATCGGTGTGGTTGCCGCACTTCTCTTCAGCAACGCGCCTATGGGGTTCGTCGCAATCCTTGGCATACTTGCCCTCATAGGTATCCTGATCCGCAACTCGGTGATCCTTGTCGTGCAGATCGAGCACCTTCGAAGCGAAGGCGTGCCAGCCTGGCAAGCCGTCATCGAGGCGACGGAGCATCGAATGCGGCCCATCATGCTGACGGCCGCGGCGGCAACGCTTGCGCTGATCCCGATCTCCCGGGAGATATTCTGGGGTCCGATGGCCTATGCGATGATGGGCGGCATCGTCGTCGGTACGGTTCTGACGCTGCTCTTCCTTCCCGCCCTGTATGTTGCCTGGTTTCGCATTCCCCGCGACGACGCGCAGCATGAGGCGATCTGATGTTTGACGTTCAAAGGGTGACCTTTGTTCCTAGGCGATCATGTCTTTCTGTTCTGATGGCCCTATCGATGTTGGCCGGATGCGCCGGACGGCTGGAGAATGTTCTCCAGCCGGTCGCAACCGCGGGGCCGGGCACGAGCACTGTGGACATGATGGTGGCGACGACCCGCCAACCGACCGACAAACCCGGCGAGCTTTATTCCGGCGAACGTGGAACGGCGATTTCTCTCAACGATATCGTCGTTTCCCTTCCTCCCGATCGAAATCGCAAGATCGGCGAAGTGCAATGGCCATCGCATGTGCCGGCCAATCCCGAAAAGGAGTTTGCTGTTCTCAAGGTCGGAAGGGTGGCGTCCGAGCGCAATATTTTCGAATGGTTCGCCAAGAACCGCAATGCCAAGCGCCAGGTCGTCATCTTCGTGCACGGCTTCAACAATACCTATTCAGACGCGGTCTTTCGCTTCGCGCAGATCATTCATGATTCCGGAACCGACGCCGCGCCGATCCTCTTCACCTGGCCCTCGCGCGGCAATGTCTTCGACTATCTCTATGACAAGGAGAGCACGAATTTCTCACGGCGGGCGCTGGAGGATATGATCCTGCAATCTGCCAAAAGCCCTGACGTCGGGGAAGTGACCATTCTTGCCCATTCCATGGGGTCCTGGCTGACCGCGGAGGCGCTGCGCGGCGTCGCGATGCGCAACAAGACAATTCCGTCGAAGGTGAAGAATGTCATCCTGGCATCGCCCGACATCGATATCGACGTATTTCGTCGGCAGTTGATCGAAATGGGGCCGCAACGCCCGCATTTCACGATCTTTTCATCGACAAAGGATAAGGCTCTGCAGGTCTCGCGATGGCTCTCCGGCGGCGTCAACCGTGTCGGCGGCTTCGATGCAAGCCCCTACGCTGCGGATCTGGCCAAGCTCGGGATCACGGTCGTCGATACCAGCTCAGTCAAGCCGGACGATGCGCTGGGTCACAATACGTTTGCGGACAATCGGGATATGGTTCAGTTACTTGGACGGCGGCTGGCAGGACAGTCGTTGGACACCGGACAAACCTCGCTTGCGGATCGGGTCGGTATGGCGGCGGTGCGAACCGCGGACCTGGCGGGCTCCGCGGCAAAGGTCGCTGTCGCAGCGCCCATGTCGATCATCAGCGATGATGCGAGACAGGTGTTGAAACAGCAACTTTCCCCCGGCTCGCCACCCATCGTCAATGGGCGCATTTCCTACTGAGCAACGGTCGTGGAAGTCCGTTGTTCACGAGTGGATCAAGTCAAACCTATCGATGTTGAAGAGCGCGGCCGCATATCGCGGCCGGCCCAAATAGCAGCTAAAAGGTGGTGAGATTACACACTCGCACCCCCGGTGGGTTTGCGAGAGACTTAATCGGCTACAGAGTTGACGACACGGCAGAGATTGTCGCTCATGCTCGGAGCAACTTGGCCCTGCGGCACCATGAAAAGCGCATCGACCCGGCTGCCCTTGCCGCTCTTTCTGACGACGACGCGCAGCGTCTGAGGCCGGCCCGAACCGGTCGTTTCCTGTTGCGCCGTTAGCGTGCCGAGCTGTTTCTCGGCATTCACATCCACAAAACCTTCGGCCAGGACTGCCCGCGATACCTTATCAAAGGCGACGGCTGGGCTGACTGATGGGAATTCCATCCAGGTCTTATAGGTCACGCCGGTTACAAGCGGAACACCAGTGCTTTGATAGTGCTGCGAGCACGTGCTGGCAGCGGCCGAGCTGAGAGAAATGGTGGCGAGCGCGAAAGCGTAAAGAGCTGTCTTATACAAAGCGAAAACGTCCTCTGTTGATGTACGACAATAGTCTATGGGGCAGCGTGGGAGAGCCGCGATGGTCAATCCCAGGTAGGATGCGTGGCGGAGCCGATGATTGTGTTCATCTTTTCACCGATTCAATTGCCGACAGCATATTGGTGCGGCCGGGATCATCGGCCGGCGTCAATTCGAGCGCCTTCTGAAAATCGGCCAATGCGGACTTAAAATCCGATTTGCTTCGATAGACCTCGCCTCGCACAAAATAGGTCGAACTCGATTGATCGTTGAGTTCGATAGCCTTGTCGAGGTCACGTAGCGCCTGATCGTTCCTGCCGATCTTGAAATAGGAAAGGCCGCGATTGCTGTAGGCATAGGGATAGGACGGATCGCTTTCTATGGCCTTCGTGAAATCCGCAATGGCCCTGCCGAAATCGCCGATCATATTATAGGCGTCACCCCGATCGTTGAGCGCTCTTGTATTGGAGGGGTTCAGCTGCAATGCACAAGTATAGTCGTCGATTGCCGCACGGTAATCGCCGTCTTTTACATACAAGCCGCCCCGCTCGACATAGGTAACCTCGAACGTCTGCTGCAGCATGGCTGACAGCTCAGGCTTGAGGGCGATGGCTTTATTGAAGTCGGCCAGGGCCAGATCGTATTTGCTTTCGGCGAGATAGCCGTTGCCCCGTCCGGCATAGGCTTCCGCAAAGTCGGGCGCAAGTGCAATAGCCTTGTTCATATAGCCGATCCTTGCTTCATAGTCGCCATTGCGATCGGCTAGGGTGCCGAGGATGAGATAGACCTCCGGATGAGCATCCGGCTTCAATTCTGCCGTCTTTTTGGCGTCGGAGATGGCCTTCTCGTAATCCCCTTTCGCAAACGCGGCATCGCTTCGCCCCGCATAGGCGAGATCCGATTTTGCATCGAACTCGAGTGCCCTGCTGAAATACTCCTCAGCCAGATCCAGTTCGTTGCCGTCAATCTTGATATAGCCGGCGCTGCTATAGGCAAGCGAACGATCTGCGTTTGTTTGAGTGCCGTCCTCGGCAATGATGAGGCAGGTCGATAAGGACTTACATATGGATGCATCGTCGTTCCGCGCCGTCGCAGAGCCGGCGGACGCTGATTGTTGTATCCCGATGTGCTCGGCTGTTTGCACATCGCTTGCATATGCGCGCACCGTCGCCGCCAGCTGCACTCCAAGAAGAGCACAACACAGAAAGCCCGGCAACTGCATCGCAACGCGCACGGGACTACTCCGCCAGAGCCTTGTCCAGCGCGGTCTTCTGCGCTGCGGAAGGGTTTCCCAAATAGAGCTTTGGACTCTTCCCGTCCTGGATCTCCGCCCATGCCTGCGTGCCATCCGCGTTAAAGAGGATTGCTGCCTGGCCATCGTTTGTCGCATGCTGCTTGGCAAGGATGCTGATCGAGTAGTCCACCGAGTCGATGGAGACGGTCTTGACCGGTTCTGCGATGAACCTGTTCTGGTCGCGCACCCAGGCAGGCGTTCCCTTGGCGGATGACAGCATGGCCTTCCATGACCGGGCATGAACCGGGTCCTTCAGAAGATCGTAAAAGTTGACGTCCTCGGCGTGGGCGATGCCCGTCATGCCAGCAATCGCAAGAATGAATAGGAGCTTACGCATGAATCCGTGTTTGTCCTCTCACGACAGCGGATCACAAAGGGGAGGCTCGTCGCCTCGAACGGAACCTCTATCGCAGTCGCGGTATCCGCATAGCCCGACAGCGTGACCGATGACAGCCGATTTCGGCAATCTGAACGCAAGTGCACTTGTTATGGATGATCGTGCACTGCGCGAGGGCCGAATGGGAGGACGCTCGGCAGATTTGCGACGCGGCCCGTAATTTCCAGCTACCGCCTGGAAAAAGCGATTGCCGCGAAAGGAATCGGTGTGAGCTCGCAGCCTCCCTTTTCGAGGCGAAATATTGCGGACGTGCAATTCTGGACGGATGTGCACTCGAGATGGAGGGGAGTAGACCTCGTTCAAGTCGGTACGTCTTGAACGGTGCACAGCCGTTGAATAGACATCCCTGTATTTTTCGCTGATGTCCACGTCTTCGAGGCTCTCTTGATCATTCACAAGCGTATTCTCCAACGCTCCGCTGGTCGCACTTTGCTCGTATTGGCCGTTCTTTTGGGTGGCGGTCCGATCGCGCTGGGCCAGGGTGCAGAGGTTGCGCTGAGCATACGGTCGCGGCTTCCGGGGCTCGAAATCGCGTTTCTATCGCAATTGCCCAAAGCGCCTGCCTCGGCCCAATCCCGGGAGGAATGCGACGCACTGGTGGTTCCGAAGAGCGCGGGCGGAAAGGCGGCCGATGCGCTCGGCTGGGGAGTGACGGGGGAAGCAAAGCTCGGATCCTATGACGCGGTGAGCTTCGCCGGCGAATTCGAGCCTTCGACCGCCGGTGCCTGCGAGATCAGTCAGGGCAATATCGCGCTCTTTAGCGGCACGCAGCTTTTCGTCATCATCTACGCAAGTAAGAGCAGCAAGCTAGCGATCGGCAGGATTATCGCGGCCAAGGATAGCCTGCGCATTGTCGATGGCGACCTCGTTCAAACGCCCATTGGCGACGTTCGGCTCGTTGACGGTCGCGCAATCGAAGTCGAGCCTCTGGCGAAAGAACAATCTGTCTGTGGCGGACAGGCCGTGGTGCCGAATGTTTACGGCAAGCCCGTCGCCGAGGCTCGTGCGGCGATCATTGCCGAAGGGTGGGAGCCGTTTCGCAGTCCCGCTCCTACCTATCAGGATTTCGTCGGCGACAATATTCGCAAGAGCGGGATCATCGAGGCGACCGATTGCTCGGGCACGGATCTCGCATCCTGCAGCTACTATTATCACAAGGGCGATATGGAACTGAGCCTCACCAGCTTTGGCGACGGCAAGCCATCGGTTTCGGACTTTCAAGCCACCTGCGAGCGCTCCAAATGGCATAAGGCGAATTGACAACCCCACATGGAAGCTCGCCGCCTTCTATCCGCCGCCGGTCTGATCGAACTCATCGCTTTATCGTGGAAGGGTGCGAAGCTTTCGATGACGGTATCGATCGGCGAGATTGCGATATCACCCAACTACATCCGGCAGAAGAAATAAAGGAACGGAAGCCACCGTGTGTCGTCATCAATCCATAGCAGGAGTTCGGCTGACGATCGCCACCTTTCTGGCGATCATTGGAGTGAGTGCTGCAACTCCTTCCTGGGCAATTGATTGTACCAAGGCGAGCGATCCGATCGATAAGAGGATCTGCGGCAACGCCGGCCTCAAGGCAGCCGACGCCGCCATGGGGCAAGCCTATGCCGCACTCCTCAAATCAGCGCCAGATCCGGAAATCCGCTCGATGCTGGTGAATAGCCAGCGTCGCTGGATCGCTGCGCGCAATGAGGGGCTGAAGACCGGCTTGGACGGCTCGGCCATGCCCGCCGGAAAGCTGCGCCAGGTGATTGCAGAACGCACCGCACAGCTCGGTGATCAATCGGAGAAAGGGTTGGTCATGCAGGCTCAGGCGCAGCGCCGCTTTCTCGCGAAATACAGCGGAGGCGCCTTTGCCGGCTTCGATACGAGTTGCGAGTTCATTCCTAACGACAGGGATGGGTCGAGCTATTCCTATCAATGCAGCGGCGCCATGCATGTCCAGAACAAGACCCGCCTTTGCAGCGCCAGCACGGAATGGGCCAGCTGGTCACTCTATGAATATCACGCCGTCAGCACCATCGAAGGCGACAATGCGAAGCCCGCCGCTCTGTGCAGCGATCAATCGGGCGATATTTGCGGCGGCGGCAAGGATATGACCTGGACGCTGAATCCCGATGCGGATCAACATTTTCCGTCACCGAAGAGGGGCCTTGCCAAACTCGATGTGGAAGGCATCTGGCCGCTCGAAACGACGGATACGGACTGGTTCGGCCAGTGCCTGACAAGCCCGACCTATCCGCCGGGGCAGTGAGGGCAGCTTGAGAAGCGACCTAGGACAAGGCGGATCGAACATTCAGCGCCTGCATCTCAAGTAGGCGACATAGTGAAACTCCGTTTCGACGGCAGAGAGAACCAATGGATATTGTTTTACCAGATGGATCCATGACTAAGACGACGAGGCTCCGGCGAGCGCTCCATGTCGGTCCATGGCTCGCCGCCGCTTGCCTATTTCTTATCGCTCGCACAGCGCTTGCCAGCGGATCCCTGCCGTCCGAACCTCTCGTGGCCGGCCCTTTTTCGAGCTTTGCCGCATGCCTGACCTACCTGACGGAGAAACATCGGGAACAGATGGCCTTGGTCATGCCAGAGCCCGTCGCAATGCAGAAGGGCGGCACACATCAAACCCTGGTCTCGACCAAGGGTGTCTCGCAAGGGCCTGGTGAACAGGCCATCTATGAGGCCGAGGTCAATTATCAGAACCGGACCGTAGATGCGCCAACGCGATCGATCGTCACCAACAACTCCTGGGAGCGCTATTCTCTAAGCTGTCACGGCGCTGCCTTTAGCGGGACAGTTCAACGCGGCTATGCGCTTTCGGCGGTTGAGCAGATGCCGCGGTAGATCCGCTTCTTTCGAGCGGGGTCGAACTTTGAGTGTCCTAGCGCAGGTTGCCTTCAAAATTCTGAGGACCTGCTCGTCAGCTATCACGATGGATTCTCGGAAATATGGACGGATGTACACCTACGAAAGACGCGCGGAGATCGGTGCGGGCAACGCGCTCTGATAAAGGCCTTCGAGCTCTGCGCTCCGATGCCCGCAATACCTTTGCAGGGTAGATCAGATATCGTCCTGAATCACGGCGGATCATGCAAAATTCAAGCTCGAAGCCTGACATCTCCAGTAATCGAAATCCGTCGCAATCCCGTGGGCGCAACGATCTGCGGAAAGATGACTGCCGCCCGGTCACCAGCATGGCTCGTGACGGACTCTACACGTCACCCCTGCCATTCCTGTCAATTTAGAAAGACCCGGTCATGCGCTTTAGCCCGCTCGCCTGTATCGCCATGGTACTGCTATCCACTCCAGCCCTTGGCGACGACAGCTCGGCCACGCTGGGGACTGGCGGCTTGATCCTTCAGAAAACCGACAAGATCGCGCTCATCTCCGAGGATCTCTACCTTTCTGCCGCCGGCATTCGCATTTCCTACCGCTTCCGCAATCTGACCAACGCGGACTATACGACCACCATCGCCTTTCCAATGCCCGCGTTTCCGGGCGGCGGATCCAACTCGACGACGGTCGTTTCCGATCCGGCGAGCGATAATTTCATGAAATTTCAAACCGTGGTCGATGGGCAGCCCGTTGCCTCGCAGCTTGAACAGCGCGCTTTCCTCGTCGCGGACGGTCAGCCAGACGAGGAGATTACGGATAAACTCAAGGCGCTGCACATATCCCTGGTGCCGACAGCAGAAGCCACCGAGGCGGCAATCGGCCGCCTGACGAACGCGCAGCGCAAGGAGTTGGTGGATGCCGGTATTTTCGATACCGGCGAGGGCGATTATAACGGACAGCCAGCCACTCTCTATCCGCTATGGACACTGCGATCCAAATATTGGCGGAATCAGACCTTTCCGAAAGGGAGTGAGATTGTCGTACAGCAGACCTATGTGCCCGTCGTCGGCAGTCAGTCGACGCTCTCGCTCGGTGCGCCGGACATGGACGCGGATCAGCTCAAATCCTATCGCGAGAAGTTCTGTACCGATGAAACCTTCATGAAGTCGGCCCGCTCTCTCTACAAGCGGATATCTGATGAAAATGCCAAAGACGTTCAGGCGTTCGAGCAATATCTTTCCTATGTCATCACTTCGGGCGGCAATTGGGCCGGGCCGATCAGCAATTTCAAGCTGATCGTCGACAAGGGCGATCCCAAAACGCTGATCTCCTTTTGCGGCAACGGCGTGAAGAAGATCTCTCCGACGCAATTCGAGATGGATATCAAGAATTATGCGCCGGAACGCGACATCGATGTGTTGCTGCTGCGAACCGTCTCCGGACAATGATTTTCCAGCATGTACAAGCGCCTCCTCATGTCAAACACGCTCCATTTTATGACATCCATCTACAGAGCCGGAGCTCGCCCATGATGAATTTCGCCTTGAGGTTTTGCTGCTCCAGGAAAATCTTCTTCGCCCTGGCTCTTCTCCTGACCTTTCCGTTCTCCGCATCGATCCAGCCTGCCTTGGCGCAATCTTCAAACCAGGATGCCTCCCGGCCGGATCTCGAAAGCACCGATTCGATCGAAGATGCTTTGAACATTTGGGAGAGGCGGCTCACGCAGGAAGGGCTCATTCTGCTCGGCTACTATAACGGCTTTGCCGACGGCTCCTATGGGCCGAGTGGCCGCAACGCGATTGCAAGCTATCAACGTGATCATAACCGTCCAGCCACGGGCAAGCTTTCCGCCCCGGACGCGCTTGAACTGGGCAGAACGGCGCTCGATCTGCGCAAGCAATTGCAATGGCGCGCACTGGACAATTCTCTGACGGGCATGACGCTCTCCTATCCTGCGGACCTGTTGACCCAAAGGCAGGGCAACAAAATCGGCGGTGAGACCTTGCAGACGGAAGATGGCGCCGTCGCGCTGAAGACGGCGCGTTTTGTCAATAGTGGCCCGGGCGATATCGATGCAGTCTATCAAAACCTTGCCAGCGAGCAGGGCAGCACGATCACCTACCAGCTCAAACGGCGAAATTGGTTCATCATCTCGGGCACGACCGGCGATCGAAAATTCTATTCGCGCTTCGAACAGAGAGGCAATGAGATCCGCGGCTATGATCTCAGCTGGAACGCTGATAAGAACAGCAAGATCGTCGAAAACATCTCCGTGTTGATCTCGAACGGCTTTTATCCGTTCGGAGAAAATCCGGCCGACGGCGATCCGAGCTACCCGACAATGGCGAAACTTGCGGACCTCGCAAGCGCCAGCAGCCGTGGATCTGCGACAAATGGCAATGGCTCGCCGGACAGTTCGACCAGCGGTCAGACGCAATCGGAGCAGAGCAATGGTTCCGCCGACAGCCAGACAGCGCAGGCTGGCGGCGATGACGGGCTCACGGAACAGAAGGACGGCGCACTACCACCACCTTCAGACGGCTCGTTGGTGACATCGGACGGCAAGGGATTGCGCTTCGTCTATCACTATTTTCCGCCGGAAGATCCAAAGCTGAATTACGCTTACAAATGGGCAGTAGATACCCACCTCTTTTTGAATATTCCCGAAATCGACGGGCTCGACGGGCTTTTCGTGACGCCGCGTCCGTTACACTACGTCACGCGGCAATGCGATACGATCAATGCATTCTACAACAAGAAGAACGGCGCGGTTTTTCTCTGCTATGAGATGATCGACAGCCTCTTACAGATGGGCAAGGCGCTCTCAAAGGGCGCATCGGATCCAGAAGCGTTGACGATCGAGTTCGTCAAGGACAATCTCCGCTTTATCCTGCTGCACGAATCCGGCCACGCATTGATTGATCTGCTGGATATTCCC
This sequence comes from Martinezella sp. CNPSo 3732, assembly GCF_057784515.1. Taxonomy (NCBI): domain Bacteria; kingdom Pseudomonadati; phylum Pseudomonadota; class Alphaproteobacteria; order Hyphomicrobiales; family Rhizobiaceae; genus Martinezella; species Martinezella sp. CNPSo 3732. The sequence goes on from NZ_JBXSOO010000001.1 coordinate 503,757, forward strand.
GCCGTCGGCCGCGAAGAGGATTCCGTCGACCAGCTCGCGGCGGTCCTCTTGCTTTCGCATGTCGACGACAATGAAACCAAGAATGATATTGCGCGCGTTCTCCAGCTCGCATCCATCTGGTTCAAGGTCAACAGCCAGTCGTCGGGCACGCCGGATACGGCCTCATTTGCCGACGAGCATTCGCTCGATGCGCAGCGCTACTTCAACCTGCTCTGTATGGTCTATGGCCTTGATCCGGCAAACAACAGTCCCATCGTCGACAATGGCATGCTGCCGAAAGAACGGGCGGCCCGCTGCCCCGATGAGGCCTCCAAGATCAATCGATCCTGGGCGCGGTTGATGCTCCCGCATTTCTCGCCGAGATTCCAACCGAAGTCCGATGATAGCAGTGGCAGCCAGCAGAACGCGACTGCCTCACAGCAGCCGACAGGCGGCAATCCGCTCGAATGGGACGGAAAGGCCAATCCGTTCGGCAAATAAGTATTGGTGATGTCGATGCCACAGCAAACGAGGGGATGGTGTCGGCTGTCGCCTGGCAGATATTTTCAATTGCCGGGTACGCCGAAAGGCAACGTCCAGCCCGAAGGCTGGCTATCGTGCTCTCGACGGCGATGAGAAGCGGCGTGTTTCAGCGCGGAGCCGGCGCGAATATTTTCCAAAGTGTCACCGGGAGTATGGCCGAATTCGGCTTTGAACAGGCGGTAGAAGTATTTCTCGTTGGAGAAACCATGCCGCCAGGCGATCTCGGCGATATGGGGCTGCGGCCGATTGGGATCTGCCAGCATCTGGTAGGCGCGGTGCAGTCTCCTGCGCTGTATTTGCCGCATGACGCCGCCGCTGCCTTCGAACAGTTGATAGAGTTTTGCGCGTGACAGACCGACGTCCCGGCAAATGCGATCGGGCGTAAGATTGGCGTCCAGCAAATGCGCATCGATGTAGCGCAGGATCCGATTGAAGAGCGCATCTCTTATCGGGCTGACCGCTTCAACGACCGTATCCGGTGTTAGCGAAACCGCGGCGGTCAAAAGCTGGAAGGTCGATTGAACGACATAGGGGACTTCGTGCTCGCCCAGGCTTTCGAGGTTCCGCGACAATGAAAGGAGATGGTCTCCAAGGAGGCGGCCGACGCCACCTCCGAGAGTCATCCCGTGCAAAAGCTGGGTGCGGCTCGGCAGGAGATCTCTCGGCACCACCAAGGAGATCACTTCACCGGCTGCAACCATGCCTTGGTTCACTTGAGCAGCATCAAGAACGAAAAGATCACCAGCTGATTTTACGGGTTGATCCGTGGTCCATCGGCACAGGAATTGGCCGCTCACCATCAATGTGAAACGAAAGAAATCCTGGCCGTCGCTCCGTATATGTCGATCTGTTCGATTGACCTCATAGGCAGAAGGTCGGACCTGATTGAGCCACCGCCTCGTGGATAGGATAAGAGGACCGAGCGCCGCGCCGCTTGCCTCAGCGTCGAACGCGATGGGAGCATCGTCACGCAATGTGCAATCGCAGTGATTGTCGCTGACCCAAGCATGAAACCGATCTTTTTCGGGAAAGTCGAGCGTCGAGAAATTGAACATGAAGGTCGAATGCATCTGGGCCACGGGAACTGTCTACTTCCAGGCCTTCGGCCTTTGAGCAATAGGTAGAGCAACCGGAGAATGCGACAATGGGCGCCCGGTCAAACGTTTTGCGTGTTCGCGCAGAATCTCGTCCGGCAGCCTTGCGGCAGGGAAATGCGACGAGATGGCTCCTCATTACATTCATGGAATACCGCGAACTTAGGAGGCGCCGCCAGCGCCGATTGACTATTTAGATAGAACGGTCAGTATAGAAAGTCCATATGGGAATTGCTGGACAACGAGGCATAATCTGTCCATTGCAGGGTGAACTTCGCTTGAGGCATCGATGAGCCCGAAAAAAGAGCAACTTATCCTCATTGCGACCGACTTGTTTTCAAGGCACGGCTTTCATCCGGTCGGCATAGACCGCATTCTGGCCGAAGCCGGCGTCGCCCGCATGACGCTCTACAATCATTTCCCCGGCAAGGATGATCTGATTACCGCCGTGCTCGATCGTCGCTATCACGACATCATGGCCAGTCTTCGGGCATGTGTTGAGCCGATGGCCTCGGCGAAAGAGCAATTGAGGGCTATTTTTGCCTGGCACGAGGCATGGTTCGGTACGCCGCAATTTTCCGGCTGCCTTTTCGAGCGTGCACTTGCCGAATTCGGCACCAACTATCCAAACATCTCTGCCGTCGCCATTCGATACAAGAAGACCATGACGGCATGGATGACCGACATGCTGAAGGCGCTTTTGCCGGAACCTGCCGCCGCGCGCATCGCTTCGATCCTCATGATACTTCTGGACGGTGCAACGATCGACGCGCGCGCTTTTCATGACCCGACCATCGCGACAAAGGCATGGAATGCCGCCGAGGCCGTTATCGAGCAGGAAATACTAGCTTCGAAGAAGCCGATGTGAGGTCGAGATATCGAATTTAGCCGGGTGATGTTTCTCGTCAGGCAGCTTGTAGAGACCAAAAATTGCTTCCCGGCTGCTAGGGACGTTTGCTCCACCGAACGCTGAGCCACTGTGAGGATCCGTGCATTGCGCTTGCCAACGGCCGGAGATCAACGTGCGAATGGAGTTCGAAATGATGAGACTGGACGAACACCTGAGAATAAGGAAATCTTGTGATATGAGCGCATTCTTGTTCGATCTACCAATTTTGCCGAAAGATTTCCGATTCCCTGACAGCTATACGGGCCTCGTACGAAATGGAGAGTTGCCCGACATCACGCCATGGGAATTTCTGGCCGGAGATATGGGGCGGTCACTGAGCTATTATGGTTCGATGCTGCAGCGATATAAGCAGCTCCCCTTGATCCCATTTGCCATCATCGCCGACGGGACCGGTTTCCATAACGATGGCTATGTCACATTGGCCCTATTTGATGGCAGCGATGTTCACGGCGAGCCGCGAGTGCGAATCTTTGATTACGCCACTCCCAAGAAGTCCCCGTGGGACAATATCGCCTATCAAAATTTTGAGGCATGGCTTGAGGCCGCCAAGGCGGAATCCGCAGATCACAAGTTGGAATGCGCCGATGTAGATGCAACTGATCAAACTTGATCTTTGATTCCTCCTCGGTGCAAGGCATCGCACCAATCACAGTATTCATGGTCGCCCATTGTTGAGGCCATTGAGTGATCCTTAGCCTGCCGCCTAGAGAACGAAAGAGCACGAGGAACGCCGCTGCAATCACTCTTTGCATGGCTCCCTGTCGATTGACAGGCTAGGATTCGATCCTGGCTAAATGATAGATCGACATGGCCTTGCTGACGCCCTTGAGTTCCGCCTCGTTTTTTGCGAGCGGGTAGGGCGCAATGATTTCCGCGACAGCCGGCGCACGATACACGTCTTCCGTGATGCAAATCTCGTCGCCATCGGCAAGATTCTGCACCCGCGCCGCTATATTCACCGTCTGACCGAAATAATCGAGCCGCTCGTTGAGCGTGACCGCGATTGCGGCCCCCCGATGCACGCCGATCTTGAGGATAAAATCACGTTGCAGCCGGTCCCGGTTGAGCTGATCGACCGCCTCGCGCATATCGAGGGCTGCCTGCACCGCATCGGCCGAAGTCAAGAATGCCGCCATGACCGCGTCGCCGATCGTCTTGGTGACGGCTCCGTTGTGCCGAACGGTGGCGTCGAGAAGATGCTGGAAGTGCGAATATATGCATTAAGGTCGCCTATCCGCTCGTAGAGCGCCGTGGAGCCCTTGAGATCGGTGAATACGAGGGTAACGTCGAGGACCGCAATGCCCTCAGTCGCGCTGATCACCTCCGAGCGAAAGAAGTCGCGAAAGGTTTGCGTCGTCAGCAACCGCTTACCGGATAAGGACGGCTCGAACTGAAGCCTCTCGCGCTGAAACGTCACCGACGGAAGCTGCAGTATGCCGAATACTACAGGGAGGTTGCCGGTGTTGCGGACTTCGAACACGACCTTGCCGGGCGCGATATTTGCCGCGGCGGCCACGCATTTGCCGTGGTGAAGCGTGACCGGCACATGGGGTTGCGTCGAACCCGCTCCCTTTTCGACGGGGAAGAAAAATTGAGCGTCGCTTTCGAAATCTTGCCCCAGGAGTGCACCTTCGGTGGCATCAACTTCAAAATTGACCGTAGTATCAGGCTCTATTCGGGTGAGCACCCGCACCAGCTGTTTGGCAGCCTCGCTCCATGGCACGCCGTCCGGCAGGATGCCGCCCGACGTCAGCTTATAATGGAAGACGTAGTCCCAGGCCGAAAGTGCATCCGGTTGATGGAAGCGGATGCTGCGCACGGCGGGGGAAACCGTAAATGTCACCGTGATGTAATCGTCCAGCGCAGCGTCGTAATCGCTTTGACAGAGGTGGCAATGAAAATGCGTGTGCAGTTTGCGCAGGCTTCGGAAGCTCTCGACAACGTCCGAGCACACCGGACACACAAGCAGCCAATCCATATCGAATAGTCCGGCCATGCATGCATGGAGAAAAAGATCGATCCCTTCAGCCTCGGCGATCGACTTTTCCTTGGCGAACTCAATAGGATTAATGCGATAAAGCGCCTCGTCCGTGCCCGAGCGCAGCAGTGTCTCCAGCCGCGCGACGACGCGCGGACTCCAGGATTTGGCCGTTTCGACTACGACCAAGCGCTCTTCTAGTTTCTTTTCGTCGATCATCGCATTGCACCGCGAGAAAGCCTCGACCGCCCTCGGCGTTCCGTCAGACGTCAATACACAATTCACGAGGCCGAGGCGAGCCCGTCATGGCTTCTTGCGGAAGGCCGAAGCGATCTTTGCCCATTCAAACGAAATTCCGTTTGGTTGCTATGCCATTTCGATCGTCCGCTCGACACAATACGCCCGGCTGATTTTTTCGACCTCCTGGCGCGATCCAAAAATCACCGGAACCCGCTGGTGCAAAGAGGTTGGTTCAATGTCTAGGATCGCGGTCTTCCCGGCAATGGCGGAACCGCCTGCCGCCTCGACCAGAAAGCCGATCGGATTCGCCTCATAAAGTAGACGCAGGCGGCCGCCGGAAGCAGGCTTGCTTCGATCGGCGGGATACAGAAAGATTCCGCCGCGGTTGAAGATACGATGTGTGTCGGCAACCATCGAACCGACCCAGCGCATATTGTACCCCGGAGTTCTGATGGACTTGTCGACATATTCGGTAATGATGTCGTCCCATGACGGACGACGTGCCGCGTTGATCGCAAACTCCTTGGTTTCCGGAGCGATCTTGGCATCCGCAGTCGTCATTACGTAGACGCCGTGTTGGTCGAGCGTGAAAATCTGTACGCCATCTCCGATCGCAAGCACCAGATTGGTTTGCGGTCCGTAAGCTGCGTATCCCGCAACCAGCTGACTGCGGCCGCTTTTCAGGATCTCAGCCGCGGAGCTAGCCTCGACGATGGAAAAGATCGTTCCGACCGTTACGTTGACATCGAGATTGGACGATCCATCGAGCGGATCGAAGATCATCGCATATCGGCCAGCGGGATGAATGAGCACTTCGGCGTCGAGTTCTTCCGATACAGCAAAAGCAATCGCCGGCGATTTACGGCATGCCTCGAGCATGATCTCGTTGGAAAGTATATCGAGCGGCTTCTGCGTCTCGCCCTGGACGTTGATAGCATCGGTTGCGCCTGTCAGGCCTGACAATGACGAGCTTCTGAGCTTCTCCGAAATCTGCCGGGTAGCCTCGGCAATATTGCGGAGGATGGCGGCCATGTCCTCATTCAACAATGTTCCCTTATGAGCATCGAGATAGGCTTCGAATGTCGTCATTATTGATGTCTTTCTCCTGCGGGAGTGTATCGTTACGGAATCAAACAATGCCCGGCGGTTACCGAGGCTGTTGGGCGCAAAATCAGGCCTGCGCCAAGGTCAAAGCCTTCGCCGGCGTCCGAACGCAAGCTTCGGATGCCCAAACTCGAAACAGGCTCAACGGAAGAACGATCAGCTCTACCACGCGGTCCGAGCGGTGCTGAGCGCATAGGAAAGGCACGACGAAACGTGCACGGCGAGGGGGTTGACGGTGATGGCGCAGTTTCCGGGACAGAAGAGCTTATGCGCGTTCAGATGCTTCAGCAGCTCATCGACAGTACGCTTGTCTGTAAGCGGAAATGAAATCGTCATTGCGCGTTTCCTCCAACGGACAGAATGGCGTGGAGCAGTTAGGAGCGATTTTCTTCGCACCGCAACAAGAATTTTTTAATGCACAAATTAAAATCGATTAGCTTGGCATCTCGATTTTTTAAGATCGATTTAAAAACAGGGCGGCCGAATTTCGACCTCCGGCACGGAGCTCATGATGCGTGCTGTCGAAGCGATATCCGCAAGCATGGAGTCCTCGTGCTATATTGCGGAGGTTTTTTCATGCGCGATAACGATCGACAAGCGAAATGAGCCGCTCTACGGCGGCTACCGCGGCAGCATGGTCCTGCGAGAAGTTCAGGCGCACACTGCTGTCGCAGAAGGGACTGAATTCGGTGCCGGGCGTTACGATGACGCCCGCCTGCAGCCGGAGGATCCGCACGAAATCCTTGCCGCCGACGGCAAGAGGAGGCAATTGCGGGAAGATATAGCTTCCTGCCTCGGTGGTGCGAACCTTGATGTCCTTGCCTGCACGGAATAGCCCGAGGAGATCGTCCCGAATGGCCTCATGTTCGCGCACGCGTCGATCCATCCAGCCTTCTGGTTCGTTGAACCAAGTCCGGAGCACTGCCTGACTATAGCCGCCGGCGCGCAAGGATACGATCGCCTGCAGCTTTTCCATCCGGTTAATGATCGCTTTCGAGCCGAAGGCGACGCCCAAGCGGTAACCGCTCAGCGACTCGGTCTTCGACGGACCCATGATGGTGATCACGTTTTCCGCATCGATGGCCTCCGCGCGCAGATGCGCATAGTCGACGCCGGAATAGAGCAGCCGTGAATAAAGCTGGTCGACGATGACCGTCGCACCATAGCGGCTGGCCAGCGACGCGATCGTTTTGATCTCCTCACGCGAATAAACAACACCGGCCGGGTTGTTCGGATTGGAAAACAGGAAAACTTTCGCACCAGCGGCAAAAGCATCTTCCAGTTGGCCGAGATCGAGACCTGCGCGCCCCTCGGCATCCAGGTAGTCCATCCGAATGGGCATCATATGGCCCTCGCAGAATTCCACCAGTTTACGGTTGGCAAAATAATCGGGCTGCACCACCGCAACCTTGTCGCCATGCGCGACGGTGGAGGCGACGGCGAGGAATAGGGCGCCCTGCGTGCCGGGCGTCAGAATCATGCCGTCGGCGGCGTCGATCGGGGCGCCGGTAAAGCTTGCAAGACTAGGCGCAAGCTGCTCTCGGATCGAGAGATCACCGCGGTATTCGGTATAGGCCTGCTTGCCGCCAGCCTCGACCCCAGCCGTGAAGACTTCGAAAGCGCCCGGCGTCGGCGTAAACGCATCGACGTCACCATGGGAAAAATCGACCTGACGTCCCGCGATTGGTTCGCCGCGCAGCAGCGCTTCGATACCTTCGGCCTGCTGCCGCACTTCCTGGCCTGGCGCGGCGTCGGTGCCCATGCGCTCGAATTTGGCTTGAATGGTCATTGAAACTCCTTTTATCGGCGGGGAGGCCGCAAGACTGGAAGCTAGGATAGCTTGGATTTAAAGCAATAAAATATGCTTGCCAGTTTCTTCAAAAGATAGAAAATATATCTTATGGACACGAAATTCCTCGAAAGCTTCCTCATCGTCGCCGAATGCGGATCGGTCGCCGAAGCCGCACGGCGCTTGAATATGACGCCGGCGGCAGTCGCTCAGCGCATAAGAGCGCTGGAGACGGAGCTCGGGCAGGCATTGGTTTCTCGTGTCGGACGCACGGTCCGGCCCACTGCTGCGGGTCTTGCCGTGCAGCGCCACGGACCGGCGCTTGTGCGAACGGCGAGAGACCTGCGAGCAATAGCTGCGGGCGATCTCCCGAGCGGACAACTTCGCCTCGGTGCGACGGCGACGGCCATGACGGGCCTCATCCCTCAGATTATCGCGACACTCAGCGAGCGATTTCGGCAGATCGACTATTTCCTGCAGCCGGGTTCGTCAGTGAACCTCTACCACGCAGTTTTGTCAGGTGAGCTGGATGCCGCTCTCATCATCGAGCCGCAATTCCCGATTCCGAAAGCATTCGGCTGGTCGACCATCCGGCGCGAACCCTTGGTCTTGCTGGCGCCCGTGGAGCTGCAAATTCACGATTTTCATCTGGCGCTTACGCAGCAGCCCTTCATTCGTTATGACCGCAATCAGTGGGGTGGCCAGATCGTAGACCGTTATCTCCGCCGTCATACCATCAGCGTGCGCGAATGGGCGGAACTGGATGCGCTGGATGCCATTGCCGCACTGGTCGATCGCGGACTGGGCGTCGCGCTTGTTCCCGACTGGGCCCCGCCGTGGCCGGAGGGACTGCGGCTGCAAAAACATCGAATGGAAGAGGGAGAGCTTCGCAATATGGGTGTGCTGTGGGCGAATTCCGGCCCACGGATTGCCGCCATTCGCGCTTTTGTCGAGGCCTGTGAAGAGGTATCCAAAACTTGACAAGGGTTGCGACGAAGGTCGAGACCGGTGGCTCAGAAATCTACTTGGGGGGATGATGAAATACAGAACTATAGGAATTATCGGCGCAGGCGTGATCGGCAGAAGCCTGTTCGACTATGTCGGCAGTCTCGATGGGGTCGAGGTCGCTTATATTCTCGTATCCGACAAGAACAAATATGCGCAGAATGCCGCCATGGCTGCGCTCGTCACGGATGACGCCGAGCATGCGCTCGACCGGAAGGCGGACCTTGTGCTCGAATCCGCGACGCCGGCTCTTCTGAGTAGGCTGGGGCCGGATATCCTTGCCCATTCGGACCTCTGCGGATTCAGTTGCTCCGCGCTGGCGGATCGCACCGTGGAGGCGGCGATGCATGCGGCGGCCAGCAGGAGCGGACGACGCCTCTTCGTTCCACACGGCGCCGTTCTCGGTCTCGATGGTCTGCGCGATGGCCGTGAGCAAATCGAAAAAGTAGTGATAACCACAACGAAGAGCGGCGCGAGTCTCGGCCAGCCGGCCGACGCCAAGGGAACGCTCTTCGATGGCTCGACCCGCGAGGCCTGCATGCGGTTTCCGCGCAACGTCAATGTGCATGCCGCCGTTGCCTTTGCGGGCATCGGTTTTGACCGTACCCGCAGCATCGTCGTTGCCGATCCCGATACGAAAACGATGCGGCACCATATAGCGGTTTCCGGCAGGGGTCTCGAATGGGATATTTCGGTGAGTTCGCGGTCGCTCGGCGGTGTAACCGGCTCTTATACCCCGGCCTCGGCCATCGGATCGCTGAAGAGAATTCTTGGCGCCGATGTTTTCGCCAACGCCTGACATCGCGCGGCAGCCAGGAGCCGCTGTAGTGAAATATCGCCGATGCGGCTGCAGCTGCAAAGGACGATTTTGCTACGGCCTTGATATGGTGATCGGAAACTTCCCGCCGCTGTGTAAAATTGACTTTGAGCACCTTGCTGGAAGATTGTGAATTCAAGGGAAACCTGCGAACATGAAAGCAGTTTCTCTTCTGGCGGTTCCTTCATGGACAAAAAAACCGATGCGATCGATGTCGAGGTTGGATTGCGCATTCGATTGCGTCGGGAGGAATTGTCAATTGCGCAGGATGTATTGGCCGAGAAGCTTCGCATAAGCCCTCAACAGCTCGATAGATGCGAACGCGGCATCGAAAAAATCAGCGCTGGCCGCCTTCTGCGCATTTCAGAAATCCTCGCTGTACCGGTCATGTTTTTCTTCGAAAGTGCATCGGACGACGCCTTTCCCTCCAAGGAAGCGCTGGCTGATTTTCGACTTGCGAAGCATCACAAGGCCGTTCTGCGTACGGCCTTGTCCGGGATCGAGGACAAGCGGTTGCGGGCGAAGATCCTCGCTTTCGTGCAATCATCCAAACCTGACAACGAGCGCTGACCTGGCAAGATGACATTTCATTTAACGACACTCGGTAGTTGTGCCCTTTATGATGAGAAAGGTGATCGCGTGAACGTGCCGAGGCAGGCGCTGCTCATGCTGGCCTATCTCTACGATTGCCGGCAGCCGATACCACGGAAAGATCTGGCCGCTTTTCTTTGGTCCAGCAATCTTCAGGCCGCCGGCGCCAATTTGAGGTCGACCCTGCTACGGTTGGCGACTGTAACGTCCAAATCCCCCGAACCATTGATCGGCGGTGCCATGACGGACATCACCTTGAACTTCAACGCGTTGCGGTGCGACCTGGATAGCATCGAAAATGCGTCCGGCGTTACCAAGCTCGGCGCGCTCGCCGATGCCGTCGCCAAGACGTTTCTACCGGCTCACGGCAATGGCTCCGGAGCTGTGGCTGTCTGGGTACGCGATGTTCGGGCACGGTTTGCACGGGAGCTACGAGCAGAATTCTTCAAGACGATGAGCCAACCTTCCTGGTCTCAAAACCGCGGCGAATTGAAACGTGCAGCCATGCTTCTGCTGGACTGGGACCAGACCGATGATGAAGTCAGGGTCGCGCTCGGCGAGAAAATCACGTCTTACAGTCAGCTGATTGGCGTCACGAGAGATCCGAATTCAGACCCGCCGGCTCAGGATATGATTGCGATCGCCGACAACGGAGTGCCACGTATCGCTCTGCTTCCTCCCGAGACCCTGGAGGATTCAGAGCGTGCCGGGTCGGTCGCCAATGCAGTCATCGAAGACCTGACGATCAGTCTTTGTGTCGATCGAAGCGTATCCGTCGTCGCGCCCTATACCGCTGAACAGATTCGCTCCTCAAACGACAAGGCTGGCCTTCTCAAGCAACATAATGTCGTCTACGCGCTCGATACGAAGAGGACGGGCGACAGTCTTTTTGCGCAGCTGATTTTCATGCCGCGCGATGAAATTGTCTGGGCAACGCGCGTTCAATTGGATAGCGCGGCCATAACGGAGCATCGCAACGAGATCGCCACTGCGATCCAGCACTCCATAATCGAGCGTGTGGGCGCCTTCCACCACATAGTTTCTGACTTTAGCTGCAAGCCTGAAGCCTATTTTGCCTATCTCAAGGGCGTCCAATGCCTGTCCCGCCTGAGCCTTCAGAATGTCCGCCGCGCACGCAAGCATTTTAAGGAGGCTCTCGAGCACGAGCGGGGTTTTGCCGCGGCACTTGCGGGCATTGCCAGAACCTTGACGATGGAATGGGTTCTGACGGCTCGCGGCGATGGCGATCTGTTGCATCAAGCGGAAAAAATGGCGGCCGATGCAATCCACGATGACAGCCAATTCGCCGGGGGCTTTAAGGAAATCGGCGTCGCCCGGCTCTACCGCGGCAATATCGACGGCAGCCTCGAGGCTCTATCGAACGCCGAGGACCTAAGCCCGTATTATGCGGATGTGATTTGCAGCCACGCCGACAGCCTTACCCATGGCGCCAATCCGAAAGCGGCATTGGAGAAGGTCGCGACGGCTCTTGATCTCAATCCGCTTGCTCCGGACTACTATTATTGGACCGCGGCAGGAGCCAGCTATTTCACTGGAGAATATATGGAAACACTGGCCTATCTGGACAGGATGAGAGACGCGGGACCAGCAAGCAGGCTTGCGGCGGCAAGCTGGGCAATGCTGGGGGATCTCGCGAAGGCCAAGATGTATCGACAGCGCGCCCTGCGCGACAATCCGAATTTCGATCTTGAGGCATGGCTTGCCATGATTCCAATCAAGGAAAAGTGGCAGATTGAGCATTACAGGGAAGGCCTGTTGAAGGCCGGTTTTTGAGAGGAAGAGATTATGGCAAAGGCAGTTCTGATTGGAATTAAGGGTGAAAAGGGGCTTTGGTTGGCTGACCTCGAAAAGGGGACCATCGTTCGATACACGCGGAGGCTGACGGGCGATCTGGGGAAGGCTGAATCCTGGCGGGCCAAAGGGATCAGAGTGGAGAAAGATGTCGATTTCGCTGTGGCGTTGACGTCGGCAGGCGACGTGGCGTCGGGCCTCTTTGAAGGCTAGGCACTCGTGATCGGTGTCAAACAACTTTAGAGCATCCCCTCCTGGCGAAACCTTGTCGAGGGTTTGGCCCTATCTGGGACGACTTGGCATAACCCGTGTTGGCCGCCAGACCGAGCTCGATCGCATAGGCATTCCCGTTTGGTGCGCCTACGCCCCGAATTCGAGGGCAATCGTCATCGCTCAGGGAAAAGGTCTGGACGATGTCTCCGCGAAGACATCCGCGGTGATGGAAGCAATCGAGCGATCTGTCGCGACCCAACCTTCCTGTTCAGCGTTGATGGCAAGCCAGGATGATCTTGCCGCAAGCGGCCATGCCACGGATTGCCTGGAGGATCTGCTGGCGATCGGCGCACAACCGGTAGAGACGACGGAACAGATCGGATGGTCTCAAGCCCACGATCTGGCTAAGAACGCCTCGATATTCGTACCTTTCGAGGCCATTCATCTTGATCGGACGCATGTCCGCCCACGCTTTTGGATATCATCGGACGGATTGGCGTCGGGGAATACTTGGCATGAGGCAGTCCTGCACGGGCTGCTGGAGCGGGTAGAGCGCGATGCTTGCGTCCTTTGGAACGTCGACGAGCCGGAGTCTCGGCATGCACGCCGGATAGATCCGCAAAGCATCGAAGATGAGGGTGTTTGCGAGATGTTGGAGAAGATTTTCTCGGCAGGCTTCGATCTCGCTCTTTTCGATGTGACGAGCGATCTGGCCGTTGCCTCCATCGTCGCAATGCTGCGGCCGAAAGGCGATGATGGCTCGCTCCGATATGTCGACTTGACCATGGGGGCAGGGGCATCCTTGTCTCCCGATGTGGCTGCAGCTCGGGCCATTTCCGAGGCCGTACAATCGCGGATGACCTTCATCGCTGGTGCCAGAGATGATCTTGTCCCGGAACTGTTCTCTCGCCGCGCCGATCCTGCTCACCTGCAGTCGTTCCAGGCGCGGTGCACGACGAACCTGAACGAACTGCCGACGATGTCGGCCGGGTCTGCGCAAGATGCGCTCGACCAGCTTGTCGAGGTTTTGCTGGGAGGCGGCATTGACCAGCTTTATGCCATCGAGCTGGCACCCGAATGGCTGCCGGCATCGGTGGTAAAGGTTTTCGCGCCGCAGCTCGAACATCCGGACGGCGATCGCCGCATTCGTTTCGGCAGCCGCGCATTGTCAAAGAGTTTCCTGTGAAAGTCATCTTCGTGGGGCCGAGCCTGCCCGATGCCAAAGCACATATTGACAATACGATGGTCATACGACCGCCGGCGTGCCAAGGTGACGTCGTCAGAGCTCTTGAGGATGGCGCGGTTGCTATCGGCCTCATCGACGGCCAGTTCGAGTTCGTCGCGCCCGTCTGGCACAAGGAGTTGCTCTTTGCCCTATCTCAGGGCGTTCCCGTATTTGGAGCGGCCAGCATGGGAGCGCTCCGCGCGATGGAATGCCAGGCCTACGGCATGATCGGCATCGGCAGGATATTCGGTGACTATGCCTCCGGTCTCCGGGAGGAGGATGCGGATGTTGCTCTCCTTCATGGCCCTGCGGAATTGGGCTATCCCCCTTTGTCGGTGCCATTGGTCAATGTCGATGCGACGATAGAGACCGCGATTGATCAGGCCATTATCGGCAAGGAAGAGGCTCTGCGGCTCTCCCGGGCAGCACGGCGTCTCTTCTTCAAGGATCGGACTTGGAGACGTCTCGCCGATGCCGCCGACATGGACATAGGGCAGGTGAGGGCTCTCGTCGCAAAAGCATGGACCGATCAAAAGCGTAACGACGCCATGGAGCTCATCCGCGCCATTGCCGAGGCGCCGTTGCCGGCACATATGACGGACTGGTCTTTCAATGCAACTCCGCTGTGGCGCAAACTTTTCCCACAATTTTACCGTATGTAATTGATTCAAAAATACATCTATTGCGTGTGCAACGCTTTTGCAACGCACCATATCAATCGAAATATGCCAATCTACCCCAACGATATCATTTGTTGGGGCTTTTAACGTGACTGATTTTGAGGGACAGGAACGCCAGGGAGAGATTTTGGCGCTTGCAAAAATGATGCAGTATGCCGGAGGAATCGCAAGTGAGCTCAACGCATCGCAGGCCGTATTCCTTATAAAAGCAGCACAAGCCGCTCTTCTTTCGATGTTAGAAACCGAGTTCCCGAGGCTATCCGGTGAGCATCTGAACGGGCTTGTCAGCGACACACATGGTCACTGTTAGCAAGCTCGGGTCCATTTGTTATCAACGGCGCTCACAAACAGAAACTTCAAGAGATCGAGCTTGCGTAGAAGAGCACTAACCAGAGTGGGATGGTCCGTGAGAAAAGTGAGCTCCACCGATGCAGCAGGCATCGTCGCGGATTTCAAAGAAGGGAATATGAGGATTGCGCTTATAATATTTGGAGCAATCATCACTGCATGGCTTGCGATTGTCTACAATATCTGCCGTTCGCTGAACTGGCTCTGATCTAAGGCTGTGGCACGAGAATCGTGAGATGACCCGGATCACGTCTGTAAGCAATTGTTTATCGCGCCTACCGGTGTCGCAATCCCATGCTGTTTCATACCGCCGAGTGTACCGTTCCGCCCGCAAACTCTATGGGCACGGCCAACGGCGGAAAGGACCTAGGAGAACTTGGCCGGCATATGGCAGTCTTTGCTCATGCCCAGCTTACGTGGGGTTGCCAGCAGTCTCGCGGTGGAGACGATGATGGAAAGGTTGAAACGCCTCGCACAAGGCGCTTTGTCGCAGAGCGAGCTCGAAGTCATAAAGCGGGTATTCGATTTAGCTACGACGCAGAGCTGGTTCGATGATGCTCAATACAGCCGGGATGGCTTTGCCGTCGCGGTGATCAACCTGTTTCGATGCGGAATGGTCAATCCGACCCAGCTGGAAAAGATCGCGCTGTTTTGGGCATTGAGCGACTTTTCCCAGACCATGTCGAGCACACAACGGGCTAAACTGAGATCACTCTACGGCCGATGCGAGGTAGAGGGGTAGGTTTCCTATTGAATGGAGCCGTTCCCCATTCTCAGGATTGGCAACCGAACGGATATTGTGATTGATCCCGATTATCCCTGCAAAGCCGATGCCCGTCGGTACCGATTTCGTGTCTCTGGAATCCACGATGATCGCAGGGAGAGCCATCGTAATGACAGCAACTTTAACGCGTATTTCTAGCATAATATGAATTATGGAACTAAAACCGACATCGCATCGCCTTGGGAGTGCCCGAACGATGTCCCTAATCGCGCGGAAAAATACGACCTTCGAACAGTTTTCTTGCCGTACGGATCGTACCCGCAGCCTTGATTTGCCCTTCGGCGTCGATGTCCAGGAACACTTCCATGCTGCCTGTAGGATGCTCGATCTGATAGCGACCATCCGCTGGCGCCCGAACCAGCTTCCCGGCCGGGCTGTCCGGTAGCCGGGTCGCCGTCGCAACGGTTACAGCAGCGAGCACGCCTACCGACGCATGCACCCGATGCGGAATGAAGCTGCGTGTCGAAATGGCGCCACCCGCCAGAGGAGCCGAGATCAGCGTCATTTTCGGGACCGATGCTGACCTTACATCACCGAGATTCATCGGTGGTCCTGCCTTGAGCCGGATCGCTTCGATGCGCGCCTTGATCTCGGTATTGGCTTCAAGTTCCTCGCGGGTTTCCGAACCGGTGAGACCGAAGTCCGAGGCGCGCATGATCACGCAAGGCATTCCATTGTCGATAAGCGTGGCCTCAATCCCATCGATTACGTCGACGTCATGGCCGGTCGGAAGAAGTGCGCCGCACATCGACCCGGCGATGTCGGAAAAAAACAGCGGGACTGCGGCGTGACTACCCGGCACGCCAGCGATCACGGTGTCGCCGCTATATGTCACGCGGCCATCAGGTGTTTCGATTCTTGCGATCGCCACTTCGCCTGAATTGAGCATGTGAATTCGGACTTCGGTCACCTCGCCCGTCGGTTCAACAAGCCCGCGCTCGATGGCCGCCGGCCCTACGCCTGCTAGGATGTTGCCACACCCTTGTGCATCGCTGACAAGTGCCTGGTCGACGAAGACCTGCAGGAAGAGATAGTCGACGTCGGCGTCAGTCCGCGTCGACCGTGAGAGGACGGCCACCTTGGAGGTCAGCGGGTCCGCGCCGCCGATGCCGTCAATCTGACGAGGATCGGGGGAGCCCATAATCCTTAGCAGAAGATCGTCGCGCACTGTCTTGTCGGACGGAAGGTGTTCGGCAAGAAAATAGGCACCCTTCGAGGTGCCCCCTCGCATCCACAGGCAAGGAATGCCGTCCTCAGACATATCTGAGCCCCTTTGCAGCCAGCGTCTCGCGCATGCCATAAATATCAAGGCCGAGCTCACCGGCAGCGAGCCGCTTGCGCTTGGCGTCCTCGTTGGCCAGCCGCTTTTCTGCGGCAGCTACGACGTCGGCAATCTCGGTGTGTTTGACCACGCAGATGCCATCGTCGTCGGCTATAATGATGTCCCCCGGCTCGATATGGGCGCCGGCGCAGACAACGGGGATATTCACCGACCCGAGGGTCTCCTTGACGGTCCCCTGTGCGGAAACCGCCTTTGACCAGACGGGAAAGCCCATCTGGGTCAGGTCCCGCACATCGCGAACACCCGCATCGATCACGAGGCCGCGGCAGCCACGCGCCATGGCCGATGTCGCGAGCAGATCGCCAAAATAACCGTTGTCGCAAGGCGATGTCGGCGCAAGGACGAGAATATCTCCTTCCCTGAGCTGCTCGATCGCCACATGGATCATCCAGTTGTCGCCGGGAGGGGCTGAAATCGTCACAGCGGAACCCGCGATCTGCGCGCCGGCGTAGATCGGCCGCATGTAGCTCGCGAGCATCCCCTTGCGCCCTTGCGCCTCGTGGACGGTTGCGACACCCGCCTTGGCAAGCCTTTCGATCAAATCAGGTTCAGCGCGCGAAATGTTCTGAACAACGACTCCCATCCATGGTCTCCTTGCTACTTTGCGGGCGGCGTCCCGTGCGTGTGGAACGTTTCGATTGTTTTCAGACCCCAGGCCTGTCCCTTCTTTCGTTCGGTCTCGGTCCACACGACGGGCTGCCAATCGGGTGCAAGGATCAGCCGTGCGCCGGAATTGGCGAGCTCGACCCGGTTGCCAGCGGGCTCCCAGACATAGAGGAAGAAAGTCCCCTGAATCGCGTGCTTGTGAGGGCCGGTTTCAATGTGGATGCCGTTTTCGAGGAAGATGTCGGCGGCGCGCAGAATTTCTTCCCGCGTGTCGGTCGCGTAGGTCACATGGTGCAGGCGCCCTTCTCCGCGGCCGTGTTCTTCGGTGCAGGCAAGGTCATACGTCTTGTTATTGACCGTGAACCAGCACCCGCCAAGGCGGCCATTGTCGAGTTGGATCATCTCGGTGACGCGGGATCCGAGGCAGATCTCCATGAACCTGCGGAACTCGGATACATCCGCGGCAAGCAGGTTCAGATGATCGAGGCGTCGCGGATGACAGCCCCGCGCATGATAGCGCTGGGCGAGGTTCTTGAGCTTCGGCCGCTCCTTCGGCGGTGGATCGTAGCGGACTGTATCCCAATAGATTTCGAAGACATGGCCGAAAGGATCCCTGAACTGGAACGCCCGGCCATGACCGATATCGCCATTTACCCAGCCCAGCACATCGTAGCCGCTGGCCTCGATCGTCTTGACGCGCCGTTCAAGCGCTTCCGGCGATGAAACTCTATAGGCGACATGCCCGATTCCGGTCGTCTCGTTGCGCGTCAATTTCAGGGTGTGGAATTCGTAATCATCCCAGCCCCGCAGATAAGCAGAACTCTCGTCCTCACCCGCCAAGGTCAATCCGTAGACATTGACGAAGAAATCGAGGCTCTCGTCATATCTGTCAGTGAACATCTCCACATGGCCGAGGTGAGCAATGTCGAAACAGGGTTCCATGTCAGGCTCCTCCCGAGAGCGCCGTCAAAGCTCGTCGACCGTGCGCGGGAAAATCGACTGAAAGCCTTCCGCATATTTAGACGCACGCCCGCCGGACTGGCCGCCGGAATTGCGCTGGAAATGGTTGGCACGGTTCTGGGCAACGCGGGTATAAAATTCCCAAAGATGCTCCTGGCCTTCCATGCATTCGATGGCGGATCGCTTCTTATCCCATACGGAGGTGATGTCGAGGAAGACGTCAGGCTTCCAGCCCATCTGCTCCGTCTGATGCGGTTCGAAGAGATAGAGCTGAGGGGCGCCGAGCACCTTTTCGCCGGGATTGTGGCCCCAGGCCTGTGCGATCATGCGGGTTTCGAGCGCGACCTGCGTGGCATACATGTGGTCGGTATTGTAGGGATCGTATTGGGAGTGGCTCAGCATGAAGGAGGGCTGCACATTGCGGATCACGTCCACGAGACGATACTTATCTTCGTCCGTCATGCGTAGGGGATAGTCCCCGAGGTCAAAGCAGATGAGGTCATGGACGCCAAGCGCCTGAGCTGCCTTTTCCGACTCGGCGCGCCGCGCAGCCTTTACGCGGTCGAGGGTTATGTCCTTCTGCTTCCAGAGCTTGGCAGACTCGCCCCGCTCGCCGAAGGACAAGCAGACGACGGTCACATCGTAACCTTTGTCGGCGTGCAGAGCGATCGCACCTCCGCAGCGCCAGACGAAATCTGCTGCATGGGCGCTGATTACCAATGCGGTCTTCTTGTCGGACATGGAAATCTCCTGTTTTTCGAAATCGTATGTCGCTCCGAACGGCCGGTTTGCCAATTTTCTTTCGACGCCTTGTCCATAAGTTTTGGCTATAATGAATAGCGGTGCGGCCTTTCTTCGTCTAAAGCGGGCATGGCTTGATGGAGCGGCTGCGGGATAAGCGGATGATGAACCAGTTCAAGATCGGCATGATCGGATTCGGCGAGGCAGCACGCGCATTTGCATCGGGCTGGGCGCGACCGGACGGAGCGCTGGTTGCCGCCTACGACATCAAGACCGCCGATCTGCGCTGGACCAGCCAAATCGCAACGGCTTGCGCCGAACTCAACGTCCACCATGCCGATGAGGCCTGGCAAGCCCTCTCCGACGCCGCCATAGTCTTCAGCCTCGTCACAGCGGATCAGGCTCTACCGGTCGCCAGGGATGCCGCTCGCTGGCTCAAGGCAGGTGCACTCTATTTCGACTGCAATTCCTGCTCACCAACCGCCAAAATAAGCGCGGCTGAGGCAATCGAAGCAGCGGGTGGCCGTTATGTCGATGTCGCCGTCATGTCGCCAGTGCATCCGGCGCGCCATCTCACGCCGCTTCTGGTTTCCGGTCCCCATGCAGAAGCAGCGAATGCGGCGCTTGAACATCTCGGGATGAAGCCGAAGTCTGCGGGTGAGAAAGTGGGACAGGCGTCATCGATCAAGATGCTGCGTTCTGTCATCGTCAAAGGTATCGAGGCCCTGACGGCGGAGGCGATGCTCGCGGGCCGCCGCGCTGGGGTCGAGAACGCCGTCATTGCGTCGTTACAGGCCTCCGATCCCGGAATAGACTGGGCCAAGCGCAGCTCCTACAACCTCGAAAGGATGATGGTGCATGGGGCGCGTCGGGCGGCCGAGATGCGCGAGGTTGCCGCAACCGTCCGTGATCTCGGACTTCCCGACAGGATGTCGGCAGCTATCGCCGATTGGCAGGACGAGATAGCCGCGCTCTGTGTCCCCGCGAATATCGATGATCTCGGAAGCCGAGCCGACAGCATCCTCGAAAGAATGAACGAGGAGAAAAACAAGGGAGCCTCCGCGACTCAATGAGGCACAATCTGCGGCATCTACGCGTTTTTCTGGCCGTTGTCGAAACGGGCTCTGTCACGCGCGCGGCCGAGATCTGCTACGTATCGCAGCCGGCAGTCACGCAGGCCATATCGAAGATCGAGAAGACACTGGGATATGCGTTGTTCACGCGTTCGCCACATGGCCTCTTCGTCAACGACGAGGGCAAGCTCTTGTTTCTACGGGTGAGACGCGCCTTCTCCTATCTCGATCCGGCACTGGTCGAGCTTGCGCCAAGGCTCAAGGTGACAGCCACGTCGGCGCAACTCGAAGCACTCGTCGGGGTCAGAGAGCTGGAGAATTTCACCCTTGCGGCGCGCCGGCTCGGGGTGGCGCAACCGACTATCCACCGCGCCGTGAGCCAGCTGGAAAAAGAGGCGGCCCGTCCCTTATTTGAGAGAACGTCCTATGGGATGGTTGCCACGCGCCTGGCGCAGAATCTCGCTCAGGCGACCCGCCTCGCATTCGCCGAACTCCATCAGGCAGAGGCGGATCTCGCCGAAGCCCGTGCACAGGAGGCCGGACTGATCGTCGTGGGCGGCATGCCTCTGTCGCGCTCATTCATCCTGCCGTCGGCGATCGCCCGGTTTCGCAGGAAGCGGCCGAAACTGCCGATCAAGGTTGTCGAGGGTGTCTATGCCGAACTGCTCGGCGGCCTGAGACGCGGCGAGATCGATTTCCTGATCGGAGCGATGCGCAATCCCCTTCCCATCGACGATGTCGAGCAGGAAACGCTGTTCAATGACATTGTGGTGATCGTCGCAGGCAAACGCCATCCGCTCATCGGGAAACCCCAAATATGCATAGGCGATCTGGCCTCCTATCCCTGGGTGGTTGCAACGAGCGGCACTCCGATCAGAAGCCACTTCGATGCCCTCTTCCAAGGTCAATCGCAGGGGCCGAAAAGCGTGGTCGAGTCCAGCTCGCTGATCCTGATGCGCGAACTGCTCGACCAGAGCGACCATCTCGGTTTCGTGTCGGGCGGCCAGGCCGCAGCGGAGATCAAGCGCGGCCTCATGGCGTCCCTGCCGTTCGATCTCACCCATACCGAACGGCCGATCGGCATTACGATCCGTAAGGGATGGCTCCCCACCGCCGCCCAGGCAGCTTTTCTCGACGAGATCCGCGAGGAAGCGAAGGCAAGGCAAACTCATCGCCTATAGCCTTCCCTTAAGACGCTTTCCTCGAACGCGTGTCACGCTATCGGTGCGCCGCTTCCAACACTGCCCCACAAGTCGAACTCTTAAACTAAGCGCTCCACGTTGCGACGCGATACCATGAAGGTTCTGGACGTTTTCGATTTTTCAGAATGAGGTCGTGCAGGACGCAACCATTCTATAGCCGCTGCTTATGCCGCGGACCTCTGATTGGATTGGAGGTAGTGGCCCAAGACGCGTACTGCTTGGCCGTCAACGAAGCGCAGGGGCGGAGGAAGTTGGCGGGGAGCGTCAATCGAGCGATTCCATAAAGCCATTTCCGCGAGCGGACCGATGCATGGGCGATCCACAACGCCCATGCATGAAGCCCCGCGCGGACACGCGCAACCATCATGTCGGAGGAGCATATGACACAGTCAACCGTCCTGGAGATCAGGTCTTACATCAACAGCCGCCCGATGTCGCGAATGCAATGGACACTGACTGTTCTCTGCTTCCTGATCGTCTTCTGCGACGGCATGGACGTCGCCATCATGGGCTTTCTCGCCCCGGCTATCACGGGTGATTGGGGGATTTCCAAGCCCGCCTTCGGTCTCGTAATGGCGGCGGCGCCGGTTGGTCTGGCGATCGGCGCGATCCTTGCCGGCTCGTCTTCCGACTGGTTCGGGCGGCGCCGAGTGCTGCTCGGTTCGGTCTTCGCCTTCGGAGTCCTAAGCCTGCTCACCGCGCTCACTCAGAGTCCCACAGAGATGGCCGCGCTCCGTTTTCTGACTGGCCTCGGCCTCGGCGCCGCCATGCCCAACACGACGACGCTACTGTCTGAATATGTGCCCGAGCAGAAGCGCTCCGTTCTTCTGGCGATCATGTTCACCGGCTTCAACTTTGGCTCTGCGATCATCGGCTTCGTCGCCGCATATCTGCTTGCGAAGTTCGGCTGGCATTCAGTGCTCGTGTTCGGAGGCATCGTGCCGCTCGCGCTTTTCGTGATCTTGATTTTCCTCCTTCCGGAATCTGCACGCTTCATGGTCGTCCGCGCAACTCCGACCGATCGCATCCGCAAGCAGCTATCGCGGGTGACGGGGGAGGATCTCAGGTCGGTCAGCGAATTCACGCTCGAAGACGAGCCTGTGACCGCGAGCCAGCCGGTCGCGCTTCTGTTCACCCCGGCATTCATCATCCGCACCCTGTCGCTTTGGCTGTGCTATTTCATGGGCCTGCTGGTCATCTATCTGACGACGAGCTGGCTTCCTACCATGATCAAGGACGCGGGCATGCCGATCGAGACGGCAGCAAATGTCACCGCCATGTTCCAGCTGGGCGGCACGATCGGCGCCATAGTGGTCGGTTTCGCGATGCAACGGATCGGTTCGAAGAGCGCGATCTCGGTATCCTACCTGTTTGGCGCAGTCGCGCTGATAATGCTTGCCTTCAGCGGCTTAACGTCAGCAGCCCTGGCTGCGATCGTCGCAGCTGTCGGGTTCTTCATGAGTGGCGGGCAGACCGGCCTCAATGCGTATGCACCCGGCCGCTATCCAACCTTCGCACGTGCGACGGGCGTAAGCTGGATGCTCGGCGTTGGCCGGCTCGGTAGTATCCTAGGCTCATCGATCGGCGGTCTACTGCTCGGCTTCGGCTGGGACTTCCGCGGCATCTTCTGCGCGCTCGCCGTACCTGCAGCGATCGGCGCGGCGGCGATCCTGATCAACGATCTTCAATCGACGCCACAACTTCAGCAACGGACTACGAGATAACGACTCATACGGCCCCCCATTCGGAGCCGCATATTCTCTCTGGAACTGCGCCGGGTCGCGGCGCTCGGCATGCCGACTGTGACTGGAGCCGCGCAGCTCTCGCGTGTCTATGTGTTCGCGTTGCTGTTCGGCTGCGCCACCGCTTTGATTCGCCAGTTCGCCAAATTTTCGTCGCCGTCGAACACTGCGTTGTGTCGACGGTACCGACAATCTGAGCACCCCGCGCTCATCAAGGTAGCAGTCGAATTCACCACGCCGCCCACTCTTCCAGCGCTCTTTTTACATCATACTGATAGGAAGCCGTATTTTTCCTTTCGCAAATTGCGTGCAGATACAATTCCACGGCACTCCGTTGAAGCACAGTAAGAAGGTAAAATTTCTCCAGAGGCCCGCACAGGTGATATACGAATTCGTGTTCGTAGAGATTGTCGAGATCGGCAATCAGATACGCGGGCAAATGAAATCGCATTCCTTCGGCATCGAAAAACGACGGGCTGCTGGGGTGCTTATTTAGAATCTCTGCGGCGATTGCGGTCCAGTCGCTCTTCTCATCATTGGCCCGAAATGCGGCACGAACTTCATTGCTCGCGTAGTCGTCAAGCGCTCGCGCCTCACCAAGGCCAATGCCATCGCCCAAGGTAACTCCGGCAAACGCATCTCTTATCGCGGCTTTCGCCTTCTCTGTAAGATCAGACACCGGCTTGATCAATGAGGTGCCTGTTCAATGATGCGCTCCGTCACTGTGCGATGTCGGCCAAGCTCCGCCTTCGGTGCGCTCAAACTGGAGGCCGGTCAACGGACCTTCTGGCCGGATCGCCGGCCGCCTCTTCTCCTCGCGAAGAATGCAAAGATAGATGATGCCTGCGATCAGCATCAGGCCGGAAACAACCCCAGCCGCAATCAAAGTGATCATCGAAATGATTTCCATATCGGTCGATCCTCGTGATCAACAAATGTCGATCATTTGAAACCAGTCGCCTTGCACATTTGGCTCCAAAGTATCGATAGGATATCTTACCACACCAGTCACTGGATGGAGGATATATGTTCAAAGCAGTCTCTGACAGCGCTGCTGCTGCCGATGGAGGATCACTTGCATTGTTTATGGAACGACTTGATGGAGAATTGGAACAATTCGTCATCAATCGCTCCCTCGCTTCGCGTGGGACACCTGCCTATAACAAAGTTTCATCGAACCTCCGGTCTCTCTCCGCAGATAATTGCCGGGCAGTCGCTGCCGCTCTCGAACCTCTCTTGGCAATGACTCCATCGATTCATCCGGTGGCAGATTTCATCGAAACACTTAAGAAACAATCCCAAGAAACATCCAAGACTGGGAACGAAGCGGTTGAGGCGGCTGTAGATCGGCAGGCCGGCGGCGCAGGCTGAGCCAACGTCCACGAACCTGAACTGTTGAGCTTGTTCAGGTTGGTTGCGGGCGAGAACAGTCCGAAGTCTATGTGATCAGATGTTGGGTGATCAGATGTTGGCCAGGACCTGTGGTTCTGAAGTTTCTGATTTCCAACGTTTATTTTCGCTGAGGCCTAAAGTTGATGAGCAGAGATTTGAGCTCAATTTCACGTACTCGTCTAGCCGCCTCGTCGAGGCTTACCCAATCGAGCCGACGCTGGCCTCGCTCCTTGAACGCATTGCCGGTCTCTTTCACTTCCACTTGAAACAGGTCAACGACGCATGGCACGACTTTGCCGTCATCAAGTTCTTTCAGATAGGTATATCGCCCGATCGGCGTTTTTCTCACCTTGCCGCGAACACCGGCTTCCTCCCAGGCTTCGATTGCGGCTGCCTCGTGAGGCTCCTTACCTTTCATGGGCCAGCCTTTCGGCACGATCCAGCGCCCGCTTTCACGCGAGGTAATCACCAGAACTTCGATCTCGTGACCGTCCTCCTTGTAGCGAAAACAAAGCGCGCCATATTGGCTTCGAAACGCACTGGAAAACAGCTGTTCCGGCGTGCGTGCCAGCTGTTGCAGCAGGTGCTTTGATTTGGGGGATGCAGGCTTGCCGCCGTCTTTTTTTGACGTCATGTCATTCAACTTATCAGCCTATCCAGCGCCCTATCCTCCTCTAACCGAGCCTCGCCATGCCAGCTCGGCGTGCAATCTTACGGAATGGCCCTCGAGCCTGTCCGATGACGGGCTCTCGCCCAGCCATGTCACAGCCTGCCGCGCGATTGCCGCCACGGGCTGAGCAAAGGTCGTCAGATCATAGGACGACCATGAGGCCTGCTCAATATCGTCAAAGCCGACGACGCAGAGCTGGTCCGGGATCGAAAGCGAAAACTGGTGTCGCGCCGCGTCCATGAGACCGCAGGCCAGCAGATCGGTTGCACAAAATACCGCGTCCGGTCGTTCGCTTCGGGTTAGCAGCCGCTGCGCGACGACCCTGCCCGCCTCGTATCCGGTCCAGCCATATCGCTCGACGACCACATCCAGTCCATGGGCCTTCGCCGCCGCGATGAAACCGGCCTCACGCGCCATCAAACTTGGCGTGCCGGCTTCCGAATTTGCGAACGCCAGCTTGGTGCAACCGGCACGAACGAAGGCTGTCACAACGCGCCCCGCCGCCTCGTGATCGTCGAGATTGATCCGCAAAGGTCCCGGTTGGTCGTCGTCTCTGTTGATCAGAACGAGGCGCTGGCCGCTTCTCAGGCAGAGCTGCGTGATCGACTTGTCGGGCAGGCCCGAGAGAATGATCGATGCATCCGCCCTATATCGGATCGCCTGCTGAAGCGCGCGATCGACGCTGCCATCGGAGCGGTCGGTATTGACGAGCATGGCGACCTTGCCGACGATCTGCAGCTGCTGTGTCAGTTCGCGCAGCAATGCAGACCGATAAGGTGTCGCCACCTCCGAGACAATCAGACAGACAATGCCGCTTTCATTGCGCATCAGCCCGCGGGCGAGATGATTGACCTGATATCCAAGCTCCTCCGCCGCCTGCAAGACCTTTTGCCGGGTGGCCTCGGAAACGCTTGCACCTGGCGTGAATGCGCGGGAAACCGCCGAGCGCGAAACACCCGCCCGCTGCGCCACTTCCTCAGCACTGACAAAATCTCGTTGCGACACGCCGCCTCTCCTCTTCCATCGAAACTCCATCATAGTTTGCAATCGCGTGCAATATGTCGATCGTGCCTGTTTTATGAAACTTTTATGACACCGGTAGTTGACAGCGTGAGATAACCAATGCAGCATTTGCACACGCTTGCAAAAAAGCGCTCGGCGTGGAGGCGCCGCATAGCAGGAGGACATCATGCGTTTGGTCAAATTGGCCGCGGCGACCCTTGCTGCGGGAATATCGCTTATTGCCTGGTCGGCGCATGCCGCAGGCGATTTGAACGTAATCTGCTCGGCAGATCCGGAAGTCTGCGACTTGATGAAGGGGCTCTTCGAGAAGCAGAGCGACATCAAGGTGAATATGGTTCGGCTTTCGGCCGGCGAAACCTATGCTAAAATCCGCGCCGAGGCGCGCAATCCAAAGACGGATATCTGGTGGGCGGGAACCGGCGACCCTCATTTGCAGGCCGCCGCCGAGGGCCTGACGCTGGAATATAAATCACCGCTTTTCGACCAACTTCAGGATTGGGCGAAAAAGCAGGCCGAAAGCGCCAATTTCCGCACGGTCGGCGTTTATGCGGGAGCGCTTGGCTGGGGCTATAACACGGATATCTTGAAGAAGAAGGGCTTGAAGGAGCCCAAATGCTGGGCCGACCTTCTTGACCCCTCTTACAAGGGCGAGATCCAGATCGCCAATCCGAACTCGTCGGGAACATCCTACAATACGCTGGCGACACTCGTGCAGATCATGGGCGAGGACAAGGCCTTCGATTATCTCTCGAAGCTCAATGCCAATGTCTCGCAATATACCAAGTCGGGCTCCGCCCCGGTGAAGGCGGCAGCTCGCGGGGAATCGACGATCGGCATCGTTTTCATGCACGACGCGGTTGCACAGACCGTCGAAGGCTTTCCGATCAAGGCGGTCGCACCGTGCGAGGGCACGGGTTACGAGATCGGCTCCATGTCGATCATCAAGGGCGCCAGAAATCTCGATAACGCCAAGAAGTGGTACGACTGGGCACTCAGCGCCGAGGCGCAATCGCACATGAAGGATGCCAAGTCCTACCAGCTTCCCTCCAACAAGTCGGCCGAGGTGCCGAAGGAGGCTCCGAAATTCGAGGAGATCAAGCTGATCGACTACGACTTCAAGAAATATGGCGATCCCACGATCCGCAAGGCCCTGCTTGCCCGATGGGACAAGGAAATCGGCGCCAAGGCCAACTGACGGCTTTTTCGACTGCCCTCGCAGGCCGGTTCCTCGTGCGTCCGGCCTGCTTCATCTCTGAATTTTGCTGAATGGGATGCGAATCCGACCATGACCAATAGCAAACGCCGGCTGGATGTTGCGCTGATCTTCGGCATCGCTGCCCTGATACTACTCCCATGGTATCGCATAGAGGGCGGCTTCTTCGGCCTTGGCTGGCTGAGCGGCTTTCCCGGCGATCCCTCCACAGCGCCGGGAATCCTGCAGATCGCCAGTTACGGCCGATGGTGGCTCGCGATCGCCGCCGGGCTCCTTATGCTCGGTGGCATCGCGCGCTTCATATCCAGTCCGATGTCGCGCGGTGCGCTCATGGCGCTTGCCGGTGCATTGGGTTTTACCTTTTTGTCGCTGCAGGGACTAGCGATCACGTCGGCGGGCTGGAGCTGGTCGATCTGCGAGACCATCTTCGGCGCGCTGGCAGACGGCCAGCCAGCGATGGGTGCCGGCGCCATTATCCTTGGCATCGTCTTCGTCCTGTTCTTTTCCTTCGGCCTTGCCGAACGCGGCGCGATGAAGGGCGATGCCTTCGTCGTCAGCGCCATTACCATGCTGATCGTCCTTGTTGCGATCTTCGTCTTCTATCCCGTCGGCAGCATGTTCGCCGGAGCCTTCCAGTCGTTAGACGGATCCTTCGATCCCAGTGGCTTCACGACGAACGTCCAGGACCCGTCGATCTGGAGCCTCAGCTGCATTGTCGGCGGCGACCGCTGCGGCATCGCCTGGCGCACGCTTTGGCTTGCCATCTTGACGGCAAGCGGGTCGACCTTGCTCGGGCTCTGCTTTGCCCTTGTCGCCACCCGCACGCGCTTTCCCTTCAAGAAGGGACTGAGGCTTCTCACAATCCTGCCGATCATCACGCCGCCCTTCGTGGTCGGTTTGGCGCTGACCCTGCTGTTCGGACGGGCCGGGGTCGTCACCCAGGCTGCCGCTTCGATTTTCGGAACGGAACCCAGCCGCTGGCTCTATGGCCTGACCGGTATCTGGATCGCGCAGGTTCTCTCCTTCACGCCGATTTCCTTTCTTGTCCTCATCGGCGTGGTCGAAGGCGTCAGCCCGTCGATGGAAGAGGCTTCCCAAACTTTACGCGCCAATCGCTGGCGCACCTTCTGGCGGGTGTCCCTGCCGCTGATGAAGCCGGGCCTCGCAAACGCCTTCCTGATCGGCTTCATCGAAAGCATGGCGGATTTCGGCAATCCGATGGTTCTCGGCGGCAGCCACGGGGTTCTGTCGACGGAGATATTCTTCAGTGTCGTCGGCGCACAGAATGATCCGTCGCGCGCGGCAGTCCTTGCCATGATCCTGCTCGTCTTCACGCTCAGCGCCTTCCTCGCGCAGCGCCTCTGGCTACAGGGCAAGAGCTTTGCGACGGTAACGGGGAAGGGCGATTCGGGTGCTCACAGCGCCCTGCCCCGCGGCCTCTCGATCGCCGTCCACGCGCTCGTCATCCCCTGGATGATCTTTACCGTCGTCGTCTACGTCATGATCCTCTTCGGTGGCTTTGTCCGCACCTGGGGTCTCGACAACACGCTGACGGTGGAACATTACGTCAAGGCCTTCTCGATCGGCCTACGCGACGATGGTGGCCTCGCCTGGACCGGCGTTGCCTGGAACTCCTTCTGGACGACGATGGAGATCGCCCTGATCTCCGCACCCTTGACGGCTGCCGTCGGTCTGCTGACGGCCTATCTGATCGTGCGCCAGAAATTCGTCGGTCGCGGCCTGTTCGAATTCGCGCTGATGATGAGCTTTGCCATCCCCGGCACGGTCATCGGCATCAGCTACATCATGGCCTTCAACCTGCCGCCACTGGAGATGACCGGAACGGCGCTTATTCTCGTTGCCTGCTTCGTGTTTCGCAACATGCCGGTCGGTGTGCGCGGCGGCGTTGCCGCCATGAGCCAGCTCGACAAGAGCCTCGACGAAGCATCGCTGACATTGCGGGCCGACAGCCTGCGCACCATCCGGAAAGTAATTCTGCCGCTGCTGCGGCCGGCGATTACCGCCGCACTCGTCTATTCCTTCGTACGGGCCATCACCTCGATCAGCGCCGTTATCTTCCTCGTCAGCGCCCAGTACAACATGTCCACGGCCTATATCGTCGGCCTGGTCGAGAACGGCGAGTATGGCGTCGCAATCGCTTATTCCTCCGCCCTTATCGTCGTCATGATATCAGTCATTGCCGGGTTCCAGCTGCTCGTCGGAGAAAGGCGGCTGCGACGCGTAAACCGTGTCGCGATGACGCCGTCGCCGACCGCGCCCGCATCCATCGTTCAGGAGAAAACCGCATGAATCCGAAGGCTCCCGGTTCCGTCGTCTTCGAGAATGTTCGAAAAACGTTTGGTGCGTTTACTGCCATTCCCGACCTGTCGCTCACCATCGAGCCCGGTACGCTCGTCACCCTGCTCGGCCCTTCCGGCTGCGGCAAGACGACGACGCTTCGCATGCTGGCGGGGCTGGAGCACCCCTCCTCCGGCCGCATTCTGATTGGCGGCAAGGATGTCACCATGCTTCCGGCCAACGAGCGTGACGTGTCGATGGTTTTCCAGAGCTATGCCTTGTTTCCGCATATGACGGCGCTCGACAATGTCGCCTATGGATTGGAATCCTCAGGCATGAAACGCAAGGCAGCACGCGAGAAGGCGGAGGATGCGCTTGGTCTTGTCGGCCTTGCCGGCATGGGCGCGCGTCTTCCGGCCGAGCTTTCCGGTGGTCAGCAGCAGCGCGTCGCCGTGGCACGTGCGCTGGTCGTGGAACCGCAGGTGCTGCTTCTCGACGAGCCGCTTTCCAATCTTGATGCCCGGCTGCGTCGGCGCGTCCGGACGGATATTCGCGAATTGCAGCAACGGCTCGGCTTTACTGCCGTCTATGTGACCCATGACCAGGACGAAGCACTTGCCGTTTCCGATCGCATTATCGTCATGAAGGATGGCGGCATTGCGCAGCAGGGCGCGCCGCGCGAGCTCTATGATGCCCCAGCCTCGGCCTTTATTGCCGATTTCATGGGCGAGGCCAATGTCATGCCATGCGATGTCGTCGAAACCGACGGCGATGGCGTCATGATCGCGATCCAGGGACTTCGCCACCGGGTCAACAGCCGTTCCGTCAAACACGGCCCCGCTCAGCTCGCCGTACGGCCGAACGCAATCATTCTGACGCCAGGAACAGGCAACGGCCAGTTCCATGGCCAGATCACTCATTCCGCCTATCTCGGCGATCACGTCGAGTATGAGGTAAAGACCGATCGCGGATCGCTCTTCGTTGTCGATGCCACGGTCGATTCCGCCCTTCCTCCCCACACCGATGTCACGATCGCTTTCAAGGATCGCGGCATTGCCGTCATCGGCGGCTGATTGCCGTCAAACATCAGATGATTAAGGACATAATTGCATGACCTCCGTTCCCCTCGCCGATCTTGAAGCACGTCTCGCCCTTGCCGAGACCATCGCCCGCGAGGCCGGCAAGCTCGCTCTCGACTATTTCAAGCGCCGCGAGACCCTAATCATCGAAACCAAGCGCGACCCGCAGGATGTCGTTTCGATCGCCGACCGGGAGGTTGAAAATCTCATCCGTGGACGCATCCATGAAGCGCACCCGCAAGATAGCATTCTCGGCGAGGAATATGGGCTGGAAACGGGCAGCTCCGGCTACACCTGGGTCGTTGATCCGATCGATGGCACAAGTCCCTTCGTCAACGGCATGCCCAACTGGTGCGTTTCCATCGCAGTATTGCATGACGGCATTCCCGTGATCGGCGTCATCTCCGCACCATGCCACGATGAGCTTTACGTCGCCGCGCACGGCAAAGGTGCCACCTTGAACGGCAAAAGCCTCAAGCTGGATGCATCGCGCAATATCCGTAACGCCGTGACAGGCATCGGCGCCAACAACCATGTCTCACCGGCCTTCGTCGCGAAAATGGTCGAGCAGGTTCTCGAAGCCGGGGGCAATTTCATCCGCAACGGCTCGGGCGCCTTGATGCTCGCCTATGTCGCCGCCGGCCGACTGGTCGGCTATTACGAACCCTATATGCATGCCTGGGATTGCCTGGCCGGCTATTGCCTCGTGAAGGAAGCCGGCGGCTGGTACCATCCCTTCCCGACGGAAGGTGAACGTCTGACCAAGGGATCGGTGGTTCTGGGTGCCGCTCCGGGCGCGATCGACGATCTCAAAAAGATAGCTGGCTTATAAGTTTTCACGGTAGACAAGAGCTGAGCAGATATTAGTTTAGATGAACGCGCTTGCAAGTTGACCGTCACATCCGGCGGCAGTGTAGCGCAATGCGGGTCGGCCGATCGAGGAGGATCGACCAAACCGTTTCAAGGAAGAGATGATAATGGGAGGAAAAATGCCTAATCGCCTCGCGTGGAGCTGCCTTGTAGCGGCTGCAATTTCATTCGGAGGAACGTCGCACGCGTTTGCAGTGACCGAGCTGCAATGGTGGCATGCCATGTCGGGCGCCAACAACGAAGTCGTCGAGCAACTGGCCAAGGAATTCAACGAGGGTCAGAAGGACTATAAGATTGTTCCCGTGTTCAAGGGCACCTATCCGGAAGCGCTGAATGCCGGTATCGCCGCGTTTCGTGCCAAGCAGGCGCCCGCGATCCTGCAGGTCTTCGACGCCGGCAGCGGCGTGATGATGGGTGCCGAAGGCGCGATCATGCCAGCGGCTGAAGTTCTGAAAAAGGGCGGCTATACATTCGACAAGTCGCTCTATCTGCCCGGCATCGTTTCCTACTATTCCAAGCCGGACGGCACGATGCTGTCCTTCCCCTATAATTCGTCTTCACCGATTCTCTATTACAACAAGGATATCTTCAAGAAGGCCGGGCTCGACCCAGAGAACCCGCCGAAAACCTGGCCGGAGGTTTTCGACGCTGCCAAGAAGATCAAGTCGAGCGGGGCATCGGCCTGCGGCTTCACCTCGACCTGGCTCACCTGGATCCAGACCGAGAATTTCGCCGCCTGGAACAATGTCAGCTATGGCTCCAACGAAAATGGTCTCGGCGGCACCGACGTCAAGCTGGCGTTCAATATGCCTCTCTTCGTCCAGCATTTCCAGGCGATCGCCGATCTCGCCAAGGACGGCACCTTCCGCTATGGCGGCCGCACCTCGGAGGCCAAGCAGCTCTTCACGTCAGGAGAATGCGGCATTCTGACGGAATCGTCGGGCGGTCTTGGTGATATCATCAAGAGCGGCATGAATTATGGTATCGGCCAGCTTCCCTATTATGATGGTGAAGGCCGGCCGCAAAACACCATCCCGGGCGGCGCCAGCCTCTGGGTTTTCGCGGGCAAGAGCGATACCGAATACAAGGGCATCGCCGAGTTCTTCCATTTCCTGTCGCAGACCAAGATCCAGGCACGCCTGCATCAGGTTTCCGGTTATCTGCCGGTGACGATGGCCGCCTACGAGGAAACCAAGAAATCCGGTTTCTATGACAAAAATCCTGGCCGTGAAACGCCGATCCTGCAGATGCTCGGCAAGGCTCCGACCGCCAACTCCAAGGGCGTTCGCCTCGTCAACCTGCCGCAGGTGCGCGACATCATGAATGAGGAGTTCGAGGCGATGCTGGCCGGCAAGGAAGATGCCAAGACGGCACTCGACAAGGCCGTCGAACGCGGCAATGCCGCTATCCAGCAAGCCATCGGCAACTGATGCACTGATACGGTTTGGCCCGCGGCCGCCAAGGCTGCGGGCAGTTCCCCATCACAGGAGATCGCCGTGCAGTGCGTCGTCTTTCCAAACAAGATTCTTCCCTATTTCCTGGTCGCACCGCAGATCATCCTGACGGTCGTCTTCTTTTTCTGGCCGGCGAGCCAGGCGCTCTATCAATCGACACAGCGCGAAGACCCCTTCGGGCTGAAGAGCGGCTTCGTGGGGTTTGCGAATTTTCGCGCGATTTTGTCTGACGGGACCTATCTGCATTCCCTGCAGGTGACGGTGATTTTCAGCGTCGCGACAGCGCTGCTGTCGATGATTGTCGCGCTCGCGCTCGCCACCGCCGCCGACAAGGTGGTGCGCGGGCAGACACTCTATCGCACGCTGCTGATCTGGCCCTATGCGGTGGCGCCCGCCGTCGCCGGCATGCTCTGGCTCTTCATGTTCAATCCGGCCATGGGCACCTTGGCCTATATTCTGCGCCGCAACGGATTTGCCTGGGACCCGCTACTGAACGGCAACCAGGCCATGGTGCTGGTTATCGTTGCCGCCGCCTGGAAGCAGATCAGCTACAATTTCCTGTTCTTCGTCGCGGGGCTGCAGGCAATCCCCAAATCATTGCTCGAAGCCGCCTCCATCGACGGTGCGCGCGGCAACCGGCGCTTCTGGACCATCATATTTCCGCTGCTGGCTCCGACGACCTTCTTTCTCCTCGTGGTCAACACGGTCTACGCCTTCTTCGACACCTTCGGCATCATCCATGCCGTCACCGGCGGCGGACCGGCGAAGGCGACGGAGACCCTCGTCTACAAGGTCTACAATGACGGCTTCGTCAATCTCAACCTCGGCTCTTCCGCGGCTCAGTCCGTCATCCTCATGGTGATTGTCATAGCGCTGACGGCATTCCAATTCCGCTTCGTCGAGAAGCGGGTGCATTATGCGTGAGGTTAACCGATGATCGAAAAGCGTCCAGTCGCCAATCTCATCGGCCATCTCATGTTGGTCCTTGGCATCGTCATCGTCGCCTTCCCGATCTATTACACGTTCGCCGCCTCGACGATGACATCAGCCGAGATTTTGCGGCCGCCGATCTCGCTGCTGCCCGGCGGCCATTTCGCCGAAAACTATGGCGAGGCGCTGAACGGCGGTGTCGAGCGCGTGGTCGGCGTCAGCCTTGAACGGATGCTGTGGAATACGTTTGTCGTCGCTGTCGTCATCGCCGCCGGCAAGATCGCGATCTCCTTTCTCTCGGCCTTCGCCATCGTCTTCTTCCGCTTTCCGCTGCGGATGGTGTTCTTCTGGATGATCTTCGTCACGTTGATGCTGCCGGTGGAGGTACGCATCCTGCCAACCTACAAGGTCATCGTGGATCTTGGCATGATCGACACCTATGCAGGTCTGACTTTACCGCTGATGGCATCGGCAACGGCGACATTCCTGTTCCGGCAGTTCTTCCTGACGGTGCCGGGTGAACTGCTGGAAGCCGCCCGTATCGACAATGCCGGCCCATTCCGCTTCATGCGCGATATCCTGTTGCCGCTGTCGAAGACCAATATCGCAGCCCTTTTCGTGATCCTCTTCATCTATGGCTGGACGCAATATTTGTGGCCGCTCCTGGTCACCAATGACGCGAAGATGTCGACGATCATCATCGGGCTGCGGAAGATGGTGGATTTCGCCGATGCGGCGACACCGTGGAATTTTGTGATGGTCACGGCGATCCTGGCGATCATTCCGCCCATCCTCGTCGTGGTGCTGATGCAGCGCTGGTTCGTCAAAGGTCTGGTGGAGACGGAGAAATAATGGCCGGAATCATTCTCAAGGATGTCCGTAAAAGCTACGGCGGCATCGACGCAATCAAGGGCGTGTCGCTCGATATCGCCGATGGCGAACTTGTCGTCCTGGTCGGACCTTCCGGCTGCGGCAAGTCCACGCTCCTGCGCATGATCGCGGGCCTTGAAGCCATTACATCAGGCGAAATCAATATTGGCGGCCGTATCGTCAATCGCCTGGAACCCTCAGAGCGCGACATCGCGATGGTCTTTCAGAACTATGCGCTTTATCCGCACATGACCGTGCGTCAGAATCTGGCATATGGCCTGAAGAACAGGAATGTCCCAGCAGCCGAAATAAACCAGCGCATCCAGTCTGCAGCACGATCGCTTGAAATCGAACCGTTCCTCGATCGCAAACCACGGCAACTCTCCGGCGGTCAGCGGCAACGCGTAGCGATGGGCCGCGCCATTGTGCGCGAGCCGGCGGCGTTCCTGTTCGACGAGCCGCTCTCCAATCTCGATGCCAAGCTGCGGGTGCAGATGCGTGTCGAGATCAGACGGCTGCAACGATCTCTCGCGACCACGAGCGTCTATGTCACCCATGACCAGATGGAGGCCATGACGCTGGCCGATCGCCTGGTCGTCTTGAATGGCGGGCGGATCGAACAGGTCGGCACACCTATCGAACTCTATGAACGACCCGCCACCACCTTCGTTGCGACCTTCATAGGCTCGCCTTCGATGAATCTTCTAAAACCTACCGAAAACGGCACAATTGCGCTTTCGCCTGGCGGCCGCCTTAGCGGCGCTAACACGACGATCGGCGTCCGGCCCGAGGATCTTCACCTGGCCGACGGCGGAAGCGATGCGGCGTTCAGCGCAAAAGTGCGTGTCCAGGCGGTGGAGCTTGTTGGGGCGGAAAGCTATGTCTACGGTGCCCTGGCGGACGGCCAAACCATCGTCTTTCGAGTTTCGGGGCGGTCCCGGATCGCAATGGACACCGAATGCGTGGTTGCCGCTTCTGCCGGGAGCCTGCATTTCTTCGATGGTCACGGGAACCGATTAGACCCCGTATAAGCAGTTCAAATCTTGTGATGCGCTGTCAGAGAGCGTCGTTTTGCGGATGCCTCGGCTTTCCATGTCAGGCTCCGTCATTTATGACGGATTTGTGACAACACCTGTTTGGAGTGCCGAAAGTGAACTGGTTTCGTAGACTGATGCCGAGAGAAGACCGTTTTTTTGATCTTTTCTCTCGACATTCGCGCGCGGTCGTCAGCGCGGCGGAAGCTCTGAACGCTTTGCTGGCCGGCAAAAACACTGAGCAGCACTGCCAGCGTATCATTGAGCTCGAAAACGAGGCCGATGACATCACGCGCGAAGTTCTGCTTGCCACTCGGCGCAGCTTCATCACGCCGTTTGACCGTGGCGACATCAAGGATCTCATCATGTCAATGGACGATGCGATCGACATGATGCATAAGACGGTCAAGACGATCCGGCTGTTCGAGCAGGACAGTTTTGATCCTGGCATGCAGGAAATGGGCAAAGTGATCGTCGAGGCGGCAAAATTGGTAGCCGAGGCAATCCCTCTCCTTGATCGCATGAGTGCCAACTCGTCTCGCCTCAGCGCGCTCACCGAAGAGGTCGTAAAAGTCGAGGGGCGCTCCGATGAACTACACGATCAAGGTCTAAAAGATCTTTTTCGCCGGCATGGCGCCACCAACCCAATGGCCTACATCATCGGCAGCGAGATCTTCGGTGAATTGGAGAAGGTCGTCGACCGTTTCGAGGATGTCGCCAATGAAATCAGCGGCATCGTAATCGAGAACGTCTGATGGAGGCCACTCTCGCTTTCCCATTGCTGGTGTGCCTCATCGCGGTGGCATTGTTCTTCGATTTTTTGAATGGGCTGCACGATGCCGCCAATTCAATTGCCACCATCGTCTCGACAAGGGTCCTGCGACCGCAATATGCGGTGTTATGGGCCGCATTCTTCAATTTCATCGCTTTCCTGTTCTTCGGGCTCCACGTCGCCGAAACCCTCGGCACCGGCATTATCGATCCTAACATCGTCACGCCACAGGTCATCTTCGCCGCCCTGATGGGGGCGATCATATGGAATATCGTGACCTGGGTACTCGGCATTCCATCAAGCTCGTCGCATGCTCTGGTCGGCGGCCTCGTCGGTGCTGGCGTGGCGAAGATCGGCGTGGATGCCATTGTTTGGTCCGGCCTGCTGAAGACGGCCGGCGCCATCGTCATGTCGCCACTGCTTGGCTTCGTACTCGCGCTCTTCCTCGTCCTATGCGTGACATGGATATTCGTTCGCCAGACGCCTTTCGCCGTCGATAGCACCTTCCGCGTCCTGCAATTCGCCTCCGCCTCGCTCTATTCCCTTGGCCACGGCGGAAACGACGCCCAGAAGACGATGGGCATCATCGCCGTACTGCTCTACTCCCAAGGCCATACCGGAGCGGAGTTCCATGTGCCCCTGTGGGTCGTGTTATCCTGTCAGTCCGCGATGGCGCTGGGCACACTGTTTGGCGGCTGGCGGATCGTGCATACGATGGGCTCGAAGATCACCAGGCTCAATCCAATGCAGGGCTTTTGCGCTGAGACCGGTGGCGCCTTGACCTTGTTTGCCGCCACATGGCTTGGCATTCCGGTCTCAACGACGCATACGATCACAGGCGCAATCGTCGGCGTCGGTGCCGCGCGGCGGGTCTCGGCGGTTCGATGGGGATTGGCGAGCAATATCGTCGTCGCATGGATAATCACCCTGCCCGCGGCAGCCGCTATCTCGGCAATAGCCTACTGGATCACGAACTGGATGGGATAAAGCCGCTAGAGCGTTTCTGCTTTTCTCCGAATCGCGAAAACGCTCTATCCTTTTATTCTCTCGCAATTCCGGACGGAAAACCGCTTCGCACTTTTCCTGGAATTGCTCTAAGCCCTATTGCGTGACTGCGAGGTTCAGTCTCCTTCTTCGGCGGCATCGTCCTTCTGCTTGTTTTTCTCGGGAGACGGCTTCTCTCCCTTTTTCATGACTGGCGGGATGGCCGGCTTTTCCACCGCACCGGTCGCGCCCTCGGTCTCCTCATATTTCCCTGGTCGCGAGCGAGGGGGATCTGTCGTCTCTTCGTGCTTCTGCTTCTTCATGACAGCCCTTTCCCACGTGATCATCTGCTGGACGGAACTATTCCGCATTAAGATGGTTCCCACGCATCGCCTGGATGATCGAAAGAGTTGGCATTCCTGATCCCGAATAATCTCAGAGCCTGCAAAGGGATCGAACGACGTCGACAAGACGTTTCATGTCGGTTGGTTTGCCGAGATTGGGCGCCTCGGCCAAAACATCGTGCCGAGCAAGTTCTGCTGCATCGCTCGCACTGGCGAGGACGAACGGAACGTCCCATGACTTCAATAGCACGGCGACAGGTGTGACCTTCCCGCCGCCGAGAGTAACGTCCAGGACGGCAGCATCTGGACGTTGGTTCCTTAGCAGGTCGAGGGCTTGATCGACCGAACTCGCCGGTCCCAGGACCTTAAACCCGCTTCTGGTCAACACGCTTTCCAGCTCCATTGCGATAAAGAACTCGTCTTCAACCACAAGAACGATCCCAGGTGGAACATCGCCATTTTTAGGTTCGCTCATAAACGTTTCCAAGGGAGCTTGATGATGACAGCCAAACCTTTTGGATCGAAGTTAAGTTCCACCGTTCCGCCAAGATGTCGGCATGTGCCTTCGATCAAATCGGTACCGTACCCTCTTCGCCTCGGCGGTGCGACCGCAGGGCCGCCTATTTCGCGCCACTGGCATACCAAGTACGACTGGCTTTCCGGTCCATCCTCCAATGACCACTCGATACGCAACGCACCGTCTGGAACGGATAGTGCACCGTACTTCAACGCATTCGTTGTCAGCTCGTGGAACATCATGCTGATCGGTACGATCTTCGAACCTGGGATCTGGACGGCGGGTCCTTCGCAATGGAGACGATCCAGTCCAGGCTCACTGACCGACTGCCCCAACAGGGTTTTAAAGTCGCTTGCTTCATTGATGGCGGCGATCTCCTGAGCACGGAGAGTGACCTCAAGGCGCCCTAGGAAACGGTCGCGGTAGTCTACGCCGGTGAGATCTTCCGCATCCATCCGCATGGCAAGGGATCGCACGACCGCGAAAAGGTTCTTCATCCGATGGCGCGTTTCCGAAATGATGAAATCTTGCTCGGCCTCGTGCCGCTGTCTTTCGGTCACATCGTCGAAGAGGACAAGGATATTGGTGCTATTGTCATCCGGGTGCACAAGACGCCGTGCATCGACGAGGAATGTACGCTGGCCGATGGTTGGAAAATTATGCGCGACTTCGTACCCGATGACAGCAACTGCTTTTGGGATAACCGCGGCGATCAGCTGCCGAAGCTCGGCAATATCCCACTGACCGTTGCCGAGATCAAAGAAATTCTCCCCCAGAATATCGTCGCGCTCCACCTCGAAGGTTTTCAAGAATGCATTGTTTGCGGTTGCGACGCACAAGTTCTGATCAAGGACGACGATGGGCTGCGTCATCGTGTCGACCACGCCCTGCGCCTGGACATGTCCGGCTCGCAAGAGGCGGTATAGATCTTCCAGCATCATTCCCATTCCTCCAACAGACGCACCCAACATGTGTCGCAGGTTCTCTGCTAAAAGTAATGGCCGGCTGAGCACTGGCAAGACCCGCAACGAAGGCGATGCCGTCAAAGTAATTTGACCGCTTTTCCCGCTCTTCTTCGCCACGCGAGCCCTGGGATAGAGCCCGCCCTCTTTATTGAGCTCATCGACATGCCCTCGTTTAACCTGTTGCGGCCGAATCCATAGGGCCGAAGAAGTGTACGACTGTCTGGCAGGGTCAACCGTGAAAAGCTATGATCAAGATTCTTTCCACCTTTGACAGAACCCAAGCATATGCCTTTCAGATACTATGAAAGTCCTTGAGTCGGACCCACGTACTCCGCCAATAGGAACAAGTACGCCTTGGCGCGAAAAAGCGCTTCGTTGAAATTAGCCAATCAGATTATCAATGCGGATCGGGAGTCTGCGGATACGCTTGCCGGTGGCGTGGTAGACTGCACTGGCAATCGCGGCTGCCGTTCCGACATTGCCAAGTTCGCCAAGTCCCTTGACGCCCGCCGGATTGACGTCCCGATCGGTCTCCGACACAAGAATGACTTTTACGTCCTGGATGTCTGCATTCACCGGCACGAGATAGTCCTGCAGATCTCGATTGACAACGCAGGCATTGCGCCGGTCGAATTCGGTCGCTTCGTGAAGGGCCGACGAAATTCCCCAGATCATCCCGCCCATCAGCTGGCTGCGAGCCGTCCGCGTATTCATGATCCGGCCAGCGCCAAAGGCGCCGACGATCCGAGGGATGCGGATTTCCCGGGTTCTCCGATGAACGCGGATCTCGACGAATTCAGCGCCGAAGGCATATTTCACCTTCTTGCCCTGATCGCCGCTCACCATTTCCAGCTTGCCCTTGTAAAGGTTGGAAACGGCTTCTGCCGAAGCAGCGTCAGGACGAAATTCGCTATATTGCTCGATGACGCCGGCTCCCAACTGCTTCAAAGCGTCCTTGAGGCCCTGCGAGCTCTCGCCGATGACGAGCTTACCCTCTCGCAGCGTGATCGAGTTCGGATCGCGGCCTGCGAGTGGCCCGTCATTGGATGTCACCGCGGCATGGGCGAGCTTTTCGCGGATTTCTCCGCAAGCTTTGATGATCGCTGAAGAGACGCTGGCGGTAGTATTCGAGCCGCCTGCAACGGGCGCCGGCGGAAGCCGCGTATCGCCCATCTCGACTTCGACGGCGCTTACGTCGAGCCCCAATTGCTCCGCTGCAAGCTGGGCAGCAATCGTGCGTACCCCGGTGCCGATTTCATGGGAGGCGGTCTGGACCCGTGCCCGTCCATCGTCGGTCAGGGTGATGCGAACTGCGCAAGGCGCGATATTGGTCGGATAGATCGCCGTCGCGCAGCCCATGCCGACCAGCCAGTCGCCATCCCGCATGCTGCCCACATCCGGGTTGCGCTTCGACCAGCCAAATTCGCGGGCGGCCTCGTCGTAGCATTCCATCAGCGAGCGGCTGGAGAAGGGCCGACCTTCGATCGGCTCCTTCACGGCATCGTTGATGCGCCTGAACTCTATCGGATCCATGTTGAGAGCAACCGCCATCTCGTCCATGGCGCTTTCCAGTGCATAGACATAGGGTGTTTCCGGTGGGGACCGCATATAGCTCGGTGTCGGCCTGTCCGCCTTGACCAGAAAAACCTTGGTCAGTACCGATCCATAATCATACATGAGGCCGGTCGTCTTCGTCCCGCCGACCACATAGGGATCCGGACGGGACGTCACCTCCCAACCCTCGTGCTTTAGAGCAGTAATCTTGCCGTCGCGCGTCGCACCGATCTGGATATGGTGGCGCGTTTCGGCACGGTAGGTCTGTGTGGTGAAGGCCTGCGGTCGGGTAACGACACATCGCACCGGCCTGCCCAGCCTGCGTGCGGCAAACGCGATGATGGCCGTTCGCGGCGTGATCGGCCCCTTCGATCCGAAGGCACCGCCGATGTAGGGACTGACCACCCTCACTTGATCGGGTTTGATCTTCAGCTGCCGCGCGATCTCGACCTTCCAGCCGTAGACATTCTGGCTCGGTTCATGAACGACGAGTTCATCCCCTTGCCAATAAGCCGTCGTAGAAAACAGTTCGATCGGATTGTGATGCTGCGTCGGCATCTCGTATTCGGCGTCGATCTTGACGTCAGCGGCAGCAAAAGCGGCGTTGAAATCGCCCGCTTTGACGTCTTCCTTGAACTGCTTGCTCGCTTCTGCCGCAGCCACGGTTTCCGTGCCCTCCGACCCGAAGCTCGTGCTCGGCTTCTCCGCCTCATAGTCGGCGGTGATGCGCATGGCGCCTTCGCGGGCGGCCTCGATGGTCTCGGCCAAAACCAGCGCAATGATCTGGCCGTCATGCCAGATCTTCGTATCGTGGAGAGGTCCGATGGAAGTCGATCCTGATGCCCCGAATTCAGGTGCTTCCAGCTCATCTCGGATGGTCTCATGGGTAATGATGTCAATTACACCTGGCACGGCCCGCGCCTGGTCCAGATGCAGCGATGTCAAACGACCGCGCGCAACAGCACTCGTCACCAACATCGCATGTGCGAGATTGTTGACCGGAATGTCGGCGGGATAGGATGCCTTTCCCGTCACCTTCAGGTGGGCGTCGATCCGCGGCAGTGGCTCACCCATATTTTCCTTTGCAGGTGGTGCGGCTTCGTTCATGGTCATATCCTCATCTCCCGAACCTCAAGCAAGGTCCGCACCAATGTCTGTTTTCCAAGGTCGATCTTGAAGGCATTATGCCGGCGCGGCTGTGCGTTCACAAAAGCGGCCTGCGCTGCCAGTGAGGCGCTTTCCTCCGTGAGCGGCTTGTTCCGGAGTGCCTCCTCGGCCGCCGTGGCGCGCCAAGGAACGGTAGCCAACCCGCCAAGACCGATACGCGCATCGCGCACGATGTCTCCATCGAGGTCGATCGCGACGGCTATGGAAGCGAGAGCGAAGGCATAGGACTGGCGGTCGCGTATTTTGAGGTAACGAGATCGTGCAGCCCAGGCAGGAACATTCACGACGATCGCGGTAATGACCTCGCCCGGCCGCAGCGTCGTTTCGATATCCGGCCGATCGCCCGGCTGGCGGTGCAGTTCTGCAAAGCGGATACGGCGTTTGCCGGATTGCCCTGATATGTCGACCGAGGCATCGAGAGCAATCAGCGCCTGGGCAAAGTCTCCGTGATAGGTAGCTATACAGGAGTCGCTGGTTCCGAGCACCGCATGCTGCCGGTTGAAGCCTTCGATGGCTGCGCAGCCGGAGCCTGGATCACGCTTGTTGCAAGGCCATGAAATCTCGCGGAAATATTCGCAGCGCGTCCGCTGCAGCACATTGCCGCCAAGGCTGGCCATGTTGCGGATCTGCCGGCTGGCTGCAAGCTTCAGGCTTTCGGCAAGCATCGGGCACCTTCGGTTGATTTCCGGATTGTCCTCGACCTCGCTCATGCGGACCAGAGCCCCGAGACGAATGTCGGGATCACCGATCTCGATCGTTTTCAATGATCGATCGTTGATGCAGTTGATATCCACCAGATGCGACGGTCGATTGACCCCGAGCCGCATGTAATCGGACATGTTCGTGCCGCCCGCGATGAACTGTGACGATGCAGCGGTCGGCGGAATTTCCTTGGCTTCGTCCGCCTCTGCGATGGCGCTGCCGACATCGCGAACACTTTGATAGCTGAAAGGTAGCATCAGAGCTTCTCCATCTCATCGCGGGCCTGCCGCACGGCAGCGAGGATGTTGGGGTAAGCGGCGCATCGACAGATATTGCCGCTCATGTATTCGCGAATGTCGGCGTCGTTGCCGGCATGTCCCTCGTGCACGCAGGCAACTGCGGATAGGATCTGACCAGGCGTACAGTAACCGCATTGGAAGGCATCGTGGTCGATAAACGCCTGCTGCATCGGATGCAGATGTCCATCGGCCGACGAAAGACCTTCGATCGTGGTGATTTTGCGCCCGTCATTCATCGCCGCGAAACTCATACAGGACAACGTCCGCTTTCCATCGGTGAGCACCGTGCACGCTCCACATTGCCCGTGGTCGCAGCCCTTCTTTGTGCCCGTCAGGCCCGCATGGTCACGAAGGAGATCCAGAAGCGACGTGCGCGGGTCAACGCTGAACTGATAGGGTTGGCCGTTGATCTTCATCTTTACCGGGACCGTGGATTGCGTCGATGCTGCCGCGAGCCGCGCCTTTTCCTCCTTCGAGGCAGCACCGACTGAAATGGCCGTTGCAGACGTGATTGTCCCCGCCAAGAGTGTGCGCCTCGTAACCCCCGAGGCTGAGGCTTCTTCTGGATTAGACATCCGATACCCTTTCCGATGGCGATTTCAGCAGGAGGACCACACGGCCCGAAAGGCCGTCGTGAGCACGTCTAACCGTGAATTCGCCACAGGGTTCCCGGCGACTTCGCACGAGATCATCTCGCTCAGTCAATCGCCCTTGTTCTCCGCGTCAACAATATCATTGACCTTCCTATGGATATTGGCTCAAGACGCCGCCCAATCTCGGAGGTCGGCGACGAGGAGGTCCGGCACTTCCATGCTGACGAAATGCCCGCCGCGATCGTGTTCTCGCCAACGAACGATGTCCTAACCCTTTTCGACCCAGCTCAGTGGCGGCCGCGGATGACGCGGATGCATCCCAGCGCACATGAAAATCATTGTCCGACATCTACAGGAAACACTCAGCGGCTGTTGAAGTTCCGCATGAGAGACCTTCAGACTGCCGGGATGCAGCTGGTCAAGCAGCGGGCAGAATCTCCGTCGCAATGATGCGTAATCTCGCCGACGATGTGCGAAAGCGTCAAACGCCACCGATGTTGCGATCGCTGGCCCTCTGTGGGCGAAGCGGAAACTCCTCGATCGATGCCAGCATGTCATTCTTCTTCAGGAACCGCTCGAAGTTCTTCCTCACGGCGCTCAATGGAAACCGACCATCGACTGCATCTCTGCAGGCCCGCAGCATAACGACATGCGCGACGCCGCGTTTCTCCTCCGGCCATTCTTCAAGGAAATCAACGATGTCG
This sequence comes from Martinezella sp. CNPSo 3732, assembly GCF_057784515.1. Classification (NCBI taxonomy): domain Bacteria; kingdom Pseudomonadati; phylum Pseudomonadota; class Alphaproteobacteria; order Hyphomicrobiales; family Rhizobiaceae; genus Martinezella; species Martinezella sp. CNPSo 3732. The sequence continues at coordinate 547,969 of NZ_JBXSOO010000001.1, forward strand.
TCGAGGCAGCATATTTCTTGAATGAAGTGCTTCCTTTTCACGAAAAGAGGGCGGTCAAACACGTACCTTATCATTGCTTCCTCCTTTGACCTGGCATGCTTATGTCCAAAAATTTAGAAAGCGCATTTTCCCCCGCAAGAGGTGAAGCTCGCAGCGAGCTTGGCCAGGACAGGATCAATGTCCCGAAGCATCGTCTATTCACCGAAGGGATAGGTTCCCGGCACGCCGCGATGGTGCTCAATCCCAAGCGGCTTCACTGCCTGCGTCTCATCGAACCAGACATAGGCATCGTCGGCTAAATTTACCTCCACCGGATCAGTTTGAGCCCGTGCCGATGAAGACTGCAATGAGCTTAACAGCGATCGACGTAGCGGTTTCCGTTGCGGTCGCGATAATAGCAACGGCCGGGCTGTCCTGCGACGTTCCCGATCAAGGCGCCGGATACCCCGCCCACGGCCGCACCGACGGCGGCGCCGCGAACATTCCCCGTTGCTACGCCGCCAACAACGGCGCCCGTGGCAGCGCCGATCCCGGCGCCTTGCTCCGTCGAAGTGCAAGCCGTGAGACACAACGCTGCACAGGTGGAAATGATAAACGTTTTCATTTGAACCTCCATTTCAGTTCGCTCCCAGATAGACTAATCTGCTTTTTGCCGTCATGGCTGCGCTAGGGCGAGCCGTATTGACTAAGTGATGTGATTTCACTTGCCACCGTTTTGCATGCGCACAAGCGATTGCGATGTCACTTTGCCTGAGACGACACCGCCCCTGTGGCCGGCGGAACCGGCTCGCCAGGATGAAGGGCAAAGGCGAAATAGACAGCGATGAGACAGGCAAGAACGAAAATCGTCGCGACGAAAATCATCATGCGGCGGCGTGCATCTGAGTGGTGGTTCATGTGGTCTCCTCGCGCGCTACTCACCCGTGCTTGTCTGCTCGGCATCTATCGCTGACAAAGATAGAACCATATCCGGCTGACAATGTTCCGAAGAGGCTTTTCAAGGGCGCGCATATCTCCATCGCTTGCCACGATCGCGCGTGATGATCCGCCGGCGAATGTTGCGTGTTTTTTCTCGCCCAACAGGGCTCGAACGCGACTAGACGAGCGCGCGGGTCCAGTAATCGAGGCCGAGAAAGCCGAGCAGGATCAGCAGCCAGAGACCGGCGGCAAGCGCGGCAATGCGGTTAAGCGGCGTCTGCTCGTTCAGATGCATATAGCGCCAATAGATCATTGCGGATTTGATCGCCGCGATCGAAAGGCTGACGACGAGGCCCACCGGCCCGCTCAGCACGAAGCTTGCCGCTACAGTAATGCTTAGCAAAACCAGCAAGATTGCCCAGATGACGACGAGAGGATTTGCAAGTGGCAGCATCTAAGGTTCATCTCGCAAGATAGAATACAGGATAGAGGAAGACCCAGATCACATCGACCAGGTGCCAATAGAGGCCAGCAGTAACGAGAACAATCGCCCGCTCCGGCAGCTTGATCGAGCCGAACGCCAAGCGAAACGATAGCGCGATCAGAAGCAAGATGCCGATGGACAGATGCACCGCATGTAGGCCGGTGGCGATGAGATAGAGATTCATGAAGAGATGCTGAACGTCGTCCGCATAGCGGGAATGCAAGCCCTCTATCGGGAGCAGCCCTTCGGTAAACTCCATGCGGTATTCGTAGGCTTTCATCGTAAGGAACGCCGAGCCGAGGGCGGCGGCTGCAACCAGCCAACGGGCCGTGATTTTGGCACGGCCCTCCTTAGCGCTCTCCACGCCCAAGGCGACGAAGAGGCTTGAAGTCAGCAGGATGGCAGTATTGAGCCCGCCAATCCCAAAATGCAGGGCATGGGAGGCGCGGACGACCTCGGGCGCATGCGCCAGACGCACAGCAGCGGCAACGCAGAACAAGCCGCCGAAGAGCATGATTTCGCTGCCGAGAAAGACGTACATCCCCATCATCGCTGCACGATGCTGCTGAAGGGGATCGGTGAATGGGTCGGTGACGGGCCTTGTGTCAGACATGTTCGTCCCTCATCTCGATCTCATAGTCGTAAGGTGGGCGATCGACGACGGGCAATGCCTCGAAATTATGCTTCGGCGGCGGCGAGGGCGTCGTCCATTCCAATCCGGTCGCATCCCAGGGGTTGTTGGGCGCCGGCTTGCCGCAGTGCATCGAATAGATGAGATAGATCAACGGCATGACATAGGCGACCCCAAGAACCGCAGCGCCGCCAGTTGAAATGACGTTCAGCACCTGAAACTCCGGCGGATAGACATGATAGCGCCTCGGCATTCCGAGATAGCCGAGCAGAAATTGCGGAAAAAATGTCAGGTTGAATCCAATGAAGAAGAAGATCGCCGTGACCCGCCCCCAGGCCAGCGAATACATGCGTCCGACGATCTTTGGCCACCAGTAATGCAGCGCGCCGAAGAAGGCCGATATCGTTCCGCCGACCATAATGTAATGGAAATGCGCGATCACGAAATAGGTGTCGTGCACATGGACATCGATTGCAAGCATGGCGAGCATCAGGCCCGTCAATCCGCCGAAAACGAAAAGGCCGATGAAGGTCATGGCGAAGAGAAACGGCGGATCGAGCGAGATGTGGCCTTTGAACAGCGTTGCCGTCCAGTTGTAAACCTTCACGCCGGAGGGAATCGCCACTGCGATGCTGAGGAAGGAAAAGGCCGCGCTCGCATAGAGCGATTGCCCCGAGACGAACATATGGTGGCCCCAGACGAAGAAGCCGAGGGCCGCGATCGCGATCGAAGAGCCGGCCACGAACTGATAGCCGAAGATCGGCTTATGGGCACCGGCGGCAACAAGTTCGCTAACTACCCCGAGGGCGGGCAGGACCATGATATAGACGGCCGGATGGCTGTAAAACCAGAAGAGATGCTGGAACAGCAGCGGATCGCCACCAATCGCCGGGTTGAATATGCCGAGCCCGAACAGCCGTTCCAGCGAAATGAGCACCAGCGTGATCGCCAGCACTGGCGTGGCCAGCACCAGGATCAGCGATGTCGCATAGATCGACCAGACGAAAAGCGGCAGCCTGCCCCATGTCATGCCGGGGCAGCGCAGAGTGTGAACCGTGACGATGAAGTTCAATCCCGTGAGGATCGAGGAAAAGCCGACGATGAACACAGCGCTTGCGGCCAGGATCACGTTGCCGTTGGCATACATCGTCGAAAGGGGCGTGTAAAATGTCCATCCCGTATCGACCCCGCCTGCGATCAGAACGAACACCGTAAACAACCCGGCGAGCATGTAGATATACCAGCTCAGCAGGTTCAGCTTGGGAAAAGCGAGATCCTTCGCGCCGATCATCAACGGGATCAGGAAATTGCCGAAGGTGTTGGGGATGGATGGGATGAGAAAGAACCATACCATGACCACACCATGGACCGTGAAGGCGCGATTGTAGCCTTCATTAGTCATTAGGTCTCCCGCCGGCGTCAGCAGATCGAGCCGGATCAGCGCGGCCGCGGCCGCACCGATGAAGAAGAAAAATGTGATGGAGAGGGTGTAGAGAACGCCGATCCGCTTATGGTCCGTCGTCAGCAGCCAAGACTTGAGACTATGCCCGGCGCGCAGGTAGCTGACGCGCTGCGCCACAGTCTCCGTCGAGCCGCCTCTACCGACATTTGCCTCTTCAAGCTTGGGATCAGCGACGCCGGTCATTGTGTCACCCCCGCCTGCTTCAGCGATTTGACATAGGCGACGAGCTTCATGACATCCTCCTCGCTCAGGACGTTTTGAAACGTCGGCATGATTGGCTGATAGCCGGCAACGACCTTCGATTGCGGTAGCAGAATGCTGTCGCGAATATATTGGTCATCGGCAGTGACGATCTCTCCCGATTGAAGCGGCACCGGATTGCCGTAGATGCCGGCCAAAGAGGGCGCTCGCACCGACGCTCCCGGATCGTGACAGCCGCTACAGCCACGGCTGCGAAAGAGCGTCGCCCCTTCCGCGGCAAGGCTAACGTCATTCGAGGACAGGGACAGCCATTTGGCATAGTCGGCGGGGTTCATGACGATAAAACTGCCGGTCATCTCGGAATGGTTGCTGCCGCAATATTGCGAGCAGGCAATGCGATAGGTGCCCGGCTTGTCGGCTACGAACCAGCTGGACGTATATCGCCCTGGCACCACATCCTGTTTGATGCGCAGAGCCGGGATGAAGAGGCTATGAATGACATCCTGCGACGCCATTATGAGCTTGATCGGCTGACCAGACGGTACATGCAGTTCGTTGATTTCGGCCTGTCCTTCGGGATGCTGGAATTTCCACATCCATTGCTTGGCAACGACGTCGACCTGCATGGCGTCGGCTGGCGGACGATAGAGCCTGGCGAAGAGATCCGTCGACCAGATATAAAAGCCGAGAAGGGCAACAAATGGGATGATAGTCCAGGAAAGCTCCAGTGGAATGTTGCGGTTCGGAGCATGCCTGCGATCGGCCTCCTTGCCGCGCCGATATTTGACGATGAAGACGAGGAGCAAGATGAATACGGGCGCCGACAGCGCCACGATCAGCACGGTGAAGGCAATGACGAGCAGGTCGATCTGGTGACTATAGGCCGACGCGCCGGACGGCCAGAGCGGAATGAAATTCATGGCGCCCTCCCCCCGGTCTCTTTCGACCGGCGGTCACGAACAAGCCCGAGAGCAAGCAGGCCGGCACCGACGATCACGGTGAGGCCGAATGCAAGGCGAAGCGCCATTAGAATGGGGGATGAGTATCGCCCGGTTAATGGATCATAGTGATAGCACAGTACCAGAAGCTGGTCACGCCAGCGGCCGATCCGGCCCTCGCCGGCCTCGGTGAGCGCCAGTTTCAGGTCTCGGCTCGTCGGCGCCAGACCGTAAAGCCAGCGGCTTAACCTCCCGTCCGGTGTCAAGACGGCAACGGCGGCATCGTGGGCATATTGGCCAATGTCGGGATCCCAGGCGTAACGATAACCGAGCGCTTCGGTCATGGCATGAATGGCGATCGCCTCGCCCGTCAGCGCATGCACGCCATTTTTCGCGAGGGAGGGGAAGCGGTGCTTCAACTGATCGATCGAGGCCGCAGCTTCTTTCGGGCCCTCACGCGCATCGATGCCGAAGGCAACAATCGTAAAGTCGGTGGCTGGTCGAAATGATTGCCCTTCAACGGCCTCCATCAGACCCGATAGGGTGACGCCACAAATATTGGGGCAATTATGCAGGACAGGCGCGAGAAGGATCGGCTTGCCGCCTCCGAGCTGCCGAAGAGTGACGAGGCGACCCGCCTCGTCACGGAAAGGCTGGTCGAGGGGGATGGAGGCATCCGGCTTCTGATCGATCCCTGTCGCCGTGAACGGATCGAAGGCCGCCGCGTGCGCCTCGCCGGCGCCGAGAAGCAAGGCAAGAGCCAGCGTGAATGCGGCCGTCCTCATTGCGTTTCCTCCCGCTCATCACGGTCCGGCCAGCCGCGCGTCGCCAGAATGGCCATGGCCCTGTTGATCGGAATATGCGCCGTCCCGGCCTTACGATCGATCCAGCCGTACCCCCCGGGACGCTGTTCCGCCTGCCGTTGAAGCAGATCGCGATTGACGGATGGTGACACTTCAAGGCGTGGGCCTGGCTCCGCTTGCCTGGACCCGAACCCCGTCTGCGGCGGGGCGGCGTTCGGCCTCATCCACCACAGAATGCCAAAGACAAGGAGAACAGAAAGACCCATGCCGAGGAAAAGACCAAACGTCACCCAAAGCACCAGCCGCGGCGAGACATCCTTCGGTTCGAATTGCGGCGACGCCTTCTGCCGCCGCGACTTTCTGGAAAGCGAGGCAGTCATCATGAAGCCTCCGCCGCCGTGGTCAGCCGGTGCACGACCTTGCTTGCGCGGGAAAGAATGGCAAGCGTGATCTGCGCAAGACCGCCAAGCGACAAGCCATAGGCTGCGATCGCATAGCCGAGATGCGACGTCAGCTGCGGCAGAATGAGCCACGCATATTCCAGCAAACGCCCCGCGAGGATGATCGATATCAGAACGATCAGCCATCGTCTGGATCGCCGGATCGGCGGAAAGAACAGAAGGAAAAGTGGCGTCAGATGCAGGAAGGCAATCGAGAGCTCGACCAAGGACCAGATGCCCGTGCCACGGCGCTGAAACCAGAGAGCGCCCTGAACCAGATTGCCCGACCAGATGATGAAATATTGCATGAACGCTAGATAGGCCCAGAAAAGGATGGCGGTGATCAAGAGCGCACCGAGCACGCTCGGTTTCGCGACACCACCCTCCCCCAAGCTTAGAAGCACCAGCAAGGCAAGCGCAGTCAACATCTGGCCGGTGAGGACATAAAGCGCGAAACCGGAGGAGTGGAAGTGCGGGTCGAGCGACATCAGCCAATCGGTCGCCAGGATTTCCTGCAGGAGGACGAAACCGATGAGTCCGCCGACCGCAACGGATAGAGATTGGCTGCGCAACAGTGCCTGCGCAAGCAGGTATGCGGCGGCGAGAATGAACAGGGTCCTGAGATCGAAGAATAGCGGCGTCAGGTAGATCGCCTTGAAGGGTTCGGATAGAGGCTGCCGCACCCATTCATAGACGAAGGACAGGCCGAACAGGATCGGCAGCCAGGCGATCAGCACAAGCGGCAGCAGCGATAGCGACGATCTCGCCGCGTGATCGAGATCATGCCGCCAGATCCCCGGAATGATGCGCATCATCATGACCAGACAAAGCGCACCGAGCGGGAGCGCGCTTACGAAGACCAGCGCGGAAAGCCAGCCGAGCAAGGCGGACGCAGGCGCGACCAGCACCAGGGCGAGAGCCGCGATGCAGAAGATGACGCCGCTCAGCGCCAACAAGCGGGTCGGCATGGCTTCGACCCGGCTCATGACCCCACCCTCTTCAGCTGCGCCTGATCCTCCGGCGGCAGGCCTGCGACGCTGGCGCCCTGGCTTAGCTGCAGCGCCCGGATATAGGCCGCGATCGCCCAGCGATCCCGTGGAGAAACGCGATCCGCATAGGAATACATCACGCCGTGGCCCTTGGAGATCACCTCGACGAAATAACGCGATGGCGCCTGTCGCAGTCGGTCGATGTGGAAACTCGGCGGATGGGGAAAGCCTCGCGCCGGCACCGTGCCATTGCCGTAGCCGGCAGCATCGTGACAGGGCGTGCAATAGATGCCGAATTCCTGCTGCCCGCGCCGGAGAAGCTCGATATTCATCGGGGGACGATCGGCAAGCGCCTGCGCATTCTGAAGATCGTCCCGTGCGATCGTTCCATCCGGCGGCGCCTGCAAGGCTTTGCCATCGGCAAAGAGCCGGCTCTTTTCGTAGGAATCATAGCGCGGCTGATGGTTCATGTCGTCGCAGCCGGCAAGCAGAAGCATCGGCGCAAGAATGAGAAGGCGGCACCTCATTCCGGTTGCTCCGTATGCTCGACGGCTTCCACGCTGACCGGATCGAGCATGTCGAGGAAGGTGCGGGTGCGCTTCGGATGGAAGCGCTCGTCGTTACTCAGAATGATGAGAAAGAACTTGTCGGACTGCCCGAGCTGAAACGCCTCTATGTCGAAAAGCGGATGATGCAGCCGCGGCAAGCGATTCAGAAGCAACATGCCGAAAATTGCCGAAAGCACGGCAAAAAGAACCGTGAGTTCGAAGGTGATGAGCATGAAGGACTGCCAGGGATAGAGCGGACGACCGCCGATTTCGATCGGATAGGCGTAGTTGGTGTAGAATTGCAGCCCGTAGCCGAGCGCTGCGCCGAAGATACCGCCTGCCAAAGTCAGCCACGGCACGATGTTCTCCTTAAAGCCGAGCGCCTCCGTCAGTTCTTCAACAGGATAGGGCGAGTATGCTTCCATGACGATAAAGCCCGCCTTCCGCGCGTGTTTCACCGCCTCGATCAGACGCTCTGGCCTGTCGAATTCGGCCAGCAGCCCAAACAGATCTCCTCCGGGACGCGGCTCACGCATGCCTCAAATCCCCCGTCTCGCGTAAAGCTTCCTCCACTTCAAACGTGGAGATGACAGGCAGGAAGCGCACGAAGAGAAGGAACGGTGTCAGGAAGACACCGAGCATTCCCGCATAAAGGCCCCATTCCCATATGCTGGGATGATATTCGCCCCAGGAGGAAACCAGATAGTCGCGATATAGCGACGTCGTCAGCAACATATAGCGCTCGAACCACATGCCGATCGTGACGGACAGGCCGATCAGAAAGAGCATGAGCGGCTGGCGTCTGACGCTTTCGAGCCACAATAGCTGCAGCGGTAGGAAATTCAGAATGACGGCGCCCCAATAGCTGAAGGCATAGGCGCCGACCAGGCGGTCCGTCAGGGTTCCCACATCCTGCAATTCGCCGCCGTAAAGGCTGTCGAACACTTCTGCGACATAGCCGTAGGCCGTCATCAGGCCGGTTGCGAGCAGGAAGCGTCCGAGCAGGTCGAGATGGCGGTCGGTGACCAGCATGCCGAGACCGAGGGCGTGGCGCAGTACGACCGCGATCATGGCGACGACGGCGAAACCGGAAAAGGCGGCCCCCAGCACGAAATAGGGCGGGAAGACCGTGGAGGTCCAACCCGGTATCGGCCCGGCGGCAAAGAGAAGCGAAATTTCCGAATGAACCGAGACCACCAGCGGAACGGCAATCGCCGCCGTCAGCCTGTAGGCCTGGTTCCATCGTGCCCAGTGCCGGGCAGACCCCCGCCAGCCGAGCGCCGCAAGCCCATAAATCACCTGCTGCCAGCGTCGCTTGGCGCGGTCGCGCACTGCCGCGAGATCGGGAATAATACCGATATACCAAAACAGTATGGAAACAGTGAGATAGGTCAGGACGGCGAAGAAATCCCAGCTCAGCGGGCTTTTGAACTGCGGCGAAATCGTCATCGTATTGGGATAGGGCGCGATCCAGTAGAAGAACCATGGCCGGCCAAGATGCAGGATCGGATAGAGCCCGGCGCAGATGACGGCAAACAGCGTCATCGCTTCGGCAAAGCGGTTGAGCGAATTGCGCCAGTGAGCACCCAATAGAAGCAGCATTGCCGAGATCAACGTCCCGGCGTGCCCGATGCCGAGGAACCAGATGTAGTTGGCAATCGCCAGACCCCAATTGACGGGGATATTGTTGCCCCAGACGCCGACACCGGAAATGAGAAGCACCGTCGCCGAAACCGCAAAGGATAAAAGCAGGAGCAGGGAAAATGCGAAGCATATCCACCATGCGCGAGGCGCCGGATATTTCAACGGGATCCGCGTGATCCGCTCCGCGGCTGCAGCGTCCCGTTTGCGAATTTTCTCGCTCATCCCGCCGCCTCCGTCTTTCCGAGGGACGGATCTTCGATCCGGGCGAGATAGGTCGTTCGCGGCCGGGTGTTCGCTTCCTCGAGCAGGCTATAGTCACGGAAACCGGCCTTGAGCCGACTGACGCCGGAATTGGGGTCTGCAACATTGCCGAAGGTAATCGCCTGTGTCGGACAGGCTTGCTGGCAGGCTGTAACGATCTCGCCATCGCGGATCGGCCGGCCCTCCTTGTCGGCCACGATCCGTGCCTCGGCGATACGCTGGACGCAATAGGTGCATTTTTCCATGACGCCGCGGCTGCGCACCGTCACATCCGGATTGCGCATGGCTTTGACCGACTCCGCATCGTCACTGGTGAAGTCGAACCAATTGAAACGGCGCACCTTATAGGGACAGTAGGAAGAGCAGGTTCGTGTGCCGATGCAGCGATTATAGACCTGCAGGTTCAGGCCATCGATGCTATGGACCGCAGCATTGACGGGGCAGCCCATCTCGCAGGGCGCCTGCTCGCAATGCATACAGGGGACCGGCTGAAAATAGGACTTCGCCGCCGTCACATCCCCTTCACGGTAATGATCGATCCGCAACCAATGCATTTGCCGTCCTTCGGCGACAAGCTCCTTGCCGACCACCGGAATATTGTTTTCAGCCTGGCAGGCGGTCACGCAGGCATTGCAGCCGATGCAAAGATCGAGATCGATCGACATGCCCCAGGACGGATCCGATATCGGCCTGTCCGGGTAGAGCGATGGCGGCTTTTGCTTGTGATCCGGCCGGGACTGCGGGCCGAGCTGGCCGATCTCCACCGTCCGGATGAAATCGAAACCGTCGATCGCCTGGTGTAATTGCGTCGTTGCCACCTGCAACATTTTGCCCGTTGGCTCGATTGCAACACCGGTGATGTACCAAGGATCCGTTGATCGCCGCAGACCGTAGGCGTCATAGCCGAGACCGGCAGCTATGGAATCCTTCAGCTTGCGTCCATAACCGAGCGTAATGGTGATCGTATTGGCTTCCTGGCCCGGCATGATCCAGACCGGCCCTTGGATAGAAGCGTTTCCCGCCGTCAATCTGACTTCGGCGCCGTTTTCCAGCTGCCGTTCTGATGCGAGTTGCGGGCTGACAAGGATCACGTTACCCCATGTGATCTTGGTCAGAGGCCGTGGCGTCTCCTGCGCCCAGGCATTTTCCGAGAGCGTGCCATCCCAGACACCGGCATCCGGACGGATGACCAGCGACAGGCCGGAAGAGGCATCCGGCGCAGCTTGCGGGACCGCGCGGTTCAGCACGGTGGGGATGAGCGACAGTGCGGCACTGCCCGAAACGAAGCCGCGATAAAGGGCGTCGCGCCAGCGCTCGTCGAACTCCCCAGCCCAGGCCGCGCGCCAGGTCTGCTGCACCAGATCTCTATCGCTCGACGTGCGGCCCATCAGTGTTTCAAGCACGACATGCGCTGCACGCACCGCGTAGAACGGCCGGACCAACGGCTGGATCAATGTCACGCTGCCGTCGACAGCGCGCGCGTCACTCCAGCTTTCAAGATCATGCTGAAGCGGCACATGCCAATGCGAAAGAGAAGCGGTTTCATCGACATAGAGCCCGGCGTGAATGCGGAGCTTCACTTTCTGCAAAGCATCGCGGAAGGCGAGATCGGCCGGCACAAAATAGGCGGGATCGGTACCGACGACCACAAGTGTCGACACCTTGCCGGCGTTCATGTCGGTGGTCAGAATGTCGAGCGATCGCGAGCCGTCCGGCGCTTGTGCATTGACCGGCTCCGAGAACCGAAGCGTGTTTCCGAGACTTCCCAATCTCTCATTCATCAGCAAAGCAAGTGCCTGAAGATCGTCTCCATGATGGGCGCCGATCAGTAGCAAGCCATTGGCCTTGGATGCTTGAAGTGCGGATGAGGCAGCCATCACCCATTGCCGCTCGTGGTCAGCGAAGCTGACATCCCCCAAACCCGTGAGACCGATCTGGGCGGCTATGGCGCGCAGCAGGCGATCCATTCCCGAATGTGAGGCGACAAGGTGCATATCGGCAACCGCCCCAGTGGCCGAAGGTGTCGGTTCGGCCACGAATAGCCGGCTCGCGCCCCGCATGTGTTGGCGCATCCGCCGGCGATCGGCAAAGGCACGGGCATATGGCGTCTGCCACGGACCGGGGCCGAGGAAATCGTCATCGAGGCTGACGATGGTCTCGGCGGCAGCGAATGCCGGCTGAAGCTCCAGAGGACGACCGAAAATGTGCTGCGTGGCGTTCAATCGCGCCGTGTTGGGCAATGGATCGCAGATATGCCAGCGTGCCTTTGGCCACCGCTGCATCATCGCCTCGATCTGGCGGCGCAGGGTCGGCGAACTGAAAGGTGCGGTCAGCAGCCGGAACCCCTCCCCTTCAGTGTTGTCCAGCTCATCAGCTTTCGCCGCCATCTCGGCATCGAATGCGTCCCAATCGGCGGGCTTGCCCAGATGAAGCGGTGTTTGCGAGCGACCGGGATCGTAGAGACCGAGGAGTGAGGCCTGCGTGAAGGCATCGGTGGCGCCGCCCGATACGGGGTGATCGGGATTGCCTTCCAGCTTGACCGGTCTGCCGGTGAAGGTCTTGCCGAGGACAGGCTGCGCATAGCCGTCAAAGGTCACGGCAGTCGCAAACCATTTGGCAACTCCAACAGTCACGCCCTCCGGGGCTTCGACATAGGGAAGCGCCTCCTCGTCCTCTTCGCCCTTGCAAGCCGAAAGCCCGGAGAGCGCAAGCGATGCTGCCATGATCTTGAGAAGTGTGCGGCGGTCGAACGTGATACCGTTTCTGTGCATCATCGGAAATTCGCGCCTGGAAAACCGGTGAAACTCCTCGGTATCGGCAAGCTCCTCCAATGCCCGCCAGAAATGCCTCCCCGTCTTGCCGACTAGCCGCTCGCGAACCGTGTCTTTTTGAACCGGACGAACTATCATCGGATCACCTGTGACAGATATTGCATTGGATGAGTTTCCTCGGTTCGATGCCATAGGCTTTCACCACCTGCGCGCCGAAATCCTTGTGTTGCTCGGGATTGGCGTCCCAGTCGGACCAGTCCATGCGGGTCACTTGATCAGGCGGGCGCAGATTGGGCGCCGGATTTCGATGGCAATCCAGGCACCACTGCATCTGGAAGGGCTGCGCGCGGGACATCAGCGGCATCCGATCAACCCGCCCGTGGCAGATCACGCAGGCAACGCCGCGGGCAACATGGATCGAATGGTTGAAGTAGACATAGTCGGGTAACCGGCTAACGCGGTTCCATGTGAGCGGCACATTGGCCGCGAGGCTGCGTCGGACCGGCGCCAGCATGCCAGCGCCGGTCCAGATCTGCGAGTGGCAACTCATGCAGATATACGTCGCCGGCAATCCCGCGCGGGCGCTTGTCTCGACGGAGGTGTGACAATACCGACAGTCGATACCGAGACCTGCCACGTGGTGCTCATGGCTGAAGGGAACCGGCTGATCCTGCACCCAGCCGACCAGGGTGCCATAGCTGGAACTCGCATATCCGCCGACAAACAGGACGATCAGAAATATCAGGATGGCGGCAACAAGCAGGGACGCGCGCAACCTCGTATCAGCCGATGCCGTAAAGATCTGCGCCACGGAATTCCCCTGAATTCGCCCTCGCAATGAGGTCAAACGAAAACCGGGGTTGAAAGTTCCACCCATCTGTAGTGCCGTCCCCAGACGGCACGTCCCTTTCCCATTTTGCTAGGAACAATACGGACCGCAGGCGGTTTTAAGGACGAAGGCGGACCCGTCACTGCCGCGACGGCCGCAAAATACATCCTAAAGGAGGCCTGGCTATGAAACATCAGCAACCTCATGAAGGCGCACCAGGAACGACGGATCAATCCCCGCGATGGGAGGGACCGGCTGGCTCAAAGCCGGCTGGATATTTGCCGGCCAAGGATGGCGGTGAAAAAGCGCGCGATGCCCATGGCGAAAATATCGATCATCCACGCAAGCGCCGCGTGTCTGACGCCCTGAAACAGAAGGGTGACGATTGACGACGCCGCCGGGCCATGACGCCGCCACGAAAACTGCCAGGAATAGGTTCGCGCGAAACTCAGCCCTGTCCCAAATGGCGCAAGCTTCCGATCGGCCACGATGAGAAGGATTCGACCTCGGCCTAAACCAAGGCTTACGAGATCGGCCCACGGCGAAATTGTATGGTCGCTTGAGACGATGCCTGCAGCTATTGCTCAATCAATATCTGCAGGCCTTGCATCCTCCAGCGCAAAGCGCATCAACAGTCCCTTCAGTTCAGGTTCGCGCACGCGGCGGGCTGCCTCTTCCGGCACCATCCATTCGATCGTCCGCTGCCCGCTTTCAGGAAACTTTCCGGATTGTTTTCTGACTTCAAGCAGGTGAACTTCGACCACTGACGGTATCGTCTGCCGGTCAGCCAGCACCTTCAAATATGTGAAATACCCGAATATTCCCTTTTTGACCTTGCCCTTGACACCTGCCTCTTCCCAGGCTTCGCGTTCCGCCACCTGACCGCCATCAAGCCCTTTGATCGACCATCCCTTCGGGATCATCCATCGTTTGGTCTCGCGTGTGGTGATAAGCAGCACTTCAGGCGAATTATCGTCGCGATGCCGAAAGCATAGCGCACCATATTGCTCGGCCATATCTCCGGCAGCGATGGTCTCTATATGCGGCGCAAGCCGCGCAAGATGGGGTCGGCGGTTTGACATGGCACCTCTAACTTACCGGCCCATAGGCCCGGCATGATATCGAAACCGACAAGCTCCCCCCAATGCTATCGCACGAGGCATATCCGTGACTGGGCGTCCTCTGACGATGCGCTGCTTCCGCAACGCATCGAAGATCAAATGCAGCCGTGTTTTATGCGGCCTTCCTGGCCTTCGCATTGGCTGCGGTTTCGGCGAGTTTCGTCAGCTTCTGATCCGTCGCCTTTTCCTCCGCGAGCGTCTGCTGCAGGAGGGTGACGGCATCCTTCAGACCGAGTTGCTTGGCCCATTCAATGAGGGTGCCGTAGCGGGCAATTTCGTAGTGCTCGACGGCCTGCGCCGAAGAGATGAGACCGGCATCGAGCGCCGGCGTGCCTTTGAATTCCTCGATGATCTCGTCGGCCTCGGCGATGATGCCTTGGATTGCTTCGCACGTCTTTCCTCGCGCCGGCTTCCCCAGGAGTTCGAATACCTGCTCCAAGCGTTCCACATGGCCCTGGGTTTCATCACGGTGATGAAGGAAACCTTGTTTGCCCTCCTCCGCCTGGGCCGCGCGTGCCATCTTTGGCAATGCCTTAAGAATCTGCTTCTCGGCATAGTAGATGTCTTTCAGTGTTTCCAGAAAGAGATCATTCAAAGTCTTCTCGGATGCCATTTGGAGTCCTCCAACATTTTGAGAAAAGATCATTTTGAAGCAGCGCAGATGCGTCGGTTTTTGTGTGCGCTGGTTCGCACGGCCGATTCAATGCACCTGCAGGAAAAGATACCGGCAACAGCCCTTCCGAATTCGATTACAAATTCTTGTGGTTTTGCTGGTCCGCCCTTGCATGCTGTTCATGCGATCCACCTTGGGAAGCCATGATGTTTTCTCCTTAGTGTTCTCGAGACCTTCATTGGTCCCACTCCCGAACAGACGGCCAGAAGATTGGTTCCCGTCCCATGCCGGGAAAAAATGCAGTTGCGGCCATGCCGATTACGGCGAGAATGGCAAGAGGCTCAGCCACATCCGCCTTGGATGGTGAATTGCTTCGGGACCTAGCGATGCGGCAACGCAAACGCCACGATTTCGTCACCGTTGCGCGACTGCAAGCCGCCATGACCGCCGGCTGCAACGACGACATATTGTCTTCCGTCCGAGCCGAGATAGGTCAAGGGGGTGGCGTTTCCACCTGCCGGCAGGTGAAACTGCCAGACGACATTTCCCGTCTTGCCATCCAGCGCGCGGATATATTGATCCGTCGTTGCAGCGATGAAGATCAAGCCGCTGCGTGTCGCAACACTCCCGCCCATGCTGAATATTCCCGTGGGCAGACCAAAGGGCAAACGCAGTCCAAATGGCCCCATATCCTCTGTCGTTCCAAGGGGACGTCGCCATGCAACCTTTCTTGTCGAAAGATCGATCGCCTGCATCTGCCCCCAAGGCGGGCGGGTACAAGGGATATCAAGCACACCGAGCCAAGCTTTGACGACAATGGAAAAAGGCGTGCCATGCTCAGGATTATTTTGGAAGTCAGGCTGCGGATATGGCTGCTTCCATCCGCCCCATGGCGCGAAGAGCCCTTTGGCGAGAGCCGACGCATAGGGAAGCATCTGCAGTTGAAACGGCATGAATGTCGTATTGATAAACAAGAGTTTGCGTTCTGGATCGATCGTCGCGCCATACCAATCGGAGGTCCCGTCGAAGGCCGGCCAGCCGATGGTCGGTTTCAATCCTGGCGGCGTAAACAGACCGTCGTCTCGCATCCGCCGAAAGGAGATCCGGCAGAGAAGCTGATCGATGGGAGTTGCACCCCACATATCCGTTTCTCGAAGCTTGGGCGCGAGCAGTTGCGGCATGCCGGTCGAAAAGGGCTGTGTGGGCGAATAGCGTTCGCCCGGTATATCGCCCGGCGGCACCGGCCGCTCGTCGACCTCGGCCAAAGGATGGCCATCGCGGCGGTCAAGGAGAAAAAGCTGGCCCTGCTTGCTGGTTTGAACAAGCGCCGGGATACTGCCGCTTCTATCGTCGGGGAGATCGACAAGCGATGGCCCCACGGGAAGATCGAAATCCCAGAGATCATGATGTACGGTCTGAAAATGCCATCTCTCCTTTCCGGTGGTAAGGTCCAACGCCACCAGGGAGCTTGAATAGCGATCGTCAAAAGATCTGCGTTGCCCGCCGAAATAGTCCGGGGTCGCGTTGCCGAGAGGTACGAAGACGAGATTGAGCTTTGGATCGGCCGTATAGACGCCCCAGCCGTTTGGCGTTCCACGCGTATAGGTTTCATCTGCTGCAAGCGGCTTATTGGCGGGATCCTTTCCCATATCCCACGACCATGCAAGTCGCCCGGTGTTTGCGTCAAAGGCACGTATGACGCCTGAAGGCTCGCCGACGGTCTGATTGTCGTAGACCCATCCTCCCAGAACTATACGCCCGTTCAGGGCAAGCGGCGGCGAGGAAATGAAATGAAACCCTGGCGGAACCGGCCCCATGTGATCGCGCAAATCGACCATTCCCCGCTCACCGAACTGCTCGCAAGGCTTGCCCGTATCGGCATCGAGTTCGAACAGCCTTGGTAGATCCGATGCGGTCGAGATTATGCGGTGCGCGCATGTGCCCGCGGATGTTACGGATGAGGCGTCGTAATATGAAACCCCGCGACAAGCTTGATAGACATTGTGCGACATGTCGCCGCCCGGATCATAACGCCATTTCAGCTTTCCCGTCGTTGCATCGAGCGCGATAACCTCGCGATGCGGTGTACAGAAATAAAGGCTATTTCCGACCTTTATCGGGGTCGCTTCAAAGCTGAACTCCCTGCCTTTGGAATTCTCACCCGCCCTCGGCTTGTCGCCGGTGGAAAACGACCAAGCTTGTTTCAAAAGATTGACGTTGTCAGGCGTGATTTTGTCGAGAGACGAATACCGGTCTCCCGCCGGCGTGCCTCCGTAGTAGGCCCAATCGTCTGCTGGACCGGCGTCGCTCTGGTCTCCATCCATGACCTTCCAGCGGGCAGGATCGCCGAAATTGATGGTCCTGGCTTCGGTGATCCGATAGCCCGAGCTAAAGACGAAGATCAGGATCGCCAATGCAAAAACGAGATTGGCGAGGAGGATCATTCTTGCCCTTGCCAAGCGCTCGATGCGGCCGGCAACCCAGGGGGACCAGATCCATAAGCCAAGAACCGCCGGAGCGACCAGTCTCGGGATAAGCGCCCAGCCATCGAATACGGATTCGGTCAGAGCCCATGCCAGAGTTCCGATCAACAATAACGTGTAAAGCCACGGACCGAAGACGCTTCCCCTGGATAACAGCACTGCAACACATGAAAGGATGATACCAGCTATCAGATAATAGGACGTGCCGCCGAGTACGAACAGCCATGCGCCAAGGCACGCAATGGTGATGCCGATCAGCCCGACGAGACAGGCCGTAAAAATGAAAAGAACGCGCATCAAGGCTCCTCCCGTTGGCGCGAAGCACGGTCAAGCGTTCGACCGATTAGAAGTAAGCCATCTCACTTGTTCTCGGAGGCAAGCTCTCCCGGCTTGAATCTCCCGGGCTTGGCTTCTTGTGAGGGAATGGCATCCGACGACGTGGGAGCTGGGTGAGTTTCATCCTCCGACTCCGGCACCACGCCGGCATGATGGTCATCAGGCGATGTTTTCGGGAGATCTTCGTCACGCGCCTTTAGCTCACGTTCCGCATCCAACCAATGGCGCAGCTCCTGCCCATCCGGCTTTCCTTCCATTTCCCACCTGGCATGGGCAGCCTTTTTGATGTCCTCTTTGGTCATCGGAGAACCCTTTCACAGATACCGACATCCAACTGCGCCGGAGCCGCGGAGTTCCCGAACGGACCAGACCTTCAATGAATCCGGTCGGCGATCGATCATGGGAAATCCTCCTGTATTTACGGGGGCTCAGGTGCAGGGTGGTTCGAGCTGACCACAGGCATCATTCCGTGGACAGAAACTCTTCGACCGTCACAATTTTGGCCTGTACGGAAAATCGCCTTTCAAACAGCGTAAGCGCTGCGTCATGTGCATCGTCATCACCACTGCATACGGCATCCTTCAAGATGATAACGCCATAACCGAGATCGATGGCGCCAAGTGCTGCAGCCAGGACGCAGACGTCCGTCTCTCCTCCGCTTATAACCAGAGTGTCGACGCCTTGACGGGACAATATCTGATGCAGACGACCATCCACCCACGGCGAATAGGTGAACTTGTCAAAGATGCGCGCCGGCGGCGTCAAGGCTCGAAAGACTGGAAGCACGTCCATCAATTCTTGAGGCAGATTGCTGGCGGTCATCATGTTCCATTTCTCGTAATAGTCCCGCCATTTGCCTGGCATGATGTCCGGCTGTGCCGGTGGCATGAAGCGCGTGAAAATCGTCCGTTCGGGAAATCGCCCAGCCACCTCGCCAACCTGATCCAGCGTGCGCGCCATCCAAGGCACCTGCCAGGGAGTTGGTTCAAAGAACATACATTGCATGTCGATGCACAAATGCAGCCAGGTTTTCATCCCGCCACCATCCAGCCAAACAGGAATTCAGCCGCGATATTTGCCCTCGTTCATGTCACGCGGATCATAGTTGAGATCCCAGTCCTTTTCGGGTTCGGCCGATCCGGGAGGGGTCTTGTTTACGGTTGCGTCGCTGGAGCCGGTAATGACCCGTGGCTTGGCGCTCGCGACGCCATCACTCTCACTGCCATGCAACAGCTTCCGATACTGACCTTTGGCGTCCTGAGGGGGATCTCCCCTCTTCTTGCCGCCTGGATTGTTCGATTTGGCCATTGTGATACCTCGCTTGCTTGCTTGTCGGACCTTATGGAAGCTGAATTCCTAATGTTCGGCCGAGCCCGGGCGGGCTGTTTTTGCATGCTGGTGCGCCAAGATGCTGGCCGGTGTTATGTTCGCCACCGCAGCTTGGAGCTTGTTCTTCCAGCCGCTCACAACATCCGCTTCACCGTCCATCATCGCATCGAAGCCGATCCGGGCGACTTCCGCAGGATTATCCTTGCTGGCCTGGCCAATTTCCGTGTCCATTAAGCCGGCCCGCTTGAAGAAATTCGTGTCCGTTGCCCCAGGCATCAGGCAACTGACGGACACGCCGGTACCTTTCAACTCTTCGCGCAGGGCGAAGGAGAAACTATTGATAAAGGCTTTGGTACCATTGTAGATCGCCTGGTAAGCGCCCGGCAGGAACCCGGCAATCGAGCCGGTCAGCAGAATGCGACCATGGCCGCGGCTTCTCATCTGATTTCCGACGTGCTGGATCAGATACACGGTTCCGACGATATTGGTATCAATGACTTTTCTGGCGCGGGTAAAGTCTTGATCGAGAAATTGCCGGCCCAATCCCTGACCGGCATTTGCCATGAGCAAATCAACCGGGCGGCCGGCCGTGGCGATGCTTGCCAGAAGCGTGTCGACTCCGGATGGTGTCGAAAGATCCGTCTGCACCGCCAGCACCTCGCCACCAAATTTTCTGAGTTGGGCTGCTGCGGTTTCGATATCGCTCTCGTCGGCCGCCACGATCAGATTGTAACCTTCCTCGGCGGCGCAGACCGCGAGTTCATAACCGATGCCGCTCGAGGCACCCGTGACGACAGCCAGTCCTTTTTCCAAAGCCCGTTTGGCCATAAGCCTGCTCCTTCCTAAGGTTTGAGCACGACTTTCACGCAACCGTCCTGTTTGTCGCGAAAAAGCTTGTAAAGGTCGGGCCCATCTTCAAGGGCACCGCGATGTGTAACGACGAAGGAAGGATCGATTTCGCCCTTTTCGATACGTTCCATCAACATGGGCAGGTAATGTTGCACCGGCGTCTGCGCCATCTTGAAGGTCAGTCCTCTATTGATCGCCGACCCCATCGGAATCTTGTCGAGATATCCGCCATAAACGCCGACGATCGATACGGTGCCGAAGTTGCGGCAACAATGGATGGCCTGGCGCAAGACGTGGGGCCGGTCCGTACCCATGAAGGTCGCGACCTTGATGCGATCCCATCTCGAATCCCAACTGGCGGAAGCCTCCGCCTCAGTTCCCACCGCGTCGATACACGCGTCGGCACCACGTCCTCGGGTCATTTCCATGATACGGTCATAGACATCTTCTTCCAGGAAATTGACCGTCTCGGCACCGCCGGCTTCTGCCAGCAAAAGACGCGCTGGAACGGTATCGATGGCGATAACGCGTTCAGCACCTAGCAGGAAAGCCGACCGAATGGCCATTTGACCCACGGGGCCACATCCCCAGATCGTGATCGTATCGCCTGGTTGGATGTCGCAGAATTCGGCCGCCATATAACCGGTCGGGAAGATATCGGAGAGAAAAAGGACTTGTTCGTCATCCAGCCCATTTGGAACCTTGGCTGGTCCGACATCGCCATAGGGAACGCGTAGATACTCAGCCTGACCGCCGCTGTAGCCGCCAAGGAGGTGAGAATAGCCGAACAAGCCAGCCGGCGAATTGCCCCACAGCTTCGTTACCTTCGAACGATCGGGATTTGTCCGCTCGCAACCAGAGAAGAAACCGCGCTTGCAAAAGAAGCATTCGCCGCAGGCGATCGTGAAGGGAACGACCACGCGGTCTCCGACGGCTAGCGTCGAGATCCCTTTGCCCACCTCGACGACTTCTCCCATGGTTTCATGGCCCATGATATCGCCGCTTTCCATGGCTGGCATCACGCCGTCATAGAGATGGAGATCGGAACCGCAGATCGCGCATGCGGTTACCTTTATGATGATATCGCGTTCATCTTCTAACCGCGGATCGGGAACGCTCTCGCACCGTATGTCATGCTTGCCATGCCAGGTCAGTGCTTTCATCGGTTCCTCCAATATCTCGATCCTGCGCCAAACAGTCGAGCCGCAACGATGTTCCCAAGCGACTGAAATTTGCCGGCCGAGGGTTCAAAGCTGATCAACCGATGGGAAGCCGGCGCACCATCGCCGGCATAGACCTTGGAGATGTTCGAGTGCTGCAAATAACCGACATCGGCAAAGGACGATTTGAAAAAGGAACTTTCGAGTCGGAAGGAGGTTTGGATGTGAAACGCTGGTTTCTAGCGCAGGGAAAGTACAGCCATGCCCGTCTTCGAAAAGGGAAAATACGGTGCTTTAATCGCCTATATCTTATTGGCGGTGCTTATCGGCTGTGTATTGGTTGCGGGAGCCCTTTTCTTTTATCACCGTGAGCCGCAACGGCCCGGTCAGCCCTCGCCCCATGCCCTGGATCAATCCCAATAGTATGAAGAAAAGGCCGGCACCACTTAATCGCTATCGCAAGCGGCGTCTCCCGCCAGACGCGCCATGAATCCAATCCGGCCCAGCGGCCTTTGAATTCATGACGCGCCTCAGGAGGCGGCTCGCCAGCGGATTTGCGAGCCAGGAGGGACCGGCGTTGACTTCCCTCCGGCGGCCGAACCCGTATGTGTGGGATTTGTTCCTGAGGGGAAATAAATATCGAACCGGTACCGTGCGGATCAAATGCGGCGCAGACCACGCTCGGCCTCCGGCGCGAAAACCCAAGGCTTTTGGTCCGCCAGCGGTCCAAGATCTTCTAGAGAGCACTGCCTATCGCAATTCTTGGAAAAGGCGATGCTCCTTGAATTGCCGGCAGTCTCGAAACGAAAGTCTCGTTCGACGGGTGAATGACCATGCTGGGATCGGCAGCCACGCGCCATTGCAATTGGCTTGCGTTACACCTCCGAGGATATTCAAAACACCTCGACCCCGAGTATGGCAAGCAGGTTTTCAAATGAGGAACTTTCGGAGCGGAGCGAGGTTCGAAGCCGAAATCTGCGTTATAGACCAAGGACGCCTCGGCCAGCATTCGCCCACGCTGTGGACCAATTTCGCCGGTACCGTCGCCATTGATTTGAACAGCGCAGGCGGTATCGCCGACCCTTCGCCGAAAAATGCAGGTTTTGGGGCAACCTTCCGTATCGCTGCAAGTTGGGAGGAAATGAAGACCGAGGCGGTTCAAAACACTGTACAGTCAGGGAAGGAGTTTGTAGGTCGTCTTGGTCCCGGCATGGAAACGATATCATGGTTGGCAGCTACAGCAAGATGTTTGCAGGCAAGCGGGTTCTCATCGTCGAAGATGAGTATTTGCTGGCCGACGAAACGCGCCGCCAGCTCAAGAGGCTAGGAGCGACCGTTATTGGCCCGACCGGGCGTGTTGATGTTGCTCTGGAACTGATTGATGACGAGGAGATAGATGTCGCTATTCTCGATATATATCTCGACGGAGAACTGGTGTTCCCTGTTGCGGAGCGACTACAGGAACTCAATATCGCTTTCGTCTTTGCTACCGGATATGATCCTTCCATCGTGCCTGCGTCGTTCAAGGGATTTTTGTTGAACGAAAAGCCATTCGAGTTGGAGAAGATCGCACAAGCGCTATTTGGTCCGCGTCCTATCGGCATGTGAAAATAAAGCGATGCATCTGATTTTGCACGCCATTGATGGCGATGAGGACCGCCGCCCATGCGCTGGGAGGGATGGATGCGAATCCCTCTGCCAGGCCATTGTTTCTCGATGCAGACGAGTATGGTGTCCCGCGCTATCGAGGCTTCATGGTTCTCCACGGCGTGCCACAGCACGCAACTTGGTCTCTACCTCAAAACAGGGGGCACACTTCGGAAGACTTCGCCCCGCTTCGTTCGATACTTAGACCTTTGCCAGTTTGGAGGTGATCTTCTAACCGCCCGGCTCGCTCGGCCGCATTGATGCGCGAGGATCGGCTTTGCATTCACTTTGAATTCACGCAGAGCGAATTATGATCGGATAACCTGAGCTAGGCTGGCCAATGAACGATTCGACAACTGCATATAGTAAAATGTTTTCCGGCAAACGGCTCTTGATCGTCGAGGACGAATATTTCCTTACCGAACGGACAAGCCAGAAGTTGCGTTCACTGGGAGCTATCCTGATCGGCCCGATGGCTAACGTCCCGCGCGCTCTCGATTTGATTGAAGGCAATCAGGTGGATGCCGCGATTATCGACATCCGGCTTGATCCAGATCTTGCGTATGCGATGGCTGAAGCGCTTGAAAAACTCGGACTTCCTTACGTATTTGCCGTCGCGGATAACCCGCCACCGCAATTTTCCGGCTTCGTCCTGCGAGAAAAAGCTGATGATATCGAGCATATCGCCATGGCGTTGTTCGGTACGCGGCGGCTGGATATCTGAGAACTGGAATATCAATAAAGGTCTTCGTCAAGCTGGGCCGCGAGCTGCTGGCGAGCCCGGTTGATGCGACTTTTTACGGTGCCAATCGCACAACCGAACTTCGTGGCAGCATCTTCGTAGGAGCGGCCTTCGATCACCACATACTCCAGCACTATCCGATAGTGTTCCGGCAGGCGGTTGCAGGCCCGCTGCAGTTCCTTTGCCCGGATCGTCCATTCCTGCGACGCTGGGGCGATGCCGACGTCGGATATGCATTTCTTGTTACCCGGAGCCTCGCGTTTGGCGATGCGGAACTTTGTGCAAAATGTATTGCGCATGATGGTGAACAGCCACGATTTCAACCGAGTGCCAGGATCGAACTGGTCGATATTGGCCAGAGCTTTTGTCAGCGTCTCTTGAACCAAATCATCGGCATCCGTCGAATTTCGGTGGAATGTTCTGGCGAAGGCGCGCAGGGCCGGAATGAGCTCCACGATTTCAGCCTGCAAACGATTGGAACGGGACAGGTGGATCACGGTATTCTCCTTTGCCGTATCGCTCATTCAACAGCTCTGATCCGGATGCGGACCTGACATCTTTGGCAGCGCCAGATGCATCCTATCTTTGATTTCAAATGAAGCTACTTCGCGTTGTGACATTCGCCGCATTAGGGAAATGACCCAAGACCATTCTGAGGTCCACTCAAACGCTTTCACACTTCGAAGGAACGGCTCCGTGCCCAGCATGTTCCATGAGATAAGGAGAATCTTTCGGATGGCTCTGCATCCTTTGCGGCTCATTTAAAGCCGGCACACAAGACTTTGTCTCGGCGATGTTCGGTATCCAAACTCTATCAGAATCCGCGCGGCGAAAGTAAACGCAGAACATTCACGCCACTGAGACGCGTCACCCTTGCCTCTCGTCCTGCAGGAGAATGCGAGGTGGTCTTTCGACCATAAAACGATGGGCGCTGCACTGCAGAAGATATACTTCCGGTTCCGGATTCTGCAGCATTGTAAAACCTGCGCTGCGCAGCATCGCCTCCATTGCCGCCTTGTTCGGTATGAACCAGTTTGTCGGGTCCCCAGCATAGCGATTTTCGACGAAGAACAGCTTCGGATAATCAGGACGATTGAAAATCTCCTTGTCCTCGAAGTCGTAATCATCCTTCAGTTCCGGCGTATCGTCCACTCCGCGCTGCATACATTGAAACAGCATCAGATCCTTGACGACGTGCTCGCGAAGCAGGTCAAGCGCCAATAGCGGATGACGCAGATGATAGAGGACACCCATGAAAAGGACGAGATCAAACTTTTCGCGCAGTTCCGCGACCTCGTAGACCGACATTTGCCGGAAGTCGATGTCAACCTCGGCCTGCTTTGCCACGAATGCGGCTTGCCGCAGATAATGCGGATCGGTATCGATCGCCACCACGCGGGCTGCATTGCGTCGTTTCATCTCAAGCGAATAAAATCCCGCGTTGCAGCCGATATCGAGAACGGTCTTGCCCGTCAAATCCGTGGGAACGACTTCCTTGAAGCGCCGCCATTTAAAGCTTGGATAGTCCCCGAGAAAATGATCGGGCGCTGTTTCGATGCCCTTTATGCGCAGGTTGTGAAACCATGGCGCCAGTTCGGCGATCTGGCGCCGTAACTCCTCTTCGCTCTGCATGATCACGCTCCGATTGAAAGACCCGTCGGGCGCCGGATTGGCATGGTCTTATGACGTGCCCGTTGGATAAATTGCGGTTCGTGAAGCGCCTGGCGAAACCAGGCAACGGTATATTCCAGGCCTTCGGTGAGATGAACTTTTGGCTCCCAGGACAAGAGCTGCTTTGCCCGAGCGATGTCCGGCCGCCGACGCTGTGGATCGTCGGTAGGCAGCGGCTGGTAAGCAATGCCTGAGTTTGTTGGCACCATCTCCAGGATCACTTGCGCAAGTGCTTTAACGGTAAACTCCCCGGGATTGCCGAGATTGATGGGCAAGCCGGCGTTTGGCTGCACATTCATTGAGCGGATCAGCCCCTCGACGAGATCGGACACGTAACAGAAGGATCTCGTCTGGTTGCCATCCCCGTAAATCGTCAATGGCTCATGCTGCAGCGCCTGGACGATGAAATTCGAGACGATACGCCCGTCATTCGGCTGCATACGAGGGCCATATGTATTGAAGATGCGCACGACGCGTGCGTCGACAGATCCCGCACGCAGACTATCGAAGCAAAGGGCCTCTGCCGCACGTTTTCCTTCGTCGTAGCATGCGCGCGGTCCGATGCAATTGACGTGCCCCCAATAGTCTTCCTGCTGCGGATGTTCCTCCGGATCGCCGTAGACCTCGCTCGTGGAGGCCTGCAGGAAGGAGGCGCCGTGACGCTCCGCCAGTTTGAGGAGATTCCCCGTTCCGGCCACGCTGGTCATCATCGTGTGGATCGGGTCGGCCTGGTAGAATGGCGGAGAGGCCGGGCATGCCAGGTTGTAGATCTGATGAAGCGGCTCGACGATCTCGAGCTCTTCGCATATGTCATGCTCGATAAGAGTGAAATTAGGGTGATTTTGCAATGACTCGATATTATCGGGCGAGCTTGTCAAAAAGCTATCGACACAAATGACCCGATGGCCGCCGCCCATGAGTGCGTCGCAAAGATGAGATCCGACAAAGCCTGCGCCTCCGGCAACGAGAATGTTCTTTTTGACTACCTGCCGCATGCAATTTCTCCTTTGATTGCTACGCTAACGCACGTCGGCCTGCTAGATTTTCCGGCAGACTTTCCGATAGAAGGTTCGCCAATTGCCTGGCGCGAGCACGGCCGGTGTGATCACCGTGAACGATGCGTTGCGCGAGATCGGCCATTCCGCGTCTCGTTTCCTCCGAAAGGCCGGTCAGCGCGCTGACCACGCCTGCGGCATCATGCGCGATCAAGATCGAGCGATCTCGTGGGAAAAGCTCATCGAGGCCACGCCAGAAATCGCTGATGATCGGCGTGCCGCAAGCGGCGGCCTCAAACAGACGCACACTTGGCGACCAGCCCGCCTCGATCATGTCGGATCGGGTAATATTGAGGGTAAATCTTTGCCGGCTGTAAAAGGACGGATGATCGGCGGGCGCGAGATGTTCGATGCGAGTTACATTCTCGGGCCAATCGATATCAGCGGGAAATTGCGGTCCGGCAACGATAAAGCGCATATGCGGCAGCTGCCGCGCCGGCTCTATCAGAAGCTTCTGCAGTTTCTCCTGACGGTCGGGGCTGTAGGTGCCAAGATAGCCGAGATCCCAAAAGGGTTCCTCGCCCGTATTCCTGTAACGCCGCTCATCGACGGAGCAATAGAGAGCCTCTGCCCGTGAGACGCCGAACTCCGTCATCAGCTGGTCGAGGACGCCTCCCCCCGAAAAAGACAGATAGACATCGAACAGCGGCATTTGATGCCTGGCGACATATTCCTGGTCGTCCTGTCCGAGTTTCGCAAGCGTAACCGGCGTGTCGATATCATAGAAGCATAAGAGCTGGGGCTTTAGCGCGGCAACCGTATCGATCACCGTTACGCCATCCGGCACATAGGAACCGATGATAACGACATCAGCGGCGATCAGTCGCCGCTCAAAGCGGCTCCTGAGTTCATCGATACTGTCGTAATAAGAAAGCTCGCAGAAATCCGGATCGCGAAGGTCTCTCTGCGCCGCATACCACGGAACATCCCGCTCGAGGAAAAGCACATGGTGCCCCTCGGCATGGAGACCTCTGATCAGGGAGCGGAATGTCGTGGCATGACCATTTCCCCAGGAGGAAGACAAGGAGAGGCCTAATATCACGATGTCGAGTGCACGGCTCATTCGGCAGCCTCCTTGCTCGCAAAGCGGGACCGCAAGAGTTGATCGACTTCGACGGCCCGATGCTGGTAAGTGTGCTCGCCAAGCACCCTCGCAAGCGCTCTTTTGCCGGTCTCTGCCGCGCGTTCGGGTGTCAGAGCAGACAGGATTTCACGCACATCCCGGCCGTCGCGCGCGACGAACACCTCCTCGCTCGGCGTCAGAAAATGGTCAATTCCTTCCCAATAGTCGGTGATAAGGCAGGCGCCGGCACCCGCCGCTTCGAACACGCGCGTGGCGGGTGAAAAGCCGTTCTCGGCCATGCTCTCGCGCGAGATGTTGAGCACTGCTCTCGGCGTCACGTTGAAGGCATTGTGATCGCGGGTGGGCACGTGCCCGACATAGCGGACATTGCCCGACATCGGCTTGTCGTCCCAGCCCGCGCCGCCCAGAAGAAAGCGCTGCGAAGGCATGGCTACAGCCGGCTCGAGGAAAAAGGCTTCGACCCGCGCCTCACGATCGGGCAGGCGATTGCCAAGGAAGCCGAGGGTTGCCTCGAAACGAGGATCGGCGGTGACGGGATGATGTGTCTGCGGATCGAGCGCGTTGTAGATCGGAATACATGCAGGCGCGCCAAGCTGCCGGTATTTTTTTACGACAGGCTCCCCACCGCCATAGGTCAAAATCAAATCAATGCCACCAAGCGCCTTACGAAGCGGATGGTCTGTGGACGTCTGCATTTCGGCAAGCGTCGCCGGCGCATCCACATCCCAGAAAATTTTCAACGCCTCCGGCCGGGCAGCCGTCATGACCTCCTGCAAAAGCAGATCGTCCTCGAAGCCGACGCCGCTCGTCTTGATGACAACATCGGCAAGGGCAGCCTCGACAGCAACCTTCTTCAGGGCGGCAATCGTCCCATCATAGACGACGACCTCGCACCAATCGGGCGGATCGATATCGCGATGTTCCTGGCGCTGATAAACGTCGGGCTCGTAGAAGGTGATGCGGTAACCCCTGGCCGCCAATGCCTTCAGCAGACCGCGATAATAGGTGGCCGCACCGTTCCAATAGGCCGAAAGAAGGCTCGAGCCGTAGAAAGCGATCTTCATTCCGCAACCTCCCGCTTATCCACTGCATTATGCCGATCCAGAATTTTCAGAAGTTCGTCCACGCGATGGCCGCAGGTGTGGCGCGTGCGAACGCGCTCCAAACCGGATGCAATCAGCGCATCGGCGAGCGCCTGGTCCGAAAGGACATCGCGAATGAGATGGGTCATTTCATCGCCGTTTCTGGCGACGAGAAAATCCTCACCGGGCCGGAAAAGCTCCTCGCAATCATCCCATGGCGCGGATATCAGCGGAATACCGCAGGCGAGTGCCTCGAAGACGCGTATCGTCGGAATACCCGGCAAGGATTCGACATAAGGGCGCCGGGGGATATGCACAGTCACGCGGTTTTCGGCAAACGCCCGCGGCACCTCGGCATTGGCGATCCAGCCGCCGTAATTGATGCCGGCTTTGCGCAGAGCCTCAAGTGCCGCCGGAGGATAGCGCACACCTCGCACGCTGGTCGTAAGTGCGTATTTCCCGATACGGCTCGCAGGCTCAACGAGAAAACGGCCGATCTCGGCACTGCGTTCATCGTCGCCCCAATTGCCGATCCATATGAGATCGCCCTTCTTTTCCACCTTGGGCATCGGCCTGAACAACGCCTCGTCGGCGGCTTCGTGCCACGTGAAGACATTGTTTCCCCACCCTGCCTTGAGATAGCGCTGACGCAAAGTCTCGCCAAAAGCGAGAATAAGGTCATAGTTCTCAAGATCGAGGCCTGCGATTTCGCTCCGTGCGGAGACGGCGCGATGGTGCGTGTCATGGAAGATGAGTGTGAAACGCCCACCGATGCGTCTGGCTTTACCAAGGCGCTTGACGAGTGCGGGATCCGTCCACTCGTGGACGACGACGACATCAGCATCGCTAATCGCCTCCTCGTGGTCGAAGGCGCTGTCGTAGGAGAGTGATGTCAACTGCGGGAATGTACGGCGGAAAGCTTCCAGCGCCTGCGGACCCTGATCCATGAAGAGATTGCGGCGGCTCCAGGAATCGGAAGGCTCCAGGGCAATCGCACTATGTCCGCGCTTGAGGAGCTCACGCATGACCCCCCGCAGGAAATGCGCATTGCCATGGTTCCAATCCGAAACGAGAGAGTGCGTGTAGAATACGAATTTCATGGATGCACCGCCTCCCTCTCTTCGGCATGTTGCATGGCACTTGCGTAAACGTTCAGAAGCGAGCGGCACTGATGATCGAGCGAATAGGCCTGCGATCGATTTTGTGCCGATAAACCTTTCTCTTTCCGCAGCCTCTCGTCCTCTGACAGCAAATCGATCGCATCGGCAAACCCGACGGCGTCGTGCGGATCTGCAAAGAGTGCGGCTCCGTCCCAAAGCTCGCGATAGGCCGGAATATCCGCTAATACGAGCGCGGCTCCGGCACGGGCTCCCTCAAGCGCAGCGAGCCCGAAGGGTTCGTAGAGTGAAGGCGAGACGACGATACCAGCCTGGGCCATAACGGCGGCGACCTGGTGATGATGCAATTCTCCCAGCTGAACGGCATGCCTGATGGAAAAATGCTGGCCGGACGGTCCATCCACAGCCCCCGCCATAAATATCTTCGAGCGTGAGAGGTGTGCGGCTGCATCCAATACCGCACCATTCTTGCCATCGTCCCACCATCGGCCAACCGCCAGGGCAAAATTCTCCTTTGGAGCCGGCTGCGCATGAAGTTCGCTTGAGTTATGGACGACCTTCAAAGGGGAGATCGGCCCGTAACACGTTTGGAGCGCATGCGCGTGGCTATGACTCGGCGCAACGACGATATCGGCGCGGTCGAAACCTCGCCGGTTGCGCGAGAATTGCCATCTCCATGGATCGGGGACACCCACACCGCGCACGGATTGAAACCATGTCACCACGCATGAATGCGAAACAACGACGACAGGCAGATCGATATCGAGACCGGCAGCCTGTGAGGGGAGATTGAGATGAAGCAAGTCTATCGAATACCGATCGATAAGCTCCCCGAGAAGATGGGAAATGGTGTCGAGCTCATCTTCATTTCCCGCCGTCCAATCCAAGGGTGCATCCAGCCAAACCAATGGTCCGATTGCAATTGCTTCCTGCTCCTGTTCGGAGGAAGGCGACGGCCCAAGCCCGGCGAACACTGTGTTGACCCCAAACCGCTGTAATCCCTTGGCGAGATCCATCGCGTATCGCCATACGCCGCCGACGGCATCGACCGTCATGAGAACCGTTCGTGGCTTGGGAGCGTTAAGCTTATAACCGGGCGAAGGCATTAAATTGGATTGGCAGACATCGACCTCTCCATTCATGCTGAGGCCCTCCGCTCGCGATAAGAATCGCCTAGACGATTGCTCACGAGCCAATCGCAAAGGTCACGCACACCGTTGCGCCATGATATTTCAGGTTCCCAGCCGATGACTTTGCGCAATGCGCTGGTGTTCGTGACGAAGTAAAGCTGATCCCCAACGCGCCAGTCGGAATGCATGGTCGCAATCGGCCTGCCGATGATCCTTTCGATTTCCCTGAGCACGATGCGAATACTCACGGCATTGTCAGGTCCTCCCCCGAGGTTGAAGGCCTTGCCTTTCGCTTCATCGATCGAGCTCAGCAGGCTCCGATAGGCACGGACGGCATCATCGACATGTAAAATGTCTCGCACTTGCCGACCGTCGCCATAAATCGAAATCGCTTCATCGTTCAGTGCGCGGATCAGGAAATGAGCGACCCAGCCTTGATCTTCGGTGCCAAACTGCCGTGGGCCGTAAATGCAGCTCATACGCAAAACGGCGGTGAGCGATCCGAAGGACTTGGCATAGTCGAGAACATATTGATCAGCGACACCCTTGGAGCAGCCATATGGCGTGCAGAAATTCAGTCCGCGATCCTCGTCGAAGCCGTGCTCGCGCAGCAATTCGTCAGCGGGTATATAGCGGTCTTCCAATCCGGCCATCGCGATGTCGTGGATGTCGCCATAAACCTTGTTCGTACTCGAAAAAATGACCGGCGCCCTGTTGCCCGCCTTGCGGACCGCTTCCAGCACGTTGAGCGTTCCGCGGGCATTCGTCTCAAAATCATGAAAGGGATGGTCGAGGCTGGTCGTCACCGCCGTTTGAGCCGCAAGGTGAAAGACCGCCCGCGCCCCTATGAAGTATGGGGCGATGGCATCGAAGTCGCGGATATCCGCGATTGCCGATTGAACGCGATCACCGTGATTGCTTTTCAGCCAACGCAGATTCTGCTCGACGCCGGGGCGGCTGAGATTGTCGAGAACGATCACGTCCTCACCGTCTCTGAGATAGCTGTCGGCGAGATTGCTGCCGATGAAGCCGCTGCCGCCAACGATAATGATGGGGCCTTCGGGTAATCTCATGACATGAGCCCTCGTTCCTTGAGATGCTTGGTCATCTCCGCATTCCTGTCGATAGCCTCGGTCGCCAGAACCCAATCCGCAAAGGACTCGAGCGACCCATCGAGATGGTAACGCGGCTCGAAGCCGAGCAATTCTCTCGCTTTTGAAATATCGGCGAAGCAATGACGGATATCGCCGCTGCGGGATTTGCCGGTAATGTCGGGCGCCAACTCCGGGGCTCCCATGGCAGCGGCAAGTAGCATTGCGACCTGCGCTATGGTATAGGCTTGGCCGCTGCCTATATTGATGACGTGACCTGCCGCCGGCTTGCGCTCCAGGGCCAGACGAAAGGCACGGGCGACATCGCGCACATGAACAAAGTCACGGCGCTGATTGCCATCTTCGAAAATCATGGGCGGCTGGCCATTGGAAAGACGCGAAGCGAAATTGGCGAGCACGCCCGTATAGGGATTGGAAAGCGCCTGACCGGCACCAAAGACGTTGAACAGACGTAGTGCTACTGCCTCGATGCTATAGGCGCGGCCGAAGATGAGCGTCTGGCGCTCCTGCGCATATTTGCTCAGCGCGTAGATCGAGACCAGATCGACGGGCTTTTCCTCATCCGTCGGCGCAGGCAGGAGCGGCTCTCCGTTGGGGCTCAGTGGATCCCACAGACCCTCGGCGAGACGGCTGACATCGCGCCGGATATAGCCGAGGCGATGCCCCACCGGCGAGACATACATGCCCTCGCCATAAACGCTCATTGAGGATGCAACGACTATTCGCTTGATCGGAAGGCCGATCATCGCTTCCAGAAGCACGGCAGTACCGAGATCGTTGGTTCCGACATAACGGGCAATCTCATACATGGATTGGCCGACACCGACCTCGGCCGCCAGATGGATGACGGCGTCAATGCCTTTCAGAGCTTCACGAACCGCTCCCTTGTCGCGCACGTCAGCACGAATGACATCCACAGTATCCATTACTTGCTGGAAGCCAGAAGGACCATGCACCTGATCGATCAGCGCATCGAGAACGCGCACCTGATATCCATTTTCTAGCAGTTCCTCAGTGACATGCCGGCCAATAAAACCGCATCCACCGGTGACGAGAACATGTGACATTGAGCACCTTAGGCTGTTGAGCTGAGAGGTTTTTGATCGCCCCTAACAGTGATCCCCAAGGAATGTTCCTGACGCTATGACATCATTATCTTTGTAGACTTCTTTCATAATGCGCTTGGTTTCGCTCATCAGGTGAGATCTTTGTATCTGCCTCGAAGCATCTTCATCATCTTCTGGAACAAGCCATGCGCATGCCAGTTAGGCACGCGTCTTCGGTCCAATACGACGATCGGATGGCTAGAACTGCCAGGAGAGGATGAATGAACGCGATCACATCAGTGCAGGCAGACAATATGAAAGCGGCCGTCGTGACGAGCCCCGGGCAGCTGCACGTACAACGCATGGCTATGCCCGAACCGGCCGCCGGCCAACTGCGCGTGAAATTGGAAGGATGTGGTGTATGCGCCTCGAACCTGGTGCCATGGTCAGGCCCCGAATGGATGCGGTTTCCGACAGAGCCCGGCGGACTGGGACACGAAGGTTGGGGGACTATCGATAAAATCGGAGATGATGTCACCGGCTTTGCTGTTGGTGATCGCGTTGCGACTTTAAGTCAGCATGCCTATGCCACCTACGACCTCGCCGATCAGGGCGACCTTGTCCGGCTACCCGTCTGGCTCGATAATCGCCCGTTTCCGGGAGAGCCGCTGGGTTGCGCTATGAATATTTTCAAGCGATGCGACGTTCAGCCGGGGCAGTTCGTTGCCATCGTTGGCATTGGGTTCCTCGGTGCTTTGCTGACGCAGCTGTGCGTGGCTACCGGCGCGCGTGTCATTGCGATTTCCCGAAGGCCATTTTCTCTGGAAATCGCCAGACGCGCGGGAGCGTTCGAAACTATAGAGATGACAGACCATTGGCAGATTATCGAGAAAGTGAAGCAAGTAACGCAGGGGCAATTCTGCGCTCGAGTGATCGAAGCCGTTGGCAAGCAATGGCCGCTTGATCTCGCAGCCGAACTGACGCGCGAGCGCGGACGCCTCATCATTGCGGGTTATCATCAGGATGGCCCAAGACAGATCAACATGCAGTTGTGGAATTGGCGAGGGCTCGATGTCGTCAATGCTCACGAACGGGATCCTGCCGTTTATCTTCAAGGCATTCGCGACGCGATCGCGGCAATCGAAGCCGGTCAGCTCGATCCATGGTCCTTCCTGACACATCGCTTTCCGCTTGAGCGGCTTGATGATGCCTTGAACATGACGCGGGACCGCCCTGACGGCTTCCTCAAAGCCCTGGTGTTATATTAATGAGCGTTCGCGACGGATACGCTAGGCGGAGCCGGGACAACGGCCTCCGGCTTGGTTTTCTGGGTGTCGGCTGGATTGGCAGGCACCGCATGAAGGCTATTCTGGATACCGAGTTGGTCGGAAAGACGTTCATCTGCGACCCATCGGCGGAGATGGCGCAAACAGCCGCGGAGCTTGCCGGGCAGGCCAAGATCGTACCTCGCTTCGATGACTTGCTGGCCGAACCGCTCGATGGAATCGTCATCGCGACGCCAAGCGCCTTGCACGCAGAACAGACCGTTGCTGCCCTGGAGCAGGGCATTGCCGTCTTTTGCCAGAAGCCGCTGGGCCGCACCCGAACCGAAGTCGAACAAGCGATTGCGGCAGCCCGGAAGGCAAACCGCTTGATGCAGGTGGATCTTTCCTACAGGCATACGAAAGCCATGAGCCTCATCCGTGACCTTGTCCGCAAAGGAGAGCTCGGCCGGATCTTCGCCGTCGATATGGTCTTTCATAACGCCTATGGACCTGACAAACCTTGGTTTTACGAC
Organism: Martinezella sp. CNPSo 3732; assembly: GCF_057784515.1. Lineage (NCBI taxonomy): Bacteria > Pseudomonadati > Pseudomonadota > Alphaproteobacteria > Hyphomicrobiales > Rhizobiaceae > Martinezella > Martinezella sp. CNPSo 3732. The sequence goes on from NZ_JBXSOO010000001.1 coordinate 582,264, forward strand.
AGGCAACGCTCGGGCGGCGGCTGCGTCATGGATCTCGGAATCCATCTGGCCGACTTGGCGTTATGGACACTCGACTTCCCCGGCGTCTCCGAGGTCCAAAGCCGCCTTCTTCGAAAGGGGGCTCCGATCCGTCCCGACAGTAACGATGTGGAAGATTTCGCCTTTGCGACCGTGACCTTATCCAATGGCGCCACTCTCCGGTTGGCCTGCTCCTGGGGCCTCAACGCCGGCCGCGATGCTGTCATCGGCGCAAACTTCCACGGAACGGAGGGAGGGGCCGCCATGCGGAACCTCAACGGTTCTTTCTATGATTTTGCCGCAGAACGATACAAGGGAACCCGCACCGATCTCCTTGTCGAACCGCCGGATGAATGGGGCGGCCGGGCAGCGGCAGCCTGGGCAACGCGTTTGGCCAAAGACAATAGCTATGACCCTGCCTGCGAGGGCCTGATCAATTCTGCCGCGGTTATTGACGCAATATATGCCGCCGGGAGTGACCGGATCGGCAAATATGAGATCGACAAATACTGATTTTGTGAAAACAGCTGGAACCAGCGACCCTCAGGTGAGTTCGATGCGATCTCAATGCATCAACTTATGGATCGCTACGATGCAATCGGGTGAAAGCCGCGGTTCGGGAGCATCGACACAAAGGTCGGATGTTCTTTCCGAAACGACACTTCCGCGCTGGGTGGTTCGTTCATTGGCCGACAACGGCATTACCCGCTGCGGCGAGGCTGCCGGCATGACGGACGACGCATTGCTGATGTTGAGGGGTGTCGGCATTCAATCCGTCAAACTCATCAGAACGGCGTTGGGATATCCTACTTACATTCCTCTCTCGCCTTCCGATATACCCGCATGCGCCGGTGAACCGTCAACGATCGAAGATGGCGGGACGGTTGGCCACTAAGGCGCGGACGCGTTCTTCATAGCGTGCCACGGCATTCGTCAGACGGTCTAGTTCGGCGAGATCGGGGCCTTGTGCCGCCAAAGACCAAAGGCCGATCTGAAAACCCAGATAGCATGCCTCGAATACGTCAAGCACATCCTTGCGCACATCGCGACCGGTTTGCGTTGCAACGATCTGTGCCAAATGCAGCCGCTGCGCTTTCGATAGATCGAATTCCACGCAGGCGCCTGCGACATCCCAAGCGACATCCTGGCATCCGATGAGATCATGAGAGGCATTGTGATCCAGCGCATCGGTCTTCATCAGGCGGCCGTCTTGTCGCCTTACCCATTCCCATCGGTGAAGCCGATTATCCGTATCCGTCCGCCGCAAATATTTCGTCAGGCGATGCGGCCGGCCGATCAACCGCGCGATGCGATCGGCAATCTCGCTTCCGAGGGCTTCCTCGATATTGACGACAGCCATTTGACATAGATCGGAGAGCGATGCGCCTCCATGTGCGGCAGGAAGGTGACCTGCCCGGAAGCCAAGATATTGGCCTATCTGCTCAACCATCTCCGTCGATACCGGATCGGCCGCAATTGGGTAGCCCTCTGCCCACGGTTCGACAATGAAGCCGTGGCAGGTTCCAAGCACTGGCGGCGTGAAGCCGGCCTCGCTCAACAGCTTGCCTCTTGCCTGCTTGGTTGCCGCATCGCAAAGCCCGGCAAATTTCATCAGATAGCGCGCCTCGCCGTCCGACAGCAGAAATTTCAGCTTTTCCTGCTGCCGGTAGCTCGGCGGCCAATTTTGCGGATCCTCATAGCGAAGCCTTCGCCACTCACCTCCCGACAGGTCCTGCCAGGTACCTCCGTTCACACCCAAGAACTCGCAAGCCCACGATTTCAGACTATGTTTCTGTTCCGGCCCATCCAGGATCAACTCGTGAACATCGACGACATGCGGCCGGCGCTGCCTCCATCGGCGAAGATGCGCCTTGCTGACCTGCCCACCTGGCTCGCCCTTGTGACTTGGAAAAAAATGAAGGCGCTCGGCCGGGACGCCGTGGGCCTCGAGCCAATCCGCAATGCAGCCGAATGAACTGCCCGACAATCCGGGGCCTTCATCGACAATGGCGAAGTCCGTATCAGGTCGGCTCAGCATGCGATTTTGCAACGTTTCCCCTGGCAGCACGTGCCGACGGAAAGGATCGCCCGTCGGCCGCAAGGAATATGCAGGCCCGGAGCCGAGCGCAGCCGCGACAAGCGCGCCGAGGCCCACGCCAATACTGCGCACGCCGATCACAACGGTCTCGGAGGCGAGGCCTGAACGCAAGGCCGCCTCCAGAAAGCTCTCGGGATAGAGCGCATAATAAGCGTAACCTTCCGGCCGCCTTATTCGGATGGGTTCTTTGAGCCTGAGGCACTCCAGCAAAGCTTTCCAATCGGCCGAACGCGTCAGAGGTCCTGCGAAATTTCCTTGCCACGACTGCAGAAGCATCCGGGCTTGCAGCAACAGCAGCTCTGCACCCGCATTCTGGGTGTCGGAAATTTCGTCGCGGCCTCTTTGCTGAAATTCACGATCGGCAAGCCCTTGGACGAGCTCGCCGGTCATAATGAAGGTCTGCACGAGGAGTTCATGCCGATGGCGATCCGGCTTCATGCATAAGCACGCTGCCATGTCATCTGAGATCCGGCAGCATATTGATGCGGCCTCCTCGACACGCTCCATATCTCCGTAGACCAGCATCGTTGTACCTCTTCAGTCCGAACCATATCGAACGCGCGAAACCGGCTTGCGATCCATTGAATGATTTTTTCTGGAACAGTTGTCTCCTCTCTTTGTTTGAAGATGGCTTTGTAGATGCTGGAGAAAGACATGCGTTCCCATTCCATTCGAGTAGCTATCGTCGGTGTCGGCAATTGCGCGTCCTCGCTCGTGCAGGGGCTGACCTATTATCGCGATGCTGAAAGCAACGAGCCGGTCCCCGGCCTCATGCATGTGGATCTCGGCGGATACCATGTTCGCGACGTCGAGATTTCGGCGGCTTTCGATATTGCCGCTTCGAAGGTCGGAAAGGATGTCGCCGAGGCCATTTACGCAGAGCCGAACAATACCCAACGTTTTGCAGAGGTTGCGCCGACAGGCATCAAGGTCAACCGCGGCCACACCCTCGACGGTCTGGGTCAATATTTGAAGGACGAGATCCCGCAATCGGAAGAGCCGGTCGCCGACGTTGCCGAAATTTTGCGCCAGACTCAGACCGAAGTGCTTGTCTCCTATCTTCCGGTGGGGTCCGAGGAGGCCACGCAATGGTATGCCGAACAGGCGCTCGCCGCAGGGTGCGCCTTCGTCAACTGCATCCCCGTTTTCATCGCCTCGAAGCCTGAATGGCAGCACCGCTTTGCCGAAAGTCGCCTGCCCCTCATCGGGGACGACATCAAAAGCCAGGTGGGCGCGACGATCGTCCATCGCATGCTCGTCAACCTCTTCCGCGAGCGCGGCGTTAGGATCGATCGCACGTATCAGCTGAACTTCGGCGGTAATACGGATTTCCTCAACATGCTGGAACGCGAGCGGCTTGAATCGAAAAAGATCTCCAAGACGCAGTCGGTGACGAGCCAGCTCGATGTTCCGCTTGCTCCGACGGACATCCATGTAGGACCCAGCGATCATGTTCCATGGCTCGCGGATCGCAAATGGGCCTATATCAGGCTGGAGGGGACGACGTTCGGTGGCGTGCCGCTCAATGCCGAATTGAAGCTGGAAGTATGGGATTCGCCCAATTCGGCCGGTGTGGTCATCGACGCGATACGCTGCGCCAAACTGGCGCTCGATCGCGGCATCGGCGGCCCTCTGGTCGGTCCCTCGAGCTACTTCATGAAATCGCCACCCCGCCAATTCACCGATCAGGAAGCCCGCAGGCGCACGCAGGCGTTCATCGAGGACCAGGAGGATGCCCTGCCCGGAGCGGCGGAATGACGACGACCTTCTTCCTTGTTCGTCACGCAGCTCACGACAATCTCGGCGCTTTTCTTGCAGGCCGCACACCGGCGATCGTTCTCGGCGAAGCCGGCTTGTCGCAGGCAAACCGCCTTGGGTTGCGCATGATGCGCGAAGATCTGGACGCGGTTTACAGCAGCCCGCGTGAACGGACCCGGCAGACGGCGGAGGCAATCGTCTCGGCATGCGGGCTGGGTTCCCCACAGATCGAAGAGGCGCTGGATGAAGTGAACTTCGGCGATTGGACCGGCAAGACCTTTTCGATGCTCGATCAAGACACCCAATGGCGCCGCTGGAACACGATGCGCAGCCTTGTAAGGGCGCCGAACGGCGAAACCATGCTCGAGGTCCAGACGCGCGTTTGGAATTTGATTGAAGACCTCTCCAGCAACGCCGAAGGCAAGAGGCTGGCGCTCGTCTCCCACGGCGATGTCATCAAGGCGGCCGTCAGCCACATTCTCGGCCTGCCGATCGACGCTTGGCTGAGGTTCGATGTGGAGCCGGCATCCGTGACCCACATGGTGGTCGGAGATTGGGGAGCGAAAATCATCACCCTCAATGAAATGAATCCATGAGCTTGTCGCGGGAGGCCAGCATGATCAAAGCAGCTATGATTTGGAACGAACCAAACAACAAGTCGCACTGGGATCCGGAGATAGATCCGGACTGGAGCCGGTTTGCCGAAATGGCGATATTGGCCGCTGACGCGATCGCACTTGCGAATCCCGATCTGATCAAGGTGCTTGGCGGCATCTCTCCGATCGATCCCGCTTTCATGGACCGAATGAAGAATTACGGCGTCTTGGACCATCTCGACGCCGTCGCAGTCCACGGCTTTCCGCTGGATTGGAATCTCTGGCAGATCGACGAATGGCCGCAGAGAATTGCGGAAATCGCTGGTGTCACCGATCTTCCCGTCTGGGTCAGCGAGGTGGGCGTATCCAGTTTTGGCGCCGAAGACGTGCAGCTTTGGGGCTTGAACCGTACCGTCGAGCTGCTCAAGGGAAAGGTGCCGCAATTCCAGTGGTACAGTCTGTTTGACCTTCCGAGATCATGGGAAGCGACGACGCGCCATAAGGAAGCGGAGGGTTCTTCCTATTATCGGCACTACTACATGGGTCTTCTGCGGGAGGATGGAACGCCGAAGCCGGCCCTTGAGGCCTTCGCCCGGCATGCCCCGGAACTCGGCTTGGTTCAATGGTTCCACTTCGAAGATCCGCGACTTGACGAGGCTGTCGCCTGGATGAAGCGGCTCGGAGTGAAATCGGTCAGGACAGGCCTTTCCTGGGCGGATCGCTTCCGTCCCAATGCGCTGGGCTGGTTCGATCGGCAAATGCGCAGCCTCGAAGACTTCGATGTCACGGTCACCTTCTGTTTCACGCCGGAGCATCGAGGCATCGCCCCTCATCATACGAGTGCACCGCTGGTGCCCGAGGAATTCGCCGAATTCTGCCGCGAAATGGTCGAGCGCTATGCCCCTCATCAGGCCGCCGATCGCTTCGATCGTCCGCCATCGGCTATGACGGCTTTCTAAGTCCTCATGGCTTGCTGTCCGGACAAAAGCGATCGAGCAACCGACCCATAGGTCCGCGCGAATAGGCCAGCGCATGATAGCAGCTCAGCATGAGGCGAGCCCAGCTCAGATAAAGACCCGGCAAATGCATTTCACGGGCGAGCCAAAAGACACGATGGCTCCAGAAACTGATGGCTGAGCGCATGCCGTAGATCATCCTGCGCCGGATACCCAACCCATGTCTTGCCGCAGCGACGCGCTTTTGAGGGCGCATGCCAAATCGCGGTAAACTCAGACGGAAGGCCAAGCCTTCCCGTCTTTGCCGAAAACCGGCGGCCTGGGTACTGACAACGAAAGCTTCGTCGACGGGCGATAGGCAAATGCGTCCGAACTCCGTTCCGGCGCGGATGAGCTCGAGAAGCGCTTTCGAGCGCACGATGACGACATTGGTTCCTCGCCCGTCTGACGAATACGGCTTCCGCCAGGCGTCGCCGAAGGCTATATCCGAGGTCTCCGCAACCACGTCGTCACAATAGTTGCAGGCCGAATTCTGGAAAAAGCCCGCGCCCCAGTCGCCGTCCACAAGGTTCCACCAGTCGCGAGCCCGAAGCTCGCCATTTTGCAGCCCGAGGCTCGCGCGATACCAGTTGGCCGGGCGATCCGAGGATTTTGACCTGTAGTCGATCCGCTCGACATCCTGAATCCGTTGGCCCATCTGCCAGCTGAAGCTCTCGGTCATGCGCGCGCTCTTCATATGCCCGCAAAAGAGCCCGAGCGTGAAGGCAATGCGTTCTTTCAAGATGGGATCGACGCTGCTCAACAATCTCAACGCCTTTATAAAGCAGGGAACGCCGACCACCGCATATCGACCTGGCGTCTGCCTGATCTGCTCGAGCACCTTCGACATCTCGACCGGGTAGTAGCGCGACTTGGCGCCGGCCATCACGGCCTGCGGATCGCGTGAAAGCGTATAGGAAAACAAGCGCTCACCGCATGCCGGCCCGCTTCTTTCGACAACATGCGCGACAGCATCGACAAGCCCATTGCGAAGGAGCTCAGTTGCGACCCAGGTGACCATACCTCCGGAGCTGCCTCTGGCGCGAAAGGCGCCTTCGGCGACATGACCGACGAATGCCGCTTCCCATCGGCCGAGCTGAGAGTCGGTTTTCCGGGCGTTAGGGAAAAGCTGTTCTGCAAGGGCATCTTCGTTCCTGCTTGTCGGAGAGAACGGGCATATCCGGGAAAAATCCGCAGTTCGATCTCGCATCCAGCCGCCACTTGCACGCGGCTTCCATTGTCCGAAACGATCGAACTCCATATGGACGTCATTCTCATGCGTACGCGCCGCACAGGCACCACATCCGATACAGAGCCCGGAGCGAATGACATCAGCCGGGCTCAACCGGCCGGTATTTCCCAATGGATCAGAATACCTGCTCGAGGACATGATTGAGAAAGGTGCTGGAGTTGTGACGAAGACTTTCGATATGCCAGGCAACATCCGGCCGCGGCGCTTCCGTCAAAGCCAGATGCAATTGGGAAGCGGGGCTGAATTCAGATATGACGCTTTCCTCGATCCCGACCATCGCCGCCAGATCGCGCAGCTTGTTCGATCGATAATAGGAGAGGACGCAGGCCAGGGGCTTTTCGTTGACGAGAGCAAATACGCAGCCGTGGAAGAAATTCGTTACCACCGCACTGGCGCCGCCGATCAGGCGGGCGAATTCTTCCGGACCCGCGCCGATGCGGTGTTCATGAGCCCAATTGTTCCTATATCCGATGCTGATCAGCCGGGTATTATTCATATCCGCCCAATCACGAACCATTCGCTGAAACCAGGCCGGAAAGCTGTGCCCGTAAACAGCCGTATAAGGAGATAACGACTCTTCTTTACCAGCATCCAAGATTGCTCGGGGGAACTGAAGGCACGGATCGAGCACCAATTCGGCCTCCAGTCCTAAAGCTTCACCGAGAAGGCGCTTCGAATTCAAGTCGCGCACCGAGATCCGCGAGAAGTTACGGAGCTGCTCGGCCCAGTGGCCGTTCAGCCGCTGCGCCGAATTGAAATTTCCGAAGCTGGCTGCGTAGGAGGAAAGGAGAGGCTTCTGCAAGCCTTCGCCAAAGAAGAGACCGCTGCCACCATACCAGGGATGATGCAAATTCCAGACCTCGTCACTACCGACGATGACCACCGGAAGATCTTCGATAGCCGATGGATCCTCTAACGCGAACGGTGCGGATAGTGGCAGCCGGGAGATCGCGTCGAGGAATTTGCGGATCTTCTTCCGGTAAAGCGGGTAATCTTCTTTAGCAGTCGCCACCGGAAGCTGTGGCCGAAATGCGCAACGCCACTCCGCCAAATCCACGCGTTTTGACCTGTGGTTCAGCAACACTGCGTCGACGCTCATCGATCGCAATCCTTCGACCAGGCAGCGCGCCTGCCAATAGGACCCATAGTTGATACAGCCATGAAACGTCAGCACACCCGCGCGGAGCTTGCCACTGGCGGCGACTAAGCTATTTCCGGCGACAATGGGCGCACGTCCATAACCAGCAAGGCCGATCGCATCCGACATCTGATCTCCCGTTGTTCTGCAAATGGCCATGGTAGCGGCTTCTCTCGAGCGCATTGCCTGCAGCGACAGGCCTTACACTCCTGTCTCGCCTTCGAACCCTGCGGTTGATTGAATGTTCCCCTGGCGCCGACCTGTCTCTCAGGGTTTGCCGAGCTTGTTCCGGCGAGATGATTCGGTCAGCAGGCGTAATCGTTAGTCCGCGAGGATCAGATCGGCGATGAGCGGAAGATGATCGGAAGCAACCTTCGTCAGCTTGTTTTGCAGGACGGCAGAATCCGCGACACGAATATCCTCACTGACAAATATATGATCAAGGCGCATTAGAGGGTATCTGGAGGGAAAGGTCGGATGCGCCGGGCCTTTTCTCTGAAGCTGGACATCTTTTAGGAGCCGGCCGATCAGCCGATACGTGGCGGATGCGGCAACGGCGTTCAAATCGCCGCACAGGATCGTCGCCCCTGGCTTCACGGAACCATGCAGCCATGCGGGACCCAGCAACGTCGTCATTTGCTGAATACGATCTCGCCCACGAAGACCGAGGTGTGTATTGAAGACGTTCAATATGACATCGCCGATGACAATCTCGACTGCAAGAGCGCCGCGAGGCTCCCCTCTCGATGGCAACGGACCAGCCTTGACCGCCCTTATCGGCCAGTTGGTTATGATAGCGTCCCCATATTGCTCCTCGGCGAATGTCAGGGTCGGATTGAAATGAGCTTCCATCTTCAAAAGCGACGCGATCATGCTTGCCTGGTCGATACGCCCTGTCCGCAAACGACAGACGTCGATTTCCTGCAGCGCCACGATATCAGCCTGTGTTTGAGCAATGACGGATGCGATCCGGGCCGGATCCACCTTGCGATCGGTGCCAATGCAGCTGTGCACATTGTAGGTGAGTATTCTGATTCGTTTCTCGTTGGTCATATGTGGGGAACACCGAAGCGGCCCAGTCGTTCCGCCGAATAGCCGGTTCGAACAAAGGTAGACCGATGACCCGGAAAGGCTTGATATGGAATGCGGCAATGCTTGGTGCGCTTTGCCTGGCGCTCTTTCTTCTTTATCGGATCCTTTCGCACTACAGTCTGGAGGAGATTGAAGCATCGCTGCGCAAACTCCCCTTCCCGTACCTTGCGGCAGCGATCCTCTTCGCGGCGGCTTCCTATATCAGCCTGACCGGCTTCGATTATCTGGCCATTCTGTCGCTTCGAAAGTCCTTGCCATATCCAAAAATTGCGCTGGCATCCCTTATCAGCCTGTCGATGGGCCACAATATCGGATTTGCAGGGCTCAGCAGCGGTGCATTTCGTTATCGCTATTATGCTCGCTGGGGCTTTAGCATGGAAGATGTCGCGAAGATCATTCTATTTTCCGGTGTGACGGTCGCCCTTGGCTTGGTAACCATCGGCGGTATCGCCTTGCTTGTCGCTTCGGAAGATATCGTTACGCTGCTCCATGCCGATCCTCCAACTCTGCGGATACTGGGTGGCGCTCTTCTTTGCGTTGCTGTGATCTATGCTATTCTGGCTAAATACCTGCGAGGGCGGCTGACCTTATGGCACTGGTCATTTGAATTGCCTCAAGCCGGGATAGCTCTCGCACAAATTGCGATTGGCACGGTGAATTTTGCCTTCGTCTCGGCATGCCTTTACGCATTGTTTTCGGCTTATGCCGAGGTATCCTATTTTCGCACCATCACCGCATTCGTGCTTGCCAACACTCTCGTCCTGACCACGCATGTCCCCGGAGGTCTCGGTATTCTGGAGACAACCCTGGCATATGCTGTTCCGAATGCCGCCTCGATCGGAGCCTTGATCGCGTTTCGCCTGATCTACTACCTCATTCCGCTTCTGTTCGGCGGCATCACGATGATGATTACCGAACTGATCTTCAGCCGGCAATCAGCCAAACCGGAGCATGCGGCGCAATCGACCCGCGACACGACGTAGGGGCAATGGCGGCCAGGGCCGTGCAGGATCGAACAGTGCCGTCCCTAAAACAGGTGTGGTCTTTCGGCTTTTCGAGTGAAGCGGTCTCAGGCCCCTTGCCCCAAGATCGAGCGCCTCGATCGCACGGATAAGAGAGCCGTTTTGCTCAAAAACCTGATCGAGCGTTTTGGAAGAACAGCCGAGAAATTCCGAAAGAAGGCTGTGACGCAGACTGCGGATGACCCTCCTATGTTCGGCGCTTTGCGCCTCAAACAGAATGTCGCACTCCGTATCCAAATTCTCCGAACGATGGTTGAGGTTCGACGAGCCAATTCGTACTAAGTCGTCGTCTGCGATCAACAATTTTGAATGAATAAAAAGAGGTATCTGGTGCGTCCCATCCGGAATGACCGGATAGAAAACGCGCAAACGGTCGAACTCGTCGGCGTGTTTAAGTTTCGCAATGATCCTATCCCTATTCCTATCCATGATCATCTTTTCGATCAGACCATGCGAACAGGACGCACAGACGATCACGATCTCAGGCCCCTCCTTCTCCTTCAAACGCGCAGCCAATGTTTCGGCAATATTGAAGGAGGCCAGATATTGCGTTTCGATATAGAGATGACGCCTCGCTGCATCGATCATCCGGTTGGCTAGGACGCTTCCGAGATTCTCGCGCCGCCGCGATGCTCTCGTGGGATTCGAGACGGCAAGCCTGATTGGTATGTTGGAAAGAGAAAGAGATTCTTCGCATTGCAATTCATGCTCGCAAGTACATGCCAAGGGTTCATGCCGCTCGCCAGTTGCCGCCGCCCACCGGTGTCTGGCAATCTCAGAGACGATCCTCGCTGCCTGCCCACTTACCATGACCTGCAGGTCGTGCACCGCTTCGTAGGGCAGGCCCTCCGAATCTCGTCTGCGCTGATCTCCGACCCGATGGCCGCGTGTATCCCACCTGCGCGATGCCAGATCGATGCCGCCCAGGAACGCGACGCTGTCGTCAACGCAAACAAGCTTTTGATGATGACAGCCAAGCAAGACGGGCTGAACGGCAAAGCGTAACTGGATACGATTACTCTTCGGGAAGGTTTTTCGAAAAAATATTCTCAGGGACTTATCCGAATAGATTGGCCCAAGTGCCCAAACCAGAATGCGAATCTGCAAATCCGGGTTGGAATGGACTGCTCGTTCGAGGACGTCTCCCAGGGTTGCTTCCGATTTTTCCGGTTCCAGCGATATTTCCGGATTAAAGTTCCAGCCAATAATCCAGATCTCCCGTTTAGCCTCGTTTAGCGCCGCGGCAAGGCACGAAAAATAATTCTTGCCATTAATGAGAAAGCTCGCTTTCTCCGCAGTCCCTGACAACAATGGCTTGGCACTTTGCTGCATCGTGGTTGAAATCTGGAATTGTCGCGATTGATTCAGGTAATAATCGGCTTTTGCATCGACACTCCCCGTCGCTCATGGACCGGTACCGGGCGATCGCTATCTTGCCATATCCTCATCGATCACCCTTGGGCATCCCTGCGGACATGGCAGCCCGTTCGCTTCGTCACCGGCGATTGCTGACGTGATCGCGATATTGTTCTGTCTGAACGTTGCGGCTGTCGAGACCTCTTTGCCTCGAATGTTGCGCCTTGTCACGGTTGGACAGAACGGCATTTTCTCCGACCTTGCCCTCTTCAAGTGTGGTAGCGGCGCCTGACGCGTCACCTTTGCCTTTCGATCCGCGGGAGAACTGCTTTTTTCCTGCGTGAGCCATCATACATCTCCATCAATTTGCCGGCACAGTGCTTCACCTCGGCCATCCAATCAGGGTGCGCCGCAGCAAAGGCACCTTTGGAACATTCAACTTCTATTTCTGTCGATTGTTCCCTCTGGGCTGGGGAACCGGCATCGACACACGGTGCAGATTTATTGTTCCGGCCCGGGAACATTCCTCGCCTGCGATAGTTGCGTTGCGACTATCTCGAAGGAGAAGAAATGCGGGATGATGACGAGAAAAATTCTGTCGAAACAGATCCGATTGTGTCTGCAAACGACAGTCCTCAACAGAAGAGCAAAAAACGGCGGGCGGGATACCTGATCGTGCTTGCGCTTTTGGTGATCGCGTTGCTGACACTCGCCGAATGGATACTGAACGGTACCATCATTTTTTCTAACGCGCGGTAGCTGCCGCGTACCTTCAAACAGCAGGAAACCAAGCCAAACGGAAGTTACTTGGATTCCATGAAAGCAGATATGAAAAGGAGACCGGCATGAAGCTCGCGATCGTCACTATTGCGGTAGCGCTGGCAGCGGCGCCAGCATACTCCCAATCAGCAGCAGAGAAGACAGGCGTTAACTCTCTCGTAGGGGCGGCGCCGAATACGCAAGACTTTGTCAATGAAGCCGCTAGCAGCGATATGTTTGAAATTGAATCGAGCAAGCTCGCCCTGCAGCGCGGCAATGATCAAACGAAAAAATTCGCTCAGCAAATGATTGATGACCACCAAAAGACAACGAATGAGCTGAAAGATCTCGTCAACAGTGGAAAGGTCAAGGCAACACTGCCGACCGAGATGAGTTCAAGCCAGAAGAAGATGCTGGGGCGGCTGCAGAAAACGCAGGGAAATGACTTTATCAAACGCTACGACGCGGACCAGCGTTCGGCTCATGCGAATGCAGTTGATCTTTTCAAACGCTATGGAAACGGCGGCGAGGATGCAAGCCTGAAGACCTGGGCTGCCAATACGAGGCCGAAACTAGAGCAGCATCTGCAAATGGCCAAGGAACTTCCAAAGTAAAATGGCCACCGGGGATGAGTGGATGGCCATACCATCGGCTGTATTTTCATCCGCTCATCCGATGCGACACACAATCGATCTGAAGTGATTGGGGGTTGCGCGAAGAGGATTTGGCTCGCAACGGAGTGCGGGATATGGATGACCAGCTGCATCTCAGCGATAGCGATGTCATCGAAGTCGAAAACGAGGATGGAACGAGAAAAGTCTGCGATGATGTGGCCTACTTGAAGCTCTCCATCGTCAATGTGATTTTTCTCGGCAGACCTGTGCCAGATAGTAGCTGGCTCCTCGTCGACACCGGTTTGCCGTCGTCACAGGATCGGATCTTGGCAGCAGCGGCGCGTCGCTTCGGTGCGACGTCCCGGCCCGCTGCCATTATCCTGACTCACGGACATATCGACCACGCAGGTTCTGTCGAACGCTTGGCCGCCTTTTGGGACGTTCCGGTCTACGCCCATCCGCTCGAGCATCCCTACCTGGATGGACGCGCGTCTTATCCGCCCGCCGATCCATGGGTTGGCGGGGGAAGCTTTGCGCTCATGTCGCCCCTGCTGCCGCGTGGCCCCTCCAATCTCGAAAACCGGCTTCAAAACCTGCCTGCCGATGGCACCGTGCCTTTCGCTTCCGAATGGTCATGGCTGCATACGCCCGGCCACACACCGGGACATATCTCCCTTTGGCGCGAAGGAGATCGCACGCTCGTCGCCGGTGACGCCGTCATCACGACAGGCCAGGAATCCGTTTACGACGTAGTGACACAGGCTCCCAGGCTGCATGGTCCGCCTCGCTATCTGACAATCGACTGGCAAGCATCGGAACAATCAGCAAAGCAGATTGCCAGCCTCAAGCCGGAACGATTGATCAGCGGACATGGCCCGGCGCTGGGCGGGACCGGCTTGCGCGCAGGCCTCGATACGCTGGCGACGAATTTCTGGGATATTGCCGTACCACCCGACGGCCGATATGTCGATCATCCGGCGAGAGCCGCCGACGGCACGGCCTATTGCCGGCCCTGATGCTTCCCACACTGTGAGACCGGCTGCGCTTTCGCTTGCTCCACCTTTGCAAGATCCTGCAAGAACCAAAGAGCAGGTCATAACCCCGGTCGTTCTACAGACACCCTCTACAAACTGCTGCGCTGGAACAATGATGGTATCCGGAAGTTTGAGAATGGATCGGCGAGGGCCGCTGGGGATATCACCACGGGATCGCCGGAGAAAGCGCATGAGTGACAGGAATTTCGACAATGAACGTGATCCAGCTTCCGCAGGTCCATCGAAGTGATCGCCACCCGGAACCCGAGTTCTGCACAAGCGATCGTAACGGGCGTACCATGTTCCGTTTCCTGGCCGATTACCAAATCGATGGGCGGACGTTCGGCATCAGTTTCTGGGCCTATGATCTGGCAGACGCGGAGCGCCGCGTTGCATCCATGCGCGCCAATCTGAGCCTCCAAGGTCAGATCTTCTGCCGGATGTGAGGAGCTTATTCTTCCACCAGCAGGCCGATGTCCCTTCCATCCAGCCGCTGAATTCCGTCTGGCCAAACCGAACCGTCTCCCGTCCTATATGACCCACGTCACTACCAGCCCGGCGCTGGCCGAGAAAATGGCCAGGACTGTCAACCAGCCGGCGACATTCATAAGACGTGAATTTACATGTTCACCCATGATTGCCTTGTTGTTCGTCATCAACAGCAGCAATAGCAAGAGGGGCGGAGTAGAAAACCCCTGGACTACGCCGGACCATACCAGAGCCTTCATCGGATTTACGCCAAAGAAGTTCATCACGACCGCAATCAGCGTTACCGCTAGGATAATGATGTAAAATCCCGGCGCCTCCCGGGCCCTGGCGTTCAGACTGCCCTTGATGCCGATTGACTGGGCGAGGTCATAGGCTGCTCCCGTCGTCATGACAGGAACCGCCAGAAATCCGACCGATATGATTCCTGCGGCAAACAAATATCCAGCTGCATGCCCGGCGATTGGCTTTAAGGCTTCTGCCGCCTGAGCCGCAGTTTGGATATCCGTATGCCCCTGAACGTGCAGCGTCGAGCCGGTCGCCAGAATGATGAAGTACATGACCAGGTTGGAAAACGTCATGCCGACAAGGATTTCCTTGCGGGAGCGGGCCAGTTTCGAGCTGCTGACGCCTCGTCTGGCTTGCACCGAAGTCTTGCCCTCGGCGATTTTTTCCTCGACCTCTTCATTGGATTGCCAGGTGTAGAGATAGGCCGACAGCGTGGTACCGATGATCGCCACGATGATCGAAAGAAATGCCTCGTTGAATTCGATGGATGGAATGAGCGAGCCCTTAAGAACGGCCATCCAGTCCGGTTTCGCCAATATAGCCGCGCCTGCATAGGCCAGCAGACTGAGGGCCAGCCAGCGGAAAATGCGGCGAATGAGGATATAGGAGCCCACCACCTGTAGACAGAGCAGAATGACCGCCATCATGGCAACGATAAGGGGAACGGAAAGCGGCACGAAAAGGTTGACGGCCGCCGCCATTCCGCCCAGATCGGCAGCGGCCTCGATCGTATTGCCGATAACGACTCCGGCCAACGCCAGATAAAGAAACCATCGGGGATAATTGTCGTGGATGACTTGAAACAGTCCACGTCCGGTTACCTGCCCGAGTTTCGACGAAAGGTACACGACCGTGAACATCATCGGCAGCGTAACGGGCGCCGTCCAGAGCATCCCGAGACCGAAGCGTGCGCCGGCGCTGGCATAAGTGCCGATTGCGGAGGGATCGTCGTCAGCCGCTCCAGAAATGAGACCGCGGCCGAGCAGGCTCACTCCTTCATGACGTTGCCTAGTCGGGGATCCATCGCTCTCCTGGTGCTTCATTGCGAGACTTTCCCGACACGCGCGGTCATGACCGGGGAGCGTCTAAGGGTTGTCAGTTCGCTATGAAACAATCGCATGAAAGATGTCATTTCCGCCTAAGCGGCGAAATCGGCGGAAGTTCCGTGCGACCGGCAAATACCTCTCGCCTATTTGATTTCGTGGAACTTTGCGGCTCTTTCGCAGTAAGGTTCGTTTCTAAAGAAAGGCTGCATCATGACAGGCAACGAAACAAAGTCCGGCGGTCCGAACACTCCTTCCAGGAAAACCATATCTGATAATCCTGCTCCGATCCGGCAATCGAGTGAGCAAGATGGTATGGCCCCGAATGTTCTTGAAAAGGATCTGGTGACGCCGATCGGCAAATCGGGTATGCGGATTTCGCCAAAAGATCGGAGTAAGCCACGCACAAAGGAATAAGACAGGGTTTCGAATAGACCGGATTAAAATCTAGTAGGCTGTCGCAGCGGAAAGCCATACGAAACTGATCATATATCCAGCCGTCAGCGAAATGCAGATCGCAAATAGAAGAGCGAAGCACCTCGATGACATATTGAAGCTCCTTCACCGCATTTCTGTGCTTTGCCGACATTGGAACGATACTGGCTATCGCCACAGCAGATAAGATGATCTCGAACTCCGCGGAGCCATCGATGTTCCAAAGTCTTGATTGCGGCGACCCATATAAGCCGCCGAACAGCACTACCAGGTGAGAGACCAAGTATCTGTCTTCTTCCCCTTTTAGCCGCATAATCCAGATACTTATGGCTGCATATTCATCAATTGATCCATCGGCATCATGTTTTGCTTCAGATGATCCATGATCCAGATGGAACCGAGAACGATCAGCACGACGACCAATATGCCGAATGCCAGGGCGAGGACGTTGTTGGTGTTGTCAGGACCCGTGGTGATATGCAGAAAGAACACCAGATGCACACCCATTTGCGCGATTGCGAGTACGATCAGCGCTACCGGAATTGCCGGCCCGTAGACGATGTCGGAAGTGGCCAGCAAGAAGGAAGCAGCCGTCAGGATGATCGAAAATCCCAGCCCCAAGTTTGCGTTCAGCACCCAGTGACCGCTTTCTTCCGGTGGCTCATCGCCGGGCGCATGGTCATCCCGAAAATTTTGTCGGTTATCATATACGTCCGTGTCGGTGTCGGAGGTACTCATCAGTGAACTCCCATCAGATAGACGATCGTGAAAATGCCGATCCAGACGATATCGAGTGCATGCCAGAAGAGATTGAAGCAGATCAATCGATGAATGATCTCGCGGCGAAATCCTTTTATGAAAACCTGGGCCATCATCGTGGCCAGCCAGACGCCGCCGAGCGTGACGTGCAAGCCATGCAGCCCGACCAGCCCATAGAAGGAAGTGAGCATCGCACTGCGTTGCGGCGTG
Source organism: Martinezella sp. CNPSo 3732 (assembly GCF_057784515.1). Lineage (NCBI taxonomy): Bacteria > Pseudomonadati > Pseudomonadota > Alphaproteobacteria > Hyphomicrobiales > Rhizobiaceae > Martinezella > Martinezella sp. CNPSo 3732. The sequence continues at coordinate 599,217 of NZ_JBXSOO010000001.1, forward strand.
AAGCCGCGATTGGCGAGCTCGACGAATTCCCAGAGCTCGAGAAGAACGAATATCAATCCCAAGAGGCCGGTCAGAAGCAGGAAGATGAGCGTCCAAAGTTTGTTGCGCGCGTTCGTCGCCGCAAATGACAGCATGCAGGTATAGCTCGACAATAGCAGGGCCGCCGTCTCGAATCCCACGCGCTGCACATCGACGATATCGGCAATCGCCGGCCCGCCTGCCGTCGCTCCCCTTTGCACGGCGAATGCGGCAAAGAAACACGAGAAAATGATGATGTCGCTCAGCAGATAGATCCAGAAGCCGTAGCCGACAAGAATCCGCCTGTCGGCAGGACCGGTAGCGCCCTGACCAGTTCCCATCGCGGGCTCCCCCGAGCCGTGAGCACGGTGGCCCAGACGATGCGGGTCTTCACGAACGCGCCGTATGGTTTCGACGCTCGCCGGCAAGCCGGTATCGGTCATGGCAATGCTCCCTGTTCGGACATGCGCGCAAGCATCGCCTCGCGAGCGGAGCGCCGGGCGCGATCGACGCGCGCGACCTCGTCGGCCGAAACCTCGAATTCATGAACGTCGCGCCATGCGAAGACCACGAAGCCGATGAAGGCCGCCACGAGCGCCACGATGGCAAGCCACCAGATGTACCAGATCATCGCGAAACCGAAGACCGTGGCGAAAAAGGCCGTATAGATCCCAACCGGGCTGTTCACCGGCATCTCGATCGGCTCGTAATCCGGTTCAGGCGAGAGTTGCTGTGATTCCACGGCGCGAAGTTTGATACCCCAATAGGCCTCCTCACCCTCGACATTCGGCATGACGGCGAAGTTGAAAAACGGCGGCGGCGACGGGGTTGCCCATTCAAGAGAACGACCATCCCACGGATCTCCGGTGACATCCCGCAGCTTTTCCCGTTCGCGAATGCTGACCACCAATTGAATGACCTGCGCGATGACACCCAGGATTAGAATGCCGACACCGGCGACGGAGACATAGAGCCAGGGCGCCCATTCAGGAACGTCGATGTGCTGCAGCCGCCGTGTCATCCCATCAAGTCCGAGAACGTAAAGAGGCGTGAACGTCACCCAAAACCCAACGAAAGCCAGCCAGAAGGCTGCTTTGCCCCAACCTGCATGGAGCCGGAAACCGAATGCTTTCGGAAACCAGAATTCCATGCCCGCGAAAACGCCGAACACGACACCGCCAATGATGACATTGTGAAAATGCGCCACCAGAAACATGGAATTATGCGTCAGGAAGTCCGCTGGTGGTATGGCGAGCAGGACGCCCGTCAACCCGCCTATGGTGAAAGTGAAGATGAAGCCCATCGACCACAGCATTGGCACTTCGAAACGAACCCTTCCGCCATACATCGTAAAGATCCAGTTGTAGATTTTCACGCCGGTGCCGACGGCAATGATACTGGAGGAGATGCCGAAGAAGGTGTTGACCGCAGCGCCGGCCCCCATCGTGAAGAAGTGGTGCAGCCAGACCAGCATCGAAACGATGCAAATAAACATCGTCGCCGCCACCATGGAGCGGTAGCCAAATAGCGGTTTCCCGGAAAAGGTCGAAAAGACTTCTGAAAAGATGCCGAAGGCGGGCAAGACGAGAATATAGACTTCCGGATGTCCCCACGCCCATATCAGGTTCACAAACATCATCGGATTTCCACCCGCCGTATTTGTGAAATAATGCCATCCGACATAGCGATCGAGCGTGAGCATGGCGAGCGTCGCCGTCAGGATCGGGAAGGCTGCCACGATCAGCAGGCAGGAAGCCAGCGCCGTCCAGCAAAAGACCGGCATTCTGAGATAGCTCATGCCCTGGCACCGCATCTTCAGTATCGTCGTGACGATATTGATGCCGGTTATCAGGGTCCCGATGCCGGAAATCTGCACGGCCCAAAGATAGTAGTCGACGCCCACGCCTGGCGTGTAGCTCGTCTCGCTGAGGGGCGGATATGGCAGCCACCCGGTGCGGGCAAACTCGCCGATGAAGAGCGACACATTGACCAGAAGCGCGCCGCTCGCTGTCAGCCAGAACCCAACCGAGTTGAATGTCGGGAAGGCAACGTCGCGGACGCCGAGCTGCAGCGGCACGAGGAAATTCATGAATCCCAATACGAGCGGCATGGCGCCGAACAAAATCATGATCGTTCCGTGTGCAGTGAAGATCTGATTATAGTGTTCGGGCGGCAGATAACCGGGGGCATCGATCGCGACTGCCTGCTGGGTGCGCATCATGATGGCATCGGCAAAGCCGCGGATGAGCATGACGACACCGAGCAGGCAATACATGATGCCGATACGCTTGTGATCGACGCTCATGATCCACTCTCGCCACAAATAGGGCCACCATCCTCTTACGGTGACCAGAATCAAGACCGCAGCCGCGATAAGGATGACGGCAATGGATGTGATCAGCGGGATCGGCTGAGACAAGGGAATCGCCGAAAGACCGAGTTTTCCCAACATGTTCAATCCTTTCCGCCAGTGGAAGTCTCGCGACCCGCATGTTGTGGGGACTCGGCCTCTGGACCGGGACCTGGCGGAATCGTCTGTTGAACGATGGCATCGAAAAGCCCGGGATCCGCCAACCGATAGGTCGCAGGCTGAACACGCTCGCTCTGCTGTAAGAGCTTGCCATAGGCATCCCGATCAAGAGGAAGATCGGTCGCCTGCGCGCTCGTCATCCAGGTTTCAAACTCGGCATCCGGGACGCTTCTGACCTCGAACTGCATGTCCGAGAAACCGTCGCCGGAAAATTGGGCGGATATGCCCCGCAGGCGAGCGGATTCATCCGACTGGAGGTGCAGTTGCGAGATCATACCAGGCATGGCGTAGATCATCGATCCAAGCCGAGGCACGAAGAAGGCGTTGAAAACACTTGCAGACGTGATCGAAAAGTGTACCGGCGTGCCGGTCGGGATGACGACTTGATTGACGGTAGCGACCCCGTTTTGCGGATAGATGAAAAGCCATTTCCAGTCGAGAGACACGACCTGGACTTCGAGAGTCGGCTTGCTCGATGACAGCGGCCTGAACGGGTCGAGCCTGTGCGACCCGATCCAGATCAGCCCCCCGATGAACATGATCGTCAGGATCGGAATCGACCAGACGACCGCTTCGATGCGTCCGGAATAGGACCAATACGGAAGATATTCCGCTCGGGAATTGGACGCGCGATAACGCCATGCCATCCAGAACGCCAGCAGGATGGTCGGAACCACGATGGCGAGCATGATCACGGTCGCGTTGATGAGAATTGCGGCATCACCGGCGCCCACGGGACCAACCGGGTTCAATACCGCTAGGGAACATGAGGAGAGGCCAAAACTCAACAGACCAAAAGCTGTGCTGCGCCACATGCGAACGGGCGCCGATTTTGGATTTTCCAAGCCGCGCATTCTGGATCGTCCTCTCCGTTGCGGCTTCCCGAACTTGCAACGTCAGGCATTGTTCCCATCCAAAATGTCGTCTTGCCGAGTTCAGCGCGCCACCGTTTTCGTAGCGCTGCTGTTCCTGGCTTCAGATCGAATGATCAGCTATCGACTTGCGTGGGAAGAATCGTGTCAACGGAAACCTCGCCCTCCAGCACGCCGCGTTTCAAGCCGGTTCGGCCGCGGGCGATCTCGATCACGGTATAAAGCTTATCATCGCGAAATGCGCTCGCATTACTGGTCGTCACATCTTCGGCAGGGGCCGCATCGACCTCCATAAAATCAAGCTCATTGCCCGCCGCCACGATGCGCGCGTCGCCTGCGGTCCTGGCCGCTACGATAACCGTACCCTGATTGGGAGCGTTGTCCCAATGCGGATCGTCCAGAGCGGCGATGGGTTCCAAACGGTAGATATTCAGCGCCTCCTCGACATCGGTTGCCGAAGCAATGGTTGCCGCATCCCGAAGCTGGCTCTTGCTTTCGACCGATCGTCCGAAGGTTGTTCTACTGGTTGCATTGTTGATATCGTCGGTCCCTGTTCTCGAAACATTCGACATGACATTCCTCGTTGTTTTCTGCATCCTTGTCCTCCTAACTGTCATGCAATCGAATTGGTTCCCCCTTTCAGGCCCCCGCGCCGTGCCTTAACCATTGGGCCCAGCAAGGAGCCCGAAGGAATGCGATGTATGAGTTCACTTCACCCTCGGCGGCAAGACGTTTTCCCACTTATCTGGGGCACCTTTATCGCCAATGCGCGTTGAGCGATTGCAAACCTGGCTTCTGGCCGCGGGGTCGTCACATTTTTGCCCGCTCTCGGCCAAATGGCGCTAACGGAGGGAAACGACAATGGAATTGAAGCCGTGGACAATTCAATCATCGCGCCAGGTTCTGAAGGATCGCTGGATCGACGTAAGGGCCGATGATTGCGTAACCAGCGAAGGTCACTCGATTTCTCCTTATTATGTTCTTTCATACCCTGACTGGGTGCATGTCGTTGCAATCGGTGACGACAGCTCAGTCCTGTTGCTGGAACAGTACCGTCATGGGCTCGGTATCATATCGCTCGAAGTACCCGGTGGCGGAATAGATGCCGGCGAAACGCCTTTGGAAGCCGGAAAGCGTGAACTTCTTGAAGAGACCGGTTTCGAGGCTCGCCATTGGCATTATTGCGGACGCCTCGCGCCCAATCCGGCCATGCAAACAAACTACAGCCACATCGTCCTCGCCACCGGGCTCGAGGAATGCCAGGCGCCGCTGAATGATCCCTCAGAACGGGTCGTATTGCATCATATACCCCTGACGGAAACCATAAATGCGGCTCTCACAGGCAGAATCTGCCAAGCCATTCACACATCTGCCCTGCTGCTGGCGCTTGCGCACGGAAACCTCGTGAAGATCACCGCTGAGGCGCTTCCAAATGACATCCACGCTCGTTGATCACGACTAAGCAACCAGGATTCTTGAGGATGCCGCGGCGGCTCCCACGCTGTCTGTGTGCCCTTACGATCACGACCTGCACTTTTGTGCACTTTCAAGCGTCAAGGCCATAACCGGCGACGTCGAATTAGCCTTCCGAATACCCGAATTTAGCCCCGCCCGGCGATCCGGTACCCGGTAAACCGCTGAGGCCAAGATGCTGTCACACGCATGCCCGCCAATCTTCCGGCAGTCAGCCTTCCGCAGGAACAATGCCGGCATGTCTGTGTTCGGAGTTTCCAGCCAATGGAGGACATCATGGCAGACAACGAAATCCGTGACGTGTTTATCGTCGGTCTCAGAAATGCCCATGCGATGGAAAATCAGGCGCTCAGCATCATGAAGCCGCAGCTCTCGCGCATCGAACACTATCCTGAAGTCGCCGCGAAACTCGAACAGCATATTCGGGAAACCGAAGGCCAGATTACACGCCTCGAGGACGTGCTCGAGGGGCTGGACGAAGACCATTCGACCTTGAAGGATATGGCCTTGTCGTTCACCGGCACGATGGCGGCCATGGGCCATACCATGGCGGGTGACGAGATCCTAAAGAACTCCTTTGCCAATTTCGCTTTCGAAAACTTCGAAATCGCTGCCTACAGGTCCTTGTTGACTGTCGCCGATGCCGGCGGCTTTAGCGCCGCCACCACAGCTCTGCAGTCCAATCTCGCCGAAGAAGAAGCCATGGCAAACTGGCTTAACGACAATCTGGCCGCCGTCACTCAGAAATTCCTGCTCCTGCGGGAAGGTGGAGCAACCGCCAAGATTTGATGTACATAGTGCGTGCGAGTGTCTCGCCGATAATCTGGGGTCCGCCGCCTGCAAAGCGGAACGGATGGCTCGATCATCAGTTCTATGAGAGCGCCATCATTCACGCCCCACGGGATCGGTCGATAGAACCATGCGCATTCTGATTTGGCTGTGCCTGGCGGCCACGCTGGCCGCCGTTCTGGTCTGGTTCGTGACGGAACCTGTCATGCCTTTTGCGGCGGATGATCCCCGCCTTCAAGACAACGGTGATCCGGCGCGGGGCCAGCTTATATTTGCCGCTGGCGACTGCGCGTCCTGCCATGCTACCCCGGGCCAGAAGGATCGTCTGAATTTGGGCGGCGGCCTCGCACTTGCATCGCCTTTCGGCACATTTCGTGCACCCAATATTTCATCCGATGCCGTTGATGGCATCGGAAGATGGAGCACCGTCGATCTTGCCAATGCCTTGATCGGCGGCGTTTCCCCGCGACATCAGCATTATTATCCAGTATTTCCCTATCCCAGCTATACGGGCATACGGCTCGAAGACATCAGGGATTTGCGGGCCTATTTGAGGACATTGGCGCCGGTTTCCGGTCGCCCGCCCGCGCATGATCTGTTCTTCCTGTTCCGCATGCGCCGCTTCCTGGGCTTTTGGAAATTGCTGTTCTTCCGTGAAGGACAGATGCAGGGGACTGTCACCAGCGATCCCGTCCTGGCTCGCGGCCGCTATCTGGTCGAAACCCTGGGCCATTGCGCGGAATGCCACTCGTCGCGCAACATTTTCGGTGCGATAAAGCCCGAAACACGGTTTGCCGGCGGTACGGATCCTGAAGGCACGGGGTTCGTTCCCAATATCACGCCGAGCCGGATCGGAAACTGGTCCGAAGCCGACATCTCGGAAATGCTGAAGAGTGGCGACACGCCGAACCATGGCCGCGTCGGCTCGTCCATGGCCGAGGTCGTTACCAACATGGCGATGCTGCCGCAGAGCGATCGCGATGCCATCGCGCGCTACATCAAGAGCCTGCCTCCTCGGCCGACGCCGCATCCATAAATGGGATTAATGAGTGTAAAGATAGGCGGCGAGATCTCGGGCTTCGGCTTGCGAAATCCCTGTTTTTGGCATGGCCGAATTGGGCGAAAAGTCCTGCGGCGCTACGATCCAATGAACGAGGTTATCACCCGTATTGTTGACGACGCCGGCGATATAAACCCGTTTTTGAAGGCCCTCCAAGGTCCCGCCCACCTGACCATCCGCACCGGCTATGCCGGGGATTTGGTGGCATCCGGTGCAACCATACCGACGAAAAATCGGCGGTGCGCGGGAGGGATCCCCACCCTCGGTCAGCACGCGTACGATCTCCAGGCGCTGCTGCCAATTCTTTGCCCAGTTTGCGCCAACCAGAGCGCAAAGCAGTGCAATGGCTGCCGCAGCCAACCAGATGCTGCGATATCTATAAAGGGCGGATGCGTTGAACATGATCCACTCCCCTGCCGGCATTCGCGATCCATAGGGCTGCCATCGCGAGTGCCGCGCCGGCATAAATCGTCCCCGCCGGAATCCACATGACCATCCCGGCGAGCTGCTGATCCTCCAGCGGTGTAAGCCCCCATGTTTCCGCAGCATGCGTCTGCACGACATAAAGGACGCGTGGTGCAAGTGCCATCAGTGCACCGAGCGCTCCGGTGTGGAGCATGGTCAGGAACAGATGCCACGCCGCAACGCCGTGATTGCTGCGCCAGAAGATCGACCACCAGAACAGGATAGCAGTGACGAAGAAGCTCAGATGCTGGAGACGATGCAGCGCAACAGCAGCGACGGCGGCATCGAACAGGATCGGCGCATGCCAGGCCCATATGGCGACGGCATGCAATAGGGTGGCGTTGGTTCCTCCGCTCAGCCAGCGCCAGGCGATCCGCACGGAGCTCCGCCGCATCGCCCTCCCCGTCCAGCGCCTCAGCCGATCCGGCAGTCCCCAGAGGAATATGCCCGTCGGCCGCGCGATGACGATCATCGGGGCGGAGATCGCCATGATGATTTCGTGCTCGATCATGTGGAACGTAAAAAGCTGCTCTCCGAGCCAGTGCAATGGGGACAGCAGCGCACCGGTAAGCGTCAGCCAGCCGCACCAGTAGCAAAGGGCGCGCCTCGCCACAACAGACCTGCCCGTTCGAGCGCGTCGCCTCAGCTTCCAGCAACCTCGAGCATAAAGAAAAGCCGCAACCGCTAACGGTGTTACAATCCACGGGTCGATCGTCCAGACCGAATGAAAGAGATGCGCCTCCGCGCCATGCGCGGCAGCCTCCCGTCCCGTCAACAGCAGGATCATGAGGGCGGCTAATGTTCGCATGCGTCCACGAGCCATGCGGCTCCTCCCTGCAGGAAAAGCGCGAAGGCGAAGACGAGCCCGACGAGAACACTAAGATGGCGGAGGAACAGCCCTGTTCGCGCTTCCTCCGGCGTAGAACCGGCCTGCGGTATCGCCGCGCTGGCCAACGCAAGTAGAATTGCAAAGGAAGAGGTCAGTAGCGACCAATATGTATGGCGGCTGCAATCGACATAAGGAAGAATCTGGCCAAGCTGGGTGTTGATGGCCCAAATAAAGGGCGCGAGAATCAATCCGCCATATTTTGCCGCCGTGGTCATCATAGGCGTGGTACCCAATATATGCATGCGTATAAGGGAATCCACGCCACCACGACAAAGTTCCAGTACATGGCATTATCTTCAACATCGCCGAAGCGGCGCGGATTATCGGCATGCTTGGAAAACATCAGGCAGGTCAGTACCAGCGTATCGATAAGATCCGTGACGATGTGGGTCGTATGAAGCCCCAGCATGGTCCAAATGATCGAGCCATAGGCGTTGCCGTCCCAGCGTATGTTGAGAACGGTGAATTCGAAACCGCGCAGGACCAGGGGCACCGCCCCAAGCGCCGACATCAGAACAAGCCCGATCCGTACCTTGCGCAGATCTCTTTGCCGCGCCCATCTGGATAGGAGAATGTTGGGTACGACGCTCGCGAGCAATATCGCGGTCAGGGTCGTGCCGGGAACGAGGCCGGGCGCCGGCGCGTCGATCGGCCAGTGCGGGGCGAGGCTCATCAGGTAGAAATAGACTGCGATCGCCAATGCGAAGCCGGACCCTTCGATGAGCATGAAGGCGCAGGTGCCCCACCAGGTCGGGCTTGCCCTCCCCATACCGTGGGGCGGCAGCCTTGAAACGTCGAGGACGACGCGCTCCTTCATGATTCGTCCTCCGGTGTCTGCTTCGGCCAGAACCACCCGGTCAACGTGATCCCGATCGGAATCGATCCCCAAATGACCGCCCAAGGCGAGAAGATCGACCAGATCAGCATCACCGTGGTGGCGAGAGCCGCCAGGAGCGGCCAGATCGAATTTCGTGGCGAGGACTCGCTTGCTTCGGGTTGCGCCTCGACGACGCTGCTGACGATCAATTCGCGCCGATCAGTGCGCAGCCCGCCCGCCACCGTAAGTTCTTCCGGCTGCGACCACAGAGGATCACGAGCGCCGACCACCGGAATGCGGCGGAAATTGAAGCATGGCGGCGGCGACGACGTCGCCCATTCGAGCGTCGAGGCGCCCCATGGATTTTCGCCTGCGATCTGCCCGGACCGAGCGCTGCGGATGACATCGATGAAAAAGACGAGGAAGCCCAGCGAAAGGATAAGGGCGCTGAAGCTCACGAACATATTCATTCCAGCCCAGGGCATTTCCGGCTGATAGGTATAGATGCGTCGCGGCATGCCCTCGAGCCCGAGAATATGCATGGGAAAGAATGTCAGATTGAAGCCGGCAAAGATCAGCCAGAATGCCCAGCGGCCGCGCGTCTCGCTCATCATCCGTCCGGTTATCTTGGGAAACCAGTAATAGATGGCGCCGAGCAAGGGAAAGACGGCGCCGCCCACAAGGACGTAATGGAAATGTGCGACGACGAAATAGGTATCATGTACCTGGGTGTCGAACGGCACCGAGGCGACCATCACCCCCGTCAGGCCGCCGATGACAAAGGTCACGATGAAACCTATGACGAACAACAGCGGTGTCTTGAAGACGGGCCGTCCGCCCCATAGTGTGGCCAGCCAGCAGAATATCTGGATGCCGGCTGGAATGGCGATCGCCATGCTGGAAGCAGTAAAGAAGCTCTCGCCTAGCTTCGGCAGGCCGACGACAAACATATGATGCACCCAGAGGCCGAATGCCAGGATTCCCGTGGCGATCAACGCCATGACAAGCGGGAGATAGCCGAATACGGGGCGCCGCGAGAAGGTCGCTATTATCGTCGACACCATGCCGACTGCCGGTAGGAAGATGATATAGACCTCGGGATGGCCGAAGAACCAGAACAGGTGCTGCCATAGCAGCGCGTCGCCGCCCTCTGCAGGATCGAAGAAATGCGTTCCGACCAGACGATCGAGGATCAGCGACGAACTGGCGAGCATGATCGCCGGCATGGCCATGATGACGAGGAAGGCCGTGACGAGCATCGACCAGACGAACAGCGGAATGCGATCGAGCGACATGCCCGGCGCGCGCTGTTTGAAGACGGTGACGACGATTTCTACCGCAACGGCCAAGGCTGCGACTTCGGTGAAAGTGATCATCTGCGCCCAGAGGTCGGCACGCTTGCCCGCGCCATATTGCGGTCCAGACAAGGGCACATAGGCAAACCATCCGACATCGGGCGCAGTGTCGAGGGCAAACGAAACCCATAACAGCAGGCCGCCGGCCACATAGATCCAATAGGAAAAGGCATTTAAGCGCGGAAAGGCAATATTGCGGGTGCCGACCATCAGCGGCACGAGATAAACAGCCATGGCTTCCATGACCGGCACGGCAAACAGGAACATCATGTTTGAGCCATGCATGGTGAAAATCTGATTGTAGCGGTCCGGACCGATAAAGCGCGCCTCCGGCTGCGCCAATTGCAGCCGTATCGCGAGTGCGAGCAGCCCGCCCAAGGCGAGAAAGACGAATGCGGTGGCGATGTAACGGCGGCCGATGATCTTGTGATCGACTGTCGTGAGGGCTCCCCAGATACCGGCCGGCGTCATCCAGGTCTGCGCGAGCCGCCGTTCGAGCTCGCCGTTATCGAACATCAAATCCGTCGGTTGCGTGGGTTTGTCGTCTTTCGTCATTTGAGGCTTTCCATATAGGCGGAAAGCTGCCGCAGTTCGTCACTGGAGAGTGGAACCATCGGCATGTTGTTTCCCGGTTTCAGTGTCTGCGGATCGGCAATCCAGGCGGCAAGTGAACCGCGGGTATTGTCGAGCAACCCTGCGGCAATCGTCTGACGGCTCCCGACATGGGTCAGATCCGGCCCGGTCGATCCCGATGCCTCGGTTCCCCGTATGGTATGGCAGGCCGCGCAGGGCTTGCGCATGAAAAGAGCCTTGCCGGCAATCGCTTCCGGATCGGCTGGCGATACGCTGTTGGCCCTCTGTGCGGCAGTCCAGCGCTGATAGGCAGCCATGTCTTCGGCAATAACGAACAGCGCCATGTGACTGTGTTGAAGCCCACAGAATTCTGCGCATTGACCGCGATAAACGCCTGGACGGTCCGCCCGTATGGTTATGGCGTTCTGCCGGCCGGGAATGAGGTCGCGCTTGCCGGCGAGGCTCGGCACCCAGAAGGAATGAATGACATCCAAGCTTTCGAGCTCGATGCGAATATCCACACCAATCGGAATATGCATCTCATTGGCCGTCTGAAAGGACTTGGTCGGATCGGCATCGTCGTAGATGAATTGCCACCACCATTGCTGGCCGCGAACCTTGATCGTGAGACCGGCATTCTCTGATACACCGAGGCCGCGCGTCGCATAGAAGCTCGCGATCGTCAAACCGGCAATGATGACAACTGTCGCTGCAACAGCCGCCGTCACCAGCTTGCCCATCCGCCGCTCACTTTCGGAACTTGGATTTTCCTGCGGCGTCCTGGCGCGCAGCAATGCCAGGACCAGCACGATCATGACCAGCGCCCACACAGCGCAGCAGACGACCACGATCCCGAGAATGAGGTGCTTGAGCTGAACGGCCGCGGCCCCCTCAGCATTCAGGGCCGACTGAGCACCGTTGCATCCTGCAATCAGGATGGCCGATAGGCACAGGAAAACGGCAGCGCCCGCTTTCAATGGGATGGCTCCCGCGCTGCGTTCGGTCCGGCAGGGCCTTCGTCGAACAGGATTGCCGCCGGCGCGCGGTTTTCCGCCGGGCGCGTCTGCTTGTCGTCGTTGCGGCTCGGCGCTGTGGTCTTTGCCTTATATGCGCCGATCGTCTGGACGTAACCTGCGAGCTGCCAGATCTCGTCGATCGTCATCTTGTCGCGAAAAGCCGGCATTCCATGCGGACGGCCGTCGCGGATGGAGGCGGCGATCGACACCATCTCCGGACCATAGAGCCACCAGCCATCCAGGAAAGAGGGGCCGGTCCCGCCACGTCCGTCGCCATGGCATGCCCCGCAACCGAACCAGGAATAGAGCCGTTTGCCCTGACTGAGATCGTAAGCGGTTTTCTCGTAAGGTTTGCCAAGGGCAAAGTAGATTTCCGGCGGAGCACCGCTGATCCCGTTCGGCATCAGGCGCAGCTCGTCCAAGGCGGCTCCGAGGGGGGGATCGGTTCGATATTGTCGCCCTTCACGCGCATAGCCCATGAGGGCGGCCGCGCCGAGGGCCGCTAGAAACGCGGCGGCTACGAATGCGCGATCAAAGAATTCTCTACCTACCTCCCACGACATGGCTGATGTTCCAACCTGTTCGGGCTTCAATGAACGGGAGCAGCGCCAGAGCGGACAAGGCGCACGGGCAAAAGCTTGTAGGACGGTGTCTTCGCCTTGACGTCATGATGACTCAACGGGAACAGCGGGTTGGCTTCCGGGTAGTAGGCGCAGCAACATCCTTCCGGAATGTCATAGGCAACAATGGTGAACCCTGTAACCCGCCGCTCCGTCTCCCGATCGATCGCGGTCACCAGATCGACGGCCTCACCGTTGCTGAAACCAAGGCGCGCTATATCGTTTGTGTTGACGAAGACGACCTGCCTGGTTCCCTCGATGCCGCGGTAGCGGTCGCTAAAGCCATAAATCGTCGTGTTGAACTGATCGTTGGAACGCAACGTCGCGAGATGAAGGACATTGTCGCTTTGCGCATCGAGTGAAAACTCCGGAAACAGGCGGTCAGGGGTAATGAAATTGGCCTTGCCGTTGGGGGTGACCCATTTGCGCTCCCGCGCCGGTAACGGTCTTGGAATACCGCCAGGATGGAACATGCGCTCGTTGAAGTCCTTGAACGTCTCCGGATAGGTTTCTTCGATGGCGTCGCGGATGATCGAATAGTCAGCAACCCAGCGGTCCCATGGAACGACACCCTTGGTCAGCGTCGCCTTTGCCATCCCGGCGATGATTGCTGGCTCGGAAAGCAATTCCGGACTGGCGGGCTTGGCTCTTCCACGCGAGCCGTGAAAATGCGCGACCGAGCTTTCCAGCGAAACGGCCTGGGGGCCGCTTGCCTGTTCATCGATTTCGACGCGGCCGAGACATGGCAGGAGATAGGCGATTTCGCCGTGAATGACGTGGCTGCGATTGAGTTTGGTGGCGATCTGGACGGTCAGGCGCAGCTTCCGCCATGCATTCTCCATTGCGACGGTTTCGGGAATGGCTCGCAGAAAATTTCCGCCGAGGCTAACGAACGCCCGCGTCTCGCCCTCAAGAATCGCCTTGCATGTCTCAACCGTGGTGTGGCCGATCCATTCCGGCGGCTCGAACTGATAAAGTGCGGCTAGCTTGTCCAGCGGCACGAGACCCGGCTTTTCCGTGATCCCCACAGTGCGCTGACCCTGAACATTCGAATGGCCGCGGACTGCGCAGATATTGGCTCCCGGCTTGCCGATGTTGCCGCGAAGAAGCGCGAGATTGACAACCATGTGTACGTTTTGAACACCCATGACATGCTGCGTAAGGCCCATGCCATAGACCATGAGAACCGCATTCGAATTGGCATAGGTGGAAGCCGCCTGCTGCATCTGAGCCCGCGTCAAGCCCGAGACCCGCTCCAGCTCGGCCCAATCGTAATTTCGCGCCGCCGCGGCGAATTCCTCGAAGCCCGCGGTGTGTTGGCGGATGAAATCGTGGTCGAGGACATGCTTCTTGTCGGCGGCGGCCATCGCCGCGGCAAAGGCGACCGTTCCGGCATCGGAGGGATCGTCCGGTATCGCATCGGTTCCCACAACCTTGCTGGTGCCGGATGCCTTCAGAGCATCGTCGGCCTCGATCAGCGCCTTGCACACGCCGAAAAGCGCGGCGATATCGCCGCCGTTCTTGACCTGGTAGTATTCTGAGGAAATCGGCGTTTCCTTGCCGGTGAGCATCTGACCGGGCATTTGAGGATTGATGAAACGCTGCAGTCCGGGCTCGTGCAGTGGGTTGAAGGTGACGATCTTGACGCCCCGGTTGACCGCATCCTGCAGGTCGTGAAGCATTCTCGGCGAGGACGTGCCGACGTTTTGCGCAAGATAGAAGATGCAGTCGCAATTTTGGAAATCGGACAGAATGGCCGTACCGATCGAAGCGCCGATGCTTTCCGGCAGGGCGACGGATGTGCTTTCGTGGCACATGTTTGACGAATCCGGCAAATGATTGCTGCCGTATATGCGCGCGAACAACTGATACATGTAAGCCGTTTCGAGCGACGCCCGCCCGGACGTATAGAAATCAACCTGCTCTGGGGACAGCGCCCTCAATTCGCGGCCGATCTCCTCAAAAGCCACATGCCAGGTGACGGGTACGTATTTGTCCTTTTCGGCATCCCAGCGCATGGGATGCGTCAGACGCCCTTGCTCCTCGAGATCATGATCGGGCCACATTTCAAGTTCGGTGAGCGTATGTGCCGCAAAGAAAGCACGATCCGCGCGCCGGTTCGTGGCCTCCCAACTGGTGGCCTTGGCACCATTTTCGCAGAACTCCAACGGATGAGGCTTGGCAGGCTTGCCCCAAGCGCAACTGACACACATGTAGCCATCGGGCTTGTTCTGATGCGCCAGAAGGGATGGGCCTGCGATCGGAATATGCTCCCGAAGGAGAATGCCACTCACCGACTTTGCAGAACCCCATCCACCTGCTGCGGGTTTGCCGGGTGTTTTCGGTGGTTCGTTTCTCGGTTGGGTAGCCATGATGAAGATCCTCGATTTCCCACAAAGAACCAACGACAAGCTTTTCTGTTCCCTAGCGCCCGTGCCGGCGACGACGGGCATGGCATCAGTCGGAATTGCCGCTAGAGATCGATGAGCGCGTAAGGCTTGCCGGTAGGTTTCTCGATGTGGGCGGCGACATTGAAAACCGGTGCTCCTGCGGGGGTCCGGCCCTCATAGCTGCCCCGGTGCGCGTGTCCATGGACGACTGCATCGACCTTGAAGCGATCGATCGTTTCGGCAAGACGCGATGAGCCGAGAAAGGGAAAGATCTCCGGCGGTTCGCCGACGACTGTTTCTGTGATCGGCGCGTAGTGCAGAACCACCATGGAGCGGCTGGCCCGAACCTGACGCATGGCGTTTTCCAGACGCATGGTTTCATCGACGCTTTCAGCGACCATAGCCTTGATGGCGGGCTCTCCGAAGGAACTCAGCATGTAGCGTCCAAACCCCCCGGCAAAGCCTTTCACGCCGACGAAGCCAACTCCGCCGATCTCCACGGCCCGGCCGTTCAAAAGCTTCACGCCGACGTCCGTGAGAATGGACGTCACCTCCTCGACGGCACCGCTTTCATAATCATGATTGCCAAGCACCGCCACCACCGGCACAGTGCAATTGCGCAGGTCGGCGGCAAGCAATTCGGCCTCTTTCGGCTTGCCGAGGTCCGTCAGATCGCCGGCGATGACCAAGACATCGGCGACCGAACAAATATCGGCAAAAAGCGCCTTGTAGGATTGCTCGCGATCTTCCTTGACATGAAGGTCAGCGACGGCGGCTACTCTCAATTTCCGTCGTTGATCATTGGCCATTGTCAACTCTCCTCTTCATCGCGCAATTCGCCGTCGCCGCTTACGTCGGCAAAGCCCCATTCCTTCACGTCAATTTCAAAATCGACACGGGAATACATCCGGCCGCGGCATATCTTCGTCTGCGGCAAAGGCAGGTCACGCTGAGCGCTCAACCGGTCGAGTAGCTCGTCCATCAGCCAGTCCGGAATTTTGTCGCGCTCGGAAGGATAGATCCAGCGGAAGTTGAGAAGATGGATCAGCAACACTTCCCAATTTACCTCGAGATATTCCAACAGCTTACGCCAATTGATCTTGTCGTGTGCCTTCAGGATCACATGGGCGACGTCGGCGCCGTCATAACGATGCCGGAGCTGAACAAAGCATTTCGACCAGATCAACTCGGTTGCCCCAGCGATGCGAACAGAGCAATCGCACATCTGGAACCGGCGGGCGTCCTCGAACCAGTTATCATTTACAGGCGTCGCTCCATCAGGGGATGCGAAAATCACATCAAAGAAGTGCCGTCCCTTGGAGATCTTCCCTAGCCAGCGCTCATCTATGATCTCCACCGAATAGCCATGACTCTGAAAATTCGAGAGAATCCGCAGAAAATCGCCTGCCTTGCAGAAAATATCGCAATCCTTCGTTTCGCGCGAAATTCCCGTATAAGCGCTCACCGCGTAAGTGCCGGCGACAAGGAACGGGACCCGCGACTCCACGAGATTCTCAATGACGCTCGCAACGAAGGCCTCCGCATCCGGATCGATTAATCTAGGCACTGCCTTCGCTTCCATCGGCGAATTATCCCCGGTGCTTAAATCCTTATTCGCGGGAGCATTCATTTGATCGCCGCCTAGCTGAAGACATATTGACTTGAACACCGTCGACGAGCGGTTGTTCCATTGCCCATTTAAGAGGGGTCTTGATACGCCACTGAGCGCATGAGCAACGGACCATCAGTGATGGGGTATTCGCGAACTGATTTGTCCTTGCAAACGTATCGTTGAGATCGAGGTGCTAGGCCGCCTGCACCGGTTAAAGTTCCCCGGACAGTACCACCCGTCACTGCGTTGGAACTCACCCGGCTCTATTCGATTATATGAGGATATATGAGGAAAATGGAGTTTGGGCGGGCCGCCACGAGGACTCTGTTGTGAAACTATTCATCGTCGCCCTTCTCTTGGTCTGCTTGACCTCCTGCTCGGATGGAGATCAACGGCGCGAACGCAAAATTCGTGATGTGCTCTCATGGAGCGCGACCGCGGAGATGGTCTTGGACGCGCGAACGAGAATGCTCGTATCGAATAGTTTTGCCATCTTGACGATAGAGCGCTGCACAAAGGAGATCGGCTCCCTATCGAAGGAGCTCCCGACAACCCCCGAGAATTTGGCTACCCTCGCCGGCCGGTTGAACATGATCACCGGTGCAGCACATCACGAGCTCATCGATGGCCAGACGGATAGGCTTTCCCAACATCTTCGCGATTTGCGAAGCCTCGAAAGTGAGTTGAGAGCTAAATCAGGAGCAGCAGATTGAAGAAATTGCTGCAGATATCGCTTGGCATCATCACAAGCATCGGCGGTTTTCTTGAAACGGGAAACATCGCAACCTCCGGCCAAGCTGGAGCAGCCTATGGCTATACTCCCCTTTGGGCTATTGTGCTCGGCACGATCTGTGTGATTTTTCTCGTTGAAATGTCGGGGCGCTTCGCAATTGCGAGCCATTATACGATTGTCGACGGAATTCGGGACCGCTTCGGCTCCAATATTTTTCTCCTAACTATATCCATAGTCTTCATCGTCAATCTTCTCGTTCTTGCAGCCGAGATCGGCGGCATCTCGCTTGCGCTGCAATTCCTGATCGGAGTGAAATTTCCGTGGTGGTCCTTGCCGGTGACATTTATTGCCTGGTTGCTGCTGTGGCGAGGCACATTCGGCCTTATCGAGAATGGCATATCGGCTTTAGGACTTTTGGCGCTTTCTTTCGTCGTCGCCGTGTTTGTCATGGATCCGCCATGGGGTGAAATTGCGAAGGGCCTTCTGCCGACCCTGCCCAGTAAAGATCCGCTACATTATAGCTTCATCGTCGTCGGAATATTGGGCGCTGTCATTTCTCCCTATCTCTTTTACTTCTATTCCTCGGGCGCCCTCGAAGACGAATGGGACAAGAGCTACTTCGGCGCCAATCGCGCGATCGCGATCCTTGGCATGAGTTTCGGCGCGATCATTACCGCCGCTGTCATGGTATTGGCTGCAATGATTTATCCCTCCAGCGGGATTGAAGACATTGAAGGATATGAGCAGATTGCCATGATCCTCACACCCGCTTTTGGAAAATGGGGACTTTATCTCTTTGCGATCTCGCTCGGAATTACATGTTTGGGCGCGACCCTCGAAGTGAGCCTGGCACAGGCCTATCTGGTCGCACAGGGCTTCGGATGGAATTGGTCTGAAAACATGAAGCCGAAAGAAAATCCCGCCTTTTGCCTCGTCTACACGGGTTGCCTTATGATTGCCGTGATCCCAATCGTCATTGGCGTGGATCCGCTTCAGATCACCATCTTTTCGATGGCCCTCTCAGCGCTCAGCCTGCCGTTCGGGGTGGTTCCTTTCCTTATCCTGATGAACGATCCGACCTATGTGGGAAAGCATAAAAACGGATGGATCGGCAATGCCGCAGTCATCTTTATCGTTGCGATGGCTTTCGTGCTTTCAATTGTAACTACCCCTCTGGAAATCCTGGGAGGCTGACATGTATCTTGTGCGCGACGTTCTGGATAAGCAGGTGGTCGATCGCCGACAGGCTCGTATCGGAAAGGTCGACGGGATCGTGCTTACGACCGAAAATGACGGCCGGCTTAAGATCAGCTTTCTCGAAATGGGCCATTTGACGCTGCTGCGAAGGTTGAGCCCACGCCTATATCGCTGGCTGCTTGCCTTTTCCCCGCGGGTGCGGGCGGGTCGCGATCGATGCCCCTATCGGATCCCATGGTCGAAAATCACCGATGCGGGCGTCGACATTCAAGTTGATATCGACGACAGCGAAACACCTCTAGAACAGACGCAGGAATGGTTGAGGCAACATATTCTCAGGCGCATCCCGGGAGGGCTGTCATGACGGAGATTCATCTGGAGCTTCTGCTTGGAATGAAGGTCCATGATTTAAATGGTAAGCCGATCGCACGCTTGGAAGAGATCAAAGCGGAAGCTGCGGAGGAAGACTTCTTCGTTGTCGAATATCACCTCGGAGCTCTTGGCTTGCTCGAAAGACTGTCGGCAACGACGATCGGCAGCGTCATGCTGCGGCTCTTCGGATTCGCAGAGCAGCCGACTGGTTACATTGTTCCATGGGACAAGCTCGATATAGGGAATTCCACTCACCTGAAACTCCGATGTACCGTCGCCGAACTCCGCACGAGCGCCCCATGAGCGCACGCGTATTGCTGATGAACCGTGTTTGCCATGCGCACCTACTTCATTCTGCAAGCCTTTAGAAGTTCGCCATTTTAGAAGGACGATAAGAGGGCGCCGAGCGCCCTCCATTCCAGAGCGCTTCAGCTTTTCACGGAGTATCTGAAGCGCTCAATTTCTTTGTTTTCACGCAGTTCCGGACGGAAACCGCTCCGCACTTTTCTGGGAATTATTTTAGGCGGCCATGCGATGGCAACTGTCCGCACAGCGGCGGCAGGCTTTAACGCAATCCGGCATGTCACCGATCCGCTCACAATCATCCGCGCATTGGGCGCAGATCTCTGCGCATTCGCGACAAACGTGGCGATGATGTTCAGAGCCTATCAGCATGAAGTGTGCAGCCGTTCGACATATCTCGCTACAGGCCATCATCAGTTTGAAGTGCGGCGGCCTGGTGTGCTCTCCGCCGGCTTCGAGACAATGCCCCATCGCCGTCGACAGGCATTCGCCATAGCAGGCGAGGCAGTTTTCGATGCAGCTCTTCATTTCGGCTGAAACTTGGTGCATTGGGAATCTCCTTACTTGACTTCGCTGTCGAGCCAGCCGGTCATCTGTTTGATTTCCTTCGCCTGCTCGTCAATGATTTTGGCGGCCTTTTGCCGTGCCCATTTATTGTGGCCGTATTTGAGTTCAACCTGCGACATGCTGATCGCACCCATGTGGTGAGCGATCATGCCGCAAAGGAAGGACACGTCCGCGTCCTCCTTCATCATTCCCTGCATCATATTGGAATTCATGCTCTTCATTCCGTCCATGGCCGCTTTCTGGTAATCGGTCATGTTGCCGGGCATTTGCATGCCCGCCGACGACATCCGCATTTCCTCGGATTTACATTTGTCCGGATAGGCCATCTGCGCTGCTGCGCCGGCGGGTTTCAGCGCGAAGACTGCCGCGGCGACGATTGCTGCAAATGCGATCTTCCTGGTGATATTCATGTCGATCTCCTTCTGATTTGGTTCGATTTCTCTCAACCAAACGAAGATCGAGGCGGCGGATCCGGCGCCCTGATAAGGAGGAGCGGATTCGGCTGGATCGTTCGAGCCACCGGATTGTCGGCTTCACTGATGTGCTGCCCGCCGGCAAAAAAATCGGGAATCAGCGCGCAACAATGTCCGACGGAACAACAACACGGCTGCGGTGTGCCTTTTGTCTGCACTCCACGCTCGCCGCTCCGTTCGATTACGCAGCCGCTGCCCGTCTCTTCGGACCATGCATGGTTCATCGCCGCCACATTTAAGAAGATAGCGGCAGCCATAGCGACGATTCTCAGACAGTAGAAGATTCTTCGAAACGGCATCATGGGGGTGTTCCCTTCCCCCGCCGAACAATATCGCTACAAAAATGTTCCGACTGCGCTGCGGAATACGGGAGACGACGATCTTCAGGCTGGGCAGGACTTTATAAATCCTAGATTTGGCAACCGCTGATATGTCAGACGCAACTATTCCGGAACGGAGGGATCGCACGAGGCATTTTGGCTTTTCTCGGTAATTATTATCGCCGACGTGGATTATCCAATGAGTATGGCGCGAATGTCGTTGACGTTTGTGAGCGTCGGGCCAGTGACGACAAGATCGCCGATCGCACTGAAAGCCCCGTAGCTGTCGTGATTCAAAAGCGCCAAACGCGGTGAAATACCGGCATTTGACATACGCGACAGGGTCGATGGATCGATGATGGCGCCGGCTGCGTCTTCGACACCATCGATGCCATCGGTATCGCCGGCAATTGCCCAGACGCGATCCATCCCATTCAATGCAATCGCAAGACTTAGCAAAAATTCGGTATTCCTGCCGCCGCGACCGGTGGATCCCGATCCGAGTGTCACGGACGTTTCCCCGCCGGACAGGATAATGGCGGGTCCAGTAGCCGGTCGCCCGCGTGAGCGGACGGAGGCTGCAATACCGGCCAATAGCGTCCCCACCTCCCTCGCCTCTCCTTGAAGCGCGTCACCCAAGTCCACTATTTGCAGCCCGCTCGCAGCCGCAGCATTGGCGGCCGCCTCCAAAGCCATGGACGGTGAGGCAACAAGCCTGACGTCGCTATTCATTGGCGCTGCCGCTTCGATCGTCGCCCCTTGCCGCAGCACTTCTGTTGCCGTTGCCGGCAGCGCCAGCTTGTAACGAGCAACGATTTCTCGGGCATCATCGAGCGTAGATCTACTTGCAACCGTTGGACCGGACGCGATCTGCGAGGGATCGTCACCAGGCACATCGGAAATCACCAGCGTAACGACGTGTGCCGGATAAGCGGCCTGCGCCAGACGGCCGCCCTTGATCCGGGAGAGCTGCTTGCGAACGGTATTCATTTCGGAAATGCTGGCGCCGCTGGCGAGCAGCGCCTGATTGACCGCTCTTTTGTCCGCAAGGGTCATGTCCCCAGCCGGCGCGATGGCAAGCGAAGAACCGCCCCCGGAAATCAGGGCGATGACAAGATCGTCCGGTCCAAGCCCTTCGACACTGGCGAGCAACCGCTGCGCACCTACTACGCTCATCTCGTCGGGAACGGGATGTGCAGCCTCGATAATCTCGATGCGTCCCGCAGGTATTGCGTGGCCGTAACGCGTCACGACCACCCCACTCAGTCCGACATCCTTCCAAGCTGCATCCACTGCCGCGGCCATCGCCGCCGATGCCTTGCCAGCCCCAATGACGACGCAGCGTCCTCTAGGTTTTTCAGGAAGATGCCGTGCGACAACCTTCATTGGATCCGCACTTGCGACCGCCGCGTCGAATAGCCGGCGCAGCAGGCCGCGAGCAGATACGTCGTCCCAATTCATTGGGCAGCCGCTATTTTCAGGATGTTTGAACCCGCGATTGCGTCGCAGACCGCATCGGTAACCTGTTGTGTGGTTGCTTTGCCCCCTACGTCCGGGGTCAGAATACCAGCTTCGGTCACCCGTTCGACGGCGTTCATCAACCGCGTGGCGGCATCTCGCTCACCAAGATGTTCGAGCATCTGCGCCGCCGTCCAGAAGGTAGCGACCGGGTTGGCAATGCCCTTGCCGGTGATGTCGAAGGCCGAGCCGTGGATCGGTTCGAACATGGATGGGAAGCGGCGCTCCGGATCGATGTTGCCGGTGGGTGCGACACCGAGGGAGCCGGCGAGCGCTCCGGCAAGGTCGGACAGAATGTCGGCATGCAGATTGGTCGCTACGATCGTGTCGAGGCTCTGTGGCTTCAGGGTCATGCGCACCGTCATTGCGTCCACCAGCATCTTGTCCCAGGTAACGTCTGGGAATTCCTTCGAGACTTCGGCCGCAATCTCATCCCACATCACCATGCCGTGACGCTGTGCATTGGACTTCGTGACGACGGTGAGCAGCTTGCGCGGCCGCGACTGCGCCAGCTTGAAGGCGTAACGCATGATGCGGGTGACACCAACACGGGTGAAGATCGCCACCTCGGTACCGACTTCCTCGGGCAGGCCCCTATGAGCGCGGCCACCATGGCCCGAATATTCGCCTTCGGAGTTTTCGCGCACGATAACCCAGTCAAGATCGCCAGGCCCACAATTGCGCAGCGGCGGAGTAATTCCAGGCAGGATCTTCGTCGGACGAACGTTGGCATATTGATCGAAGCCCTGGCAGATCGGCAGACGCAGGCCCCAGAGGGTAATATGATCCGGCACATCAGGAGCACCGACTGCCCCGAAATAGATCGCGTCGAATTTCTTCAGCGTCTCCAGGCCATCGGCCGGCATCATGACGCCGTGCTTCTTATAGTAGTCGGATCCCCAGTCGAAGGTTTCGGAATGAATCTTGAAGTCGCCGCTGCGGGCTGCGAGAGCATCGAGAACCTGGAGCCCGGCCGCGATCACTTCCGGGCCGATCCCATCTGCCGGAATCGCTGCGATCTTGTATTCACGCATATTCATTCTCCATTTTGATAATCAGTGCTGGGCTGATGCTTTGGTTTGTGGATCCCGCGCGCTGCTGCGCGCCAGGATCAGAGTGACGGTGGCGGAGACCAGCAGAAGCGCTGCGACGAAGTATAGGCCGCCTGCAAAGCTTCCAGTCGCGTCCTTGATCCAGCCGATCATCGATGGACCGACGAAGCCGCCGAGGTTACCAATCGAATTGATCGTTGCAATGCCTGCAGCGGCGCCAGGTCCGGACAGGAAAAGCGTTGGCATGCTCCAGAGCGGCGGCTTCGATGCGCTGATACCAATGTTTACCAGCGTCAGCGCCATCAAGACTGCAAAAACGCTGGTTGCGCCGGTCGCAAACGCAAGACCCGCTGCGGCAAGCAGGCAGGCCCCGACGACATGCCATGTACGCTCGCCAGACTTGTCGGAATGACGGGCCCAGAGGATCATGCCGACCACCGCAAAAACAGCCGGGACCGCATTGATCAATCCGACCTGGAATGACGACAAACCGAAGCTTTTGATAATTTGCGGTGCCCATATGCCAAGCGTGTAGAGGCCTGCCGATGTCCCAAAATAGACGAGCGAGAGCGCGAGAACGCGGATATCGGCTAGGCCTGCCCAGATGCTGTGGCTGGTTTTCGGCTTTCCGGCCTGGTCCTCTTCCATGGTCTTGGCAAGCCATGTGCGCTCGTCAACAGAGAGCCATTTCGCCTTTTCCGGGCGGTCCGTCAGATAGAAAAGTACGACGACACCGAAGACAAGCGCAGGGATAGCTTCGATGATGAACATCCATTGCCAGCCTGCCAGACCCCAGATCCCATGCATTTCAAGCAGTGCGCCCGAGATGGGAGAACCGATTGCCGTGGAAAGCGGCGCCGCGGCCATGAACATCGCCGTCACCGCCGCGCGGCGGCGGGCCGGGAACCAATAGCTCAGATACAGGATGATGCCTGGGAAAAAGCCGGCCTCGGCCACCCCCAGAAGAAAACGCAATATGTAGAAGCTCGTCGTGCCTTGAACCAGCGCCATTGCACCGGAGACGAGACCCCAGGTGATCATGACCCGCGCGATCCAGATGCGGGCTCCGAGCTTGTGCAAAATCAGGTTCGAAGGCACTTCGAAAATGAAATAGCCGAGAAAGAAGATGCCGGCGCCGACACCAAAAACGGTCGACGAAAACCCCAGGTCCTGGTTCATGGTCAGGGAGGCAAAGCCGATGTTCACGCGATCGATGAACGCGATAAGATAAAGAACCATGATGAATGGCACGATGCGCCAGGTAATCTTGCGCAACACGCGCGTTTCCAGCTCACGCTCCATTGCAAGCTCCTCCCATTGTTTGAAACAAGCGCGTCCTCTCGCGCAGTTCCTGAAGGCTAAGTCCTCCCTTGAAAAGGATGAATACTCAGGTAATTATATAATTAAATGATATAATGGCTGACATATGGAACTCGAACAAATCAGATGCTTCGTTGCCGTTGCCGAAGAGCTTCATTTCGGCAGGGCGGCTCAAAGGCTTGGGATTCTACCTGCATCCATTGGCCGTCACATTCGCATGCTGGAAGAATCCCTGGGCGTCGTGCTCTTCAGCCGAACGACACGAAGCGTTTCTCTGAGCGAAGAGGGGATTCTCCTCCTCGATGAGGTCAAACCAATCCTTGCCCGATTGGATGCCGTGGCGGAGAAATTTCGAGCGACAGGGCGCAAATCGAGTCCGCTCTTAAGAATCGGTGCGATCGACAGCGCAGCTGCCGGCCTGGTTCCCCTGCTTCTTCACGACTTTCGCGCAATTGCCCCAAATGCGGTAACGCAGCTTGTGGAAGACAAATCGATCAGGCTCATCCCGAAGCTGCTTGCCGGTCGGCTTGACATAGCCCTAATTCGTCCTCGCGATGGGCTAAGCCGAAGCCTGGTGATCAAGCCGCTCTTGCATGAAACAGCCGTCGTTGCCATCGCCTCGACAAGCCCTCTGGCTTTAAAAGACGAGATCCGAATAGTCGATCTCAGTGATGAACCACTCATCGTGCCCGAACGGCGTTCCCGACCGCATAGCCACGATCTGACGATGACACTTTTTTCCGAATTCGACATGCGCCCCCGCATTGCCCAAGTCGCCGATGAAAAGCAAACAATCATCAACCTCGTCGCCGCCGGAATTGGCTCTGCGATCGTCCCGCGGTGGACATCAAAATTGGCCGTTCATGGCGTAACGTTCGTGCCGCTGGCGGATCACGCAGGCACACGGTTGGAGAAGCTGCCGCTTGCGGTCGCCTGGGTGAAGGCTGTGAGGGATCCAACCCGCGACCTGCTGCTCAACCTTCTCGAAGAGAACATCAAACGATATTCAGAGTTCGCCTAGAGCTGTTCAGTTTTTGCGGCATCTCTGAACTGTTCTATCTCTTTGTTTTCACGCAATTCCGGACGGAAAGGTGCAGAAAAAGGGCCTCTCTCGGAGGCCCTCTCGGCATTATTCAATGATGCGAACAACCTTGCGCGTCTTCGGTTGGACGATCACGCGTTCATGGTTCACGACAGCATAACCGTATGTCGGGTTATCCGGAACCGGTGTGATGACAACGGTCTCTGGGAGAGTTCGACCGACGACAATCTCGTCTTGTACGACGGCCTCGGATGGAGGCATTGGCTGCTCTTGAACATAGGTGATTACTTTTTGCGGCGGCGGATCGATCGCAGTACCGGCAATCGCTCCGGCAACACCGCCAACTGCGGCACCGACGGGGCCACCTACAACCGCTCCGGTGGCGGCGCCGCCCGCGGCTCCAGTCACCGTAGAGGACTGTGCCAAGGCTGAACCAGCGAGAAGGCCAAAGGCAGCAACCGCTGAAACGATAAGTCTCGTTCTCATAGCATTCTCCTTTGCATTTAGCTCTTATGAACTGAAAGGAAAATTGCGCAGCCCTTAGAATGTTCCTCTTTGGCTACCATCTGCAGCCATCACGAGTTCACCTCATGCGACAAATTTCGTGAGCGAAAAGGGTTGCGAAAGATGCTCCGGGCGGGCCGTGGTACTTGCCGATGGTCTTCTGCCGCCGAATGTTGGCTATAGCGAACGCATGCATTAGGTTAGCATTGGCGGACATTATCCAAAACGGAGTATCCAATAGGAGGGTCTGTCCTCCTCCGGTCGCTTCGTACGGCACGGCAACGCCAGCTCGGAAACAGCCGCAGGACTTTGTGCGCGACGAGCGTCCGCCAGCGTACACAAAATCATCCCGAACACGGGGGTGCTATAGAATCGCGATCCGCCCACAAAGCTAAGGGCATGCCGGCGAGGACCCAATTCCCATGCTCGATCTTTCGCGAGAGCCATGCTCGACCTAGAACGTTTAATGACAACGAACCGGCTTCTCGCTCGCCTGCCCGCAGATGAATTTCGCAACATCGGCAAGCAGTTGGAGCAGATCGATCTCCAGCGCGGCTTCAACGTTGCCGGAGCCGATTGCCTGATCGACCATGTCTATTTCCTTTCAAGCGGAATTAGCTCTGTCGTTACCATTTCGCCCGGCGGTCAGCGCGCCGAAGCCGGTATGGTCGGACGCGAAGGCTTTCTGCCGATGCCGGCCGGCGTCGGTGGGACGATCAGCATCCACGAGGTCTTTATGCAAATGGATGGCCAGGGTGTACGGATGCCCTTGCATGCACTCCTCGCCGCATTGCCGGAAAACCCCGTCTTCGCCAATCTTTTGGCCCGTTTCATTCAGACTTTTGCGACACAGATCTCCTATACGGCCCTTTGCAATGCAAACTATCAGGTGGACGAACGGCTCGCCCGTTGGCTGCTCATGTGCCATGACCGGGTGGATGGCGACGAGATTGCCTTGACGCATGACTTCATCGCCGCGATGCTGAGTGTTAGAAGACCGAGCATCACGACGGCGCTGCACGTTCTTGAGGGAAGGAAGCTCATCAGGGCCGAGCGTGGCCGCATTACGATCCGCGACAGAAGAGGACTTGAGGAATTTACTGGCGGCTCCTATGGTAAGCCGGAAGAGGAGTATCGCCGCCTTATCGGTGATTTCTGACAAGTGCTATTTCAAATGGTCGCGAATGACCGCGTGAAATGAAATCGAGAACTGCAACTTATCTGCCTCGTCGTGAACCTCGATACGCTCATCGGGAACCATCTGGCCATTCTTGATCCGCGCGGCAACGAGTTCCCGCACGGCCCTTATCGCACTCGAGCGCGCGTCTTCGATGGTGGCAAATTCATCGCCTTCGCCATCGCGGACGATTTCGCCATTTCGGCGAATATGAAAGAAGTAGCGCGTCATGCAGGCCCCTTCAGCCCTTATCCACCGCCAGTATACCACTGGCGCAATTGCCGCCGCTATCAAAAGAGATCCTTCATCAAACGCCGATATTCCTCTTCCGGCTTGCCGTAGGCATCATGGGCGAATTCCTCGAGAGCCGCTCGATTTCGAATGGTGATGCTGCCGCGCTCCGCCGTGATGAAGCGATTGCCTTCGAGAATATGCAGCGAGGTGGTCACGCTTGGCCGGCGTACGGCAAGCATCAGGGATATGAATTCATGTGTCAGTGCGATCTCGTTGCCGGATACACGGTCGTGGCACATCAGCAGCCATCGCGCCAGCCTCTCGTTCACGTCATGAAGAGCGTTGGAAATAGCTGTGTAGGCCAATTGGACGGAGAAGGCCTCGATGGAACGGACCATCAGTTTGTTGAAATTTCGATTTCTATCCATGAAATGACGAAACGACCCATAGTTCATCCGATAGGACTCCGCCTCGAGCTGCACGATAATATCGTGAGCATTAAATTCGGTGCCAGCAACCGCCGATGTCGGCACATAGCCATCAAAGCCGAACACGCCAGCCTCGGCGCGGCGGCCTTCCGGCGTCGCCGCGACGATTGACCCGATGCCGGATGTCAGAAAATAAACATAGTCGATGGACTGGCCGGCTTTTCCGATGAGCGTGCCGCGCGGAAGCGCCATATATTCAAGCTCTGGCGCGATTTGCTCATAATCCGCAGACGGAAGAATGGAGAGCAGTTTATTTTGCATATTGGACTGGTGGGGAGCTGGCATTACAGCGCTTCCTCCTGGTTAGGCAAAAGCATGACATGCACGCCTTGCCGTCTGAGCTCCAGCCGGACAATATGAAAGAAGCTACTCTTCTTGGAGCTGCGTCACAAGGAATGTACGCTAGCAGACGGAAGAGCGGATTTTGTGGCATAGTTCCCAATTGCGCGTATTTTACCAATGCGAGTTCGCTCGATGCATGGCGCCTATAAACCGATACTATTATTGTCCGTGAAAGACGGTGGCATTCTTCGGCTGAAGAGCTGAAGGCTTTACTTAAATGATATCGGCTCGGGAATGCCGAGCATAAATATCATCTGCGAGATAAAATCTCGCCGGCATGACTTCTATATAGGCGTCACATGGGCACCGGGAACGGTATGTGACCTGGTCTGCCGAAAAATGGGAGGTGGAGATGCCTGGGAAGACAAATCGGTCCACGTCGTCAACAGATATCCCTTATGTCACACCAAGAATACCCGCGCATGCAGCTCTCGATATTGAGGCTCCGCAGGGCGGTAGCGATACCCCCTCAGCTCAAGCTCTGCTTGCTGCCATCGTCGAAAGTTCGGATGACGCGATCGTCAGTAAATCCCTCGACGGCTTCATTACCAGTTGGAACAGGGGTGCCGAGCGGCTTTTCGGCTTCAGCGCAGAAGAGGCAGTCGGACAGCATATCACCATCATCATTCCGGCAGATCGCCGGCATGAGGAAAACACGATCATCGCCAGCATCCGCGAGGGAAAGCGAATAGAGCACTATGAGACCGTCCGTCGCCACAAGGATGGAAGTCTGCTCGACATTTCCTTAACGGTTTCGCCGGTTCGCGACAGTAACGGCGCTATTATCGGTGCCTCGAAAATTGCGCGCGGCATTTCCGAACGCAAGCATGCGGCGGAACGCCAGATGCTGTTGCTGCGGGAAATGAACCACCGCATCAAGAATATCTTCGCCATCATGAGCGCGGTAATCGGGGTAAGCGAACGCTCGGCAACGACGGTCAAGGAGCTGACGAGCGACATCCGAGCAAGGATAAATACCTTGGCAATCGCCTATGAACTGACGCTGCCGGATATCGACCTCACCGCCGTTCAGTTTCGCGAGACGTCGCTATTTACGCTCGTCAAAGCCCTTTTCGCCGCCCACCAAGGCGCCGGCATCGAACGGGTTTCCATTCACGGCCAGGACGTGGCGATACGCGGGACGGTGCTGACGTCGCTGGCACTTCTGCTCCACGAATTCTCGACGAACGCAGTGAAATACGGCGCGCTCTCCACGCCGGAAGGCCGTATTGAGATCGACGTGCGTTACGATCCGGATTTTGTGTTGACCTGGACCGAAATAGGCGGTCCATCGATCAGCCAACCCGAGGGATCGGGAGGCTTCGGCTCCCAGCTCGAGCGGGCGACGATTGGATCCCTTCAAGGTTCGATCCGCCGTGATTGGGATCCGGCGGGATTGAAGATTATGCTGCGAATTCCCGCCGATATTCTTCCCTGGGCGATACCGCCGCAAGAGGCTTGAGCCGGCCATTCTGTTGGTCAGCTTCCTAGAGCGGTTCAGCTTTTCACGGAATCTCCGAACCGCTCCATCTCTTTGTTTTCTCGCAATTCCGGACGGACAACCGCTACACACTTTTCCTGGAATTGCTCTAGATGCGGTGCGCGCGATTGCGCTCGCGCTCGGCCAGGATCTGTTCCGACGTGTAAGGAGCTGCGGCTTCGTCGAAGCGGGTCCATCCTTGCTCCACATAGCTCGCGCGCCGTTGTGCAATGTCGACCGGCCGAGACGCGGCAAGGATCGATTGAGCCTGCGGTACAAGACTGTCTTCGACATGAGCAGCGACCAGAGATCCGCCACGGCGAATACCCTCTGCATAGAAATGGGCATCCTCTTCGGGAATCCCTTCCTTGATCATCGCGCCAACAATTCCCCCGACAGCTCCGCCGGCCACAGCGCCCGCTACTGCACCCGCAGCGGTCGCAGCAAGCCAACCGGCGGCAACGACCGGCCCCACCCCGGGGATGGCGATCATGCCGAGCCCGGCAAGCAAGCCCCCGGCTCCACCCGCAACGGCACCAATACCAGCACCGGTACCGGCGCCTTCCGCGCCATAGCTGCCTTGTCCTTCCACATCGACGCCATCAGCCTTGTTGGTGATGATGCTGATCTCATCAGAAGCGACACCGGCATCCTCCAAGGCCTTTACGGCGGTGCGGGCATTATCGTAGCTGTCATAAAGTCCAGTAACCGTTTGCATTGGATGCTCCTCGCTTTGTTGTCGATTATTTTGCCATTGTCACGTTGCCCTGGAAATCCAGGGAGACGGCGACAGGCTTGCCATCCTTGTCGGCGCTTGCACGCCAGACGCCTTGGTCATCGAGCTTCAGATCGCGAATATTCTTGTATCCGGCGTTTTCGAGGCGGGATTTCGCCTGCTTCTCACTGAAGCTGTTCTTGCCGGCGATCGGAGCTCCAGGGTTGCGCTGAGTGTTGACGGCGGGCGTTGTCTGCGATGTGGTTGGTTTTTCACTTTGCGCAAACGATCCTGTCGCGAAAGCCATCGCGACAAAGGTGATGCTGATAAGCTTGTTCATGTTTAGACCTTTCGTTGCTGACGGGGCGAACCCTACAAAGGGCCGATTGTTCCCATAAATTCAGCAGGAGATGGATTTCTGGCAAAGAGCGACAGCGATTGCTTCCTCGCGATGCGTGCCCAGGTGCTGAAATGATCTGATCGCAACGATCGGGGACGGGCGACTCACCCGGATACAGTCAGGTTCCATCATCCTTGAGAGCAAGGTACGTGATCTCCATTGTCAGAGTGAGCCGCACCACCGAAATCCTGTCGCTCCTGGCGATTTCAACAGCAAGGTATTCACCATTCTTGTTCGGAATACCGTCCAAGGCCATCTCCGCCAATATTCGCTTCGCCTCATCAACCGCTGATATGAGATCCGGGAGATCTTGCCCCTCGTCATCATCGAGCACAGTCTCGCGATCTTTCGTTGCAAAATAAAAGGTTGTCATGTTCGACCTGTGGCGGTGCGCTGCCGGGGCAACGCACCGGAGAAGAAGTGCCGGCTGCAGTCCTATGCCGCCTTTTTGGCTTTTGCATTGGCCGCTGTTTCTGCCAGCTTCGTCAACTTCTGATCCGTCGCCTTTTCCTCCGCGAGCGTCTGCTGGAGAAGAGGTACCGCGTCCTTCAGGCCGAGCTGCTTGGCCCATTCAATGAGTGTGCCGTAGCGCGCGATCTCGTAATGCTCGACGGCCTGCGCCGAAGAGATCAGACCTGCATCGAGTGCCGGAGTTCCCTTGAACTCTTCGATGATTTCGTCAGCCTCTGCGATGATGCCCTGGATCGCTTCGCAGGTCTTGCCGCGCGCGGGCTTTCCAAGGAGCTCGAATACCTGTTCCAGTCGTTCGACGTGACCTTGGGTCTCATCGCGATGGTGGAGAAAGCCGTCCTTGCCTTCCTGCGCCTGCGCTGCGCGTGCCATCTTCGGCAAGGCTTTGAGGATTTGCTTTTCCGCGTAATAGATGTCTTTCAGCGTTTCCAGAAACAGATCGTTGAGTGTCTTTTCGGATGCCATGGGTGTCCTCCATCGAATAAGGATTAAAAGGAAGTCCGCCTATGCAGACCTCCTTCGCGAACTCTATCAGGAGTTCTTGTGGCTTTGCTGGCCGGCCTTCACATGCTGTTCGTGGCTGCCGCCACGGGTGCCCCCGGACTGCTCGTTATGAGACGAAGCCTGCTTCGTGTTGGTATTCTTGTTGGTGTTCTTGTGGCTCTGCTGGCCGGCTTTGACGTGCTGATCGTGGGACCCACCTTGGGAAGCCATGATGTTTCTCCTCTTGTTTGATTGCGAGACCTTCATGGATCTCGCAGTCTTAACAGGCTTGGGACATGTTGGTTCCCGGCAGTGATCAAAAAAACGCGGTTACCGCCATTCCTATAACGGCTGCGAACATCGCGAGGCACGAGGTCCAGCCGACAGCACTCAGGCCTCTGCCGATGACGAACTGTTGCATGACATCGCGATTGGAGGCGATCAGCATGAGGATCACCATGACGGGAACGGCTACCACGCCGTTGATCACAGCACTCCAGAACAAGGCTTTCATCGGGGCGATGGGGGTGAAGTTCAAGAGCATGCCGACAATGGTCGCCAGGCCCACGGTCGTATAGAACGCCTTGGCCTCGCTCGGCTCGCGAGATAGCCCGACCTTCCAGCGAGCCGCCTCGCCGACGGCATAGGCAGCCGAACCTGCGAGAACGGGCACCGCCAAAAGACCGGTTCCGATAATGCCTGTTGCAAAGATGATCTTGGCAAAAGGTCCGGCCAATGGCTCGATCGCTTTCGCCGCATCGACAGAACTCTCGATATTTGTTGAGCCCGCTTTGTTAAGCGTCGCGGCGGTCGTCGTGATGATCGCGAGCGCGACGATATTGGAAGCGGCCATGCCGATGACAGTATCCAATGTGATCCGTGTATTTGCCTTCTCCGCCTCCCGCGGATGGTCGACGAGAGGTTGTTCACGCGGCTTCTCCTTGAGGTCTTCGGCTTCTTGGGAAGCCTGCCAGAAGAAAAGATAGGGACTGATGGTGGTCCCGAAGATCGCGACGATCATCGACCAGTAATTTGGATCGGCTTTGAAGGTCGGCATCAGGAGACCGCGGCTAAAGGTCGACCAATCGACATGGACCACAAAGAGGGTCGCAATGTATGACAAGAGCGCGAGGCTCAACCATTTCAGGACGGCTACGTATCGTTTGTATTTGAGAAGGAGCTGCAGAAGGATGCAGATCACGCCGAAAGCCGCGACATAAACCAGTGAATTGCCATTCAGCAGCAAATGTGCCGCATCTCCCATTGCACCGAGATCGGCACCGAGATTGATAACGTTAGCAACCAGGAGCGGAACAGTGACACTGACGCCGACCCAGCGCGGATAACATTTCGCCATGCTGCCCGCCAAACCTCGGCCCGTGGTTCGGCCGATACGGGCACTGATCATCTGCACCGCCACCATCAGCGGATAGGTGAACACCAGCGTCCAACTCGCGAGGTAGCCGAACTGAGCTCCCGCCTGTGAGTAAGTCGCGATCCCGCTCGGATCATCGTCCGAGGCACCGGTGACCAGACCTGGTCCCAGAATTTCCAATAGACGTGGTTTTGAAGGTTCGACGACAGAGCTCTTGTCGTCCATCTGATAGCCGCTCATGACTGCCTCCCTGCAGAACCGGGACAGACGCATCTTGTCGGTCGCGGTGCGAACAAACCGCGCTTATCGGCGATTTGTTCCGCAACATGCAGCCCGGGCTAAAGCAATCAGTTCCAAAGGCTTGGGGCGATACGATCAATTCCTGCTATTCTTCGCAATATCTTGTCCGCGCGGGAACCTTCCGCATCCTGATCCATTTGATCTGCGACGCTATTGAGGAGACCGCGCATATGGAGAAACAAAGGCGCTTCGAGCGACGCCGACCAGTCAGAGGCGCAGCATATACGCTCGCCGATTTTCAGAAAAAGTATGCTTTGGACGACCGCATCGCCGAAGATCTCTTCATCCGCTTCGGTCCATCGTCAATAGAGCTCGATCTGCTGATGGCCGCAAAGCGACATACGCCCACGCTGAACGAGCTGACGGAAGACATGCCGCAACAATAGGCAAGAACCGGGCGGAAAACCTTACGTCAAGGCGCCTCGAGGAAGTGAAGCAGCGCGTGTGCCAGATCGAGGGGGTTCTCTTCTGCTACGTGATGCCCGCTCTCGATACCATGCCCCGAAACCTTGGTTGCCCACGATTGCCAGATCTTTCTCGGATCGCCAAAGAAATACTCGAGATCATCATGTGTCGACCACAGGCATAACAACGGACATGTAATTTTTTTCCCGGCTTTGCGATCCTGCCATTCGTCTTCGCGATCGACTGTCAAGCCAGCCCTATAATCTTCGACCATTCCATGGACGACGGCCGGATCATGGATCGCCGCCATGAGATCCTGATAGGCTTCCTGTCCCATGAACTCAGGTGTGATCGCCTTGTACCAGCTTCTTGGATCGGCATTGATCGCCTGTTCTGGTTTGCCTGGTTGGGCGAAGAAGAACCAGTGATACCAATCGCGCGCGAACCGCCAATCCATCCGTTCGAGATGTTCGATAATGGGAATACTGTCGATCACGACGAGTCTCGTGATGATCTCGGGATAATCCATGGCGAGCCTGAAAGCGACGTAGCTTCCACGATCATGGCCCGCGACGGCAAAGCTGCGATGACCCAATAGCTGCATCAAGCTGACGCAATCGAGCGCCTTTGCCCGCTTTGCCGAGTGTCGGCTATCTTCAGTGTCAGGTGGTTGAAAGGATTTCCCGAACCCGCGGAGATCGGGACAGACGATGGTGAAATGCGGAGACAGCAAATCCGCCACCTTGCCCCAGGTCATGTGCGTTCGCGGATGCCCGTGGAGTAGAAGCAGGGGCGGCCCATTGCCTCCGTACCGAACCCGTAGACTGCCCGGTCCAACATCAATGGTCTCAACTGCCATGCCGTCAAACAATTCTCGCCTCCCTTGCCCGGTCCACCGATCAGATCGTTCAAGAGGATGCAGACCCCTCTTTAAGGCTGACATCCCTCGCCCCGCGTCTTTGAAGCCACCGCAATACGCGGATCTCCTCCATGTCCATCCACTTTAAAAGCCGCTCACTACGTGTTTGAATCCTAAGAACATCACCGAGGCGCTCGTTCCTGAAATCCTCGAAGACCGCGGGATGAATATAGGATGTCTTGCAAACGGCGCGCGTGTTGACGAGCATCGCTGCAACGGCATCGACGACCTGATTAAGCTGGCGCGTGATCGCGCTTTCCGACGATCCGACCGTGAGAGGGGCCAAGGCCGAGACTGCCATACAGGTCGCTCCCCAGGTCCTGAATTGGCGCGAGCTGAAATCACTTCCCGCCGTTTCCCTGATATACGCATTGACATCTTGGGACGAAATCTGGCGACAGCCTCCCTCATCGCAGACATACTGAAAAAGTTGCTGACCTGGCAGTTCCTGCAAACGTCGAACGACGTTGGCGATCCGCCGGTCGCTATGGGCCAGATTCCATTCTTTGCCTGATTTACCCTTGAAGCGGAATTTGACCGTTCCCCCCTCCACCTGGACATGACGGCTCTTCAGCGTCGTCACCCCATAGGATCGGTTCTCCTCGGCATATGCGGTGTTGCCCACGCGAATATAGAGGTTATCGAGTATCCAGATCACTGTCGCCAAAGCCTTTTCCATCGTCAACCCGCGCGAGCGCAGATCGGCGTCGACGCGCTGGCGAATCTCAGGAAGGGTGTTGGCAAAATCGGCGAGGCGATCGAACTTGGTGCGGGCACGCTCGGACTGCCATTCCGGATGATAGCGATACTGTTTGCGGCCTCGGGCATCGAAACCGACGGCCTGAAGATGGGACAACGGATTGGTTGAGATCACGACATTCGTGTAGGCGGGCGGAATAGCCAAGGCATTCAGGCGAGCGATCTCATCTCGATCCCTAATCCTTATTCCGTTTGGAAGATAATAGAGAAATCCGTTCCTTCCGGGCTTCCTGCTGATACCGTCTTCGAGATTGCCGATGTAGATCAGTCCGGAATGAAGCTTAGCTTCGGCGGCAGCGGCAGCGGCTTCGACTTTGGCGACTATCTGATTCATGTGCCGATAACTCCCGTCCGGCGTCGCGGTTCCCAGGCCGCCTTATGTCGTGACGGGAAAGAACCGCGCATTATCAGCATCGACCCCAGAGAAAGTCCGCCTAACTGGCGAACGATCATCTGGAACAAACAATGTCGATCGCCGTTGCAATAGGCGTGAGTTTCACGTCTGGAGGATATTCAACATGGGTCGAGGTATTCTGCTCTGGCTTCTCGGCATTCCCCTGCCAATCGTCATTCTTCTCGTTCTCTTCACGCGATAGGAGGCGCAGATGTCCTCTATCGAAGAAGTGCCCGCGGGGACAGTCCCGGTCGAGTCGTCCAAGCCGGCCATTGTCTGGGCCCCGATCATCGGCGGCGCACTCGCCGCGACCGGCATTGCTCTTATCCTTCTTCTCCTCGGATCCGGGGTTGGCTTGACGATGGTGTCACCGTGGTCCGGCCAAAGCAGCTCGGCGACGACCGTCGGTATCACCGCCGCCATCTGGCTGATAGTGGTTCAATGGCTGTCGTCCGCGATCGGCGGTTACCTCACGGGGAGGCTGCGCACGAAATGGGTGGAGGTCCACTCGGATGAGGTCTTTTTCCGCGACACGGCGCATGGATTTCTGAGTTGGGCGCTCGCAACAGTGTTCGTGGCTGGATTTCTAGCGTCTTCGCTGACATCGCTGGCGGGCGCGTCAGTCGATGCCGCGGGCAGGGTCGCGCAAACCGCCGCGGATGTCAGTGCCTCCGCTGCATCAGCGACGAAGACGGATGCGACAGCTTACTTTACCGACGCCCTGCTTCGGCCCGCAAAGGTTTCAGACCGCGCCCAATCCGACGATCGGGCAGCAGCGGCAGAAATCTCACGCATCCTCCTGCAAGGTGCGGCCAGCGGAGAAATTCCCGATAGCGATAAGTCCTATATGGCCGCTATTGTTTCGGCACGCACCGGTCTTTCTGAGAGCGATGCACGCAACCGCGTCGATACGGTCCTTAAACAGATCGATGACGCGAAGTCAGCGGCGAAAGAAGCGGCTGATAAGGCGAGAAAGGCGGGCGCGACGACCGCGCTGGTCGGTTCTCTTTCGCTGCTGGTCGGCGCTTTCATCGCCTCCGCAGCTTCAGCCCTCGGGGGCCGGCAGCGTGACGAAGAAGAGGACCTGGTCGTTGCGACCCGCAGGCCGGGCCTCTGAAGCAAATGGTAAGTGCCCACTTACGTAGTGGACTAGGTTCATTATGGTCAGATAAGTCGATTGCCAAGAACGGAGCCAGAGATGCCCAAACGGAACGATTCTCCTGCAGTTCAATCCCTCTCGAACGAACGCGAGGAGCAGCAGAAGCAAGCAACGAAAAACGAACTCGAAAAGGGCCTCGAGGACACATTCCCGGCGTCCGATCCCGTTTCCGCGACCCATACAGCAGTCTTACCGAAGCATGCCCCCTCAGAAGCGGTCGAAAAAGGCAGGGCGCGGCATCATGTTGATGCATTTGAAGACAGGCTTCCTATCACTTCGGACGGGCAGGTCACGACAGGCGACGCGGTCAGCGACAAAGGTGCCGCCAAAACCGAGGTTCGTGCGCTTTATCGAGCAGCACGCCAAGCGAGCCGAACTGATCCGGCGACGACTGCGCCCGACCCTTCCGTCTCTTTGCCGGATGGCGCCGGCCTCCTAAGCGAAGTCAAGCATAGGATTCGCGAGCGACCGCTCGCGACGATAGTTGCGGCCGCGGTGATAGGGTTTGCGTGCGGCATGACACGTTAGCCGATTTTATCATCAACAACTCGACACCGGGACACCGGCGGATTGAGGATGACGCACAATAATTGAAGTGCCTCAGGTGAATTGGTCCGGCTGGAAGAAGTACCATTGATGTCGCCCAGGTGATTAAGGGTCTACTCGGCCCTATCACCGGCACTCCGGTATTCATTGATATTGGGCAAGGGCTGTTGCGGTAGCAGAGTCTGATTTGCCACAAGGAGAGTACCAGATGAATCAGAATGACAGCCTCGAAGATACAGCTAAACTCGAAACCCATTACGACGCGGAGATCGGTTCTCGCGAAAAGCTCCAGCTGCAATTGCTGGAGCTACGAACTGAAATTGCAATCGTGCGAATTCGACTGCTGACGATCAGATATCGAGCAAGGAATGTCGCCTCCAGTGGAATCCGATGGGTTGATGCCTCTGCACATGACCAACTTGGAGCGTATCCCTGGCTGAAGTTATCCGCAGCATCCTTGGCGGCCTTTGTGACCGGACGCGTCCTTCGGCGGCTACCTCTCAGCTTGATGATGATCGCTACAAGACCGCTTCTTGCGACAGCCGTTGGGGCTGCTTCGAGGCACATTCGCCAAGCGGGCTAGCATCTACATTACCGATCGTATCATTTCACTTCTGGATGATGAATCGACAATTATGAAGTGAGCCTATTGCGATAGCGATCAATCAGAGTCGAACATATCTAGCGAAAATAATTTCGCTGATCGACCGCCAAGAACAAGTCAATACCGAAGCAATTCCCGCCCCTCTTCTTGCAGCGATTAGAGAAAATGATCGCCGTATATTTGGGAAAGCGGCGCATTGACATCACACGCAGCTAAGCAAAGATGCAAAATTGTGATCGGGAAAGGCAAGCTACCTATACATATTCGAACATAGTTCTGTCCGCTTGCGTACGGAAGAATATGAAAGGGGAACAAGCTGCACGAGTAAGCATTGCAGATTTATCCAGGAGGATAAATCAAATGCTCATAACCGCGTGTTCTACATTGCAGGACGAAGTCGTCGCCCTGCTGCCAGCGTTGCGCAACTTTGCCCGGCGGTTCGTTTTTAGCGAAACCGATGTCGACGATCTCACGCAGGAGACGGTCGGCAAAATGCTTGCCCATCTCGACAGCTTCACTCCGGGAACCAGGCTCAGGAGCTGGGCATTCACCATTATGCGAAACACTTACATGACGGAATACAAGCGCCAAAAACGGGTCCAGCTCCGTTCGAATGATGATGGGCTTTTCGAAATTCCGGTCGCAGGCCGCCAGCAGCTCTGCATTTATACGGCTGACGTACGCTCTGCCTTAACTCGCCTTCCCCCATATCAACGAGACGCACTTCTTATGATTGTCGACGGTTTATCATATGACGATGCGGCGAGACTTTCCGGATGCGAGATCGGGACCATTAAAAGCCGCGTCTCACGGGCACGCGCGACATTGGTTAAAATGCTCGGCGAGAATTCGATAGGTGGTGCTGCTTCGATCCACTAAGATCCTTCGTGACCTGCGCGTGAATGGAGCTTGGTTCACTTCTGCAAATGCGCCGAGGTAACCGCAGCTGTGGATTGGTCGCTTATTGTGATATTGTCGGTTTCCTTTCTCATATCTGGCTCCTTCGATGTCTGATCGCTGAATTCTTGCCATGTTAGGGAGCTTCAGCTTGGTCCCACGCCTCGATGGGCACGCACCCTTCAGCACGAGAATTGCCTTCGAGCTCAGAGAGAGCCGCCGCACGCAAGGCTGACGGTTCCTGCATGGCTCCGCTATAATATCTTGCGACCGTCGCCATGATCTGAGCAACCGCAGTCGGATCACGTGAGACTCCTTTGCCACGCGCTATCGATTTGACGACGTCCATGCAGATCCGCAGATCTTCCCGCGAAAGAGAGAGATGGCTGTTCATTCTTCTGCTATCCCTGGAAAAGTGCCGCGTGCACCCTGCACCAATATCTTCAGCTGCTGCGGATTCCTGACACCCTGGCGATATAGTTCTATTACTATAGTAGCGATCCGCTCGCTTTCTTCCGATTGGCGCGGGATATCCGCCGCTGCCCGGATCTCATCAAAAACGCGCTGGCAAAGGTCCAAGTCGCGCGAATCGAGCGGCGCATCTGATCTCTTGATGATCGTCTGAACCATTCATGATCTCCATTGTGGAGCCCGCTCCATTGGAGGATGGAGCGGGCTTGCCCCTTAGAAGTCCATTCCTGCGCCGGCGGGCAATGCGGGAGCTGCCTCCTTCTTCGGCTTTTCAGCAATCATGGCTTCCGTCGTCACCAGCAAGCCAGCGACCGAAGCTGCATCCTGAAGTGCGGTGCGCACGACCTTGGCGGGATCGATGACGCCTTGGGCATAGAGATCGCCATATTCATTCGTCTGCGCATTCCAGCCATAGGAGAATTCGGTCTTCTCACGCAACTTGCCGACGATGATCGAACCTTCGGCGCCAGCATTCTCTGCTATTTGGCGAACCGGAGCCTCGATTGCCCGGCGAACAATATCGACGCCGACGCGCTGGTCGTCGTTTTCAGTCTTGAGACCGTCAAGCGCCTTGACGGCTCTCAGCAGAGCAACGCCGCCGCCCGGCAGGATACCTTCCTCGACTGCGGCACGAGTCGCATGCAGCGCATCATCGACGCGGTCCTTCTTTTCCTTCACTTCGACTTCCGTCGAGCCGCCAACGCGGATCACAGCAACGCCGCCAGCGAGCTTTGCAAGGCGTTCCTGCAGCTTCTCGCGGTCGTAGTCAGAGGTGGTTTCTTCGATCTGAGCCTTGATCTGGGCAACACGGCCTTCGATGTCCGATTTCGAGGCGACGCCATCGATGATGGTCGTATTCTCCTTCTCGATCGCGACCTTCTTGGCCCGGCCGAGCATGTCGAGGGTGACGTTCTCGAGCTTGATGCCGAGGTCTTCGGAGATGACGGTGCCGCCCGTCAGGATGGCGATGTCTTCCAGCATGGCCTTGCGGCGGTCACCGAAGCCCGGAGCCTTGACGGCAGCGATCTTGAGACCGCCACGCAGCTTGTTGACAACGAGGGTCGCAAGAGCTTCGCCTTCGACGTCTTCAGCAATGATGAGGAGCGGTTTGCCGGATTGGACGACGGCTTCCAGGATCGGAAGTAGCGGCTGCAGGTTCGAGAGCTTCTTTTCGTGGATGAGGATATAGGGATCCTCGAACTCGACCCGCATCTTCTCGGCGTTGGTGACGAAATACGGGCTGAGATAGCCGCGGTCGAACTGCATGCCTTCGACGACTTCGAGTTCGGTTTCAGCGGTCTTGGCTTCTTCAACCGTGATGACGCCTTCGTTGCCGACTTTCTGCATGGCTTCGGCAAGATAACGGCCGATTTCGGCATCGCCGTTAGCCGAAATGGTGCCAACCTGGGCGATCTCGGCATTGTTGGAGATCTTGCGGGCGTTGGTCTTCAGTTCGGCGACGACAGCGTCGACGCCCAGGTCGATGCCGCGCTTCAGATCCATCGGGTTCATGCCGGAGGCGACCGCCTTGGCGCCTTCCTTGACAATCGCTTGAGCGAGAACGGTCGCGGTCGTGGTGCCATCGCCGGCAAGATCGTTGGTCTTGGAGGCGACTTCGCGCAGCATTTGGGCGCCCATGTTCTCGAACTTGTCCTCCAGTTCGATTTCCTTGGCAACGGAAACGCCGTCCTTGGTGATGCGCGGAGCGCCGAAGGACTTGTCGATGACGACGTTACGCCCCTTCGGGCCGAGCGTGACCTTCACGGCATTGGCGAGCACATCGACCCCTCGCAGCATGCGTTCACGGGCATCGGTGTGAAACTTGACTTCTTTCGCAGCCATTTCTTTAACTCCTCAATAGGCAGCTATCAGACTGATGGTTCATGGCGTGGAGGCTCAGGCAGCCTGTTTCTGCTCGGCCTGGGCTTCGATGATGCACATGACATCGCTTTCCTTCATGATGAGCAGATCTTCGCCGTTGATCTTGATCTCGGTGCCGGACCATTTTCCGAACAGGATGCGATCGCCAGCCTTGACGTCGAGGGTCTGCACCTGGCCGGCGTCGTTGCGCGCGCCGGGACCGACGGCGATAACCTCGCCTTCCTGCGGCTTTTCCTTGGCGGTGTCGGGAATGATGATGCCGCCTTTGGTCTTTTCCTCGGAATCGACGCGGCGGACGAGAATGCGATCATGAAGCGGTCGGAACGACATGTTTTCCTCCGTTGAGCAAAAAAGATGACGTTGATCCCCTCACCGGGCCGGATGACCAGTCCGGGCGGGTGCAAAACCTCGTTCGAGCTTTTTGCGCGAAATGATCTGGTTTTCGGATTTTTCGATTTCAAGAGGGATAGAAGAAAAAATTAGCACTCATTTTGAGTGGCTGCTAACACACTGGAAAGGAACAAGAAAATGGCATTCTGCGTTGAAAATCCGTTGATGGCCGCAAAAATTTGCGCCACCATCCGACTGTCACGAAACGGAGATGAAGCATGCGATTTTCATCGGAACTGGAAGGTCAACTGAACGGCTATGGGCTGACCACAGCGCATATCCTCTATCACATTCCCGATTTCGAATCCGTCCTGCAGACCTACGTCTGGCAGGATTACGATCTGGCGCCCGATTTTCCCGAAATGCACCGGTTCCTCGATTTCTGGCAAAGCAATCTTGACGGGCCGCTGCATTCCGTCCGCTATAGCCATCGGCGTCTGATCGGTCCAAATGAATGGCGTCGCGTGGAAGGCGAGTTCAAGCTCCATTAAGACCTGAACCGAAATTTTCCTTCCCAGGTCGTCGACAAACAAGGCTTGATGAGCTCGGTCATTCGCCTTTGCCTGTTCGGAGTGAGGCCAACGGGGAAGGAAAATCAAACACGTCCACTGGCGCGATTGCCTCGCATTGGCTCCAGCAGACGTGTTTGACGCAATGTCAGAGCAACATCGACGCACCACGATCGAGATAGGTATCGAGGAATTGCTCTAGACGAGGATTTCTCGGTTTCTTGAAGACCTCTTGCGGCGGTCCGCTGAACAGCACCTTGCCGTGATCGAGAAAGATGATCTGCTGGCCGACGGTCGCGGCGAAACCTATTTCGTGCGAAACGACGACCATCGTCATGCCCTCGGCCGCCAGGTCGCGCATGACGTTCAAGACCTCGCCGGTCAGTTCCGGATCGAGCGAAGAGGTCGGCTCATCGAACAGCATGATCTTCGGCTTCAATGCCAAAGCGCGGGCGATCGCAACGCGTTGCTGCTGCCCGCCGGAAAGCTGCGAGGGATAATGCCCCGCCCTCGCCTCGAGCCCGACCTTGACGAGTTGCACCATGGCCGCATCCTCGGCCTGCTTTCGGCTCATCTTATGAACCGTCTTCAATGCCTCGCTGACATTGCCCAGCGCCGTCATATGCGGCCAAAGATTGAACTGCTGGAACACCATGCCGATCTGCGCGCGGATCGAACGATTGGTCGCCGCCGAGATACGTTCACGGCGCCCTTGAGAATCCTCGGCGAAACCAAGGACCTCGCCGTTGATGGAGATCGTCCCCCGTGTTGCCTCTTCAAGAAAAGCCATGCATCGCAAAAGCGTGCTTTTGCCCGAGCCGGATGGACCGATGAGGCAGGAGACTTGCCCCGGCTCGATAGCAAGATCGATGCCATGAAGGACCGTCGTCTCTCCGAACGTCTTGACGAGATTCCTGACTTCTATAGCGGGGACGCTCATGCGTTGAAAAACCTGAATCTGGAAAGTTTCGTTTCGGCAAGGTTGCCAAGCCAGCCGGTGACTTCGACGAGCACCCAGTAGAACAGCGCCAGCGCAGACAGCGCCTCGACGAAGGCATATTGCTGCGATCCGATCGCGCTGAGCGTCGCCGTCAATTCCGGCACGGTGATGATGGAGAGAACCGCCGTCTCCTTCATCAGGATGACGGTCATGTTCACGCAGGGCGGCAGCACCAGCATCGTCATCTCGGGCAAGAGGATGCGTCTGATGATCTGCCCGCGCGTCAAGCCGACGCATTCGCCAGCTTCGATATGTCCTTTCGGCACGGCCCGAAATCCGGAACGGAAGATTTCGCTGAAATAGGCCGCGCCATAAATCGAAATGCCGATCAGACCGGCAGGTACGGGATCAAGCTCGAGGCCGACGAAAGGGCCGCCATAATAGACGAGAAAGATCTGGATGAGAAACGGCGTGCCGCGCAATACGGCCACGACGGCCCCCAGTATCTTGTCGATCACCATGCCGCCATACTGTCGGGCGACCGCCATCAGGAAGCCTATGACGGCCGCAGCAATGGTGC
Organism: Martinezella sp. CNPSo 3732; assembly: GCF_057784515.1. Classification (NCBI taxonomy): domain Bacteria; kingdom Pseudomonadati; phylum Pseudomonadota; class Alphaproteobacteria; order Hyphomicrobiales; family Rhizobiaceae; genus Martinezella; species Martinezella sp. CNPSo 3732. Next base: position 643,016 of record NZ_JBXSOO010000001.1, read on the forward strand.
CGAGAATCCAGATCATGATCGTCACGCCAGCGCCGCTGAGGATGGCGGGCCACTGCCCGATCAGGACGTTGATGTCGAAGGTCATCGCGGCACTCCGGGCAATCTGCTTTCGATCAGGCCGCCGGCAAGCGCCACCACCCAGTTGATCACGAGATAGATGAGGCCAGCCGAGGCGAAGATCTGCAGCGGCAGAAAGGTGCTGCCGGCAAGATCCTGGGCCATCCGGGTCAGTTCGACGATGCCGACAACGGAAACCAGCGACGATGCCTTCAGAATAAGGATCGCCTCATTGACGAGAGCTGGAAAGGTCAGGCGCAGCGCAATTGGAACCTTGATGCGGCGGAAGATCTGGCGCGGCGTCAGGCCAACCATTTCCGCCGACTCCACAAGGCCGACAGGCACGCTGGCAAAGCCGCCGCGCAGATTCTCTGCCTGGTAGGCAGCCGTGCAGAGCGACAAGCCGATGATGGCGGCAACGATGCTCGGCACGTTGAGGCCGACGGCCGGAAGCAGATTGTAGATCAGCAGCAACTGCACCAGCAGCGGCACGCCGCGAAAAAAGCTGATGAAAAACTGGGCAGGTCGCACGAAAAGGCTACGCCCCGTCAGCAACATTCCCGAAATCAGGATCGCAATTGCAAAACCGATAAAGATCGACACAAAGCTGATCGTCACCGTGTAGATGGATGCCTGCACAAGCAATCCAAAGAGCTCGATGGACATTGTTGAGTGTTCGCCCGCGTGGTGACCAGGAAGCTGAGATCTCGGCAGTCAGCCGTGCCCGACAACAAAGCGGGCACGGCCTATTTCCGGGGGCTGATCAGAATGCCGGGTCCTTGACGGCGTCAGGCGTATCGAAGCTTGCGCCGAACCATTTCTTCTGCAGCGTCGCCATGCGGCCGTCGGCCTTGATCTTCAGCATGGCTGCGTCGATAGCGTCCATCAGCGGTGCGTGATCGGCATCCTTCAAGCCGATGAAGCCAAAATAGGACTTCTTGCCGAAGGGCGGCAGCACGACTTCGAACGTGCCTTCACGCTGTTTGGCAACGAATGCAATATTCGGCAGCGAGTTGGCAACGCCGGCGACACGGCCAGCTGCGAGATCAGCATAGGATTCCGTAAAGGCCGGATATTCGCGGATATCGGCTTTCGTCGGAAGGGTGTCAGAAAACTCCTTCAGCTGATCGAGCTGCGCGGTTGCCTTGCCGACGCCGATCTTCTTGCCGGCGATGTCTTCCGGCTTGTTGATCGTCTTGTCACCGGCCTTTTTCAGGATCGCAATGGTCGCTTCGGCCAGGGGTGGCGTGAAGCGATAGCGCTCCATGCGTTTCTTGGTGATGGTCGCCGGGCCGGCAACGACGTCGAATTTTCCAGCTTCAAGCGCCGGGAAAACACCGTCCCATGGAAGCGTGACCCATTCGATCTTCACGCCCAGTTCCTTGCCGATCTCGTCGAAGAGGTCGACGTTCAAGCCGACATGCTTGCCTGCATCGATGAAATCGAACGGGGCGAAGGCCGTCTCCGTGCCGACCTTCAGGGTGCCGGCGGCCTTGACGGCGGCAAGCGTGTCAGCCGCATGGGCCGAGATCGTTGCGCCAAACAAAAGTGCGGCGCCGACCAACCCCTTCAGAAGCGAATTTTTCGTCATGTCTTTCTCTCCAGTTTTGTACCCTTCCTTGGAAGGTTCAGGTTCCCCAAAGCATTGTCCCGTCAGGCCGATTTCTATGACCTTTTTTGTCTATACAAATAGATACAGCCTCGCCTACACTGTCAAACACAAAACATAACGAACGCAAGAATTATGCCGTATGATGCCCGAACGATCTGGCAGACGCGGTTTTCACGGACACTGAATTCATTGCCGGAGCAAGGCGAGCGTTGGTCCCAATTCATCAGAAAATTCTGAAGGATATCGAAAGTAGGATCGTGAGCGGCATCTGGCCGCCGGGGCACCGAATACCCGTCGAACATGAGCTGCTGAAAGAGTATCAATGCTCGCGGATGACCGTGAACAAGGCGCTTTCGACCCTGGCTGAACGCGGCATGATCATACGTCGCCGCAAGCTCGGTTCCTTCGTCGCTTCGCGGCAGATCGACCGTACGGTCATGGATATCCAAGATATTTCCACGGAAGCGGAGTTGGCGGGACACGAACATAGCCACACGATGCTGATGCGAAAAGTCGAGAGGCTCGATTCTGCCACCGCGCTGCGGCTTGGCGAAGGCATGGGGGCGGAAATCCTGCGGCTTCACTGCCTGCATGCGGTCGACGGCAAGGCGAATGCGCTGGAGCGGCGCATCATCATGCTGGACCTGGTACCATCGGCAAGAACCGAGAGTTTCGCAACGGTCCCTCCCGGCAAATGGTTGCTGGACATGGTGCCCTGGTCAAAGGCCCGGCACGTCATTCGTGCCGTTTCGGCTGATGCCACGACGGCGCGCCTGCTTGAAACCGAGCGCGGTGAAGCCTGCCTGACGCTCATCCGTCAGACATGGCAGAGCAGCCGTACGGTCACCTATGTCGAGTTCATCCATCCCGGCGACCGGTTCCAGTTTGCCGGTGACTTCCATCCCAATGAAAGCAGGACCATCGATCAACTGCCGCAAGGAATCGCCTCTTGAACGAGAAACGGATCAGCAGGGCGGTTCCGCTCAAGGGCTTGCAGGCCTTCGAAGCCGTCGGCCGTTGCGGCGGCGTGAACGCCGCAGCGTTAGAGCTGAATGTTTCGCCCGGAGCGATCAGTCAGCAGATCCGCAAGATCGAGAGCTTTCTCGGTGTCACCTTGCTCGAGCGCAATGGTCGCACAGTGGAGCTCACCCAATGGGGACGGCTCTATCATCAGGAAATATCGAAAGGATTCGAGCAATTCGCTGTTGCTGAACAGGTCCTGGAACGGGCACGCAACGAGAATGCACTTGTGCTCAGTGCCCTGTCTTCCGTCGTCAACAAATGGATCGGGCGCCGGATCTTCGACTGGCAGGCCCTGCATCCAAACGCGCATGTCAGGATCGTCGGTCGCGACAAGGAACCGCGCATGGGCTTCGACGACATCGATTTCCGCATCAGCTACGGATCGGATGTATTGCAGCATGAACATTATACGGAGCTGTTCCGCGATTGGGTGGTTCCCGCCTGCTCGCCGGCCTTGATTAAGGGCAAGGCGCCTTCCGCAGCACACCTTCTTCAATATCCGCTCCTGCATGTCGAATGGGAGCGGCACTTCACGCCCTATCCAAGCTGGCTTGAATTCGCCGTGAAGACGGGCGCGACACTCAAGGAAACAGCCGCCGGCCTCTCCTTCACGCTCTCGAGCAGCGCAATCGATGCCGCCGTCAACAAGCGCGGCGTCGTTCTCGCGCAGATGTCGATGATTGCCGATGAGCTGGAGGCGCAAACGCTTGTCATTCCCGTCGACATGCGCATTGCCTTGCGCGAAAGCTACTTTCTCGCCTGGGACAGGGCCGCCCTGGAAAAACCGCATGGACGTCAATTCCGCGATTGGCTCGTCACCATTTCCCGCCAGCAGGGCCTGATATCGGCGCCCGGATCAACATTTTAGAAAAACTAAAACGGAACTCAGCTGCACGATATTGATGAAATTTTGCTCTTGGCGATAATTTACGCATTCGCCTCCAAAAGGAGGGCGTGGCCGACATAGTGGCCGACATAAAGGAAGAATACGATGGCGCGGACCGGCAAGATGAAGCTTGGAACTTTCGTCTATACGTTCGGCTTCCATCCGGCCTCCTGGCTGCATCCGGCAAGCGATGTCAACGGCGCCAACGACTTCGCTCATCTGCTCGATGTCGCCAAACGATCCGAGGCGGCCAAATTCGATTTCATGTTCATGGCGGATTCTCCGGCAGCCGCCGTCGGCGATCCGAATGCGCTTGCCCGCATTCCAACCAAGATGAACCGCTTCGAGCCCCTGTCGCTGCTCTCGGCCCTGGCGGTCACGACCAACGATCTCGGTCTCGTAGCAACGGTCTCGACAAGTTACTATGAACCCTACAATGTAGCCCGTCTGTTTGCCTCGATCGACCATCTGAGCAAGGGCCGCGCCTGCTGGAATGTCGTCACGTCAGACCATGACGAAACGGGCTACAATTTCAATCGCGAAGGGCTCGATCCGCACGCGCTGCGCTACGAGCGTGGCAACGAATTCGTCGACGTCGTCTTCGGCCTTTGGGACAGCTTTGAGGAAGGCGCACTCCTTCTCGATCGCGAATCCGGCGTCTACTATGACAAGGACAAGCACCACACGCTCAACCACAAGGGCAAGCACTTCCAGGTTCGCGGCCCCCTCAATATAGCCCGAACACCGCAGGGCCGTCCCGTCATCGCCCAGGCGGGCGGTTCCGAACCCGGAATGGACATGGCGGCACGCACGGCCGAGATCGTCTTCAGCCTCGCATCGAATATCGAGCGGAACCGGTCCTTCTACGACAATGTCAAAAGCCGGATGGCTACCTATGGCCGCGAGAGAGACGATCTGAAAATCATGCCGGGCATCGTCATCAATGTCGGTGAAACCGAGGCCGAGGCAAAGGCCAAGGTAGACTATCTGATCGACAAGATGCATCCCGATGTCGGGCGGTTGATGCTCTCCGAATTCCTGGAGGCGGACCTGCGTGGCGTGGCTCTCGATGAACCCTTCCCGATGGAGCGGCTGCCGGCCGCCCCGAAAGGGTCGCGTGCCCTGTTCGACGAACTGGTCGATTTCGTCAAGAGCGGCCACACGGTCGGCGAACTGATTCGGCACTATGCCGAGAAGCACACCGGAAATGGTATAACGGGCACGCCGTCCCAGATCGCCGACTACATGGAAGAGTGGTTCGAGACGCGTGCCGCCGACGGCTTTATCCTGATGTTTCCGACCTTGCCGTCCAGCCTCGACGACTTTGTGCGGCTCGTCCTGCCGGAGCTTCGCCGCCGCGGCCTGTTCCGCGAGGAATATGAAGGCAAGACATTGCGCGAAAACCTCGGCATTTCAATGCCGGCAAACCGCTTTGCCAAGAGCTGAGGGCCGGTCCGATGGGTGACGAGGCTCTGATCAGCGATGAGGAATTCAGACTATCGATGCGGCACCTGGCGGGCGCGGTCAGCGTGATAACGGTCGGAGATGGCCAAGACCGGACCGGCTTCACCGCAACGTCGGTTTCCTCATTTTCGGTGGAGCGGCCTTCCGTCATCGTCAGCGTCAACAGGACCTCTTCCTCCTGGCCGGCACTGCAGCGGTATGGCTGTTTCTGCGTCAACGTACTCGCGGCCGACCAGCAGCACGTCGCGCAATCCTTTTCAGGTATCGACGGACGCAAGGGCGCCGATCGCTACGCGGGTGCCGGGTGGTATCACCTCAGAACAGGTGCCGCCGCACTTGAAAATGCCCTGACTGTTCTCGACTGCAAGCTCGAGACCGCATTCCATCACCATTCCCATGCCATTCTGATCGGGCATATCTGCGCGATGGAAATCCGGCAGGACATTGGACCGCTACTCTATTGGCGAGGCGATTATCATGACCTTCCGGCGGCGGTTGATGAGCGTTATCTAGCGTAGACGATCCGGCAATAACCTGATCGAGGCAACATCGACATTGGCAAAGGCAAATCTAAGGTAGCGCTCCTGCCCCTCGCCGAAATATGCCCCGGGAATGCAGACCACGCCGCGTTCCCTCGCAAGTTCTTCGGCCACCTCAGACGACGATCGGCCCTCGAAAGGATGGCGAACAAAGGCGAAATAGGCGCCGATCGCCGCAATCTCCCAGCCCACCAACTCGGAAAACACTCGTCTCAAAGCATCGGCACGGCGAGCGATTTCCAGCCGGTTGCCGGCCCGCCAATCGGCAAGCGCTGGCAAAGCCGAGGCAACGGCGATCTGAGCCGAACGCGGAGCGCAGATCTGCATATTGTCCATGACCTTCGCGATCTCCGCGATGAGCCCGGGGCCCGCCATGACAGCACCGAGGCGATGACCAGGGATGCAGAAGGATTTCGAAAAGCTGTAGAGAAGAACGAGCGTATCCTCCCAACTCGGCTCCGACAGCAAGGCGTGCGGCCGGCCGTAACCTTCGGCGAGAAAATCGCGGTAGGTTTCGTCAACGACCAGCCAGGCGCCATATTTTCGGCAGAGCCTGAAAAGCGCGTGAAGCAGCTCAGGCGGATAGACTGCTCCGGTAGGATTGTTGGGTGTAACGACGGCGAGCATCTTCGCGCCGGCGGAAAGTGCGGCCTCTGCTGAACCGAGATCCGGGAGAAAACCGGCGGCTGAATCGCAGTCGACCAGCATCCGCTCGATTCCCAGCATCGATAGCGTCGTGTCATGATTGAAATAGAAGGGATTGGTGAGCGCGACCGTATCGCCGGCGCCAGCAAGCGCAATCGCCGTGCACATGAACGCCTGATTGCAGCCGGCCGTGATATGGATATTGCCGGCAGATATGTCCGCGCCGTAAACGTCTGCGACATGTGCGGCATAGGCCTGCCGCAGCAAAGGCTCGCCCTCGATCGGCCCGTATCCGGTCATCGCCTGCTGCCCAGCCGTCTCGGCAAGAAGCCGCAGCATCTCCGGATGTGCGGGATAGCCCGGCACGGCCTGCGACAAGTCGATGAGCGGCCCCTTTTGCCCTTTGTATTCGCGGCCCCAGGCAACGACGGAAGGGATGGGCGGAGGGGAGAGGCGGGCAACGAGCGAATTGGATTTTGCAGCGGTCATATCGATTTCTCTTTGATACCGATTGCTACAACGATACCAATTGTCTTCTCAACCTCTTTGTTGAGTGAGACGGACATCAAGTGGAGACGCATGCGCATGGTGTGGGACAAGATGCGGCTCGAACAGCTGCGCGCGGAATTTGCAGACAGCAAAGGCGGCGAGATATTCGACGAGAAGTTTCGCAAAGTCGCAGAGAAGATCATCTCCAAGAGCGGCACGAGACTGGCACCATATGCCGGTGTGCCGACTTTCCTCAGCGCGCCCTACATGCAGGTCGCAGCTGACGAGCCTGATTTCGGCAATCTCCAGGTCGCGATCACGGGGATACCGATGGATCTCGGCGTCACCAACCGTCCCGGCTCCCGCTTCGGACCGCGCGCACTTCGCGCCATCGAGAGAATAGGTCCTTATAACCATGTTCTGGGAACAGCGCCGGTCTTCGATCTTCGTGTCGCCGACATTGGCGACGTACCGTTTCAGAGCCGATATCGGCTTGAGCTCAGTCACGACGACATCGAAAAGCGGATCGGTCAGATCGTCGATGCCGGCGTCGTGCCGCTCTCGGTCGGGGGTGACCACTCCATTACCCATCCCATTTTGAAGGCGGTCGGCCGGAAGGAGTCGGTGGGCCTCATTCATATCGACGCGCACTGCGACACCAGCGGTGCCTTCGATCAGACGAAGTTTCATCATGGCGGACCGTTTCGCAACGCGGTGCTGGATGGCGTGCTCGATCCGACGAGGACGATCCAGCTCGGCATCCGCGGTTCGGCGGAATATCTATGGGAATTCTCCTATAAGTCGGGAATGACCGTGATCCACGCAGAAGACATCAGTGCAATGGGGATGGAAGCCGTCATTGCCAAGGCCAAATCCATCGTCGGTGACGGCCCGACCTATCTCTCCTTCGACATCGACAGCCTCGATCCGAGTTTTGCCCCCGGTACGGGCACGCCCGAGATCGGCGGATTGACGACGCGCGAAGTTCTTGAACTGATACGCGGGCTGAAAGGCATAAATCTGGTGGGTGGCGACGTCGTCGAGGTTGCTCCCCAATATGATGCGACCACCAACACCGCACATGCAGGAGCTCAAGTGCTCTTCGAGATACTGAGCCTCATGGTGTTCAGCCCGTCGATCGGCAAACGCTGAGCGTTGCGGGCCAATCAACACGAAGTCCGCGAATAATCTCTGGCAGCATCGCCGCAGGTTGACCGGAGACCGAACAATGGAATCCAGGACGACAATTAGCGTTCTCGATGAAACAAGCGCTGATGGAGAGGTCGTCCTGGCAAAGCGGCAACTCGACACGCATATCACTGGTATTCGTGATACCTAGACAGATGCGGACGCCTGGCGTTAAGCTTCGGCTTTGTAACGGCGATACCAGAACCATGAACATGATTGGATCCCCCGGGAAATCGGGAGAAGACAACGAGGAAAAGATACTGACCAATCCGGCGCGGCTTGGAGGCCGTCTGAGGCTCGCCAGGCAAACCCGGGGCTTGACTCTCAAGGCTCTCGCTCTGGCTGCGGATTGCTCCGAAAGCCTGCTGTCGAAAATTGAAAACGGCAAGGCTTCGCCCTCGTTACCGATGCTGCATAGACTTGTCGGTGTTCTGGGTACGAATATTGGCTGGATGTTCGAGGAGGCCGACGGTGAAGAGGGCATTGTCTTCCGTTCGGGAACAAGGCCTTTGATTGGACTCGACCCATTGCGCAGAGGGGAAGGCATCTCTCTCGAACGGATTATCCCCTATTCGCAAGGTCATCTGCTGCAATGCAACATCCACCACATCGAGGCCGGAGGTCAGAGTGCCGGGCCGATCCAGCATGTGGGCGAGGAGGTCGGATATGTTCTTGCCGGCGAAATCGAACTGATGGTTGGTGAACGCACTTTCCGGCTTTCCGTCGGCGACAGCTTCGTCTTCAACTCCGAACTGCCCCATTGGTATCGCAATGTCGGATCGGAGCGCGCAAGCATCTTCTGGGTGAATACGCCGGCGACTTTTTAGCGCCAACGGCTATCCTGGAGCGAACTTACGATCATCTTCAAAATCATCAATTCAAGTGACTTGACAAGAATTCAAGTTACTTGAATACTCCCCTTGCAATCCAAAAACATGGGGAACGATCATGCGTCTTAAAAAATATCTGTTCGGTTGCGCGGTCGGCGCAACAATCGCACTTGCTGGCAGTGCCGGCGCCGCGATGGCGAATACGCTGGCTCTCGTGACGATCAACCAGCAGGCTCTGTTTTTCAACCAGATCAATGACGGCGCTAAGGAGGCGGCAAAGAAGGCCGGCGCCGATCTTGTCATATTCAACGCCAACAACGTGCCGAGCGCACAGAACGATGCCATCGAGAACTACATCACCCAGAAGGTCGACGGCATCATTTTGGTCGCCATCGACGTAAACGGCGTGAAGCCGGCAATCACCGCCGCCAAGAAGGCCGGCATCCCGGTCATCGCCATCGATGCCCAGATTCCGAACGGCGACAACATCGCCTTCGTGGGTGTCGACAACACCAAGGCGGGCGAGGAGATCGGCAAATTCTATTCCGAGTACGTCAAGGACAAGCTGGGCGGCAGCGCCAAAGTCGGCGTGGTCGGCGCACTCAATTCCTTCATCCAGAACCAGCGTCTTGATGGATTCAAGGCGGCGGTGAAGGCTGGCGGCCAGAAGGTCGACTTCCTCGATACCGTGGATGGTCAGAACGTGCAGGATGTTGCGCTCAGCGCAGCGGAAAATCTCATTACCGCCAATCCCGACATGACGACGCTCTATGCGACCGGCGAGCCGGCACTCCTTGGAGCCGTTGCGGCTGTCACCAGCCAGGGCAAAACAGGTAACGTGAAGGTCTTCGGCTGGGATCTGACCAAGCAAGCGATCGAGGGTATCGATCAGGGTTGGGTGACGGCCGTTATCCAGCAGGATCCGGCCGGCGAAGGCAAGGCGGCCGTCGAAGCGCTCGTCAAGGTGAAAAAGGGCGAGAAGATCGATCCGATCATCAATGTGCCTGTCACCATCGTCACCAAGGAAAATGTCGACAAGTTCCGGGGCATGTTCAAGTAGCTCCCGCATCTCGTCACGTCGTGGCCGGTCGCATCGGCCATGACGTTGTGGCATCATGGCTGAGGCCATTTCCGCAAGGCAGCATTGATATGACAAACGCTGATACCTACCGCGTCAGGATGACCGGCATTTCCAAACGCTATGGCACGATGCAGTCGTTGGACAATGTATCGTTGACCTTGAAACCGGGCGAGGTTCTCGGCCTTGTCGGTGACAACGGTGCCGGCAAATCGACCTTGAGCAAAGTTCTTTCAGGCGCGGTGATCCCGGATTCGGGAACGATCGAGATCGACGGCAAAGCAGTTTCCTTTGCCTCGCCCGCTGACGCACGCGCCGCGCATGTCGAGATGGTCTATCAGGATCTGTCCCTTTGCGACACGGTCGATGTGGCAGGAAATCTCTTTCTCGGGCGCGAACCGAAATGGAAGCTCGCGGGCATTCCGATCCTCGACAAGAAGACGATGCATGAACGGGCGCGCCATATGCTGGAAGGGCTCGGCATCGTCATTCCGGACACGCATCTGAAAGTCGAGAATCTCTCAGGCGGCCAACGTCAGTCGATTGCGATCGGACGTGCGGCTTCGTTCAATCCGTCAGTCCTCATCATGGACGAGCCGACGGCGGCGCTTGCAGTTGCCGAAGTCGAAGCGGTGCTGGAGCTCATCCGCACGGTCAGCGCCCGCGGCGTCAGCGTTATTCTGATTACACATCGCCTGCAGGATCTCTTCCTCGTCTGCGATCGCATCCAGGTGATGTATGAGGGGCAGAACGTCGCCGAGCGCCTCATCGCCGAAACGAACATCGAAGAAGTCGTCAACCTGATCGTCGGTCGCAAGTTCTCCGCACGCTCGGCCGGCCAACATACCGAGCGAGGCGCTTCCGTATGACCATGACATCCTCTCACGCCCAAACCGCCCCCTCATCCCGTTTGCGCAAGGCACGCCTCTATGACAAGGCCATAGCCAATGGCGGCATTGTTTCGATCGCGCTGTTTTTCATCGCGGTCTGTATTTTCTTCTCCCTCTTTACAAACGTCTTTCTGACCGCGCCCAATCTCTTGAACGTCGTCAGACAATCGGCGCCTCTGTTGATCGTGGCAGCGGCCATGACCTTCGTCATCACGACAGGCGGTATCGATCTTTCGGTTGGATCCGTATTGGCCCTTGCCGCAACGCTTTCGGCTGCCTGCCTTCAGGCCGGTATCCCTTGGCCGCTGGTTGTCGTTCTGATGATGCTTCTTGGCGCGGCGACCGGATTAATCCAAGGATATTTCATCGCCTATGAGCGGATCCCCGCCTTCATCGTCACGCTGGCCGGGCTATCGGTCATCAGGGGCCTCGCACTTCTCATCACCGGCGGCTACTCGATCCCCGTCGATCCGCAAAGCCCGTTCACGGCGATTGGCCAGGCCTGGTTCTTTGGCATCCCTGCCCCCGCGATGATCGCGATCGTCGCCCTCGTCGCGGCCTATATCGCCTTCAACGAAACGCCGTTCGGGCGATACGTCACCGGCATCGGTGCCAATGCCGAGGCGGTGCGCCGTGCCGGCGTCAACACGCGGCGCGTCACCTTGTTCGTCTATGTGATATCGGGTGTTGCAGCGTCGGTTGCCGGCATCATTCTTGCCGCGCGCCTGGGATCCGGCTCCTCAAATGCCGGGCAAGGCTTCGAACTCGATGTCATTGCCGCAGTTGTCCTGGGCGGTACGAGCCTGTTCGGCGGGCGCGGTTCAGTGGTCGGAACGGTGCTCGGAGCACTGACGGTTGCGGTTATCGCGAACGGCCTGATCCTTTCGCACATGTCGCCCTTCTTCACGCCGATCGTAACCGGGGTCATCATCCTCGTGGCAATCTGGTTGAACTTCCGCCTTTTCAAAGGCGCAGCAAGGGGCCGCTGAGCATGATGGATCATCTCTTTGCCGAGGGGGCCAGAACGCGTCATGCCATTGGTGTTCACACCGGATGCGCAATGACCGTACTTGGTCCCATCCCGGTCACGGAAATGGGCGTGACGCTCATGCATGAGCACATCTTCCTTGATGGAGCGACCTCATGGAAGTGCCCTTGCCATCCAGACGAAAAGGCGATCGCTGAACGGCCGGTTGGAATAGAGATCATCGGCGAGCTGCGGATGAACCCCTATATGAACCGCGACAACGTCTCGCTGGATGATCGGGATTTGGCGCTCGCCGAACTTTCCCGCTTCCAGAAGCTTGGCGGCCATACCGTGGTCGAAACCACCAACTTCGGCATAGGGCGCGATGCCGAACAATTGGCCCGCATCGCCCGCATGTCCGGTCTGAAGATCATCATGGGGACCGGCTTCTATCTGGAGCATACGCATCCGGAGTGGCTGAAGGGCATGGATCTGGAGGAGGTCACCGCCTTCATCGTCAACGACGTCGGCGGCGGCGAGACCCAGCCTGACGTCATCGCCGGCATCATCGGCGAGGTCGGCGTCAGCAAGGACTTTACATCCGAGGAGCAAAAGTCCCTCAGGGCATCGGCGCGAGCCTCGAGGCTGACAGGCCTGCCTTTATCCATCCATTTGCCGGGATGGGAGCGCCTTGCCCATCGCGTCCTGGACGTGGTCGAAGAAGAAGGCGCGGACCTGCGTCACACTGTGCTCTGCCACATGAATCCCAGCCATAATGATCTTCAATATCAAAAGAGCCTCGCGGAACGCGGTGCCTTCCTGGAATATGACATGATCGGTATGGATTATTATTACGCCGATCAGGATGCTCAATCGCCATCGGACGAGGAGAACGCCAGGGCGATCAGGGCGATCATAGACCTGGGCTTTGCCGATCGGCTGCTTCTGTCTCAGGACGTCTTTCTCAAGATCATGCTGACCCGCTATGGCGGTTTCGGCTATGGCTATATTCTCAAGCATTTCCTGCCGCGACTGAAGCGTCACGGTGTCGATCAGCAGGCGATCGACCAAATGCTGATCACCAATCCCCAATCGGTATTTTCCGCCTCGGCCTGAAGGTCGAGTGCATTCAAGGAGCAGACATGAGCAAGAAAAAGGTTCTTCTGGCGGGTGAATCATGGGTTTCGACCGCCACCCATATCAAGGGTTTCGATCAGTTTCCGACGGTGACCTATCACACCGGTGCCGACGAATTGCTGAAGGCGTTGAAGGACAGTGCCTTTGACGTCACCTTCATGCCAGCCCATGAGGCGCAGCGCGATTTTCCGCTGACGGCCGAAGCGCTCGCGGAATATGACGCGATCGTTCTATCCGATATCGGCGCAAACACGCTGCTGTTGCATCCCGATACCTGGATTCATTCCAAAAGGACCCCGAACCGGCTGAAGCTGCTGCGCGATTACGTTACAAATGGCGGCGCGTTGCTGATGTTCGGCGGCTATTACAGCTTCCAGGGCATCAATGGCGGCGCGCGCTATCATAAAACGCCGGTGGAGGACGTGCTGCCGGTAACCTGCCTTGCCATCGATGATCGCGTTGAAGTTCCTGAGGGATTTTCGCCCGTCGTAACGGGCAATGATGCCCACCCCATTCTCAAGGGTCTCGGAAACGATTGGCCCTACCTTCTCGGTTTCAACGAGGTGAAGGTGAAGCAAGGAGCTGAAGTGCTTGCGACGGTTTCAGGCGAATATGGTTCGCAGCCACTTTTGGTAACCGGCACCTATGGCGCCGGCAGGACACTCGTCTGGACTTCGGATGTCGGCCCACACTGGCTGCCGCCCGAGTTTATCGCCTGGAGCGGCTACAAGACGCTCTTCGAGCAGATGCTGGCCTGGGCAACGCGCAAGGACTGACGCCCATGCGCCTCCATGTCGTCGGCAATGTCTGTGTCGATACGAGCTTCCGCCTGCCGCGCCTGCCGCGCCCGGGGGAAACGCTCAACGCGACCTCGATCGTCGAAGGCATAGGAGGCAAGGGTGCCAATCAAGCCGTTGCGGCGGCGCGAAGCGGGGCAGTCGTGTGCTTCTGGAGCGCACTTGGCGACGACGACATGGCCGGTGGCGTGACGGAGGTGCTGAAGAGCGACCTTGAGGTCGATCGACTGATCCGCCTGCCTCTCCCCACCGACCGTTCGACGATCCTGTTGGAAGAAGGCGGCGAAAACGCCATCGTCAGCGCCGTCGCCTGCGCGCGAGCCTTCGATCCGATCCGGCAATCGGCTTTGGCGCAGACCTGGAGCAAGGGCGATATCCTTCTGATGCAGGGCAACCTCTCCAGGGAGGTCACCGCCAGCTGTCTGGAACTTGCCGGAAGGTCGGAACTGAAGACGGTGCTCAATGCCAGTCCACTATCGGACATGACGGTCGAGGATCTTGCCGATGTGGATCTTGTCATCGTCAATCAAGGCGAAGCCTCGGCACTGACAGGCATGGAAAGCCTAGCCGCAGCAGCAAATGTGCTTTTCGGCAACGGAGTTAGAAGCGTCGTCGTGACGCTTGGAAGCCAAGGCAGCCTCATATGGGATCGGGCGGATCATGCGCCTGTTATCCTCGCGGCGCCCAAGAGTGCGGTGGTTGATACCAGCGGTGCCGGTGACTGCTTTGCGGGCGTCCTCGTCGGCCTGCTCGCACAAGGAAAATCCCTGATTGCAGCTGCAAAAGTGGCAACCGAGGCCGCCGGCATCTCGGTCGGTCGCCTTGGGACGCTCGCCTCCTACCCCTCACGGGTGGAAATTTCGGACATCATCAAGATATCAGAACTGGAAAACACATGAGTGGGACAATGAAGCCCATCGGGCAGGTAGCCGACAACGCGCTCATCGATCTTTTCGGGCGCGAAAAGGTGATCATAGGGGTCGTTCACCTGGCTCCGCTTCCCGGTGCGCCGCGCTATTCGGGCGACAAGATCGAGACCGTCTACCAGCGCGGACTTGACGATGCCCGCGCCTACCTTGCAGGCGGCTGCGATGCCGTGATCATCGAAAATCACGGCGACATTCCTTTTTCCAAGCCCGATGACATCGGCCCTGAGACCCCGGCCTATATGGCCGTCATCTCCGATCGCATCCGCCGCGAACTCGGCGGCCCGATCGGCATCAATGTTCTTGCGAATGCCGCCATTCCGGCGCTTGCGATCGCCAGTGCGGCAGGTGCGGGCTTCGTACGCGTCAATCAATGGGCAAATGCCTATGTCGCCAATGAAGGCTTCATCGAGGGCGAAGCGGCGCGCGCAATGCGCTATCGCGCTCGGCTCAATGCCCATGGCATCCGCATCTTCGCCGATGCCCATGTCAAACATGGAGCGCATGCCATCGTTGCGGACCGACCGATCGAAGAACAGGTCAAGGATCTCGTCTTCTTCGACGCGGATGCCGTTATCGCCACCGGCCAAAGGACGGGCCATGCAGCCGATCTCGACTACATCAGAATGATCAGGCAGGCAGCCGGCCTGCCGACGCTCGTCGGCAGCGGAGTGACGCCGGAGAATGGTAGCGACATTCTGTCGGTAGCCGATGGCGTGATCATTGCAAGCTCACTGAAGTATGACGGCGTCTGGTGGAACGCAGTCGATCCGCAACGGGTAAAAGACTTCGTGACAGGCATCCATCGATGAAGCCATACCCAAAAATCAATGCGCAGCGTCTGCTGCGGCGCATTTCCGACTTTGCAACGATCGGCGCGACGCCAGCGGGAGGGGTGAACCGGCAGGCGTTGAGCATCGAGGATAGGACAGCCCGGCGCCTGCTTGCTGACCTGGCCATTGCCCGCGGATTCAGCGTCCAGCAGGATGCGATAGCCAACCTTTTCATCCGACGTGAAGGATGCAATCCCTCGGCTGCGCCAGTCCTGATCGGTAGCCATCTTGACAGTCAGCCCACGGGAGGCAGGTTCGATGGCGCTCTCGGGACGCTGTCTGCCTTCGAGGTACTGGAAGCCCTGGAGGATGCAGACGTCGTCACGGAGCGATCCATCGAGGTCGTGTCGTGGACCAATGAGGAAGGTAGCCGCTTCTCCCCCGGCTGCATGGGATCGATGGCCTTTGTCGATGCGGGCGACATGGCCGGGTGGCAGGATACGCGTGGCAACGACGGAGCAAGGCTTGGCGATGAATTGGCGGCGACATTGAAGGCGCTGCCGGAAGCCAAGATGCAGCCGGTCGGCCATGCCGTATCTGCCTTCATTGAGTTGCATATCGAGCAGGGACCCGTGCTCGAGCACGCGGGCATTCCGATCGGCCTCGTCACCGGCGTACAGGGAACCAGGTGGCTTGAGGTTTCCTTCAGCGGCGAGGCAGCCCATGCTGGCACGACTCCGCTGGAATTCCGCAAAGATCCCATGGCGGCCGCTGTGGCGGCGATTGCGCAGCTGCAGCTCGTCGTCATGCCGGCCGACCCGATGGCGCGGCTGACCGTTGGTCGAATGAACGTCGAACCCAGTTCCGTCAACGTGATTCCAAGCAGGGTCACATTCACCATCGACATCCGCCATCCGCGGGAAGACGTGCTTTCCTCCATAGAAGCCCAGATCGATGCAGAATGCCGCGCGTCGGCCAAACGTCATATGGTCGATGTGCTCATCAAAAAACGCTTCGACTTGGCACCTGGAAAATTCGACACAACGATCATCGATGTGATCGACAATGCTTGCGAAAGGCTTGGCGTTTCCAACATGAAATTGGTTTCAGGCGCTTTTCACGATGCACTTTTCGTCAGCCGCGTTGCACCGACAGCGATGATCTTTGTTCCGTGCCGAGACGGCATCAGTCATAACGAGGCCGAATTCGTCACCTCGGAAAATATCGAGACAGGCGCAAAGGTGCTGCTCGAGACCGCCCTTTCTTTGGCACGACGAGCAATGGTCAACGCCCCTTAAAGGCCGCCGACGATAGCGAACCGTTAGGTCAAGATGAGCGGGGTGGGAAACCAGGGCAGATCAAGCGATGCGGAACTGTTTACGCAAGATCTTGTCGAACAGCCCAGCGCTTGCGAACCGCCGCAGCATGCTCACCATACGCGCCGCATTGCCCGCAGTATATCGCCGGCGCGGGGCGTCATCGTTGGCTGCCTTGAGGATGACTTTGACGATCACTTCCGGCAGGTCGGCCTTGGGCATCACATCCCGCAGCAGTGCCGAGACAGCCTCGCGCGCTTGATCGTATTCGGGTTTCCGCTGGTCGGGCTTCATACCGTTCTGATCGAAAACGGTCCGGACATATGCCGGTTCGATGATGGAAACGCGGATATTGAAGGCGCGAACCTCGTGATCGAGCGATTCCGAGTAGCCCTCGACCGCATGCTTGGCAGCGGAGTAATGTGCCGAATACGGCGCAGGGATAACGCCGAGGATGGAGCCTATATTGAGAATTCGGCCGCCGCCCTGGCGCCGCATCACGGGCAGAACGGCGTTCGTCATCCTCATGACGCCGAAAAAATTGACATCGAAAAGGGCCTGCGACTGCGCGATTGAGGATTCCTCTGCGCCGCCGAACATGCCTACACCGGCATTGTTGACGAGGAGGTCGATCTTGCCCGCCCGCGACACGACGTCGGCGACCAATGCCGAGACAGACGCCTCGTCGGTCACGTCGCACGCCAGCATCGTGACCCCCTTGGGACCGTCATTGGGGATTTTCCGGCTCGTTCCAAAGACCTTGAAACCGGCGCTGGCAAGTCCTTCGGCGGTGGCATAGCCGATACCGGAGGATGCCCCGGTCACGATCGCAGTTCTTATGGCCATACGTTTTCCTTCCGGTGGAAGTCTCGGACTACACGTCAGAGACCATTTGCATTACGACCATTTATTGATATTATGGTCGTAATGCAATAGGAATTCGGAACAAGCTTCATGCGATATGAAAAAGGCCGGAAAGACACCTCGCGCCGCAGAATCATGGATGTTGCTATCGAGCACTTCCGCACGGATGGAATTGCGGGCTCGGGTCTTGCGGCGATCATGAAAGATGCGGGCCTGACGAACGGGGCCTTCTATCCGCATTTTCCCTCGAAAACCGATCTTGTTCGGGAGACTATTTCGGACGCGCTAGCTAGGCAGTCCGAATGGCTGCGGGAGGTGCTGGACGAAGGAGGGATCGAACGCCTGATCGACATCTATCTTTCGCCCGAACACCGTGACAATCCTGGACAGGGCTGCGCCTCGGCGGCGCTGCTGCCGGAGCTCGCGCGGCAGCCGGAAGAGACCCGCGGCATGTATGCCAAACAGTCCCACACCCTTGTGCTGCAGCTTGCAGATGCACTTCCGACAGATATCGAAGCGAAGGAAGATGTGGCCTGCGCGATCTTTGCGACCCTGATCGGGACGCTCCAATTGGCGCGCGCAGTCGACAAAGAGACGTCGGATCGCATCCTGCAGAGTGCCAGGAATTCGATACGCGCCTTGGCAAACCTGCACACTCACCGGCTTTCATAGCCTGAATGAACAGCAGCGCGCTTGGTGCACGTTCGAGTGACGTTACACGCGGCGCCCTTGCCTCGGCGACACCTAAGTCTGTGCAGATCGCACGGAAAAGCAATCCTTGCCAGGCAAGGAAAATAGATCGGAGATCACCAGTGAAAGCCTATGTCGTCGATAAATACAAGAAGAAGGGCGCGCTACGCCTCGCCGAGTGGCAAGATCCGGGGGTTCAGAACGCCGACATCCTCGTGCGCGTCCATGCCACATCCGTCAATCCGCTCGATTCCAAGGTCAGGGATGGCGAGTTCAAGATTTTCCTGCCGTACCGTCCACCCTTCGTCCTTGGTCACGACGTCGCTGGGACCGTCGTCAAGGTCGGCCCGGCCGTAAGCCGCTTCAAGGTCGGCGACGAGATCTATGCCCGCCCGAGGGACCTCCGTGTCGGCACGTTTGCGGAGTTCATCGCCATCCATGAGGACGATGCCGCGCTCAAGCCCCGGACGCTAACGATGGAAGACGCATCGTCCATGCCACTCGTCGCGCTGACGGCGTGGCAGGCCCTGGTTGATGTCGCAAAGGTGAAACCGGGCCAGAAGGTCTTCATCCAGGCGGGCTCGGGCGGCGTCGGCACAATCGCGATCCAACTTGCCAAGCATCTGGGCGCGACGGTCGCTACGACGTCGAGTGCGAAGAATGCCGCTCTGGTTAAAAGTCTCGGTGCAGACGTTGTGATCGATTACAAGACTCAGGACTTCGAGAAGGTTCTCTCGGGCTACGACGTCGTCCTGAACAGCCAGGATCCGAAGACTCTTCTGAAATCCCTGAATGTCCTGAAGCCGGGCGGCCATCTCGTCTCGATTTCAGGCCCGCCAGACCCGGCGTTTGCTGCCACTCTCGGGATGAGCGCCCTTCTGAAGCTCGTCGTGCGGATGCTGAGTCGGAGCGTGCGCAAGAAGGCAAAGAGCCTCGGCGTTCACTATTCCTTCCTATTCATGCGCGCTGACGGTCGGCAATTGGAGCAGATCGCCACGTTGGTTGATAGCGGCGCGATTCGCCCCGTTGTGGACAAGGTATTTCCCTTCAGCCAGACGCCCGAGGCACTTGCCTATGTCGAAACGGGCCGTTCGAAAGGCAAGGTCGTGATCAAGGTGCAGTAGCAGCTTTTCTATTGGAGCAGTGAGACAGTAATCCTGCAGCGCGCACTTCGACCACACCGCTGCAGGTTTCATGTGATGGTCACGCCAACCACATAGCTGGCTCAACCTCGCTCGGGCAGAAAGGACGGCGTATGGAAGCTGCCCTCGCGTTTATGGCATCGGACCATTCAAGCGGCGCTGGCGAGTAATTTGAGCGCATCAGTATCGCAAATGGTAGCCGATCGGAAAGAGAGGTTTACGGGTGTCGTGCGGCACATCCGATTTCTGCGCGCGTACGTCGTCCATCGATGAAGGAAGTTCCAAAGGCAGCTTGCCTTCGGCTTTTTGCCTGCCTTGGATCGCATCAAATAACGCCGCGTCGCTTGCGCCGAAATTGGCGAGGATGGCGCCGGCCCGGTCGAGGAGACCGGTCAGGATCGCCGGCCGCGCCAGATAGACCGTGACGATGGTCGGGACCTCCTTGGCGGCACTCTTGAAGGCCTCGAAGTCGGCATTGCCGTCCTTGAAATCGAGATCGCCCTCCTGGTGACGAGAACCGAAGAAATAATTCATGTGCGGCTGCTGATAGGGTGCATTCAGTCGCACCAGCGCGAAATCAGCTTCACGGGCTGTGGCAACCACCGTAAAGCCGCGGGCAACCGCTACTTTCGGATCGACGCCGTAAAGGAACACTTTCTTGCCACTCTGGACCGGCAAAAGCTTAGCTTTATTGTCGAGCAGTACCATTGCCCTGGCCTGCGCGGCGTTCGCCTCTGCCGCAAATGCTGGATTGCCGACGATCGCGCGCGCCTTTTCGGGATCGACATAGGGGTTCTCGAACAGGCCCTGCTCGAACTTCTGGATCAATATCCGGGTTGCGGATTGATCGATGCGCTCTTTGCTGATCTTTCCCTCCTTCACCGCTTCAACCAGAAGGTCCGAGGACGTCACTCCGCCGAACTGATCGATACCGGCATTGACGGCTTTTGCGAACCGGTCGACGCGGCTCATATCCTCCACGCCCCAAGGCATGCCAAAGGTTTCCTCGTTGAGGGTGGGCTTCACACCTGGCTTTTCTCCATCCAGACACGCCCCCTTGCAGTCGTTGGTGATGAGCCAATCACTGAGGATGACACCGTTGAAGCCATATTTTCCGCGCAGGAGGTCGGTTAGAAGCTGCTTGCTGTATCCGGCCCCGACCGCTTCCAGCGGCTTGCCGTCAAGGATCACGCCGTCCAGGATCGAGTATGTCGGCATCACGCCCCCGACCTTTGCTTTGAAGGCTCCCTCAAAAGGAATGAGGTGCTCGGCAAAATTGTTGTCGGGAAAGGTCGCGTGGCGACCATAGGCGTTGTGGCTGTCGTAACCGTCCTTTGCCGCGCCATAACCGACCCAATGCTTGGCGACCGCGATCACGCTGTCTTTGTTGATGCCGTTCTCGCCGTTCTGGAACCCGGCGACATAGGCTTCCGCCATGGATTTGGAAAGTTGCGCATCCTCCCCGAACGTGCCGTTGATGCGTGGCCAGCGAGGATCGCTGGCAAGATCGACCTGGGGAGACAATGCCTCCTGAATGCCGACGGCGCGATATTCCTGGCGGGCAACGTCGCCAAACCGCCGCATGAGCGCGGCGTCGCCGATCGCCGCGAACCCGAGGGTTTCAGGCCACTTCGAGAAACCCCCAGCCGCAACGCTCGCACCCAGCACGAACTGAAAGTGATTGCGCGGATCGGTGCTGATCGTCGCCGGAATACCGAGCCGCCCAGCCTCCGCGATCTCTTGGAGCTTGTTGTTTTCTTCAGCTAGGGCAGCAGGATCGCCGGCCAGCCTTGTGATGAAAGTGACGACCTTGCGCTTCTCGATCATGTCCGTGGCACGGCCAAGATCATATTCGGTCCCAACCCCCATGCCGGAGCCGGGGCCTACGGATGGCGCCGTGCCATGCATCATGAGCCCGGCCTTTTCCTCCAGTGTCATCTGCTTGACAAGATCGGCGGCCCGCTCGGCAGCCGGCAGGCGCCAGTCCTCGTAGGCATCGAGTTTGCCGTTGCGATTGAGATCCTTGAAGGAAAGTCCGTCAACGGTCAGCGTCCTGGCGACGCGAGCCGAAAGCAATGGCTGCTCCTGCGACAAAGCTGTCGAAGCGACCAGCGATACGACCGCACATAGGGCAATGAACTGTTTCATGGCATCCCTTCCGAAAGAATTTCAGTCGATCCCGGCAAAGTGAAGGGCGCAGACTTGCGCCGCCTCGTGTGCTTGGCGGACCCTGTCGGCTCGCCGATCCCCATCAATTCGCAGATGCGAATTGTAAGCATAACCTAACCTAATTCATCGACGATCGGGTTGCTGAGAATACCGAGCCCATCGATTTCCACCTCCACGACATCGCCCGGCTTCATCCACAGCGGCGGCTGCCGCTTGGCGCCAACCCCGCCTGGTGTGCCGCTGACAATAACGTCGCCCGGCTCCAACCGCGTGAAGCTGGAGCAATATTCGATCTGCCGGGCGATATCGAAGATCATCTGGCCGAAGGTGGCGTCCTGCACGACTGCCCCATTGAGACGCGTCTGAATGCGAAGATCGGGCAGAGGACCGAGCTCCTCCGGCGTCATCATCCAAGGCCCGAAGGCGCCGGTGTCAGGAAAGTTCTTGCCCGGCGTGAACTGATGCGTATGACGCTGGAAATCACGCACGCTGCCGTCATTGTAGCAGGCATAGCCGGCAACGTATCCCATGGCCTCGTCGCGGGTGATGTAACGGCCTGATTTGCCGATGATGACCGCCAACTCGCCTTCGAAATCGAGTTCCACCGACACTTTCGGGCGCACGATCGGGGCGAGATGGCCGGTCTGGCTATTGGCATAGCGGGCAAAGATCGTCGGATTTTCCACCTCCGCACGCCCCGTCTCCTTGCGATGCATTTCGTAGTTCAGGCCGACACAGAGGATCTTGTCGGGATTGGGGATTACCGGCAACCATTCGATTTCACCGAGCGGCGTGGCGGCAGCGGAGGCGGCTGCTTCGGCAACGCCGGCAAGACCGGCTGCCACAGCCGATTTGAGATCGGCATAGCGCGCTGCGAGAGCCGCGCCGGCATCGAGGAAGCGATCGTCCTCGACAACGCCCCAGGTCGGACGGCCGGCGATCTTGACGGTGGACAGTCTCATGGTTCTTGCTCCTTTAGGGGGTCGGACTGGGTGGCGGGCGCTTTCACACCCGCTGCATTTGATCGGCGAAGCGCGTTATCCTGCCGAAGCGTTCAATGGTGCGATCCGGAAAGATCAGCGCGAAGGCGGAAATTGCGCCGATGATGAGGATTGCGGCTGTGAACAGCATGGCGTTTGCATAACCGGCCGCGACATGATCGGGTCCGGCTGCCTGCACGATCATGCCGGTGACGGCATTGGATGCGAGTGCGGACACCGCATTTGCCGAATAGATCACGACGATCAGCCGGCCGCGCTGGACGGCGGGCGCGACGCTACCGAGCGTGATCGGGCCGTAGATCGTCGTAAGACTCGGAGCGGCAAAGGCGATCGCGATCAGCGCCAGTTGCAACGGACCGCTGACATGAACCGAGGCAATCAACGCCAATCCACTGACGAGAAGCGCATAGCCCGAAGCGCTGCCGAGCGCGGCGCGTTTGCTGACGCCCTTCTGAAGCATGCGCTGCGCAATCCATGAACCGACCAGCAACAGCGGCGACTGGAAGATATAGACGGCCGAAATGATCGAGCCGGTTTCAGACTGCGAATAGCCGAGACCTTGCTGCAGGAAGGGTGGCAGCCACGTGGCCGACATGCCGACGATCCAGTAGGACATGGTCGACATGATGATGACGCCGATCACGGTCGGGTCGAGCCAAAGCTTGCGGGCTGGAATCGGGGTCTCTCCCACCACGGCACGGGCCTTTTCATTTTCTGCAACCGCATGCGGCCCCTCGCCGCCGATCAGTAGCCAGGCGATGATCCAGGCGATGCCGATCAGCCCGCAGAAAAGGAAGCCCGAGCGCCAGCCGTAGTGGACGATGACATAGGTGAGGATCGGCCCGCCGGCGAGCAGGCCGACACTGATGCCCTGCAACACGACGGCGCTCGGGACGCTGCGCTTTTGCGGGCTGAACCAGTTATGGCAGGCATGCAATGCTGTCGGCAGTCCGGGTCCCTCGCCGAGGCCGAGCAGGATGCGGCAGGCGACCAGAACGGTGACCGAACTGGTGAAATAGATCGGAATCTGCGCGATCGACCAGATTGCCGCGAGAATAACGAGGATCCATTTGACGGGGACGCGACCGATCACGAAAAGGCCGACGAGAACGCCAGAAATGGAGAACAGCAGAAAGAAGCTGCTGCCGATCAACCCGAACTGCTGTGGCGAAATACCGAGGTCTTTCATGATCGACACGGCAGAGAGGCCGAAGACCAGCTTGTCGAAGAAGTTCAGCGTCTGGAACAGAAAAAGCAGAATAAGGACGGCAAGAGGTTGCCATTTATTGGTTGTATCGGCGGTTGACTCGGACATGTGTTCCTCCCAGAACCTCAATGTAAACTGCAATTGCAGACGCGGAACTCAAGCAAGGCGAGTGCGCAGGTCCGCGATCTGCTGGCGAAGCGCCTCAACGTTGCGGGCAGCACCAAAAACATAATGATCAGGACGTACGAGCGCGGCGACCGCGCCGTGCCGCTCGAACCAGGCCGAGAGCACGCCATCCTTCTCTCGGAGTGCCGACAGATCGATTGCGTCTGCATCTCCGGGCACAACGGCTTTCACCACGATCCCGTCGATCTCTTCGGCAAGCGCTTCTCCCTCGGCCATCCCGATCCGGCGGCCGTCGAGCACAAGCCGCCATTCCGGTCCCGTAAAGGCATCCATCAAGCGCGGAACGGGGTCTTCGACGATTGTCGGCTGCGGGAACAACAATCCTCGCGCCGGCGTGCCTTCTTCGGCGATCAGCCCATCCTCGATGGGCGGGACGATTTCCTGCCGGGTGATGGTAAGAGGCCGACCGCCGCCCTCGGCAAGTATGCGGGCATCACGCGCCGCGGCGGCATGCGGATCGCGTTCGCAAATCGTCTGGCCGATCGCCTTGATCTTGCCGGTCAGCGTCTGCACATGCCGCTTGCGTTCCACCGTGTAGGTGTCCAGCAGCGCCTCGGGCGACCGCCCCTTCAGGATGCGGTCGAGCCGCCAGACGAGATTGGAAACGTCGCGCAGGCCCTGGCACATGCCCTGTCCGATAAAGGGCGGCTGCTGATGCGCGGCATCGCCGGCGATCAGCACCCTGCCCCGCCGCCATACGTCGGCAACGAGTGCATGAAAACGGTAGGCGGCGGCACGCCACAGCTCGCCGTCTTCGGGCATCAGCCAGGGCGACAGCAATCGCCAGACATTGTCGGGCTTTTCCATCTCGCGCGGATCTTCGCCCGGCAGAAGCATGATCTCCCACCGGCGATGGTTCTTCGGCCCCATGATGTAGCTGGTCGGACGCGCCGGATTGCAGAACTGGGCCGAAGTCTGCGGCAGCTTGCCCAGCGCGGTTTCGTGTACCTGCACATCGACTACGAGCCACGGCTCGTCGAAGACGAGATCCTCGAGCTTCATTCCCGACAGCTCACGCACGCGGCTTGAGGCACCGTCGCAGCCGATCACATATTTTGCTGCGATCCTCTGGCTCTTGCCGGACGAATC
This sequence comes from Martinezella sp. CNPSo 3732, assembly GCF_057784515.1. Taxonomy (NCBI): domain Bacteria; kingdom Pseudomonadati; phylum Pseudomonadota; class Alphaproteobacteria; order Hyphomicrobiales; family Rhizobiaceae; genus Martinezella; species Martinezella sp. CNPSo 3732. Next base: position 667,981 of record NZ_JBXSOO010000001.1, read on the forward strand.
CCGAAGTGTCACGACCACTTCATTCGCCCGTGGATCGAGATCGACCATGTCCGTGCCAAGTTCTATCGTCACGCAATCGAAGCTCTCGGCATGCCGCCTCAGCACGGCCTCGACCGGAGGCTGGGTGAACACCATGCTCGGGGTATAGCCGAGAGGATAAGGCTCAGGCACCATGTCGATACGACGGATGAGCTGCCCCTCTGCGCCGAAGTGCTGGGAGGCCGTGAACGGTGCGATATGGGGAAGCACCTCGTCGGCAATGCCCATATTGTCGAAATGGCGCAGGATTTCGTGGTCGAGCGCGATAGCGCGCGGCTTGTCGTAGATACCGGTCAACCGATCGACAACGAGGGTGGAATGGCCTCGCGCCCCGAGCATGCCGGCGGCGACTGCCCCTGCCGGACCGAAGCCGACCACCAGCACGTCATAGCGGTTCAAAATATCACTTTCGTTCGTCACAGGCATGCCTCTGCAAATGTCTACTGGGCGCGTCAGGCGCGAGAAAATCCGATGGAAATCTGCGCCTTCTTGCAGGCGTCGCTTTTTGGAGGCGCAATGCCCCAATGATCGGTCCGGCCGGGCGGCCAGACCCATTCCTCCGGCCCTCTGAAGCGATAGCTGTCGTCCACCTGTAGGACTTCAGTGGTGTATTCGATCACCACGCCTTGCGGATCGACGAAATAGGCAAAGACATTGTCGCCCGGTCCATGCCGGCCGACACCCCAACCGATCGGATAGCCGTGATCGACGACGCGGCCGGAGCCTCTCATGAGGGATTCGAGATCGGGCATCAGGAAGGCGACATGGTTCAGCCCATTGACCGGCGCCTCGGCCAGCACGACTGCATGATGGTCGTCATTGCAGCGCAGGAAGGCCATGAGTTTCGATCGGTCCGTCAGACGGAAACCGAGGACATCGCGATAGAAGTCCGAAAGCGCCTCGATCTCGGCGCTGTTGATATTCACGTGAGCAAGACGCTGCGGCCGGTTGGCAACGACGATACCCTGCTTGCGGCGGTCGCCATACACAAATTCCAGCACCGAGCCTTGCGGCTCACGGATGACGAAACGTTCGCCGCCAGCCGGACCATCGGCGGGTCCGATGTCGCGCAAGACAGTACAGCCTGCAGCAATCGTCTTTGCGAAAAGCGACGCCAGCACTTCAGCCGTGCCGACGCGAAAACTGATCTTGCGCAATTCCGAGCGGCCGCTTTGCTTTAATTCCAGCACATGAAAATCATCGCCCGTTGCCGCCAGGAAAATCTTGTCCTCCGCTTCGGCGACGACATCCAGGCCCCAGATGCGGGTATAAAAATCGACAGACGTCGCAAGATCGGGCGTCCCCAGTTCCACGCTGCGCAAAGCGATGACAGGAAATTCAGTCATGGATCAAACCTCGTCCAAACCCAGGAAAGCCCGCGCGTTGGCAAATGTCAGGCGCTCGCGCAACTTTGCGTCCGCGAACGCTTCCTCGATGCGAGCGACGGGCTCTTTCTCCCGAAAATTGAAAGGATAGTCGGTTCCAAGCAGCACGCGCTCCTCCCCGAACACGGCGACCAGGCGGTGCAGCATGTCCGCATCGAAGACCAGCGAATCCACATAGAGATGTCGCGCCTGCACTGCGGGGCTCTCTTGCATAATCTCGTTGAGCGCCGGGAAGGCTGAATAACCCCGTTCCAGCCGCGGCAGCAGCGAGGCAAATGTGCCGCCGCCATGACTGAAGGCGATCCGCAGTTTTGGGAATTTCTGAAGTAGCCCGCCAGTGATCACGGATGCGGCTGCCAGACCGACATCGGTCGGATATCCGAGCACCTGCTGAAGCGGAGCCGGCCCGAGCAACCGCTCCATGCCCGTCGGGCGCACCGCATGCACGAAGACCGCCGCATCAAGCTTCTCCGCCTCCGCAAAAAAGGAATGAAAACGAGGATCGCCGATCGGCACGCCATTGATATTGCTGCCGATCTCGACGCCGCGAAAACCGAATTCGCCGACAATGCGGTGCAGTTCAAGGTTGGCAAGATCAACATCCTGAAGCGGAAGCCCGCCAAGGCCGACAAAGCGCCCCTCGTCTTCGGCAACGATCGCGGCAATCGCGTCGTTGACATATCGGATAAGATCGCAAGCTGCGTTCGTTTCGATCCAGTAACCGAAAAGTTCCGGCATAGGCGACAGAGCCTGAACCCGGATGCCGGTCCTATCCATCTCTTCCAGCCGACGTTCGGCGACCCAGCAGGCATCGCTGACCGTACGATAGGGTTTGTCATCGATGACGACGGTCGAATGGCAGGCATCAGCGGTCACCATCGATGGCCAGCCGCGAACCGCTATACCGTTAGCCTGAGCCGGAAAGCGGGCAGGCACTACATGACAATGGACATCGATGCCACGGCAGGTGCAGCCACTCATAAAGGTGCCGCGCACCCCTTTTTCCGCTCCGCTCATTGAATCCTCCCTCGTCAACGTCCGTCATAATATACAAACTTTTCCTCGTAAAGATAAAATTTATAAATTTTTCTCTGCCGATCCATCGTGTATATAAAAAGCGATTTGCAAGCCAGAGAACGCCATGAACGTCAACCTGCTGAAAAAAGGGGCGGAAAGCCCCGCCACATTGGCAACCAGCATCTATGAGCGCCTGAAGGCCGACATCCTCTCAACGCGCCTGGAGCCCGGCCGGAAGCTGCAGCTGCGCTTCCTGATTGAGCACTATGATGCGGGCCAGACGCCTTTGCGCGAGGCGCTGAACCGATTGACGACAGAAGATCTCGTCATTGGAAAGGAGCAGCGCGGCTTCTTCGTCAAACCGATCAGTCTGGACGAATTGCACGAGCTGACGAAAACACGTTGCTGGGTGGAGACGCTGGCGCTGCGTGAATCCATGGCGAATGCGACGCCCGACTGGGAAGAGGCACTTTTAGTCGCCCATCACCGATTGGAGCGTACCCCACGCTCGCTCAATGCGGAGCGGTTCGAGGATAATCCGGAATGGGAAAGGCTTCATCGCGCTTTCCATGCCCTGCTGATCGAAGGCTGTGGGTCAAAACCCTTGATAGGCTTTTGCGAGCAGCTTGCCGATAGGCTCTACCGCTATCGAGCGCTTTCCATCCGTAAAGCCTTTCGCGTGCGCAAGGTCGGTGACGAACATGCAGCGATTCTGAAAGCCGTGCTCGATCGGGATACCCCAGAAGCCGAACGCCTGCTGCAGCTTCATTATGAAAAAACGGCCGACATCATCCGAGCTGATCTCGGCGCGACAAATAACGACGCTGCCGCTACACGTTAGGTGCCTGACGCGGAAATGGAAGTATTGGATATTTAACGGTCTCACACTGGGAAGACGCCGCCGCTCGGCTGTTCAACGCTCTTGAAGGGAACCGATATGAACCTGGGAGCCTAGATCCAGCCGTCCCGAACGGGTTCGGGTCGCGGGGCGATTCGCTCTGCTGTAAAGCGTACAGCCATTTACGCAACAATGGCGCAAAACTGAAAGTTTTTGGCAACAACCCTAAGTAATGGTGAGTGCAAATGCTCGCTACAGGATTAAAATGTCCCTTCGCAGGCTCGCGGATTTTGGCTAAAGATTGACAAGATCATGCTCGCATCGCTTGCAATCACGGCCAGCTCAGTCGAGCGAAGCTGGTTGGCTGCAGCATCCATTGTTGTCACCATCAGCGCCACAAAGCATGCGGCACGGCTCCGAAAGGAATTGGGATGGAGAGCATAGAACCTTTCGAACGACTTGGTCTGGCGCTCGCTATTGGGGCAATCGTCGGTGTCGAACGCCACTGGCGAGAACGTGACGAAGGCGCGGGAAAGCGAACCGCCGGGATCCGCACCTTCATGATCGCGGGCATGCTCGGCGGCCTTTCAGGAGTCATCGAACAGGCGCTTTCCGAGCCGCCGGCACGAGGCGGCCTGGTCGTCGTTGCCATGTTCGCGATCTTTAGTGTGATCTTCGCCCTTTATCAGTTTCGGGAGTCGATCGCCGAGGGAAATTTCAGTGTTACCACTGTCGTCACGGCCATGACCACGTTTGCTCTGGGAGCCCTGGCAGTATTGGGTGACACGCGATTGGCAGCAGCCGGCGGCGTGGCGCTGGTGGCAATTCTGGCCAGCCGAGAGATATTGCATCGGTTTGTTCGCGCCCTGAGCTGGAATGAATTGCGATCGGCGGTGGTTTTTCTTGCCATGACTGTTATTGTTCTACCTATCCTGCCGACTGCCCCGCTCGGCCCGTCCGGCGGAATTTCCCCTTCTCGGACTTGGCAGTTGGTAGTCCTTCTCGCGGGGATCTCCTTCGTGGGTTACGTAGCCGTCAAAACGCTTGGGCAAGTTCGCGGCGAACTCGTCTCGGGCGCAGTCAACGGCTTGGTGTCGTCAACCGCGATTGCCGTCACGAATGCCCGCCTCAGCGCGGCAGGGCATTCGGCCGCGCTGCTGGCTGCCGGCGCCACAGCCGCAAATACCGCCTCCTATCTCAAGGTACTTCTTTATATAGCCATCCTTGCCCCCTCCATCGCCGGTCGCCTTGGAGCATCCCTGGTTGCCGGTGCCTTGGTGATGGCGGCATTTTCATTGCTGTTTGCGAGGAACAACACTGCTGAGCACGCTGAACCCGGCACACGAAATCCGTTTGAACTGCTTTCCGTTTTGAAAACTGCCCTCCTGCTTGTAGCCGTGGGTTTTCTGGCCAGGGCCGCGGCGGCCTGGTTCGGAGAATCCGGTTTGCTCGTCATCTCGACGCTCTCGGGTCTCGCAGATATTGACGCAATTACCGTTACGATCGCCGGCCTCCTTGACACAATAGGCACCGAGTTTGCTGCAATTGCTCTCGGCGCAGCCGTCATTGCCAATACAACCGCAAAGGCGGCATATGCGCTAACGTTGGGTAACCGCGCCTATAGTGGACGCTTCACCTTGGCCAGCGTCTGTGCGCTCCTAGCAGGCATCGTCGTGTTCGAAATGACACCGATGATCGGGGGCTACTGATGGAACACTTGCCGAAATAGCAGTCCGCTGGCCGGTTGTCCGCGCTGAATAAATCAAAGCCAAGTTCCAGCGCCTTCCACTCGCACCACGTACAATGATATCAAGCTGATTGCTCCTGAGTTCCTTTGCATCGAGCCCAATACCCGTATCCCTTTCCTTCTCGAAGATCATGAAATTCGGCGAACAGACGGTGAGTGTGTCGTTCGGTGCGAAATACTGGCTCGAGGGACCGAAAGATGGACCGCAATGGGGCCTGAAGGCAGGGCTTGTCTTCCTTTTTCCGCAAAAGACAAGCGGCAGCTAGACGGAATCCGCTCCAAAAGTCTTCTGCAAGCGTTCCAGCCCCTCCTAACGCTCGAAAACGAGGTAGTTCTCCCAAGCCCTGATCCTCAATAGGATCCTGCGGATGATTGCAAACTCGATCCAGTGGTCGCTATAGACTGCAACCTCTGCGGTAGCCCCGCCGGGCAGATTGAAGCGTGAGACATCCTCGACAATGTCGACAATCAGCATCACCCGACCCTCGCCGAAGGGAGGGCTTGGCGAAAGCAGCGTTCCGGAGGGCTCAAGCTGCCCTTCGGCCATATATTGCAAGACATTTTCGACCTTCCCTTTGAAGACGCGGCCGGGGATGCCGGCAAAGGAAATTTCCGCTTCATCGCCAACATTCACCCGCTGCAGCGCAACCTGATCAAAGGACGCGGCAAATATCCTGCGGTCCGTATGGATGAACGTCATAACCGGCTTTAAGGGCAATGAGACAGCCATCAGCCCAGGATGAAGGAAGACTTGCGTGGCGTAACCGTCCGTCGGTGCCCTGTAGACGCTCTGCTCCAGCTCGAATTCTGCTCTGGCAAGTTCGGCCTCGAGTTGGGCGACATTGGTGTCGACACCATCCACCTTGTTGTTGGCGACCAGTTCGGCCTGTTCGGCCTGGGCCTGTGCGGTGGCAAGCGACGCCTCCGCGGCAATGTAGGCGTTGCGCAAATCCTCGACCTGCTCGGTGGAAAACGGGGATCGTGTGGGATTTCGGTTGGCGGCCGCGTGGCGCTCATAATCGTCCTTGGCCCTATCGCGGCTGGCAGCCGCCGCGTCGGCTGCAGCCTTTGCCGCCTTTAAAGCCGCCTGCTGCTCGGCGACAGCCTGTTCTGCCGCTGCCAAAGCCGCTTTCTTGCGCTTGACGGCATATTCGAATGGACGGGGATCGAGACGAAAGAGCACGTCCCCTTTCTTAACCGGCGTATTGGCCGTAACCGGCACGTCGATGACCTGCCCGTTGACAGTGGGGCTGATCGGCGTTGCGTAAAAGTAGATACGCCCGTCGGCCGAGAAGGGATGATTGTAGCTCATGAGCACCACTATCCCACCGACGAGGAAAAAACCGGCAACAACCGCCGTCGTAACAGTCCACTTTGTCAAGGGAACGCGCAGAAACCGAAACAGCACGACGCAGATAGCAATATAGATGAGGCAGAGCAGCGTGGTCATTCGACGGGCGGCCTCCGTGCCATGAGCTGCTTTTCCAGGTCGGCGACGCGTGCCTGCAATTGCGTATGATCAGTGCCCCAGCCAAGATCAGGCCGATAGGCCATCGCCCAGATCCACAGGAAAGGCCAGATTGCATGCAGCGTGAAGAGGCTGACCCATCCAGCTGCCATGATCGCATCCTGATGAGGGTGATTTCTCGCCTTTGCGATCTCATAGGGAATATCGTGGATCGCGATCAAACCATAGACGAGCACCAAGATGACGAAGATGAGGATTGCAAGTGCGATATAATCCAGAATCATCTTTGCTCGCTCCGCCTTGGCTCCCCACTCTTCCTTTGCAACGCCACCGTTAATCGGGTAGCCGCGCCTTGCGCTCCAGCCCATAGCGGCATTGCAAGCACATCGCCGTCGAGAAAATAACGGTCACGAGGGAAGAAGCCTCCATTGCCGGATGGAAGTCGAGCAGAACTTCTCCAGGCGTGTAAGTACGCAACCGTAAATCGGAAGGGCTCCGCGTAAATTGACTGCCGTTTACAGTTGCGTACTTACACGCGCGCGCGTGATTGCTGATGGTGCCGGCAATTCAACAATGGAGCGCCCATGTATCGACACCTGGCCCCAAACAAGGTCATTCGCATGGTACGGATGTGTCGGCGCCTCACCATCGCCGCATCGCTTCTGCTTTCGGGCTGCGGCCATCCCGCTGGCGTGATGACGCCCGTTGCGCTTGGTCCTGCCACCTTGAAGACGTCGCAGGTCGACATGCTGGTGGCAACGACCCGACAACCCTCGGGCAACCCGGCAACACTATTCAATGGCGAACGCAGCCCAAAGCCCTATTTGACGGAGATCGCCGTCTCCATTCCAGCGAAGCGGGATCCCGGCACGGTCCAATGGCCAAAGCGCCTGCCACCCAATCCAAGCACGGACTTCGCCGTCACGCGTGTCAAACAGATCGACACGGTCTTGGAAGGCAGGGCATGGTTCAAGCAGCATGTCGAGGATGGTCACGCCCTGGTCTTTATCCATGGCTTCAACAACAAATACGAGGACTCGGTCTTCCGGTTGGCGCAGATCGTTCACGATTCTCGCATGAAGGCGACACCGATCCTGTTCACCTGGCCTTCGCGCGCGAGCCTGTTTGCCTACGAATATGACAAGGAGAGCACCAACTATTCCCGCACGGCACTTGAGCAGGCGCTACGGATCCTGGCGCAAGATCCGAGCGTCAAGGACATCACCATCCTTGCTCATTCGATGGGGACGTGGCTTGCCATGGAGTCCCTGCGTCAGATGGGTATTCGCGATGGTCACGTCGACCGCAAAATTCGCGATGTGATCTTGGCTTCCCCCGATATCGACATTCAGGTCTTTGCCAAACAATTCGTCGAAATGGGAAAGCCCCGGCCCAAATTTACGATCTTCGTCTCTCAGGACGACCGCGCCCTTGCCGCTTCCAGCTTGATTACCGGACGTGTCCAGCGACTGGGTGCCATTAACCCGGCGGAAGAACCTTATCGCTCACGACTGGAAAAGGCCGGGATCACGGCGATCGACCTGACGAAGGTGAAGAGCGGTGACAGCATGAATCATGGCAAATTCGCCGAAAGCCCGCAGATCGTTCAACTTATCGGCCAAAGACTGATGACGGGCCAGACACTGACGGATTCCAACGTTCCCCTCGGAGAGGGCGTTGCTGCCGTTATTGGCGGCACGGCAAGAACGGTCGGAACGGTTGCCGCTACGACGATTTCGGCGCCACTCACCGTTGTTGAGCAGCCGAGAAAGAGCCGTTCGCAAACCGACGTTGGCGCAACCTTGACCGAAGACCCGGACTCCAAGCCGCTGACGCAATAAGCTCGTCGTATTTTACGGCGACATTTACAACCGGCAACGCGCCGATTTACCGTTACGTACTTCCGTGCCCGTACATAAAGAAGAAGTCTCTCCTTGCGTCGACTGACGACGATCCAGATGTGGCGGCATCCGTCCGCCCGACGACAGGGAGACCGTAATGTTCAACGACCGGATTGCCAGGGGGTCACAATGACCTCCGTTTCCAAAAAGCTCTTTTCCGCGACGGTCGCCGTCGCGATGACCTTGACGTCGACGACGTTCCTGACGTCGGCCCATGCGCAGACGGCGCCCGCTGGCACCACGGCGTCGGCCAATTCGGCCGCCTCCGCCAGACCGAACATTCTTGTGATCTTCGGCGATGACATTGGCCAGACGAATATCAGCGCCTATTCCATGGGGCTAATGGGCTATCGCACGCCGAACATAGATCGCATCGCCCACGAGGGCATGCTTTTCACCGACTACTATGCCGAGAACTCATGCACGGCCGGTCGATCCACCTTCATAACCGGACAGGCATGCCTCAGAACGGGTCTGTGCAAGGTCGGGGCACCAGGTGCGCCGGTCGGCCTCCAGGCTTCCGACATCACCATCGCTCAGGCACTGAAGCCGCTTGGCTACGCAACCGGCCAGTTCGGCAAGAACCATCTTGGCGACAAGGATGAATATCTGCCGACCAATCATGGCTTCGATGAATTCTATGGCAACCTCTATCATCTCAATGCCGAGGAAGAACCGGAACAGCCGACATGGCCGAAGGATGACAAGGAGTTCCTGAAAGCCTATTCACCCCGCGGTGTCGTGAAGGCCTCGGCCGATGGCAAGATCGAAGATACCGGTCCTCTCACGAAGAAACGAATGGAAACAATCGACGACGAGACGACGGGCGCCGCGATCGATTTCATAAAGAAACAGGTTGAGCAGGGTAAACCCTTCTTTACCTGGATGAACACCACTCGCATGCACGCTTTCACCCATGTTCGCGCATCGATGCGTGGTCAAAGCGGCATGACTTACAATGAGTATGCCGACGGCATGGTCGAGCATGACGGTGACGTCGGAAAGCTTCTAAAGACACTTGATGATCTGAAGATCACCGACAACACAATTGTGGTCTATACGACCGACAACGGTCCTAACCAATGGTCCTGGCCGGATGCGGCAACGACACCTTTCCGAAGCGAAAAGGACACCAACTGGGAAGGTGCCTTCCGGGTGCCTGCCATGGTTCGCTGGCCGGGTCATATCAAACCAGACCAGGTTTCGAACCAGATGTTTTCCGGCCTGGATTGGTTCCCAACCCTTCTTGCCGCGGCAGGCGATGCCGACGTCAAGGACCGGCTGTTGAACGGCTGGAAGCCCGATGGCAGCAGTACGACCTTCAAGAACCATCTTGATGGCTACAATCAGCTCGACTATCTCACAGGCAAATCCGACAAGAGTGCCCGCAGCGAGTTCTTCTACTTCGATGACGACGGCAATCTCGTCGCGACGCGCTTCGACGAGTGGAAGGTTGTCTTCCATGAACAGCCCGCTCCCGGAGGGTTTGCAGTTTGGCAGACGCCTCTCACGACCTGGCGAGTTCCGAAGCTATTCAACCTCAGGATGGATCCCTACGAACGCGCCGACGTCGTCTCCGACCAGTACAATGATTGGCTCGTGCGCAGTGACTTCCTTCTCGTGAAAGCTCAGCTGAAGGCTGCCGCTTTCCTGGAAACCTTCATCAAGTATCCGCCGAGCCAGCGGGGAGCGAGCTTTAATCTGGAAGGCGTCCGCGCTCAGATCGACAAGGCCATCGATCAATCCTTCAAGGATCGCGGCATCGAAAAGTGAGAACCGATTGTGCGGGGCGCGCCAATGTGCGCCCCGCTTTTTTCCTTCCAACACGAAAAGTCAGTTTTATGGCGGCACGTGACGATATCCTTGCGCTCGGCAAGCGCATCGGCCAGTCCATCATCGGGCAGGAAGCCATGGTGGAACGCCTATTGCTCGGCCTGCTTGCCAATGGTCATCTTCTCGTCGAGGGCCTGCCGGGTCTTGCTAAGACCCGTGCAATCAAAAGCCTGGCAAAGAACCTCAATTCCGAGCTTTCGCGCGTGCAGTTCACCCCGGACCTGCTGCCCGCCGATATCACCGGTTCGGAGATTTATTTTTCCGAGGGCGGCAAAGGCGAATTCAAGTTTCAGCAGGGGCCTATCTTTGCCAATCTGATCCTCGCCGACGAGATCAACCGCGCGCCTGCGAAGGTTCAGTCTGCGCTTCTGGAGGCCATGGAAGAACGTCAGGTCACGGTTGGCGGCAAGAGCTACAGGCTACCCGATCTCTTCATGGTCATGGCGACACAAAATCCGATCGAACAGGAAGGCACCTATCCACTTCCGGAAGCGCAGCTGGACCGCTTTCTGATGCATGTCGAGGTCGGCTATCCTGACGAGGCTTCGGAAGCCGCGATCATGCGCCTGAACCGCGATGAGGAAAATGCCGCTCACAGCGACAACGCGGCCGTCACGACGGAACGCCTCGATCCCAATGCAATCTTCGATGCCCGCAAGGAGATCGGCATGGTCACCGTCTCCGATCCGGTCGAAAAATACATGGTCGCACTGGTCTTTGCGACACGCTATCCGGACCGCTACGACAAGGACCTGGCAAAGCTGCTGCAGGTCGGCGTAAGCCCCCGTGGCATCATCGGCCTCGACAAGGTCGCGCGGTCACGCGCCTGGCTCCAGGGCCGCAATTATGTGACCCCGGACGATGTCAAGGCCATCGTCAACGACGTGTTTCGCCATCGCCTGATCCTCTCCTATGAGGCCCACGCCTCGAGCACGGGGGCCGATCAGGTGATCGACCGCATCACGGATCTGGTGGCGGTCTCATGAGGCCCGTTAAAAGAGCCCTTGACGACGACAGGGTCCACGTCACGACCGCCAGTCTCGTCGCCCTCGAGAGCCAGGCCCGTGATTTGAGGTTCGTGCAGCGTGCCAAGAGCCATCAACAGCTCTCGGGCCGCATGCAATCCAGTCTTCGTGGGCGCGGTCTGATCTTCGAGGAGCTGCGTGAATATCTGCCCGGCGATGATATTCGCTCGATCGACTGGCGGGTGACGGCACGCACCGGAAGTCCCGTCGTCAGGGTCTATGGCGAGGAAAAGGAACGACCGGCGACCATAGTGGTCGATCAGCGCATCAACATGTTCTTCGGAAGCCGTCGATCGATGAAATCAGTCACGGCTGCGGAAGCAGCCATTCTCTGTGCCTGGCGTGTTCTTGGCTCGGGTGACCGTGTCGGGGGCCTCGTCTTCAACAATAGCGCAGTCAGCGAGGTCAAGCCGCATCGCAGCCGCAATGCGGTCATTGCGCTTGCGGACGCGATCGCCGAGCAGAATATCAGGCTTTGCGCCTCCTCGCCGGACGAGCCCTCGCGATCGAGCCTCGACGACGTTCTCACTCGGCTTTCGAGCGTCGTCCACCATGATCATCTGCTGATCATCGTCAGCGACTTTGACGGCCACGGCGACCGCACACGCGATCTGCTCGTCAGGCTTTCCAGCCGCAACGATATTATCTGTCTGCTGGTCTACGATCCGTTTCTGTTGGAGTTGCCGAAACGCGGCGAGATCGTCGTCAGTGGCGGCGAACTGCAGGCCCAGCTTGCGCTTGGCCAGAGTTCCGTGCGCAGTGCGATCGATGCGTTTGCCCGCCGGCGCGGCAGGGAGCTGCGCGCCTGGCAACGGGAACTCGGTCTGCCGATGCTACCCGTTTCGGCAGCAGAAGAAACGGCGCCGCAGCTGCGCCGTCTGCTCGAACAGGCCAATTGGCGGCAACGGAGACGATGATGGCGGAGGCAACTGCCAATCCAGACCAGATGGCAAGCGTCGCCTTGCGGTCGCTGCATGACATTTCCATGCCGCAGCCGGTTTCCTGGGTGCCGCAAACCTGGGGCTGGGCCGTCGTTCTCGTCTGCATCCTTCTCCTTCTCGTTGCCTATGGTTTTCGCGCCTTTAGACGCTACCAGCGCAATGCCTATCGGCGCGAAGCGCTGGAACGGCTAAGAGTGATTGCAGAAATTATGCAGTCCCCGGCAACGCGCCGGCGAGGCATTGACGATCTGGCCGAGCTCGTCAAGCGTACGGCGCTTGCCGGCTGGAGGCGCGAACAGGTTGCGTCCCTGACAGGCGCCGATTGGAATGCCTTCCTGGCATCAAGCGCGGATAATGGCGAAAGCGCTGCCCTCAAGCGGCTGTTCGACGATCTCGAATATCATGATCAGGCGCCCTTTCAGGGTTTGCCCTCTTCGGAGCTCACACAACTGGTACAGGATGCCAGATATTGGATCGAGCGGCATCATGTATCAGCTTGATCTGCCCTGGCTGCTTCTCCTTCTGCCTCTGCCGCTCATCGTGCACTGGCTTTTTCCTCCGCATCACGCCGCCTCGCCATCCGTCAGGCTGCCATTCTTTGAGGAAGTGGCGAAAGCTGCCGGCGTCACTCCCGCCCGTGGATCGGTCGCACCGAGACGATCACGATCGCAGGTCATCGTCGAAACGATTGCGTGGGGTCTGCTCATCCTTGCGCTTGCAAGACCGCAATTCGTCGAACCGCCCCTCGAGAAGCTGGAACCTCAGCGTGACATCCTTCTTGCTCTCGATCTGTCACAATCGATGGATACGCGGGATTTTCCGGGCGCCGACGGCAAGCCTGAAGCACGTGTCGATGCTGTCAGACGGACCGTATCCGATTTCATAGAAAAGCGCGGCAGTGACCGGATCGGATTGATCGCCTTCGGTGATGCCCCCTACCCGCTGGCACCCTTTACTATGGACCATTCCCTCGTGCGGACGCTGGTCGCGAGCCTGCTTCCCGGGATCGCAGGCCCGCGGACCTCCCTTGGTGATTCACTCGGGCTTGCCATTCGCATGTTCGAAAAGGTGCGCGTGCCTGAGAAAGTCCTGATCCTGTTGACGGATGGCAATGACACGGCAAGCAAAATGCCACCGTTGAAGGCGGCGGAGATCGCCAAGGCAAAGGGCATTGTCGTCCACACGATCGGCATCGGCGATCCGAAGGCGACCGGCGAGGAGAAGCTCGACATTGCGACCTTGCAACAGATCGCGGCAAAGACCGGGGGGCGCTACTTTTTCGGCAGCGATCAGCCGTCGCTTAGCACGATCTACAACGTGCTCGATGCCATCACGCCGCAAGACCAGAAGCGGCTGTCCTGGCGGCCACGTGTCGAACTGTTTCAGTGGCCGCTCGCCATGGCGTTTTCCCTCCTGTCAGGATGGTACCTGCTCACAGGGCTTATTGGTTTCACCAGGCGGAGGGTGGCGACATGATCTCCGACCTCCATTTTCTAAGGCCGTGGTGGCTGATGGCGCTGATCCTGCCCCCCGCGGTCATTTGGCTATCGTCGCAAACATTGGATATCAGGCGGCGCTGGAGCGGCCTGATTGCGCCCCATCTTCTCGACAGCTTGCTAGTCGAACCCGATCAACGCGGCAATCTGAGACCCGCCTGGTTGCTTGCGATTGTACTTGGTCTGTCAATCCTCGGTGTGGCCGGTCCGACCTGGCAGCATGAGGCGCCACCCTTCCTGGCCGATACTGCGGCTCTGGTCATTGCCGTCGACCTTTCGCCGACCATGGACGCCATCGATATAAGCCCAAGCCGGATCGAGCGGGCGAAACTGAAAATCCACGATATTCTCGCGACACGGCAGGGCGCCCGCAGCGGCGTGGTCGCCTACGCGGGGACAGCGCATCTTGTCGTTCCACTGACCGACGACAATGAATTGATCGAGACCTATACGGATGCGCTTGCGACGCGCATTATGCCCAAGCCCGGCAAAGATACGTCCGCTGCCCTCCATCTAGCCGACAGTTTGATGAAGGCGGAGGGCACGCCGGGCACCATCCTGCTATTGACGGACGGGATCGAGGAGGCCGCGGAAGCAGCCGCCAATCAGCTCGATAGCAATCTGCTGGTACTGGGATTTGGGACAGCATCCGGAGCCGCCGTGAAGCCAGCAGACAGCGATGCCTCTTCACCCGATACCGCAGAAGCGCTGCATTCCGGCCTCGACCTCGGCGCACTGCGGGACATCACCGGCAGGATGGGCGCAAAGGTCGCGACCACGACCGATGATGACGCGGACGTGCGTTGGATCGCACTGAACATACAAGCGAATTTCATACGCCAGAATACTGTGAACGGTGACCGCTGGCGCGATTTCGGCTGGTGGCTTGTGGTGCCGGCGGTGCTTGCATTTGCGCTCTCGTTTCGCCGCGGCTGGGTCGTGAAAATGGCGGCTCTGGTATTAGCTATGCGTCTGATCGCACCGATCGACGCACAGGCTGCCGGTCTTGCGGACATGTGGCTAACTTCTGATCAACAGGGGCGCCTGGCCTTTGAGCGCGGACAGTTCGAGCGGGCGGCAAGCCTGTTCAGGGATCCGAACTGGAGAGGCGTCGCCCTCTATCGGGCCGGCCGCTATCAACAGGCATCGAAAGCCTTTGCGATGTCAGACACAGCGGATGCCCAGTACAATCGGGGTAATTGCCTGGTTCATACGGGCGAATTCGATGAGGCAATTGCGGCCTATAACAAGGCTCTGGAGAAGCGAAAGCCATGGCCGGAGGCTGAGGCAAATCTGGCTGTTGCCGAGCTCTTGAAAAAGAAGCAGCAAGAGGACGACGAGGAGGCACAGGAACCGAACGAAAAACCCGACAGCATTCAGTTCGACGACAAGGGCAAGCGCGGCAAGGCAGGTGTGATCAACATGGCCGAGCAGACTTCGGAGATGTGGATCAGGAACATCGCCGTAAGCCCGGCCGATCTGATGGCGCGAAAGTTTGCCCTCGAGGATCGGGGAGCGCCATGATGAGATGGTGGCTTTGCCTATTGCTGTTGGTGCCGACCGCTGCTATGGCCGCCGAACCATTTGCTCGCGCGCGCATCGAAGATGCAAGGCCTATTGTAGCGGGTCAGCAGGTACATCTGACCGTCGAGGTCCTTGCACCGAATTATTTCACCTCGCCGCCCCAATTTCCCCTGTTCGACCTGCCGGATGCCATGGTCACCCTTCCGGAGGAGCGAGCACGCACCGCGGTGCAATCGATCGACGGCACGCAATATTCCATGATCGCCCATACCTATGTGATCGTTCCGCAGTCTCCCGGGACCTTCGATGTCCCGCCAATACGAATAGAATTCGGTTATTTTGGAGATAGCGCACCGGTCGAAGCGGTGGCAGCAACGCAGCCAGTTTCCTTTGATGTTGCAGCCGGCACGAATGGTGCGGACGGAAGTACGCCCGCCGAGTTTGCGGCCCGTGACCTTGAGATCACTGAGACGTTCGACCGCGATCCCGCTCGGTTGCAGACCGGGGATACGCTTGTGCGGACAATCTCGATTACTGCCGCCGATACCCAGTCGTTGCTAATGCCGCCTGTCGACTTCGGTTTGGTCGACGGGCTTCGCCAATATGTAAGGCAACCAGCGCTTACCGATAATGTCGCTCAGGGCAGGGGTACGGTGAGCCGCCGAACAGAAACCATCGCCTATACCTTAACAGCGGCCGGGAGCTTCGCGCTTCCAAAGATCGATTATCCCTGGTTTGACCTCGACGCCCACGAGCCAGCCGTCGCCGCGCTACCGGCGCGGACAATCATTGTCTCGAAGGCGCCTGCTGTTGCTGGAATCACGCCGGCTTTTCCCGATCGTGAAACGCATGAGAGCTTTGAAGAACGGCGCGCCGTCGCCATTCGGATTCTTGGCACCCTGTTATTGATTGGTCTCGTTTGGCGCGCACGTGAGCTTCCGAAAAAAATAGCCAGGACCGCCAGAAATGCCCTCACGCGCCTATCGCAGTCGCGCCGCTACCGGCTCCGACAATTGAAGAGGACTATTGACTCGGCCGAACTCTGCAATGTCTATGCCGCACTTCAGCAATGGAGCAGGTCGGAGGGCTATCATACGCTGCATGCATGGGCTAGCGCCCGTCAGCCGGAACTGCTCGGCCATATACAGGCGCTTGAGGCCAAGCTCTTTGGCGGGGGCCTGAACGATGTCGATCGGAAACGCATTGCAGCGCTTGTCGCAAGAGGACAGGCACGAGGTTTTGCGCGAACATCGGGCCGGCACCTTCCGGCACTCAATCCGATCTCAAAGCCCCGCTAGCGCCACAATGGAGCGCCTCTACGGCGGGCTTACGTAAACGTTGCCGCGATTTACTGTTGCGTACTTACGCGCAGACATTGGGCTGAGCAAACATGGCCTCTCATCAACCGGAGGCGACGATGTCACTGGCGTTCGACTGCGCGGAACAGGAAGGGACGGCCCCTGCCGGCATGATATGGATACCGGGACAAACCTACAGGATGGGATCAAACGATCATTATCCCGAGGAAGCACCGGCGCATCTGGTCAAGGTGGACGGCTTCTGGATCGACGAGACACCGGTCACAAATCGGCGCTTCATGCAATTCGTCCAGGAAACCGGCTATGTGACGATGGCGGAAAAAGCCCCTGACCCAAGGGACTATCCAGGCGCGCTTCCGTCCATGCTAAGGGCGGGTTCGCTCGTCTTCTCATCCCCGAAGACCGTGGTGGGCCCAGATCTCAAGCAATGGTGGACATTCAAGTTCGGAGCCAACTGGCGCCGCCCGCTTGGCGGTATGAGCGATCTTCGGGGCAAACTCGATCACCCTGTTGTCCATGTCGCCTGGACGGATGCGAAAGCCTATGCCGATTGGGCAGGACTGGAGCTGCCGACGGAAGCCGAATGGGAGCTGGCCGCCCGCGGCGGATTGTCCGACATGGAATTTGCCTGGGGCGAGGAGTTGCGGCCGGAAGGCAAATCCATGGCCAATATCTGGCAGGGAACCTTTCCAACCCATTCGACCAAGCCCAAGGGTCAGGAACGCACCACGCCAGTACGGTCCTTCCCGGCCAACGGCTACGGTCTCTATGACATGATCGGCAATGTCTGGGAATGGACGGCAGACTATTGGAGCACCCGCCATCCGGAACCTGCGGCGCATTCCTGCTGCATTCCGAGCAATCCAAGGGGCGGAGCCGTCGAGGCCAGCTACGACCCTCGACAACCGAACATCAAAATTGCGCGCCGCGTATTGAAGGGCGGCTCGCATTTGTGCGCCCCGAACTATTGCCGCCGCTACCGCCCCGCCGCCCGGCATGCCGAGCCGGAGGACACCTCCACGAGCCATGTGGGCTTTCGATGCGTGAGACGAATTAAAGCGTAAGGAGAACTGCGATGAACAGAGCTCATGATAAGGTCGAGGCGGCTCTCGCCTCCTTGATCGCAGGGCTGGCCTTGCTCCTGATTGGCGTGCTCCCCGCTCTGGCGCAGGAGCCATTGGCATCATGGAACGACACGGCGGCCAAGTCGCGCATCATCGATTTCGTCAAGGCGACCGTCACGCAAGGCGGTGAAGGCTATGTTGCGCCAGAGTATCGGATCGCTGTCTTCGACAATGATGGAACACTCTGGACCGAGCAGCCATATTATGTGCAGTTCGGCTTCATGCTCGATCGCGTGAAGACGCTCGCGCCACAACATCCGGAATGGAAGACGAAGGAACCGTTCAAAAGCATTCTGAATGGCGACCTGAAAGGTTTGGCCAAAGGCGGGGAGATGGGGATCGTCGAACTGGCCACGGCAACCCATGCCGGCATGACGACCGATCAATTCAGCAAGATAGTCACGGACTGGTTTGTCAAAGCGACCCATCCGAAGACCGGCAAGCCTTATACGGACATGAGCTATCTGCCGATGCGCGAACTTCTGGACTATTTACGCGCCAATGGTTTCAAGACCTATATCGTGTCTGGCGGCGGCGTCGAATTCATGCGGCCGGTAACGGAACGCCTGTACGGCATTCCGCCCGAGCAGGTCGTCGGCAGCACCATTGCCACCGAATATGCGATCGTCGGCGATGTGCCGGTGCTCAAACGCCTGCCCAAGATCGATTTCGTGGATGATGGCCGAGGCAAGCCCTCCGGGATCAACAAGTTCATCGGCCGCAAGCCGATCTTCGTGGCCGGCAATTCCGACGGCGACTATGAGATGATGCGCTGGGTGACCGCGGCGAAGGGGCCGGGTTTTGCCATGCTCATCCACCATACCGATGCTGACCGGGAATATGCCTATGACCGGCAATCAGCCTTCGGCAAGCTCGACAGGGCTCTCGATGAAGCGGAACGCCGCAATTGGCTTGTGGTCGACATGAAGAAGGACTGGAAGAAGGTCTTTACCTTCGAGCAATGACTTTAAGATCGCCGATTTCACCGACCTGCGGCACGCATGGCTTCCTTGACGCAACGACATTTATCGCTGTGCCAGGAAGCCATTTCGCGACCTTACCAGGGCCGCCTGCCTTTGAGTTGGGAATTCAAGCCATGCTGATCAGGCGCCAATTTCGTCACTATCCTGCGCTTCAGCTGATCAAGGATCAGCGTCCACGGATTTGAGATCGCCTATTGTGCGGCCACCGGCTTGGTAATGGATAACGGTACGGAGAAGGTGACATAGACAGCGTCACCCCCGGCGCGGTTTTTCGTATCAAACTCATGGAAGTATTTTAGGCGGGTGGACACCGGCAGTTCGCCCACCTTGAAATTCCAGCCGACCGTCGCGCCAATTGCCAGCGAACGCCCCTTGAAGCTACCGAGAGTGGCGCCTTCTCCGCTATCGCCGGTCACTTGCTGATAGTAGTAACCAACCAAGCCGGCGTCGAATTGCTCGTTGAAATGCTGGACCGCGGCCCATTCAAAATGAAACTCGTTTCCGGTCCGATAATTCGTCGCGGGATTTTCAGCATTAAAGGTCATCCCGACCGTTCCAGATAGGTCGAGGCCGATCGAAGGATCGAGCCAGGTCAAGGAACCTGACACGTCCGCGCCCCAATGGTGAAACGCAACGTTGGAGATTTCGCCATTTTGATAGTCGCCGATCGGCACGTTGACCATAACACCAGTCTGCCAATGGAAGTTGCCGGCTTCCCAACCCAGCAGGCCGCTGACCACGGGATCGCCGACCGTGAAAACCGTGTCGGTCACGTTGCCGTCGAGGGTGCGCCCACGAGGACCAGTCAAGGTCACGTCCGCCGATGTCTTCATCCAGCCGACCGGCAGCGTAGCCGACAAACCAAATCGCCCTCCCGCGACATCTTCCGGAAGTATCCATAAAATGGTCGGCAGCTCGAAGACCGCGTTACCCTTGACACCGACGGCAACCTTGCCGCCCACCGGCAAGGATTTGCCCCCGCCCAGATCGCCTGAGTAGATGTAGATGTCATTCTGAAAATAGACGCCCGGCGGCGGCGTGATCCCCGCGGCGGGGCCTTTGGATCCGAGCAGATAGAAGCCAGTCCCATTTTCCGCTGCGTGGGTTGCGGCACCCGATAGCAATAAGGAAATGCTCGCAGCCAGCAGACGGGCCATATGATGCGACTTCATGCGTTTCCCCTCGAACACATCTACCAATCCCTACGATTGACGGCAGGATGGGGCGCACCAGCATTCCGTACAAGTACGCAACCGTAAATGCAGGCGTAAGTTACGGCCGGCTGCTGCTGGCGAACGCGGCAAAATTGGCGCCAGCCTTAGAAAGTCCGTTTTCAAGATCCGCTACGATCTGGGGCTGCATTCGAGCGGTCGCCATTCGCTGATGAAAAAGGCGTTCGAAATCGCGATCGCGCCCCATGGCATCATCGAGACGAGCATTGGCATCCGGTGCGCCGAGCTGGCCCAAAGCCGCCGCTCTGACGGCACGAACCATAAAATCGGTGCAGTTGACCTGCTCCGCAAGCAACGATGCTTCCGACCAATTACCGTTTCGATAGGCATCGAGCGCAAGCACCAGCATCGCGTCGCGGGGCGGCGCATCACTCTCGTCGCTGGCCGTCCGCGCCAGATCCACGCCAGCCTTCCAATAGCCTGATGAGAATAGTACGAGCCCCATAGATGCCGCGACCTCGGGACTATGAGGATTGAGCGAGATCGCCCTATTGCCCGCTTCGATGGCGGCGTCAGTCCTGCCGTCGAGGAAATGTACCGTCATTAAGGCCGTCTGTGCCCGATCGGACAATGGCGCAAGCGAGGCTGCCCGTTTCGCAAGCGCGAGTGCGCGAGCACGCGTAACGGCATCGATCGGGTGCCCGCGTGGCGATAACAGGACGCGGGCTAGAAGAGCATTCGCATCGGGATCATCAGGCACCCGCACTAGTGTGCGTTCCAAGCAGTCGGCGGCCGCCGTCGTATCGAGACTTCCCCCCTCGTCCAAAGCAAACTCCGCTCGAAGCACGCAGGCATTACCGAGCGCACCCTTTGAACTGTGCTGCATTTCGATGGTGTTGACGATGCCACGGGTCGCTGCAATTCGTCTTGCCAATATGCCAGCCATCTCCTCCTGGACCGCAGCAACACTTCGACCATTGGCCTCCACCCGCTCGACGCCTGACTTCAGAAGGTCCCCGGAACTACGGTCGACAATTTGCCACCAGACGCTGCGATCATCGCTATCGCCATAGTATTTGATCTCAACATCGTAGCTGCGTTCGGTGCCACCCTTACGCACGGCAGCGAAGGTTGGTTTTGCCACCACAATTGTCTGAAACTGCGTGAGCGCAGTGAGCAGCATGTCCCGCGCGAGGCCAGCTTCGCCAACCATGTCGGGCGAGGCGGCCAACATTGTTACAGTCAGTGTCGGTTTGGTCGTTATCGCCGGCGCCAGGCGCAGGAGGCCAGCAGCCGCAAGCAGGCCAAGTATCGCCAGTGCTGCTCCCGCGACCGCGATCCAATAGCGCCGGCGCTTTACTGGCGCGATCGCAAACCCCAGCCCCGACGCCTTCGTCGGACGGGCAAACTCGTTTGTGATAGCAAGGGTCCGATACTCTCGAACGAGCGGCGTCTTGAGAAACAGCGTTAGATAGCTGCCCTTCGGAATATGTATCGATACGCCCAGCTCCGCGCCAAATACGCTATAATAGCTTTCCAGACTGGTCCGCAGACGGCTGATTTCGATTCGAACGATGGGGTCGTTTGCAGCATCGAACCCGCTTGGTCGGCCCAAGACGTCAAGGGCAATGGAATAGGCCTTCACACCCTCTTCACATCCTGACAGTCGGCGTTCGGCCAAATAGCGGAGAATGTCACGCTGCCGGTCGGACACACGAAACCTGTCGTCGCCGAGCAACCGCTCAAGCTCAAGTCTCGCGCTGTCGAGGGAGGCCTCACGCTCTCCCATCTCGTGCGATTTGCTACCCATTTCCCCAGCCGCCACATACGTAAATACTAATGTAGGACTATTGTATGTATAACTATATAATGGATGGTTGCAATACAAATTGCGAACAAAACCAATGCGGGCTAAACCTACCCAGAGGCAAACGTTTCAATCTGAAACGTCGGATCCGCTTTGAAGAATGTGTTGAATGATGTCTGCTTCAATGTCGCGGCAGACAGTCTCGTATTCCTCAACCAGACGATTGCTCTTACCCTCCCGCTGAAACCGCTCCAGCGCGTGACTTGCTTCCTCGTAAGCTTCAAAAAGATCGTCGAACTGCCTGCTCCTTGCCGCGAGTATCTGAAGCCGTCCCCTTAACGCCGGCAGCTTGAGCATGAGCCGCCATAGACCGCGCTGTGCAGTTTTGCTCGCATGACCGGCGTCGCTATCGCGCTTATCCATCGTAACGACGATCTTCCCCAAGACGGTTGTCGATCGACTATGAGATCTCGTGCCGGAAAACGTAAGTACGTTACCGTAAATACCTTGCAATGGGTGCCGCACCGGCATCGTTTACACGGGGATTTACCGTTGCGTACTCGCGCGCCCGCGGCGAACATGACTTCATGGCAGCAGCTTATGTGGAGGCTGCTCGGATGAAGGCTTGGATTGCAATCATATGTGTTCTTTCGGCGGGGGCTGCGGCTGCTCAGGAGCATACCGATGTCAACGAGGCCAACAATCCTCTGACACCGAAGATTACGATCAACTTGCAGGACTACTATATACCGAGCTTTGCCGATACGCCCGGCGATCCGAAAGCAAACCAATTCCTGCTGCGAGGACTAGTGCCGTCGGATCTCGGCGGGCTTCCGCAATTGTTCAGGTTCACGCTGCCCGTTGCGACGTCTCCCGATACACCGAGCGGCTATGTCACTGGCCTTGGCGATCTCACCTTGATGGATATCTTCGTCCTACCGAAAAAGGGCGAGATAACCTTTGGCGGCGGCCCGCTCGTCGTATTGCCGACGGCAACCGATAGGCAACTCGGCAACGGCAAATGGCAGGCAGGCGCAGCCGGCATCGTGGTCGCCCCACAGGACTGGGGACTGCTGGCCGGACTGGTAACCTATCAAGCCTCATTTGCAGGCAAGGAGGATCGTGAGGACGTCAATCTCATGACCTTCCAGCCGATCGTGAATTTTAATCTGAAAGACGGCTGGTACCTGCGTTCTTCGGCGACCTGGAATTTCAATCTGGAAAACGGCAGCAGCTATATCCCGGTCGGCTTCGGCGCCGGCAAGGTCATCCCACTTCAAAACGGCACGACGGTGAACGCTTTCATCGAGCCGCAATATACCGTTTGGAACGATGGCCCGGGGGCGCCGCGCTGGCAGATTTTCGCGGGCCTGAATTTCCAGTTCCCGATCAGAAAGCCATCGCAATGAGCTGGCTGCCGGTCCGGGCATTCCTCGATGTCGGTGCCAATATGGAAGCTGCGGCGGGGCCGGCCCAGCAACAGAAGATCGATGATCTCCTCAAGCTCCTTCAAGACCCGGATATTCGTCGCTGGCTGACGACACAGCCGGCACCGGCCTCCTCTCCTCAATCTACCGCGGTGCCGCACGCCGGAGGCCTGGCGAGTTGGGAGGCCTCCACCCGCGCCCATATCAACGAGATCATCTCCGCCATTCCCTCGGTACCGTCGGAACTTCTCTCTGCCTCCCTACGGGTACGCCAGGATGCGGTCGCACATGGCTTCGCACCCGTTTTCCTGATCTTCGCCGGCCTTGTCGCACTGGGCCTCGCCGCCGAATGGCTGTACAGGAAAGCCCGTTCGTCAGACGAAGGGCTCCCGGCGCGGCTTGCCCCTATCTGCGTGTTCGCGCTGGGCATTGCCATCGTCTTTTTCGCCGTTGAGTGGCCACCCCTCGCTCGCCTCGTCCTTCTTGCCTATCTGACGGGCTTCGTCGTCTTTCGCTTCTGCTCGGCTCTGATCGGCATTGCGGTCTCTCAATCCTCGCTTCGTCTGCGAGGCCGCATTCTTGTCGCGGTGCTATCGTTCGCCGTCGCCAGTGCTGCTTTGGCACGTCCGCTCGGCGTTGCTGAGCCCGTCGCCGATGCGACCTCGATCTGCTTCTCGATCATCGCATTGGCGGTAGCGACCGAGGCCATCTGGACGTCATGGCAGCGCTCGATAAATTCAAAGGCGGCCTTGACGCTCCTGCTTGCTGTGGTGTGGTGCCTGTGGGCATTCGGCCTCAAAACCCTGTTCTGGCTTGGCCTCTATATCGTAGCGCTGCCTGTGCTTTTGTCGGGCATTGGCCGTGCCGTCGAAAGCATGGTCCGCAGCGACGCCTCGGAAGTGAGGCGCGTACTTATCGTTCGCGGCGCCCGGGCGCTCGTCATCGCGGCAGCTGCGGGCTGGCTTGCCATTGTCTGGCAATTGAACCCGGAAGGGCTGGGCCACGGCAATCCCGCCGTCACCGCGATCTTTTACGGGCTCCTGAAAAGCGTCCTGATCCTCCTCCTTGCCGATCTGGTTTGGCAGCTCGCGAAGAACTGGATCGATCGCAAGCTGGCCGCGTCGTCGAATACATCGGCCCTTGCCCCGGCCGATGCGGCCCGCCAGGCGCGTTTCCGCACCCTACTGCCAATCCTGCGCAACGCGCTTGCCGTGGCGGTCATTGTGATGGCGGGTCTGATCATTCTCTCCGAATTCGGCGTGCAGATCGGCCCCTTGATCGCCGGTGCCGGAATATTCGGCGTCGCCCTCGGTTTCGGCTCGCAAACGCTGGTCAAGGATATCATCAGCGGCGTCTTCTACATGTTCGATGATGCCTTCCGGGTCGGCGAATATATCCAGGCGAAAAACTACAAGGGCACGGTCGAAGGGTTCAGCCTGCGCTCCGTACGGTTGCGCCATCATCGAGGTCCGGTCTTCACCGTCCCGTTTGGCGAGCTCGGCGCCGTCGAAAACATGAGCCGCGACTGGGTGATCGACAAATTCCGTGTGTCCGTCGGTTTCGATACGGATGTCGAGAAAGCCCGCAAGCTTACCAAGCAGATCGGCGCGGATCTAAAGCAGGATCCGGAGTTGGGACCCCTGTTCATCGAGCCACTGAAGCTGAAGGGCGTCGAGGAGTTCAGCGACTACGGCATGGTGCTGAGCTTCGGGATGATGACCGTGCCCGGAATGCAGACCTATATCCGTCGCAAGGCCTACCTGAAAATCCGGGAAGCCTTCAAGGAGAACGGGATCGAATTTGCGCAGCCGACAGTGAACGTCGGCGGCGATGATAGAGGCAGCAGTGCTGCCGGCCACGCTTCGTTGCTCGCGCAGAAGGCCAAGGCATCGGTGGCGGAGGCGGAGGGCAACACTTGAGCCATGACGACGACGATAGCAGGATCCGCATCATGCATGGAGGCCCCTTTTACCGGCTGGCCTCGCGGATGGGGATGCGCAAGCGCGGCTGGAGAGCCTTTGTGCTTGCGACATTGACGGCGGTCGTACCGCTCCTGATGTTGCTTTCGACCGGTGGCGCCTACCTTGCAGGCGTATTCCTGCAGGATTGGGGAGCCTGGGCGAAATTCCTGATCGCGCCCGTGCTGCTGACATTGGCGGAAAAGCCGATCGCCTCCACGATCGACGAATGCACCAACCTGCTGTTTCGGGTGCCGTTGATCGCAACCGTGTCGAATACGGACGCGACGAGAGCCATCGAAGACGCGAGAACGCGCTCGACATCCGGTATCGCAGAGGCGGCGAGCCTGTTGGTCGCCCTGGCGGCCTCGAGCGCAAATGCTTGCAATTTCCTCAGCGGTGGCGCGCCACCATGGGCAACGTCGCAGAGTTCGCTTACCGTCGCCGGCATATGGTGTCTGCTGGTCAGCAACACGATCTACTGGTTTCTTCTCAGCAGGCTCATCTGGAAACATCTCGTCTGGGCGAGCTTTCTTGCCGATGTCGCGGAGTGCCATCTACGGCTGGTGGTCACACATCCCGACGGTCACGCAGGTCTGGGCTTTCTGGGCCTCTATCCAACCGGCTATAGCCTCTTCACCCTGGCTGTCAGCTGTGTGGCCGCTGCATCAATCGGTCACGTCGTGCAACACGAAAGCATGACCGCAACCTTCTTCACCATGATCTGCGCAGGCTGGCTCACGGTGGTGACGCTTTACTATGCGCTTCCGCTCGTCGGGCTTGCCATCCGAATCACACAGCTGAAGAAGAAAGCAATCCTTGCAGCGATGATCAGGGCGACGAACTATGAACGCTGGAACGAGCGAGCAATTCTGGGCGCCAACATGTGCAACGACGAGAAAGACGAGCAATTCATCGAAGTTCATGACGCCAGGCCGATTTGGGTGGCGTCGACGCAAATGTCGAGCTTTCTCATCAATCGTGGCAACCTTTGGCCGCTTCTCTTGCCTGCTCTTTTGCCACTGGCTGCAACAGGCGCTTCTTTCCTGCCGTATTCGCAACTTGGTTCGATGGTGAAGCGGCTATTGCTTCTTTGAGAGAAGGACTTATCCGATGTGGTTTCCCATCGTCGTTCGCGTACCCTTCGCAATTGCCGGTGTCATCTCCGGGTGGTTCTTCGCGAAAAGTACCCTGCGATATGACATGGTCCAGCTGGCGATCTCGCTCCTGATGCTGGCTGCATCCATCGCCTGCGTGATCTATGCGCCGAGAATCCTCAAAGGCCTGCGTTCCCGAAAAGACAGAAGCTGATAAAGGCGTCATCCGACTTCATGTCGCTGCAACTTTCCGTGGCTGTCTCTCGTACGGTCTTGGAGAGTGGTATCGAAAGGAAGCGGGACATGTATGACGCAAAATGGCACCCCCCCGTTGCGATCGATCTGCCGCGCCCATACGGGCGCCAGACCATCACTACAGTTCGAGAAGCTGCCGATTGCCTGATGGACATCTGGCCCGAGCCGGATCACAGTCCTGAGCGTGACGAAGCTCTTCGCATCTGCCTTGAAGTCTTCGAAGGCAATGCCGGTCTCGGCGATGCGAGAGACGCTTTCCTGACCGCAGCAAGATCAGCGGGACTTTCAACATCATAATGTGATGGCAACCGCGCAACCACGCATGCGTTTACGTCTGTGTTTACCGTTGCGTACTTCCTTGACGTAACACCGAACGCCTAGCCTTACCTTGTCCCGATCCATGCGGGAGAAAGGAAGGCAATGCGATGCTTCATTTGAAACGGTCGCGCCTCGCGCTCGCGACGATAGCACTGCTCATTGCTGCAAGCGGCATGAGCGCGCAGGAGCAGCATGCAAAGGAGCCGCGAATCGAGCCGGAATCCATCGAGGCCCTCAAGAAGATGGGCGAGCACCTGCAAGCGCTGCAGACTTTCAGCCTGAAGGCGACAACGACGGCGGACGTGATCCTCGACACCGACCAGAAGCTCGAAATTGGTGGCACAGCGACCTATGAGGTCAAAAGACCCGACCACCTGCGCATCGATCTCGCAACCGACGTCGTTCACGGCGAACTCGTCTACGACGGCAAGACGCTTATCTACGCGTCGCCTGACAAGAACGTCTACGCTCAGGTACCAGCGCCGGCCACCATCAAGGACACGCTGGAACACGCCGCCCAGAAATATCATCTCACATTCCCGCTGGCGGATCTTTTCTCCTGGGGAACGCCCGACGCGCCGATCAACCTGATCCGCGAAGGCTTCTTCGTCGGGCACGCCAATATCAATGGCAAGGAAACCAATCACTGGGCGTATCGGGGGCCGGATCAGGACGCGGAAATCTGGATCGCCACGGAAGGCGCCCCCCTTCCCCTGAAAGTTTCCCTTGTCGACCGCGAAGATCTTACCCGGCCGAGGATCACCTCGATTCTCGAATGGACGGAAAACGCGACGATCCCGGACGATACGTTCGCCTACAAGCCGGCCGAAGGCGCTCAAAAAATCAAGTTCCTCGGCGAGGAGGACAAGAAATGAAAAAGCCCGGTATCTTTCTATCCGCACTTCTGGTCACGGCTCTTGTTGCGCCTTATATCGCCGAAGCGAGGGGCGGCTTTGGCGGCCGGATGCCCCGCATGAATTTTGGCGGCGGCGGTTTTCATGGCGGCTTTCATCCCGGCGGCGGGGGCTTTCGCGGCTTCAACGCGCCTGCGCATTTCCAGCCGCGCTTCCACCCAGCGGTGGCGCCCCATCCCGCTCATGGGCCAAGGCCACACCCGGCACCTCATCCGACCCCACATCCCGCTCCACACCCGAATCCGTCCGGGCTGCACCCTCACCCGCCGACGCCAACACCCCATCCGAACCCGCATCCGGGGCCTCATCCCTATCCCGGCCCAGGCCCGATTCCTCCTGGGCCGCACCCCGGACCATATGGGCCGGTTCCTCCGCCGGCTGGACCCTATTGGCCCGGATATTGGGGGCCAGTACCCGCTGCCGTATGGGGAGCAGCAACGGCTATCGCCGTTGGTACTGTGATTGCTACGCTCCCCCCCGCCTGCACAGCGGTCGTGATCAAGGGCGTCTCCTATCAGGACTGCGGCGGAAATTGGTTCGAACCACAATATAACGGTCACGCCGTCGTCTACGTCGCGGTCAAGGACCCGAGATAGAGCACACACGAAGCCGCCCGGAGCGGCCGACTGACACAAAGGATACTTACTTCCTTTACGTCAATGCCGACGGCAAGGGGTCACGATGTCGAAGGCCCCCGTTTCGTGACGGGGGCCTTCGGCAATCTTTTGATAATGAGGCTTTTGACAATCAGGTGGTGCGCTCCGCCGCGCGCGGACGCCACTTGATCAGACGAGCCTCGACCAAATCCAGGACGAGATCGATCAGCAGGACGAACACTGCCAGGATGAAGATCCCCGCGAAAACGCCGACGGCATCAAAGTTACCTTCAGCCTGCGCGATGAGGTATCCCAGACCAGCCGAGGCGCCCAGATATTCACCGATGATGGCGCCTACGACCGCAAAACCCACAGATGTTCGAAGCGAGGAAAGAATCCAGCTCGCCGCAGCCGGGAAATAGACGTGGCGCAACAGTTCGGACTTCTTCGCGCCGAGAATACGGGCATTCGACAGCACCACGGGATTGACTTCACGTACGCCCTGCATCGCGTTGAAAAAGGTTACGAAGAACACGAGCGTGACGGCGAGAGCCACCTTGGACCACAGGCCCAGGCCGAGCCACAGGACAAAGATAGGGGCAAGGACCACACGCGGAATGGCGTTCAGGCCTTTGATGAACGGATCGAGGATTCGGGCAGCCGAGCGTGACAGTCCGAGCCATACGCCTGCAGCGACGCCAAGAGCCGTGCCGATAACGTAGCCGAGCACCGTTTCCGTCAGGGTGATGGTCACATGCTTGAAGAAGCCTGGATCGGTGACCCATGTGAATACCTGTTTCAGAATATCGACAGGCGAGGGAAAGAAGAAGACATCGACCACCCCCAGGTTCACGCCGAGCTCCCAACCACCGACGATGACCAGCAGCAATGCCAGTTGGGTAAGTCTCTCAGTCATGGCGTTCATAGCTTTTCTCCACTTCACCGCGCAGGGAAGCCCAGATATTGCGATAGAGGTCAGTAAAACGGGGATCGAGCTTGATCTCCGCGACATCGCGAGGCCGTTCCAGATCGACCGGGAAGCTGTCGATGACGCGCGACCGAGGACCCGAGGCCAGAACCACAACACGATCCCCCAGAGCAATCGCTTCCTCAAGATCATGGGTAATCAGAACCACGGCCCGCTGCTCTTCCTGCCATAGCCGAAGCAGCTCATTCTGCATCAAATGCCGGGTGTGAATGTCGAGCGCGGAGAAAGGTTCATCCATGAGGATCACCTTCGGCCCCGTTATCAGCGCCTGCGCCATTTGCACACGCTTACGCTGGCCGCCGGAAAGCTGATGGGGATAACGATCCTCGAAGCCTTTGAGCCCGACCTTCGCCAGCCATTTGAGAGCTCGCTCCCGGCGCTCGCCAGCGCCGACGCGTTGGAACATCGGCCCCAGCTCCACATTTTCGATCGCGGTCTTCCATGGAAGCAGAGCATCCTGCTGGAACAGATAGCCGATATTATTCTGGATGCCGGAGACCACGCTGCCATCGATGGAAACCGAGCCTTTTGCCGGCTTCAAAAGACCTGCGATCGCATTCAGGATCGTACTTTTGCCACAGCCCGTCGGCCCCACGATAGCGACGAATTCGCCATCGGCCACCGTCAGATTTACATCCTGGACCGCGACGAAGGAGCCAAAGGCCATGGTGACATTTTCGATTGCCACCATCGCTTTGGGCGCCGCCGCTGCATGCGGTGTCTGTGCTGCCGGCTTCAAGGCTGTCACGGACATCTAAACCTCCCTCAGTTCGATGCCGTCGCCGGCACCTTAGCTACGAATTCGTTGGTATAGGTCTTGGAAAGGTCGATCTTGGCAGCCTTGACCTTGTCGTTGAACGACGTCAGGACATCGAGCGGCGTCTTGATATCTTTTTCGTCAAGCAGCCCGTCCGTGGAAAAGATCTGCCGCGCGTTTTCAACTGCCTTGATATACGTCTCCTTGTCGCCCGAAATGAATTCCGGCGGGAGCTTTTCGACGATCTCTGCAGCGCTGTGCGTCTTCATCCATTGAAGCGCCTTTACCGTTGCGGTGGTGACCTTCTGAATGATCTCCGGATTTTTGGCGATGTAGTCCTGCGTGGCGTAAAGCACCGATGTCGGATAGATGCCGCCATAGATTTCCTTGGCGCCATCGTCGTTGCGGGCATCGATCAGGATCTTTCCCACACCCTTCTCGACAACGAACGTCGCCGCGGGATCATAATTGACGAGCAGGTCGATCTTGCCCTGCTGAAGCGCTGCCACTGCCGCAGCGCCCGATCCGACGCCGATGATCGAAACGTCGTTCGCGGAAAGCTTATGCCGCTGAAGATAGTAGCGAATGAAGAAGTCCGAAGACGATCCCGGAGCGGTGATCCCGATCTTGGCGCCCTTAATCGTCTCCGGATTTTTCGGATCGAATTTCGCGTCTTTGCCGCCGGCCAGCACCAGCCCGGAATTGCGCCCGAGCTCCACGAAGGCGACAACATGCTTGTTCTGCGACTGCATCTGAATCGTATGGTCGTAAAAGCCGACAGCGACATCCGTCGAGCCGGCAACCAGCGCCTGCAGGGTTTTCGATCCGCCCGACGCGAAGTTTTCGACGGTGACCTCCAGGCCCTCTTTCTCATAAAGACCCAGACCCTGCGCGACCGGGAAAGGCAGGTTGTTGAGGTTGTAGGAACCAACACTAATGCGGACAGGTTCCGCGAAAGCCGTTCCGGACAGCGCGACCGCCGCAGCGAGTGCGAGAATAAGTTTTTTCATTCGATCTCCTCCATTTTGGCACCCTCCCGGCACCATAGGTTGATTGATTATGCTGCACAAACCAGCGTTTTGGCGGGCTTTGCAAAGACATGGCCCTCGAACAGCCTGCGTGCCGTGCGAAGAATCCCGGCGACGAGCTTCCCATCCCGCAACTGCAACTTCACGTCCAGATGGCCGCTCGGATGTTCAATGGAAAGCACGACGGGCGGTGTTTGAACGCCGATAAGGCGGGATGCCACGGTGTTTTCGCTCACGCACGCCGTTGCAATCCCGACAGCGCCTGTCGTCGCCAGTGACGGATGGCATTCATTCGGCATGAAATACCGTACGTTCAATGCGCCGCCATATCTGGCGGGGGAGATGAGAACCGGTTTCGGGGTGACTTGGCTGCGAACGTCACCCATCCCCATTTTCTCGCCGGCAAGAACGCGAAGATCTTCCAACCGCTCGATCAACGAATGATTGCCGTTCAGTTCCGTGGTACTCTCGTATCCGGTCACGCCAAGCGAGGCTGCCTCGATCAGGAGCATCGGCATCGCGCAATCGATACAGGTCACATCGATGCCGGCGATCGTCTCTATCGATTTGCCGCTCGGGAAAAGCTGGCCGGTTCGGGCACCTGCCGCATCCTTGAACGTGAGCGCGATCGGAGCGGCCTGGCCGGGTACGCCGTCGATTTTCGCGTCACCGAGATAGGCTACCGCACCATTCGGTGTCGGAACCTCGGCTTCGATCATCTTGCCGGTGTTGACGTTGAAGATTTTGACGAGGGTGGTCTCTCCGGCGACCGGCACAAGCCCCGCCTCTATCGCGAACGGCCCGACAGCCGCCAGCATGTTCCCGCAATTGGGTGAGGTATCGACGATCTGCCTGTCGACGCGAACCTGCGCGAACAGATAATCCACATCCGCCCCAGACACCGTTCCCGGGCCGCAGATGGCAACTTTGCTGGTGACCGGATTTCCCCCTCCGATACCATCGATCTGAAGCGGATGCCCGGAGCCCATCACCGACAAAAGCACTTGATCGCGCTCGGCCGGGTCCTGCGGCAGATCCGACGCCAGAAAGAACGGGCCTTTCGAGGTGCCGCCCCGCATCAGGACGCACGGTATGGAGAGCAAATCATTCATGCGTTTTTCTCGCCGTATAATGTGATTAGCGTATCAATCCGCCTTGTTATTGCTATTATGGAATTAATGATTGATATGTGAAATGCTAAAATCGAGGATATTGATACCGAATGAACATCAATTGCGAAATCCTTGACCTTAGAGCCTTCCTTGCCGTGGTCGAACTGCAGGGCTTTCATCGCGCTGCCGATCAGCTGAATATGTCGCAACCGGCGCTCAGCCGGCGCATCCAAAAGCTGGAGCAGGCGATCGGTGCGCCGCTGCTGGAAAGGACGACGCGCCATGTCGCGCCTACGGCTCTTGGAACCGAGCTGGTGCCCCTGGTGCAGCGTATGCTCGAAGAATTCGACGGTTCGCTGTTTTCGATGCGGGAACTAGGCGCCAAGCGCGGAGGCCTGGTGACGATTGCATGCCTGCCGACGGCAGCCTTTTATTTCCTGCCGTCCGTCATTCGCCAGTTCAACCAGGAATATCCGAATATTCGGCTTCGGATTCTCGATCTGACCGCGACTGACGCACTGCAGGCCGTGGCACGCGGCGAGGTCGAGTTCGGAATCAACATCATGGGAAGTTCCGACAGCGATCTTGTTTTCGAGAGGCTGGCCGAGGATCCGTTTGTCCTGGCAGCCAAGCGCGACCATCCGCTAGCGGACAAGAAAGAGGTCCGATGGCAGGATCTGGAACCCTACCCGCTGATCACGGTTCATCGCTCCAGCGCGAACAGGACGTTGCTTGACGCGGCTCTGGCCAGATCGAACATCAAGCTCAACTGGTTTTACGAAGTCACCCACCTTTCCACATCGCTTGGTCTTGTGGAGGCGGGGCTCGGGATTTCCGTGCTGCCGAAAATGGCGACCCCGCAGGGGGAACACCCGTTCCTGATCACACGCCCGATCCGAAATCCCGAAATTTCCCGTACGATCGGTGTCGTCCGCCGTCGGGGAGGAACACTGTCGCCCGCTGCCGAACATTTCATGCGCATGCTGATCGGCGCGTGGACGCAGAACTAATCGCTGCCGGATTGTTCAAAACCAGGGACCACCACGGGCCGGTCCCGCAGAAAACGGCCACCCTACCCACGGGATCAGGCAGCCGTTTACGCCTTAAGAACTGGCGTCGATATCAGGCCGCCTGAGCCGATGCGAGCTGCAGCGCTATCCGTGCAACGCGCTCGCCGTAGGTGCGGGCGGTTTCGAGATCGCCGACCGACATTTCGCTCGGGGCTGCATCGGCGTCGGACTGCGCCATGGGCGCGATGTACGATCCCAGCCTGTTGGCATCGTCGCGCTTCGATGCCTTTACGTTCGCCGGCTTCATACCCAGGCTCACCCAAAGACCGCCATGCTGTCCCGCCAGAAGAACGAAATATTCGAGGGTATTGAGCTTGTCACCGTTCAGGCTGGCGCTGTTGGTGAAGCCTCCGAAGACCTTGTCCCGCCATTTGTTGGCAAACCAGGCCTTCGAGGACGTGTCGGCAAACTTCTTAAACTGCCAGCTCGGACCGCCCATATAGGTCGGCGATCCGAAGATGATGGCGTCGGCAGCATCCAATGCAGCCCACGCCTCATCTGAAAGGTTGCCGTCGGCGTCAATGGCGTAAAGTGTGCCGCCTGCACCCTCCGCGACGGCTTCCGCCATCCGCTGAGTGTGACCATAGCCGGAATGATAGACGACGGCTGTATTGGCCTTGCGATGTAACATGATGATCTGGCCTCCTTGGGGCCGTGGCTGTGCGCAGTCCGGAGACGATTTCGCTCCGTACGGTGCCTTCTTTCAGAAGAGGTTGATGGGGGGCGGATGATGCCCGAGGCCTGGCGATGGATAGTTTTAGCCAGCCAGTTACGCGGACGTTCTCAGGGTGATGAACTCATTTGCTGCGAGATGCTCAAGCATGACCGCTGACACCGGCCAGCATCAGCAACAGCAGGAACAGCATTGGCGGCGGGAGCTCGCGATAATTCCGGATACGAACAACAGCGACGATCGCTGCGAGCATGATGCAGGTGCCCAAGGCGACGCCGATATATCGGCTGCCGGCTGTAACCAGCAGCACCGCGGTTAGGAGTTCGAGGGCACCCGTGACCCAGCACCACCAGAATGGAAATCCAAGCTGCACGAAGCCCGCGCGGATTTTTGAATGGCCGCTCATATTGATCGTGGCCCCGACGAGAAACGCGGCTGCAGACAGCCAAACCAGGACGGTATTGAGCACCGTTGTGCCCGTGAAAATTTGAACTGGAAGATTCATCGCTATTCTCTTCTCTGGCGAGCCCCGTTGAACGAGCTCTTATAGCGTCATCATATATTCTAGCATTGCTAGTTTGTCAATCGGCGTTCTTTTTGATAGCCTCAGCATCAGAGAAATCGCGCGAATGAAGACGGGAGCCAAGGTGGGTATCAGCGAACGCAAGACCCGGGAAAGGGAAGAGCGAGGCCGCAGGATCGTTGTCGCTGCGAGGACGATCGCGGAACGGGATGGCTGGGCTTCGGTCACGATCCGGCGTCTCGCCGACGAGATAGAATACAGCCAGCCGGTTCTCTATTCGCATTTCCAAAATCGCGATGAAATCGTCGGAGCAGTCGCGCTCGAAGGATTCGGCGAGCTGGCCGTGATACTCCGTGCCGCGATCCGGCCGTCGTCCACGCCCGGGGAGGCAGTGGAAAGTGTCGCGACCGCCTATCTCGATTTCGCCTTTGCCCGACCGGCGATGTACGAGGCGATGTTTATCCTTCCCACCGGTCTGCGCTTCGCCAGATCCGATACGCCACCGCAGCTCCGTGCGGGCTTCGGAGCGATGGCAACGGTGATCGCGCCCTTCGCCCAGGATGTGGATACCGCCACGGAGACTTTCTGGGCGGCGCTCCACGGATTGGCGGAGCTTGAGCGTCACGGAAGAATAAGGCCCGCGTTCCGTTCCCACCGGATCACACTCATCATGCAGATGGTGTCGGGCCAGCTCCAACGATAAATGTTGCGAATGATGGGAGGCCGCAGCAGGGGAGCAGGAGTTGTACGAAGGGCCTCAATCTTCGGAATTTGTTCACTGCCGATAGGGGCACGATTTACTGAAATTCCAGGGCTTTGCCTTCGGCGTATCTATATCTAAATCGAAGATGGATAGCTGGTCATTCCTGCGATCGCCGCGGTCGGAACAACGTTGCTACGGCAATAGCCGTGGCAATGACGCCGCCCGCCGCGCAGAGCCAAAAGGCGAGACGAACACCGCTCGCCAGATCGCCGGCAGATACCTTGCCTCCTGCGAAACCGGCATAGGCATTGGCAAAACCAACGAGGACAGCAAGGCCAACGGCGTTGCCGATGTTCATCGTGGTCGACGCCATTCCTGATGCAACGCCCTGTTCGCGATCGGGAACTCCGGAACCGGCGATGATCCACATTGCCGTCCACACCACGCCCTGACCGATCCCCGAGACGAGCAGGCCCGGAACGATGGCTGCATAGCTGCTTTCGGGCCACGCCCCGGCCACCATGATGACTGTACCCGCCGCCCCTACCAGCATTCCCGCAATCAATGCCGATCGCGCCGAAAAGCGCGACGCATAACGCTCGCCGATTTGCGTGCCGCCAGCAATGGCAAGCGAGGGAACGAGGAAGGCAAGACCCGTCTGCGAGGCTGTGAAGTGATGGATATCCTGAAATAGCACGGTCAGAAAATACGGCAGGGCTCCAAACGTGCCCATGTAGAGAAAAGTGATGGCCATGCTCGTCACAAGCATGCGGTTGCCAAACAATCTCAGAGGCATCAATGGATCGTGACTTTGCGATTCGATGATCATGAACGCCAGCAGTAGAAGCGCCGATAGACCGAAGGCCCAGAGAATTGGTGCGGCATTCCAGCCGAACACCGGCCCCTGGACGAGCGCGAACACCAGCAGCGTGGCGCCTCCGGTAACCGTCAGCGCTCCCGACAAGTCGAAGGAGCGGCCATGAGACACATGAGGATCTCGCGGGATGACGAAAAAGGCTGCAACGATTGCAATCAAGGCGAGGACGACATTGACGAAAAATACCGACGGCCAGCCAAAAGGGCTTGTTAGAAAACCGCCGGCAAGCGATCCGATCGTAAGACCGCTGGCACCCGCCCCTCCCCAGACTGCCAAAGCCCGGTTGCGCGCTGCCCCTTCCGCAAACAGCCGGTTGACGAGCGAGAGCGTGGCGGGAAAGAGAAAAGCGCCGCCGATGCCTTGGACGGCTCGGGCTGCGATGATGACTGCGGGCTCCCAGGCCAATCCCCCCACCAATGAGGATATCGCATAGAGCCCGAGCGCCGTGATGAACAATCGGCATTGGCCGATAAGGTCCGCCGCACGCCCGCCGAAGAGCAGAAAGCCGCCGCAGAAGACCGTGTAGGCGCTGACAACCCATTGCAGCGTCTGGCCGGAAAAGTTGAGGCCCTCGCCGATTTTGGGCAGAGCGACGAAGACGATGTTGATATCGAGCGAGATGATCAACTGTGCAAATGCGAGGAGCGCCAGCGCAGCCGCCCGGTTGAAATTCGCCGCGCCTGCTCCGGCTGATGGTCTTTCTGCAATATGGTCCACTTATCCCTCCGTCAATTCTTTGTCGATCGACAAATAATGTAAAGCTTGCATAGCCGAGTCAAGGCTATTATTTGTTGAATGACAAAGATTGAGGCTAAGCATGGCAGGACGGCCGCGGGAATTTGATCGTGATAAGGCGTTGGCCAAAGCCCGCGACCTCTTCTGGGAGCGAGGCTACGAAGGCGTCTCGATGGCCGACCTCGTCGACGCCATGGGCATCGCGTCGGCGCGCATCTATGCCGCTTTCGAATCGAAAGAGGCGCTGTTCCAGGAAGCGGTCATGCTGTACGCCTCCGGCGAGGGCGGATTTGCCACCCGTGCTTTGGTTGAGGAACCGAATATTCTCGATGCCTTCGAGCGGCTCCTGCGGGATGCGGTCCTGCTCTATACGCGTCCAAATCACCCACACGGCTGCATGATCGTGATGGCGGCTACGAACTATACGGTCAATAACCAGGCCGTCCGCACGCGGCTCGGCAGATACCGGCGGGACCGCGCTGCGTCCCTACACGAGCGTCTCAAGGAGGCGTCGGAAACCGGCGAATTGAAACCTGATGCCGACCCTCGCGCACTGGCGGAATTCTACGCCGCTTTTCTTCACGGCCTATCGGTGCAGGCCGCCGACGGCGTGCCAAGGGACATCCTGCTGTCTACATTGTCTCACGCGCTATTGCCGTTGACGGGCGCGTTATCGGCGAAGGCTGGCAATCTCTGAAACGATTGCCGCCGGCGTGACATATTCTCGATAGTGAGAGCTTCAATCGACAGGGAGCGAATTGGCTTCAGCCCCGCTGCCCTTGCGGAACTGGCTCGGTGGAGCCCCGATAATACGCTTGAAGGCACGGCTGAACGATGCTTCGGCGTCGTAGCCCAATCTCTGTGCGACTACGGACACACGCATCCCGCCACGCAGCCATTGAATAGCTTGATACATGCGTACCCTCGCCACGTAGCGCGCCGGCGTTTCACCCACGACTTTCAGGAATCGCTCCGCAAAGCCTGAACGTGAGATGCCCATGAGGTTCGCCAGTGCCGCCAAGCTCCAGTCACGGTCCGGCTCGAGGTGAATTGCAACCAGCACCCGGCCGATCTCGGGGTTGCGCACCGCGGCGATCCAGCCGGTGGTATCGCCGCAGCCATGTTCGACCCAGGTCCTGATCAATGTTGCAGTGAGCACATCCGCAAGCCTTGCCAGTATGCCTCCCGCGCCGACCCGATCCATCTGCACTTCACGCGTCATGGCATCGAGCAAATGCGGAATGGCCGGCTCGTTCTTGGCCAGATCGCTGGTGAGCATGGTGTCCGGCATCAACCGCAGCAGCGGATGGAGATTGTCGATATTGAAGCGCATCGCCGCGGTCAAAGCCACCGTTCCCCCACACGCATCCTGGCACTGGAGATCAAAGACATCCCGGCAGACTTCCTTGCGGTCAAATTGCTCGAAAGGAACCGGTGGAATGCCTGGCTCGCTTGCAATCATATGCGCGTTGCCACGCGGCAGAAGCGCAGCATCGCCGGGACCCAACGGAAGCCAATCGCCTGACGGCGCCTGAAGCCATGCGGAGCCGGACGAAATGAAATGCAATCTCGCAGACGACTGCGGCGCAAAATAGGTCGCCCACGGCTCCGAGAGCCGACAGCGCCCATATTCAACAC
The DNA here is from genome assembly GCF_057784515.1 of Martinezella sp. CNPSo 3732. NCBI lineage: Bacteria > Pseudomonadati > Pseudomonadota > Alphaproteobacteria > Hyphomicrobiales > Rhizobiaceae > Martinezella > Martinezella sp. CNPSo 3732. The sequence goes on from NZ_JBXSOO010000001.1 coordinate 706,269, forward strand.
CATCAAGCCGCAAGCCCCTCAGCATCTCGCTCAGAGCATCATGAGTCTCGCCGGCATTATCTTTGGACGAATAGTCAAGCATCTCGGATTTCCTAGCATGGAAAGTACAGACTGTCACCACTACCTTTTGCTCGATGGCATCAACAGCACGCCAAGACATCTTAATATAGGACCGCCCGCCATGGCAGACAGCGATTTCAAGCCAATTTCATCTCCTCACAATCAGCCGGCGGCGGAGGCATCCAGCAGACCCAGATGGGATGCCGTAGTCGCCCTGGCTCTCGGTGTCTTCGGTCTCGTTACGGCGGAATTTCTGCCGGCCAGCCTGCTCACCCCAATATCTTCCGATCTTGGTCTCTCTGCCGGAGAGACAGGCCAAACGGTGACTGTAACAGCTGTTGTCGCTGCATTTGCAGGCCCGGGTATCGTCATAGCCACTCGAAGCTTCGACCGACGCCGTGTGCTCTTTAGCCTGACCGCTCTTCTGATTCTTTCCTGCGTTCTGGCGGCAACCGCCAACAATTTGATTTCGCTCCTCGCATCACGAGTTCTGCTTGGTGTCGGGCTCGGCGGTTTCTGGGCAATGGCCGGCGCGCTTGCAATGCGGCTGGTCCCGATTGAACATCTTCCCCGGGCGATGGCGATGATCTTTACCGGCGTCTCCCTCGCCACCGTCACGGCAGCCCCGCTCGGCTCCTATGTAGGATCGACCCTTGGATGGAGGGCTTCCTTTATCCTCGCGGGAGCTGTCGGCGTGCTTGCATTTATTGCCCAGGCTGTCACCGTGCCGTCACTGCCCCCGGCAGGTCACGCGGGCTTGTCAACGCTCGGCGCCGTTCTGACGCGGCCCAAGATCCGGGTCGGTCTGATCACGACACTTCTGATCGTCGCAGGCCATTTTGCCGGCTTTACTTATATTCGCCCGTATCTGGAAGGTATCGCCCATCTTAAGGTGGAGATGGTATCGCTGGTGCTCCTCGCTTACGGCGTCAGTGGTTTCTTCGGTAATATTGTCGGTGGCATGATCGCGGAGCGCAGCGCTGCTGTTGGCACCGTCTTCTCATCGAGCCTGATCGCCGTTGCCGCCGCTATCTTCGTAACCGTAGGCACCTCCGAGCTCGCAGCGATTGTCGGAGTTGCTATTTGGGGTTTCGCCTTCGGCGCCTTCCCCGTCTCCATCCAGAGCTACATCACGCGTGCCGCTCCCGACGAAGCTGAAAGCGCAGGAGCATTGCTTCTGACCGCTTTCCAGGTCGCTATTTCGAGCGGAGCGGTCCTGGGCGGCGTCTTGATCGATCTACAGGGGCCGCTGGGCGTCATGTCGTTCCTTGGAGTCGCATGCCTTGCTGGAACGATCGTGATGGCAGCACGAGGCGGCAAGCAGACCGCACTCGCTCAAAGCTGACGGGCAAGGTCACTGCGTCTGCTCCGATAATCGAGGGTCGCTTTCGAGCTGCAGATACGGCAACGATCGGAAGCGGCCCCGCTTGCCACGGCGCGGAGCAATCGAAGCGCTCGTTCGCGCTGCAGCGATCGAGATAGCTCCAGTCTGGGTCAACGTCCTTTCGCCCGGCGGTATCGGCGCTCAGCCAGACAGACACCGGGCCATGCTCCCCCTTTATGGTTCGGCAATACGCCGTCATTCCATATAGGCCGCAAGCTCCTCAGGCGCTCCCCGAGGAAAAGCTTCCTTAAGGTAGTCCAGAAATGCTGACACGCGGGCGCTGAGAAGCCGCCGCGTCGGGTATAGCGCCCAAAGGGCGGTCTGAAATCCTTCCACCTCACCCCAACTCACCAGCCTGCCAGTGGCCAGATCCGGAATAGCGAGCGAAAGGGGTAGACGCGCCGCGCCCACCCCGGCGCGGACGGCATCGCGAACCATGATGAAGGAGGAGACGCTCAGAACCGGCCTTGCCACAAGGCGGAATTTTTCCCCTGAAGTCGTGACCTCCCACGATTCGGCCTGGTTCATCGCTCCACGGGTGACGGCGGGAACAGCATTGCGGCCTGCTGGACGCGGCAGGTCGGGACTTGCCACGACAACAAGACGATCATGCAGGAAGACGCGGCCGACAAGACTTTCATCTGGCTCCGGATTCACGCGTATGACCACATCATAGGCTTCCTCGATCATGTCGACGGCCCGGTCTTCCGTCGTGATCTCAAGCTGAACTTCGGGATATTTCCGGACAAATCCTGCTGCAAGCTTCCCCAACGCCGTCTGCGAGAACAGCAAGGGTGCACTGATCCTCAACCGGCCGCGGGGGCTATGTCCGCCTGAAGCGATCGCCTTCGCCGTTTCGTCAAGTTCTGTCAGCAGCGTGCCCGTTCGCTCGAAGAGTGCACGCCCCTCCTCCGTCAGCTTCAGCGTCCGGGCGCCGCGCTCGAACAGGCGCAGGTCGAGACTTGCCTCCAACTCAGCTACCCGCCGTGACAAGGTTGCCTTCGGACGACCTGTTGCCCGAGCGGCCTTGCCGAACCCGCCATGGCGGGCGACCAGATTGAAATCGGCAAGAGCGAGCAGATCCATGTGTTTCACCAGTGAGACAGTGGGTCCAAATAGAGCGTCTATCGGGATCAATGTGGATCATTAAATTGATGACTGTCAACTGAACACCCCAACCGGAGTAACCACAATGACCATTCTCGTTACAGGCGCCACCGGCCGTGTCGGCCATCACGTCGTCGATCAACTCGTCAAACGCGGCGCAAAGGTTCGCGTGCTGACCCGCGATCCCTCGAAGGCCGATGTCCCGGCTGGCGTCGAAGTCGCTCAGGGCGACCTGCTCGACATTGATGCCCTGCGCGGCGCCTTCCATGGCGTCAGCACGTTGTTCCTGCTGAATGCCGTTACCGGCGACGAATTCGCCCAGGCGATCATCACGCTCAATATCGCCCGCGAGGCAGGCGTCGAACGGGTCGTCTATCTCTCCGTGTTCGAAGCCGACCGTGCGGTGAACGTGCCGCACTTCGCCGTCAAGTTCGGCGCCGAGCGCATGCTCGTACAGATGGGTTTCAGCGCCACTATCCTGCGCCCGACCTACTTCATCGACAATGAGCTGATGATCAAGGATGTGATCCTCAATCACGGCGTCTACCCGATGCCGATCGGCAGCAAGGGTGTTGCCATGGTGGACGCCCGCGACATCGCCGAGGTTGCCGCCATCGAACTGATCCGCCGCGACCAGGCTCACGGCAAGCTGCCGATCGAAACGATCAACCTCGTCGGCCCCGACACGCTGACGGGCGCGGACGTTGCGAAGATCTGGTCGGACCTGCTTGGTCGGCCAGTTGTCTACGGCGGCGACGATCCGAGCGGGTTCGAGCAGAGCATGGCGAGCTTCATGCCGAAGTGGACCGCCTATGAGATGCGCCTGATGGCGGAACGCTACGTCAGCGATGGCATGATCCCCGAGACCGGCGACATCGAACGGCTGACCGCGATTTTGGGTCGTCCACTGCACAACTATCGCGACTTTGCGGTTGCGCTGACGACCGCCGCCTGAGATGCCGTTGTTGGAAGAAATCCGCAAGCCGTTCGCAGGTTAGGATCATTCTTCCCCAGAAGCAGGCAGGTCCGGGCAGGTCGGCTCGGACTTGGATCTAGGGCTCGGCTTCGTGGTGCCGGCCATTCGGGTCTTTGTCCATTAAGCGCTGCTGACGCCTATCTCATTTCGTCGGCAGAGTCCGGACGGTTAGTTTATTTCCATCCGGATCGCGAAGATATGCGACGAACGACCCGTTCGGACGCTCTGCAGGCGGGCTCTCGATTGCCATGCCACCTTGCGCGATACCGGCGGCATGCCACGCCAGAACATGGCCGGAGCTCGCGGCGACGATACCGATCGTCCCACCGTTGGCCGCAGTCGCCGGCTTGCCGTCGATCGGTTTCGTGATCATCAGCCGCCCTCCCTCGTGGGCGTAGATCAGCCTGCCTCTCGCATCCATCTCGCCGGGCTTGCCTCCTAATGCAGCGAAGGTGGCGTCATAGAAACTTCTGGCGCGCTCCAAGTCGTTGCTGCCGATCATTATGTGCGTGAACATGCGTCATCTCCTGTTGGGGCTTTTGTAACTAAATTCCCTGGCGTTTATCGGTCAAAGTTCCTTAAATATTTTGCTGGCGATGCGCCAAGCGCTTTCTTGAACATTGTGATGAATGCAGACACGGACTCATATCCGAGATCGCCCGAAACCTGCTGAACCGTTGCCCCTGCTGCAAGGCTGCGGATTGCGATGATCAACTGCAATTGCTGTCGCCAACGCCCGAAGGTAAGCCCCGTCTCCTGTTGAACAAGACGAGCAAGCGAGTTTTCGCTCATCGCCACTCGCGCCGCCCATTGTTCGATCGTGCTCCGATCCGATGGATCATCGACCAATGCCGATGCGATGCGTCCCAGTCGCGGTTCGGCCGTCAGTGGCAGATGAAGATGCTCTACCGGCATCCGCGACAAAGCCGATAGAAGCAATGTTGTGATGAGTTCAGCATCCGCCGTCGCTACGTCGGAATGATCAGCCATCTCGATGATAAGCTCCCTGACGAGAGGAGACAGCGAAAGCGTGCAGCACCGCTCCGGCAGATCGGCGGCACCCGGCTCAATGAACAGAAAGAACAAACGTGCATTGGCGGTCGCTACATTGCTATGGGGAATGCCCCCCGGAACCCACACACCACAGTGGGGTGGAACCATCCACATCCCGTTCGGAACACGACATGTCACGCCCCCGTGCAAGGGCATGACGAGCTGCCCTTTGCGATGACGATGTTCGGGGGCTTCGCGCTCGTTTTGCGAGACATCGATCCTCACGGCGTTCAATCGCGCCGTTGACTTGTCGAGATCATCATCGTCCCGTGCCCCGGCAAGAGACATTGGGGTCTGGTGGAATTTCGCTATCATTTGAGAGAATGTCTAAATTCATCGAGGAACTTTGTCGATAGATTTCGATCAGACACGAAGTTAGGAGATGATGATGGCAGTCCAGCTGCATGATCCTACCGCGGCCATACCTTCGCGGGCTGAAAGCTCATCGCCGCCGCCGAAGACGCGGTTGGTTGGAAGATTTATTCGTACCACGCTGAAGCAGGCCGGCTCGTTCGCCTCAAGGTTCTGTGCCTTGCTGACGCCTCCGGCGACGGACTTGCCAACGATTTCATGTGGCGATCCTGCCGAAGCTTATCTTCATGCCTGCATTGCATCGCCATTCTTCTGCTACGTTTCGCCTACGATCTACGGTCTTACCATCTCCGGTCATGGACGAAATATCACGCAAAGAAGCACCGACCCAGGAGATGATCTGTGAACGGTCGATCGGTTGTTACCACCGGGAACGTGATCTTTTCATTGAAGACATTCCTGGCGGCCATGCTGGCCTACTTTATCGCAATAAGGTTCGACCTGCCGCGACCGTTCTGGGCAGTGGCGACCGTCTACATCGTCGCGCATCCACTTTCCGGGGCGATATCGTCGAAGTCGCTCTATCGACTGGGAGGAACCCTCCTAGGCGGTGCTGCGACGCTTGTCATGGTTCCGAACCTTGTTAACGAGCCTATCCTGCTTTCAGCAGCGATCATTGCATGGGTGTCGGCTTGTACTTTCATGAGTCTTCTCGATCGCACGCCTCGTAGCTATGTTCCCCTGCTGGCAGGATACACAGTGCTCCTCGCAGGATTGCCATTGGTCACGGCCCCGATAAACACGTTCGACACTGTGGCGTCCCGAATTGAGGAAATCGCTCTTGCGATTACCTGTGCCTCGATCATCAGCCACGCTGTTTTTCCGGCTCACGTTGGTGTGGTGCTCATCAACCGGATCGATGGTTGGATGGCAAGGGCGCAGAAGCTCCTCGCAGCGACGGCAACCGACGGGACAGATGAAAACCACAGGAGGATCGAACGGCAGGGACTGGCGGCGGATGCGGCGGACTTGCGGTCTTTCACGGTCCACCTTCAATATGACGGATCCAGATATCGGCGTGCAGTTTCGCTGGTAAGATCGCTGCAGCGTCGAATGGTGTCGCTCCTTCCATTGCTGGGCGAATTGGAGGATTTGCGACGACCACTGATCAAGCTTCACACTCCGAAATCAAAGCAGGCGCTGTCTTTGATTGCAAGGATTGGCTCTCGTTCCGCCGATACCATGGAGAGCTCTAGGGCTAAGATCGACGCGCTTACCTCTTCCGGCGTGCCTTCTTCATGGGAACAGCTTGTTCTTATCAACGTTTCCCGCAGTCTGCGCGATATTCTTCGAATTTCTGACGAGTGCCGTTCTCTTCGGGAATCCATAAAAGAAGAGAATGCGCCAAGAGCAGCCCGCCGCCGCTTCGCTGCTCCCGATAAGATGCAGGGTCAGCATCGCGACGTGGGCATGGCCTTGCTATCGGCGCTGGCAGTCGCGATCTGCCTCGCAACGTCGACCTTCTTCTGGATTGCGAGCGGCTGGTCCGACGGAATGACATTTGCCCAGATTTCGGGTGTGCTTTGTTGTCTCCTTGCGGCAATGGACGATCCGGTCCCAGCCATGCGCAAGTTCGTCGAGGTGACGATCGGGTCGGTCATCGCAGCGTTCGTCTACGGCTTCGCGATCCTACCGATGATCGACGGTTTTGTGCCGCTCGTCGCTGCGCTCGGGCTGTTCCTGATCCCTGCAGGGATATGCCTCGCCGTGCCTTCGCTCGCGATCATCGGCATGGGGCTGTGCATAAACTTTCCTCTTCTTCTCACCCTCCAGGCACACCAGACCAGCGACTTCGTGACGTTTGCAAACACGGCGATCGCGACCATTCTTGCGATGGTGTGGACGATCGTGGTCTGCGGCATCTTCCGATCCGTAAGCGCGGAGACAAATGCCGGAAGGCTTTCTTCCGTAACCCGGAAGCATGTCGCAGGAATCGCGGCCGGCAGACATTCCGACGCTCATGTCACGCATGATCGCGTCATCGATATTGCAGGCCTCTTTGCCTCCAGAGCGGCAAGACTTCCGCCAACATCGGAGACGTCAAATGCCGACCTCATACGATATCTGAGGGTCGGACTTCATATGACGGCGATGCGAGAGCTCGCTGATGAAGCATCGATACCTATCCGCTTCAAGACGGAAGCAGTCTTGTCGGCGCTGGCGGTGGTATATGACCTGGTGCCTGCCGACCGTGACGAGGCCTTGAAAAATGCCCTATCGAGGCTGGACGATCTCATCCTTTCCGCTCCGCGCGTGATCGCGGTGGATGCGGAAAGGGAACTTGTTGTGCGTGCAGCCGCTCTTCGCATCTGCGTCGCCCGGGACGCTGATCCTCCGGTTTTGCCAACACCTTCTACTAGGACGGCCGTCGCGTGACCGGACAATACGATCTCTACGGCGTCTTTCTTCCATCGTTCTCGGCGCTCGCTTTGCTCGCATACGGCATGTTTCGCATTCTCACAGCGGTTCTCGCCAAGATCGGTTTTTACCGCGTGGTGTGGCATCCCTCTCTATTCAATCTCGCATTCTACATCACTCTCCTCGGCGGACTTTCCGCCGCTATCAACTGGTTTCAAGGATGAAGAACCTCGTTTTCACGTCGGGCCGAGCCCTATTGACCCTTTCCATGGTCGGCTGCGCAGCAGTTTTAAGCTGGCACTTATGGTCCTTCTATATGGAAGCGCCGTGGACACGGGACGCCCACGTCCGTGCGGATATCGTTCGACTGGCACCAGACGTCTCGGGTCCCGTCACGCAGGTTCTCGTGTCCGACAACGCCCAGGTGGAGAAAGGAACGCCGCTGTTTCGCATCGAAGCAGACCGTTTCGAACTTGCGCTGCGCGAGGCAGAGGCCCAAGTGCAGAGCGCCAAGGCTGCGGCGGAGCTGGCACGGATCGAATTCGAACGATATCAACTGCTCGCATCGAAAGAAGCAGCCAGCCTGAAGGAGCGGCAGCATGCAGAAAGCCAGATGCATCAGGCCGAAGCAGCATACCAGTCGGCGCTTGCAGCTCGAGATCTGGCGGAATTGAACCTCAAGCGGACCATCGTGAAGGCCCCAGCATCCGGGACAGTCACGAACTTTTCCCTCCGCAGCGGGAACTATGTCTCTGCGGCAAACGCGGTTGGTGTGCTGGTGGAAAGAGAATCCATCTACGTCGCGGGATATTTTGAAGAGACAAAGCTTCCCCGTATCCACGTCGGAGATCGAGTCAAGATCGATATCATGGGCGAGCCGGAAACAATAACCGGTCATGTCGCGAGCATCGCCGCCGGCATAGAGGATCGGGAGCGAAGTGATTCTGCCGGCTCTTTTGCGAGCGTGGCACCGACTTTCGCCTGGGTCCGCCTGGCTCAGAGAGTTCCGGTGCGGATCGAGATAGATGATACCCCGGACGCAGTCCGGCTTATTGCCGGCCGGACTGCGACGGTTTCTGTTGAACCGAAGGGCAACTAAGATATGAGCAAATCCCATGCTCTGAAACGCATGGATCAGTGCGCTCGCGTTCTTGCGTCTTCGTCGCTCAAGTTCCTGTTAAGCCGCTGCAATCGGTGGCAGCGAGATCTATTCAGCCGCCACCACATGCCTGCTCTTCAGCACTGCGATCGAAAGGAGGAGCACGATGGCCGAGCAGATAGCGATGACGACCACCATCGGTCTCGCCGTACCGTCCATAAACATGCTGCTGATGCCAACCACCAGCGCCGATGTCATGAACTGGACCGTCCCCATCATCGCCGAGGCTGTGCCAGCGATGCGGCCATGGTGTTCAAGCGCCAGCACCGCCGCATTCGGCACGATCATTCCAAGGAAAGCGTAGCCTGCAAACAGGAAGGCCGCCATGATGTCGAGGCGATCGGCTCCACCGGCCATCAGGACAGCCAGCGCCAACATCGCCAGCGCATAACCGGAAACTGCACCGCGAATCACCTTGCGCAAACCAATCCGGCGGGCAAGCCAGCCGTTCATCTGCGACATGCCGATGAAGCCGACAGCATTCACCGAAAAGACCACGCTGTAAAAGCTTGGAGAGAGCCCGTAATGGCCGATGAGTACGAAGGAAGAGTTGGCGACATAGATCATGTAGCTTGACATGCCGAAGGAGGCCATCAGCACCAGGCCGAGATAGTACGGGTCCCTGAGGAGTGTTCCATAGGCCTTCAATGCCCCGCCGAGGCTACTTTCACTGCGTGCCGCAACCGGACGGGTCTCCTCGAGGAAAAAACGGCCCGCGACGAAGCCGACAACGCCAGCAAAGACCATGACCCAAAAGATCAGTCGCCAGTTCCCGAACATTGTCACGATGCTGCCCGCAAGCGGCGCCAGGATGGGTGAGATACTGAAAACCAGCATAAGCCGCGACATCAGTTGCGCGGCGGCGGCTCCTGTATGCAGGTCGCGCACGATGGCGCGGGCAATCACGACACCTGCACAGGCGCCAGTGCCCTGAATGAAACGGAAGGCGACCAGCCAGCCAATATCGGTGGAAAGCGCGCAACCGATCGCGCCGAGGATATAGAGCACCAGACCGACATACAGAGGCCGCTTGCGGCCAAACATATCCGACAACGGACCATAGATGATCTGCGACACGGCCATGGCGGCGAAAAAGGAGATCAAGCTTGCTTGAACTGCATGGCTGTCAGCGTGGAGATCCAGACTGATCGTCGGCAACGCGGGTAAATACATGTCGAGGGCAAAGAGACCCACGGCTGAAAGGATGCCAAGGACGATGGCATGGTGGGAGCCGCCGGCTCCGAGGGATGAAACGGAATCCTTGCTCTGCACGGAAGAAACCTTTCCCGCACACCATTCCCCGGACGAAACAAAGTCTCATACAAAAAGCATGTGACGGGGATTGAGTGGGCGATTATAGATGGGACAGCGGAAAGACGGAGATGGTTCCAACGCATGGTCCGTCATTCCTGTAAAATATTTTGGACAGTATTGTCCAATTGGTCAAGTCCTATATGGTGGTGTCATGAAAACTTCGCCCGCAGCGGTTTCTTCCGAGACAGAGAATCCGCCCGCCACCAGCAAACGTCAGGCAATCCTCAACGCGGCCGCAGACGTTTTTGCCGAGGAGGGGTTTGCGGCGGCGAGCATCGACGCCATCGCGGCAAGAGCCGGCGTGTCCCGTCAGACGGTGTATAATCAACTCGGCGACAAGGATAATCTGTTCAAGGTTGTGGTTGCGGAGATCACCGAGAAGTCGAGCGCCGGCTTCTTTCGGGTGTTGGACACATTTCCCGTTGCGCCTATCGATCTCGAAAAGGAACTGACCGAATTTTCAGCGCTGCTCCTGCGCAAGGCGGTCTGCGATCCGAATGGTCTCTGGCTACGCAAGCTCATCGAGACCGAGGGCGGCAGATTTCCCGAATTGTTTGAGACCTGGAAGGAATACGGACCGGGCAAGAAATACCCCGCCATCGCAGCTCGCCTGGCGCAGCTCGCGCTGGCCGGCCATCTCGACATAGAGGATCCGGCACTTGCCGCGCGTCAGTATATGGCGCTGCTTGCAACAGATCTACGGATCAACCAACAGATCGGCCGCGCGACGCCAGAGGAAGAAGTCGACCGTATGGCAAGAGAGGCAACGAAGACCTTTCTTCGTGCATTCGGCAAGCGCTAATGGCATCGGACTACAATTGTAATACGAGACACGACGCACCGACAGGCAAACTTCTCATCACTGCCGCGCGCTAGATATAACCAGGGTTACGGGAGTAGTTTCCAGCTCTTGAATAGATTCGAACCTGCGACTCCGTTGTTACAAGAGCTATCGATCTGAAATTCTTGCCGTCGAATATCCGCTTTGTCTGCATGGAATGACCGGTTAGGAGCCACAAACCGGAGTTCTTCCGCTCGGGATCCGCAGGCGTGGGATCCGTATTGCGCACAAAAGGGCCGCGTGCAGCAGTTGGCCGAGAGGATCGGATTGGGCCGCCGCAATCGATGCCCTGCAGAGCGCGGTGCAACTACGATCCTCGAACTGGGGATTGGCCGAGCGATTGCGGAAATGGCAGCTGTCATCCTACCTGCTGTCAAGTTTTACGAGGTAGATGATTTCCACAGCCTCTCCGGCGTCACGGCATGCCGGTTGGCGTCTGAAATTCGAGCCTCGTCACCGACGAGAACGGGTTTCATTGGATTGAGCTTCCTTCGAGCGCCCTGCTTGAACCAGCAAAGATAGCGGACAGCGGAACACGTCAACGCGGCGATCTCGACCGCGCTTATATATTGTATTTTTTTCTGTCAAGTCTGCTTCCCGTTAGCCGTTCGTGAGAATTGCGCCGCAGAGAGGAGCAGCCGGAAGCATCGTTCCTTTAGATGCCGTCACCAATCATGGAATAAGACCTGTCGCCCGATATGCCCGGATCGTACGGTCATAGATGCCAATGTCCCGGCAGCCGCGTGCGACCAACTGGGCCCCCTCGATCGCAGAAAAGATCGCCATCGCATGTTCCTGCAGGTCCTGCTCGCTAACCGAAGACTTAGCCCGAGAGAGCACCTGGGCGAGCCAGCCGACGTTCATCGCGGCGAATTTGTCCACCTCGGCGCGGACCTCCACAGGAAGATCGTCAAGTTCCGCACTCATGATCCCGCACAGACACATGCGATTGTCATTGGCCAAGGCAGAGCGAAAGATCTCTGTGTACTTGTCCATGCACCAGGTCGCATCTTCCGACGTCGCCAGTAGCTCCGCCAGATAGGCTGCCCCTTCTTCCGTGTAGCGACGCGCCAACGCGGCACCGAGGTCGCCCTTGGTCGGGAAGTGGTAATGCACGCTGGCGCTTTTGATGCCGACCTCTTTCGCAAGCTCGCGAAAGCTGAGCGCATTGTAGCCATGCGACTGTACTGTCGTTCTTGCGGCGGTCATGACCGCCTCGCGCATATCCGTTTTCGTTCTAGCCATCGTCGATCCATTACCTATCACTCGATAGATAGTTGTTGACGGCCGAAAAGGGAAGAGATAAACGATGCTGGCAATCTATCTATCGATAGACAGACAAGGAGTCTCTCATGAAAATCTTCGATCGCCCCGGCTTTCCCAATCCGGCCCGCATCCGCATCGTGCTGGCCGAGAAGGGGTTGGAGCCCAAAGTCGAGTTCGTCTCCGTCGACCTCATCGCCGCGGAACACAAACAGCCGGCCTTCCTCGAAAAGAATCCCTCCGGCGTGCTGCCGGTCCTGCAACTCGATGACGGCACCTACATCAGTGAGGCCACCGCCATCACTGAATATCTCGACAATCTCGACGGCGATCCGCGGCTCACCGGCAAGACGCCAAAGGAAAAGGCCGTCATCCACATGATGCAGAAGCGGGCGGAAACCGAACTGCTCGACGCCGTTGGCAACTATTTCCACCACGCAACGCCTGGCCTCGGCGACGCGTTGCAAATGTTCAAGAGCCCTGAATGGGCTGGCCGTCAGGACTGGGGCAACCGCCAGCGCGACAAGGCGCTCGCCGGCATGCGGTATTTCGACACGGTGCTGCAGGACCATCCTTTCGTGGCCGGCGATGCATTTTCGATGGCCGATATCACTGTGTTTGCCGGGCTGATGTTTGCAGATGCCGCCGGCATTGCCATCCCTGAAGATCATTCCGCCCTGAAGTCGTGGCGCGCGAAGGTATCCGAGCTGCCGAGCGTCAAGAATCGCAGCGGCCAGATGTTCGTCTCTGAGGATCTGCGCAGGCTCGGCTTCTAATCCCCCGTGCAGAAGCGGCTTGAACGTCGCACCGACAATCCCGTCCACATTTGCCAATTACGCCGCCCCAGGGCGGCAATTCTCACGGAGTTTCCTCATGTCCACGATCTCAACACCCGATAGCGCTTCGCGGCGCAACCTGCTGAAAGGGGTCGCCATCGCTGACGTCGGACTTGCAGCCGGGGCCGGCGCCAATCCGGCGGATGCAAAGACCCCCTCATCAAACCGGGCCGACAAGGCAACTGGCGATCGCCTCGTCACGAAAGAAGGCACCAGCCTCTACTACAAGGACTGGGGCACCGGTTCCGCCGTGGTGTTCAGCCATGGCTAGCCGCTCTCGTCCGACGCCTGGGAGGACCAGATGTTCTTCCTGCTGCAGAACGGCTATCGCGTCATTGCCCATGACCGTCGGGGTTTTGGCCGGTCGAGCCAGCCATCCGGCGGCTACGACTACGATACCTTTGCCGACGACTTGGCCCAACTGGTCGAGGCGCTCGATCTGCACGAGGCGACCTTCGTCGGTCATTCGATGGGCGGTGGCGAGGTCGCACGTTATGTCCCGCACCATGGCCAGGGCCGTGTCGCCAAGGTCGCCTTCGTCTCGTCGGTGACACCGCTTCTGCTCAAGACCGCAACCAACCCGACGGGTGCGCCGAAGGAGTTGTTCGACACCTTCCGCGCAGCCGTTCGGGCAAATAGGCCGCAGTGGAATCTCGACGCCACTATGCCGTATTACAGCTTTAATCGGCCGGGGCGCATGTATCGGAAGGCCTGCGGGAGAGCTACTGGCGGCAGGGGCAGGCAACCGGCTTTCTTGCCGCCTACCATGCGCTCGGCGCCTTCTCAGAGACCCATTTCCGCGATGACCTGAAGAAGATCACCGTCCCCGCACTGGTCGTCCACGGCAGCGATGATCAGATCGTCCCGCTGGAGATCTCTGCGAAACTGACCGCCGGGCTCGTTCCGCATGCCAAGCTGATCGTTTACGAAGGCGGCTCGCATGGATTGCTGCATGTCGACAAGGACCGCTTGAACGCCGACCTGCTGGCATTCCTTCGCAGCTGATGTGCATAGGCCGGAAGCTGACCGAACCTCGCCCGGGCTCTCTATTCTCTTGAGCAGATTCGAACTCTCGGCACCATATTTACCCTTCGCCGCTTCTGGTCAGATCAACTGCTTGGAAAACGAAAGGAGCCTTATTCGTCAAACGGAAGTTCAATTTCTTCACGGTTTTTTTTCGCGCCCTCGATCAGAACTGTCTTGAACCGATCGGCATCCTGTGCCGGCAGCATTCCGGCCCCGGCTCGAATACCCTGTTGCCACGCAGACCCACGCTCCCATGCTTCATTGTAGACGAGCGCCAAGTCAGCAGATCGCCTTGTCTGCTGCAGGGCTTCAAAGAGCAGCGCAGCTTGACGAAGGTCCTTCTCTCGCTTTGCTGCCCCCTGCCCGCCAGTGTGTCTGCGGCTGGCGACTATGAGCTTGTGGACCGCATACCGAGACGGGTCAGGAACGACAACTGGGACTCCGCTTCGGTGGAGCAGCATTGTCCTGACGGGCTCCCTTATAAGGAAGTCGAGAAAGCGTAGCGGATCCGCGCTGGCGCCGCCAAGGGCGGGCATCGTTGCCGGCTGATCGATATAGTCATCAGAACCACGGTTCGACGTCAGGAACTCAACCCTGTAGCCGTCGGCATTCTGAAAGGCCGACGATGCCGAGGATCCCGATCGATGTGGAACTGGACGAAAGCTGGCGTCTACGCCTCGCAGCAGCCCAAGGATCGGAGGCAGACTATCTTCAACCTCCCGACTGATGGCATAATCCTGAGCAATGTCCGCATCGCCGGTCAGAATTGCAGCCATGGGAAGGCGGACGCCCAGCAGTCCCGAATAGCATTGGAAGGCCACCGTGCCGATGAGAACACCCCGGAGCCGAAAAAGACCGCCATCGGCAAGAACCTCGACGATGTCTCCCGACATGGCGTCAGGGGCGATCATACCGCCCTCGCGTGTCAGGGTATTTACCAACCGCCTGCGAGCGCGTAGATCATCCTTGTCCCGCTTATGATCAGCTACGCGCCGCGCGATGTCCGGATCGTCAGCAGGACCGACGTAACGACGTTTCGTACCACCTTGCCCATCTGGGATGTCGAAGTACCAATACTTGCGCCCCTTGATGTTCGCCGGGGTGAACCGACCCTCCGGAGGGAAATCGGCTGTCCAAGCGGCGTCGAGCGAGCGCTGACCGAGCTCGGCGAGCATCGTCTGATACATAAGATCGATCGCCTTCATAAGCTCGACTCCGGCGTTATACTGTTTTTCAAAAACAGTATAACAGTTGAGGGATAAGCCGCAAGTTAACGCCTCGATGGCGGCAGGCATGAGCTACGATCTGAGATAGACGAGCTTATCAGCGTGCCCGTGCAGCTCACTCTACGCTGCGCCAAGCTCGTCCCCTTCACTCAAATCGGAGGCTGCCTCGGTCCAGACATCCCTAAGAAATCAAAAGTGTGAGCGCCATAGTGGACTATAGTCACCCTTGTTGACAGCGTTGGCCCAAAGCCGGAATTGGTGATTGGTGAGCGAACGCGCAAAGGGGAACTGGGCCTCCTAGAAAGCCCAGCCTGTCGTCACGAACTCTGCCTTTGCTCGCTCATGATGCTATCGCGTAAAGACGAGTCTCCGAAACTCTGGTGCTGCGCGTCTTGAACCGATGCACTAGGTCCGCGAGATTTTCGGTTTCCTTCGTCAGGCTTTGCGCAGCTGCTGTCGTCTGCTCCACCATGGCTGCATTCTGTTGAGTGACCTTATCCATCTGGTCACCCGCAGCGGAAACCTCTCTCAGGCTTGCCGCCTGTTCGCGCGCCGCAACGGCAATCTCTGCAATCGTCGAACTCATGGCACCGACCTGCTCGACGATCTGGGAAAGCGACGTACCGGATTCGCCGACGAGCTGCACGCCCGTCCTCACCTGATCAGTCGACATGGAGATCAGGGACTTGATCTCCCTGGCCGCACTTGCTGATCTTTGAGCCAATTCGCGCACTTCCTGAGCAACGACGGCAAAGCCTTTGCCTGCGTCCCCAGCACGGGCTGCTTCCACACCAGCGTTTAGCGCCAGCAGGTTGGTCTGAAATGCGATCTCGTCGATAACGCCGATAATGTTGCCGATCTTGGACGACGAGCTCTGGATTTCCGTCATTGCGGCGATCGCGCGGGCAACAATCGCACCACCGCTTTCTGCGTTGGCGCGCGCCGTGACCATCGCGTTTTGAGCATGACCCGCTCCCTCCGCGGTTCCGTTGACACCGCGCGTTACATCGCCCAAGGCCGCAACAGTCTCTTCGAGAGAAGCGGCTTGCTGCTCCGTGCGGCGCGCAAGATCGTGAGACGCCGTCGAGATCTCGGCCAAGCCGGATTTAATGGTGGCAACAGCGCCGATAACCGAATCGACGGCCTCCTCCAAGCTGGATACCGAGTTGTTGAAGTGATCCCGGATGCGGACATAGCGTACATCAACATCGCCGACCCTGGCGGTCAGGTCACCCTTCGACAGAGCATCCAGGCCCAGCGAAATCTGCTGGAACGCGTGCTCCATCACCTGTGCATCGGCAAGCCGCTCGGCCTCTTGGCGAAGCCGCTCTTCCTCAGCTGCGATGCGCGCCCGTTCGGCCGTGGCTTCGGCAATGAGCTTGGCTCGCCCAGTCTCTTGGAAGACCTTCAGCGAGCGTGCCATCGCCCCGAGCTCGTGACGTTGTTCGGTACCGCTTATGGTCATCGTGTCATCGCCGTGAGCTAAGCGTTCCATCAGGCGTGCCATGCTGCGCACGTTGGAAGAAATCAGCTGCCCGATAAAATAGGCAAGAACGAGACCGATGACGATCAGAACTCCGCTAATCGCAAGCGTAGAGCTACTCGCGGCGGCGACGGTCGCATCAACCGATCCATCGAGCGTCTTTTGCGTGTCCATGACGGACGCTTGCAAATCCTCGAAGCCCTTGGCGATCTTCGGCGCGAGAACATTGAGTTCGTTGTCGCGGATCTTGTTGGTCGCCAGCAGGACATCCCGAACATCGCCAAGGCGGCTTGTATAGTTCTGCATGAGCTGCCCCGCACCCATGACACGCTTGTGCTGCAGTTCATTCTTTGCCGCCTTCGCGGCGACGTCGTTTAACGCCATCGCTTCATTCAAGGCCGACTGCGCCGTGTCGTAGGCGGCAAGGTCGCCCGAATGGATGAATCGCTCCGAGAAATAGAGGCTGCGGTCTAGAGCTTCGAGCGTCGCAGCCGTCGCATGCAGCAACGCCACATCGTTCTGGCGCCAGGCGCTGCGCATCACGTCATTGAGCGCGACGCTCGTCCAAGGTCCAAATTCCGTGACTTTGGAAATCAGGGAATCTCGCTTCGCCTGAAGCGTCACGATCCGCTCAAAAGCTCCGCTGTAAGCGCCGACATCCTGACGAATTGCCGTCATTCCCGCCTGAAGCGTGGCATTGCCGGCAAAGCGCGGATCGTCCTCTGCGAACGACTTAACGCCCGCATGAAAGCGATCGATCACGTCCTGAGTCGGGCTCGAGCGAAAGGCCTCTACCGCCTTTTGGATCTCACTAAGTTCATCGCTGTAGCGGGAAATGGCAAGGCTTTGTCCCGCAGTCCCGCGATAGGACGTGAATATCGAGGAAAGTCCATCCATACCGGAAAGGGCGTTGATCGAAAGAAAGCTCATAAGCAAGATTAGCGGCAGGAACCCCGCGGTAATCTGGCCTCGGATGCCAAGTTTATTCCAAAAACGTAACATCGTATTTCCCTCGGTCACTGAGTCTTCGGCAGATAATTGGCGATATTTCGTGGTGTCACCAGTTCGAAAGGCACGTTGTTTTCCCGTGGCACCTTCTGTCCGCTGGCAAGCTTGATGGCCGCATCGACCGCCGCTGCTCCCTGCCCCGAGGCACTTTGAAGAACAGTGACTGCCAGGTCGCCGGTCTGCATTGCCGCCAAAGCATCGTCGGTTGCGTCGATGCCGGCAACAACGACATTTTTCATCGGCATGCCATTGCGCTTCATCGCGCGGATTGCGCCTAGCGCCATTTCGTCGTTGTTGGCGATCACAGCATCAAACTTCACACCCGCTGTCAGCCATTCCTGCATTTGTTGATCGGCATAGTCGCGCGACCAATAGGCAGCCTGCCGTTCTACGATCTGCAGATCCTTGCAGGCGGATGTAGCGATGACGCTATCGATATCCTGTGTGCGGGCGCGCGCAGCCGCATGGAAGGGTTCACCCATCAGAATGACCAGGCGTCCCTTTCCCTTCAGGAGAGAGCAGACTTCTTTCGTCTGTAGAGTTCCCGATTCCTTTTCGTCGGACGCGACAACGGCTTGGGTTTCAGGCAGGTCCGACAGATTGGAGGGCACATTGTTGATGTAGACGAGGGGAATATGGGCGTCGGCGGCCAGTTTTGTCATTTGCGGGCCGAGGTCACCATCCGAAACGGCAACAATAATCGCATCGACCTTGTCGGCGATGAACTGCTGAACTTGCTTTTTTTGCAGCTCATTGTCGCCCTTGGCGGTTTGGGTGACCAGCTTCAATCCTGAAATCGTCTTTCCATGGGAGACAATACCGTCGAGCAATGCCGTTCGGAATTTATCGAGATCGGACATGGAGACGCCGATCGTCTGGGCATTTGCGGTCGAGGCTGCGATCGACATGATTATTGCAGCAAGTATGGCCCTATTCATCATCCCCTCTCAAAAGATGCTTGATGAGAGTGAGACCTATGCATGAATATGGTTAAAGAATTTTCTTATTTTGGTTTTCCATCCTTATATTAAATATATATAAAATAATTTCCTCAACCAATACTAGAAAATAATACAATTGTACGATACATATATTGTTTTATGGATATATATCATTCCGCGCATTTCGCGATCATCTAATGCCACAAGATACATCTAACATCGTGATGATGAATTTCAGCTTCAAACTGAACAACCCTCCTGCCTAGCTCGACATTTTTTCGTGATATCAGACGATTTTTTTCGATGACCCCTCTACAACCGATTGGCGATCTTTCCCGCAACGGATAATATCCATCACGGATAGCGAGGACGCGCCTGATGCCAAAATACAAGAGGTTATCCGATGATGATCTATTGCTGGCGATCGATCGGACACGAGTCGAAATCGAGGGGCAGAAGCAGATTGTCGCCGGGCTCGCCGCCGCCGCTGTGGGATTCCAGGATGAGATCGGCCATCGGCGGCTGGTCGACACGCATATCCTGATGCGCGCCATTCTTGAATCGGATCTCACGAAAATGGAGGCTGAATGGCAGCACCGGAAATGGCCTGGCGAATAAAATGAACATCGTGCCGCCTTTGCTGTTTGAAACGCCACGGCTCAGATTGGTTGCGACCCCGAGCACGCGGTCTCGCCAATGCCGTAAAGATCCCGCTCCCGACCGAACTTGATGCCGATCATCAGGTGATCCATGACCGCCTGGATAAGCTGAACGGCGAAGCTTTTGGCAGGGCCTATATCGCAGCCCAGATCGTCGATCATCAGAAGACCGCACAACTGCTGGCATGGGAGATTTCCTTCGGCGAGGATGCAGAGATGCAACGTTTTGCCGGATCGATGCTCCCGATCGTGCTTGATCATCTCCGGCAAGCACAGGAAATCAACGCCGCCTTGAGCCGGGCCGGCACCGGTTTCTGCGGGACGCTGTGGCAGCGAGCGAGCACGGGCCTTAGCAATGCGGTCGAGCTGTTCGCCGGTTCTCCCGTGCTTCGTTCAAAGGCGGCAGCAAGCCTGGCGAAAAAGGCACACGCCGTTCTCGTGGCTGCCGGCTATAATCCGGCCGCACCTTCGAAATGGACGATTGATATTTCGTCTGGGCGCTTCGCAACTGAGAGCGGCATAAAGGCCGACCAGCAATCGACCTAGCAGAGCTTCACCCAGGGCACCTCAAGCCACGTCGATTACTTGAATGGCGAAATAAGAATATGATTTTCGATCGCTATTCGAGCAAGCGTCGTTCGTTTAAATAAGCAGGAGACTAGGTAAGCGGACTTAAATAAGCGGGTTTTGAATGCCCGATCTGAGAGATAGGTAACGAATTCTACTGGCGTCATGAATAACACTTTCCGTTTTTGTGCGGGAGGTGTTGATGCCATGTAGCTGCGCCCTCTTACAAGAATATAGCACCAACTTCAGCAGGATAGCTGAGACGTCCATCACTCATAGCGTAACGATCTCGCTCAATGCTTATAAGGCTTTGATCATATACATATCAAAGTTCACTATACTCGAAAGAGATAATCGAATTTTAAGCGGATGCCGGCATGATTATTACGCCCAGGTGGAAAGCACTATGATCTCTCGTCAGAAAACCGCTCAAATTCGGAAACACGGCCGGTGGTCGGACGCGGCGCAACACACCTTGCTGAGTGACCGGAAGATATCACCACATTCCATGAAGCAGGCGTTGTCGACCCCAGCAATCTGGCCAGCGTTTCAGCCATTGGTGGACATGCAAAGCGGAGCGCTCGTCGGGTTTGAAGTGCTGGCGCGCTGGACCGATTCCGAAGCAGGCATCATTCCGCCATCAACATTTATTCCTGTTGCCGAAGCAAACGACCTCATCGACGCTTTGACAAAAAAGATCGTCTCGGAAGCCTGTGAGCTGGCAAATCTCTGGCCGGGAAATTTCGTGCTCGCGATCAATATTTCTGCCGTGCAATTCCGTGATCCGAACTTGTTCGAATTCATCCGCAGCATTGTTCAGGCGACCGGCTTTCCGTTAAATCGAATCCATATTGAGATAACGGAAAGCGTTCTGCTTGAAGATGATGAGACCGTCCGGTCAACGATCGCTCTGCTGAAATCTGCTGGCATAGGTCTTGCGCTTGACGATTTCGGAACGGGATTTGCCAGTCTCACCCGATTGCACGCCTTTCCTTTCGACAAGCTCAAGATTGACATGAGCTTCGTGCGCTCAATGCAACACGACAACGATAGCCGCAAGATCGTCGCCTCTGTGGTCGGGTTAGGCCAAAGCCTTGGGATGGTCGTCGTTGCAGAGGGCGTCGAGACCGAGGAGCAGGCGACCATTCTCCGCCGGTTGGGATGCGACCTCGGACAGGGCTGGCTATTCGGCAAACCATTGAATGGAGCTGAGACGGCGCAGTGGCTGGCATATCATAAACAACAATCGCTGTCTCAACGTGCCGGGAGTGTTTCACTGTTCCAGCGCGTTCACCAACTGGACGCACTGTACAGAGCGGCGCCGATTGGCCTGTGTTTTCTCGACATGGAACTGCGCTATGTCAGCGTCAACGATCGCTTTGCCGAAATGTTTGGCCTCTGTCCGGATGACCTGATCGGGCGGACGGTGCACAGCTTCGCGCCTGACCATGACGCGCCTCGCGTCGCCGGCGATCTGCGGCGTGTCCTCGCCGGCGAGACCGTCGTCATCAACGAATACCAGCCTGCCGGCAGCGAAAAGGCTTTCCTTGTCATCAATCAGCCTGTCGACGACGATGGGGGTGAGCAGATCGGCATTTCAGTTACCGCAATCGACGTTACCGATCGCAAAACGGTTGAGACCGTGCTGAGGGAAACCGAAGACCATGCTCGGCGATCGGTCGAACTCAACGCAAGTATTCCTTGGTCGAGTGACGCCAAAGGTGTTGTCAATTTCATGGGACCGACACTCGATGGAATGGCTGATAGCACCGTTGATCGTATTGCGGACTGGTATCGCCGCATGCATCCAGACGATCGACTCCGGGTTCGGCAGGAATGGTTTGCATGGTTGCCATCCGGCAAGCCTTTTGAAACAATGTTTCGAATGAGACTTCACGACGATGCTTGGAGATGGATGCTCAGTCGTGCAAAGCCGCATCGTGACTCCGAAGGGAAGATCGTCAAGTGGTACGGTGTCATAACCGCGGTCGCGGATCGAGACGGATTCGAGCCGAAAATTGAACTGTTCGGAACTTCGACGAAGGTGTGGCAGACGAAATCGCCGACCGGCATGGCGGTTGCACCCTGGCGTCCCACAGCGGTGAAGCATGAACTGAATTTTCCGGATTCTGGGATAAGTCGCGCAGCGTCCGTCACAGACCCGAAAGATGTCTTGCCGACGGAATTGTTGGTATCGATGCTGATGCGAATGTTCGAGTCCGCGCCTATAGCGATGTCTATTACCACGAGTGACACGAAAACATCCAGTTATGTTAAAGTCAACGAAGCCTATCTCCGGCTGACCGGCCTGAAGTGGGACGACATTAAGGGCAAGAAGCTGACTTCCGAGGGTGCGGCGATTGACAATCCGGCCCGGGACCGCCGTCACCGGCTTCTCGAAGAAGAGGGCGCCTATGAGCTGGAAGAGGTGGATATCACCTATGCCGACGGCACGATTATTCCGACGTTGATTTCCGCCCAGCGCACCGTGATCGACGGAGTTTCTTTCGATGTCGAGATCATCCTCGATGTTTCCGCTCGTGTCAGGCAGCAACGTGAGATCGAGAACGCACTAAAAACCTCGGCGCGCACCGACGCACTTTCAGGTCTTCCCAATAGGGCCTGTTTCGATGAAGTTGTCGCCGATGCAGTCGCTCGCAACCTGCTAAACGATCGAAAGCTTGCCCTCGCATATATCGACCTGAATGATTTTAAGATCGTGAATGATACGATCGGGCATTCGGCGGGCGACGAGGTGCTAAGAACGATAGCCAACAGATTGCGTGAGAATTTTCGCGCCACCGACTTCATTGCACGTATCGGCGGGGATGAATTTGTCGTGCTGCTCGACATAGACCGGAAGCTCGCCGGCGATTTGCAGTCGCATCTCCAAGAGACGATGGAACGCATCTTCAAACCGATACCTATCGACGGGCAAGTGACGTTCACCGGCGCTGCAGTTGGCGTTACCTTCCTGCGGGCGGATGACACTGTGCAATCCTATGTCAAACGCGCGGATGAATATATGTATATCGCTAAAACCAGCGGCGAGCGGGTAGCGGTAGTCTGTTTCGGCCAGATTCTCGATCCGTCTGCCCTCTCGAAGCACACAGCGAGACAAACGCGGCTATCATAATATCTCGCAGCCGCATCGACGATCTCCTTGAGCCGACGTCACCGTAAAGGTTGCGCTCGCCTAACTGCTCCTGGATGGCAGCCAGCGTCCAGCCGGCCGCAGCAGCGTCATCAGCGTTCTTATAGACGTTGAAGTGCTTCAGGCATGCCTCGATACAGGGGCGTGCCGAACCGCGGCTGCGGCCCATTGTTGCTACTAAGGAACGCGCATTCCGGTACGCCTTCGTTATGCGCCGCTTACCTTGCACTCTGCTCTCGACAATTTTTTCCTAAAGCCGTTCATGGAGCGTCTGCCGCCCACAGAGCCCGGCCGGCTCGAGCCAAGGCCTAGTGTGCGCTCATCCCAGTAAATTGTATTCGACTTCCGCTATCGCCAGGCGAGTCAGCCGACCTGCATTTTCATCTCGCGCTGGTCAGCTCCCTCGCGAAGATGACATTGACGAACTAGCGATATCGTATCTGAGCAGGAACAAGACGAAAAGCGAAAGTGGATGAGATCGCGCCGAAGATGGACACGCTGCTATCCTCATGAAGCTTTCCGTAGGGCACGGTCAGTAGCGGTAATAGCGGTGATGATGATGGTGGTGCTTGTACCAACCACGATGATGGCCGCGCCAATAATGGCTCCGGTAACTGCGATGCGATCTCCAGTGGTGGGGCCGATGATGCCGCGGGCCGTGCCAATGGCGACGATGATGATAGCGGACGATTTGAACGGATGACTGAATCTCCGGCTTCGTCATGTTCATCATGGGCGCAGCTGAAACAGTACCCGCACCGATCAACAGACCGACGCTCAGGAGCGGCGCAAGCAGACTTTTAAAGATTTTCATAGCGAACCTCCGTCATCGTCGACATCCTGAAACCGGACGGCTGAACCGGGCATGAACGGCGCTGATGATGAACCGTTGCCTCATAGAATAGCAGATCGAGAAGCGCCTCAGGCAAATGGAAAAGGGCAACAGATGTCAAAGTCGGGCACAATCCGCTTGGCCCAGGTGGAGCACACCACTTTTGTGCTCTTAAGCGGACTTGAACTGCCGACCTGCCGCTTTTGGAGCATCAGCTACGGGTTTTCATTGAAAACTGAGAAGAATATCCACCTGGCGCAGATCCGTCGCAATGCCCTTGAGATCACAGCTATAGCTTGGATGACGGATAGTCGAGTGAGTGGAGAAGCACTCCAGGTCACGCGCGCCGTTTGCGCCGCTTTGCTTTCGCGAAGGCAGCCACCCGACCGTCGCGCGCTGCTCATCGTCGATCCTCCTCGTACTGCTCCGCGCCTTCGATCGACGAAAGCCAGGGTTCCCGCCGTTTGGTCCACACCTCATAGCTGGGCCTGAGACGCGTGGGTGCCTCGCTAAGGACTCCCAGTTTGATCTCGACCTCGCTCTTGCCAACAGCAAAGACGCGCGAACCGCAACGCGGGCAAAACTCACGTCCAGCAAACTCGCTCGTCGCGCCCTCATAGTGAAATTCACTTGCGGGCCATAGGCCGAAATAAGTGAAGGCGGATCCGCTTTCCTGTCGGCAATCCGTGCAATGGCAAATGCCGATACGAAGCGGCTTTCCGCGCACCATCAGACGCACTTGCCCACAACGGCACGACCCGGTTAACTCCGTCATGGTACTGTCCTCGTCGTCGCTTACATTCGTGATTGGGCCTTCCCCGCGGCTGACATGTTCCGTCTGCCAGCGTCCGTCCGACAGCTGATAGCTGATTTCGGCGTCTTCACCGCCCTGCTGCTGCCGGGCTGCAGCAGATTTGGCAGCGGCAAGCGCACTCTCGTGATCGGGAAACGTGTCCGACCAGACGTCACCGACGCGGTAGGCAAAACCCTCGTCATGGATCCCAACATGATATGTTAACGGCATTGGTTCCTCCGGCTCGGCGAATTCGGAAACGGTGCACCAAGGGTCGATCCCCTGCAGGAGAGCGCCCGCATCATCTCACCGTCTCCCACCAAAGTTCCGAGACCAGGAAAAGTTTCCAAACAACAACAGATATTGACGTCTGCTGACAGCCAAGCAGAGCCGTTCGATCTGGATTTCAAACTAAAATCTCAGTGAGTGGCATGTGTTATATGACCCGAGGACAAATTGGATGGGCAACCTGCATTCCCACGCTTGTTTCAGGCTGGCCGCAAAAGCGAGAGGCTGCGGGCTTCAAGATTTAAAATTTTCTTCTCAACTGCACCTCGACCCTGCTCATCAGGGTAGGATGTCGACAGCTCAAGAGCCCAGCGCTTATCATCCGGCAAGCTAAAGTCGACATTGCTGTCATGGGGGTTGAACAGGATCAGAACATCATCCCAGCCCTCTTCGAATGGCTGCTGACGCGACAGACGCAAGCCGATCGCCGTATTCGCTTCATCGTCCCACTGCTCATCCGCCTGCTCACCGCCACCCGGATTGAGCCAGGTGACGATCAGGCCGTCGCGCCAATTTTCCCGTCTGAGGATGGAATGCGCCTGACGCAAGGCGATCAGGCGTTTGACGAAAGTATAAAGCACTTCGGCGCTGCCATATCGATCGTCCCAATGCAGCCAGCTGAGTTCGTTGTCCTGACAGTAGCCATTGTTGTTGCCCATCTGGCTGCGGCCGGATTCATCACCCCCCAGCAGCATCGGCGTGCCATGGGAGAGAAAGAGGGTCGCGAGAAAATTGCGCTTTTGGCGCTCCCGAACGGTATTGATGGCTTCATCGTCGGTCGGACCTTCAGCGCCATAATTGTAGCTGCGATTGTCGTTGTGGCCGTCATTGTTCTCTTCGCCATTCGCCTCATTATGCTTCTCGTTATAGGAGACGAGATCATTGAGCGTGAAGCCATCATGGGCGGCGACGAAATTGACGCTCGCCCATGGGCGGCGGCCGCGAAGATCATAAACATCGCCTGACCCTAGAATACGGGCGGCAAAATCCCTTGTCATGCCGGGAGTGCCCTTCCAGTAATCCCGTACCGTATCGCGATATTTGTCGTTCCACTCCGCCCAGCCCGGCGGAAATCCCCCCACCTGATAACCGCCGGGACCAATGTCCCACGGCTCGCCGATAAGCTTGACTTTCGCAAGCACCGGGTCCTGGCCGACCGCATCGAAGAAGCCGCTACGCTGGTCGAAACCCTGAGGTTCGCGGCCGAGAATGGTGCCGAGATCGAAACGAAAGCCATCGACATGCATTTCTTCGACCCAGTAGCGCAGCGAGTCCGTCACCATTTGCAGCACGCGCGGATGCGACGTGTTGATCGTGTTACCGGTGCCGGTGTCGTTGATGTAGTAGCGGGGCTGGTCCGGCAGGGTGCGGTAATAGGAGAAATTGTCGATGCCTTTGAATGAAAGGGTGGGACCGAGTTCGTTGCCCTCCGCGGTGTGATTGTAGACGACATCGAGGATGACCTCGATACCGGCATCGTGAAAGGCACGCACCATGTCGCGAAAGCCTTCAAGGCCTTTCGGCCCATAATAACGAGTTGCCGGTGCGAAGAAGGCAAGGCTGTTGTAGCCCCAATAGTTGCTTAAGCCCTTGTCGAGCAAATGACTGTCATCGGGAAAGAAGTGAATGGGAAGAAGCTCGATCGAGGTGATGCCGAGGCTCTTGATGTAACCGACGACCGCGCCGTGCCCCAGACCGTCAAAGGTGCCACGCAGCGACTCCGGAATTGCCGGATTCAGCATCGTCATTCCCTTGACGTGCGCCTCATAGAAAATGGTTTCAGGCCATGCGACAGTCGGCCTTTTATCCGGTGCTTCATTCTTGAGGTCGACCACACGGCATTTGGGCATCTGTCCGGCGCTGTCTGTCTCGTCGAAGGAAAGATCCTTCTGCTCGTCGTCCAGAACATAGGCAAACTGGGCTTGCGACCATTCGACATTGCCTACAAGCTCGCGGGCATAGGGGTCGACGAGCAATTTGTTGGCATTGAAGCGATGGCCTTTCAACGGATCGAATGGGCCATGCACGCGGTAGCCATATAGAGCACCCGGCTTCAATCCAGGAACATAACCATGCCAGATCTCATGGGTATATTCCGGTAGAGCGATCCGCTCGATCTCCTGCTTTCCGCTTTCGTCGAAAAGGCAAAGCTCCACCTTTTCCGCATAGGCGCTGAAAAGTGCAAAATTGACACCCTCTCCATCATAATTTGCTCCCAGACGCGTGTAATCGCCCGGCTCGATCGCATGCCTCTTGCCGCCTTCCGTCATGGATACCTCGTGATTGTTGCCGCGCAGCAGAAACACCCTATGAAGCGCTTTGTTCCGGCCTTCGGGTTGGAGTACACATGAATGGATGCCGGGATCGTCACCTGTCTCCCACGACGAGGGATAGGGGATGATCGGCAAACAGCTGTGCTGCCAGAAGATTGCCGGCTGAGACCGGCTGATCCGTGAGGAGATCATACAGCGGCCCCTTGAGCTCTCGCGGCATCGCGACAGCGGTGTCCTTCCAGAAATCCGATGATGGCACGCCGATCAGGCGCGGCACGATCGTAATCGCTATTTCCCGCTCGTGAACGCGCGCGAAGGCCACGAGATTGGACGCTCGTGCCCCGCTGGTTTCCAAGGGCATATATTCGCCCTCCAGGAAAAGAAGGGGGTGCTGATTGCGATATCGCAGCACCTTGCGGATGACGTGCCGTTTCAAGGAAGCGGCATTCGGCGCAAGGGGACCTGTTGCTCCCGTGTCAGTCCACAGATGGTCGACCGGTCGTCGGTTGTCAGGATCGACCAGGCTGAAATCCAGACCCTCGGTACCCTGATAGATGTCGGGAATGCCGGGAGCCGTGAGCTTGATCAGCAACTGCGACAGGCTGTTGCGGAAACCAAGTTCCATGAAAGGGCGCAGTGTCCGGTCGAAATCACAGATGAACTCCCGATTATCCTCCGAAAGCAAGGCGGCAGCATAGGCTTGGACTCCATGCTCATACGCCGGATTTTCATCCATCCAATCCGTCCTGAGCTTGGCCTCTCGGATCGCTTTCAAGGCATAGGCGCAAAAGCGCTCCTTCAGTGCGTTCCGATCGGCTCCTTCAATGTCCTGCGGCCAGATACCGGCAAGCGCCTGGTAAAGCATCCATTCGATATTGGGCTCAGGTGCAGGTCCATCGGCAAGGCTGGAACGAAAAGGAGAATTCATGTTGCGCCATCGCTCGACACCGGCAATCCAGGCATCAGGATCCTGCGTCAGACCGTAGAGGCGGGCGCGGGCGTCTTCTCCCCGCTTGGTATCATGCGTCGAGGTCGCGGAAAGGCCGCGGCGTTGTCGCCGAAATCGATCGGCCATGAATTGATGAAAGGCCGCCACCGAGCCCGGCGGCGCATGCGGCTCGCCTCCGACCTCGTTCAATGCGATCAGGCGGTTATACCGATAAAACAGCGTGTCCTCGACTGCCTTTGCCATGATCGGACCGCTGAGCTGCTGGAATCTGGCTCGAAACTCCAGAGCTTCGGCTGCAGCAATATCCCCTTTTAAAAGACGGCCGAGCGCATCAAGGGCATCAATGGCCGGCAATCGGCTTCGTGCCTTCTCGCAGGCACTCTCGATGATCGCCACGTCATCAGACGATGCAGCGCCCCGATAGCCGTAGGTGCGGTAAACCGGAAAGGCGACCAGCAACTCACGAAGCGCCGACGATATTTCCTCCGCGTCGAAATCGGGAAAAATCGAACATGCCAGGCTCGTCAAACGCCTTACCTCGCCGGCAAAATTGCGCCCGACCATCAACAGCTTCGCCCTGCGCAAACCTGCGGCAAAGTCGGCATCCTCCTCGCTGACGGACTTGTAGGCTTCATCCAGCCTGCGTAACCCATCCTCGTTCACGAAGAGATCAGCCATGGCGGCGATGAATTCGTAGCCGGTCGTTCCCGACACCGGCCAATCCGCCGGCAACGTCTCGCCGCGGGCGAGGATTTTTTCGACTACGATGAAAATGTCCGGGCCGACGGCCTGCCGCAAATGCTCGAGATAGCTCTTCGGATCGGCCAGTCCGTCGATATGGTCGACGCGTAATCCTTGAACCTGTCCGGCGCGAACCAATTCAATGATCAGCCGGTGCGTGTCGTTGAAGACCCGCGTGTTCTCCACCCGCATCCCGACCAGGCCTGCCACCTCGAAGAAGCGCCGATAGCTGAGGTTTTCGGCGGCATCTTTCCAATAGAGCAATTGCCAGTGCTGTTCGGCGAGTAGTTTTCGCATCGCGACCGCATCTTTCGAAAACGCACGCAACCGCTCCGCATCCGTTCCAATGTCCGCTGTCAGCCACTCGGCGCTTTCAGCCGAGAGCGGAAGCAGATCGTCGAAATAGACCAGATGAATGCCTCCATCCTTAGGCTCGTAGCGAAGATGAAACTCCCCCGCGGCTAGGCTTTCCTCGAACGGCCGCCCGAGCAGCGGCAAGGTGAGCTTGCGGCGCCAGTCGATATCGAAATGGCCGGCATAGGCGCTGCTCGATCCGCGCTGCAACACGTCACGCCACCACGCGTTTTCCACGGAGGCGGCCATATGGTTGGGCACAATGTCGAGGATCAGGCCCAGCTTCGCCTGCCGCAAGGCCGTGCAGAAAGCATCGAACCCGGCGCGGCCGCCAAGCACCGGGTCGATCTCGTTCGCATCTGTGACATCATAGCCATGGGTCGATCCCTTCTTGGCAGCAAAGATCGGCGAGGCATAGACATGGCTGATGCCGAGATCCTTCAGATAGGGAACCAGCCCCGTTGCCTTGTCAAAGGTGACATCTCCGCGAAACTGCAGGCGGTAGGTAGAGGTCAAGACAGTCATGGCTTCCTCGCTGCGTCAGGCTGCCTTAACGAACGGGACTGAAAGAGATCTGTTCCGACCTCAGGAACCGTTCCCGTCAAGATGCGTTGGAGTGCATGAAAATTTCAGCATCATCGACGGACGGGATGTCATGCAGCACAGCTTCGCATTTGGACCGCAAATCAACAAGAATGCGGTCCTGTTCCGCCTGTGGGCGCCCTTGGCGGAGCGCGTGCTCGTCCGCATCGAGCAGCGGGGGGAATGGGCCATGCGGTGGAGGCAGGACGGGTGGCATGTCGTCGAAGTCAACGATGCGCAGATCGGCGATCGCTATAAATTCGTGCTGGACGACGGGTTTGCCGTGCCGGATCCTGCCTCGCGCTTTCAACCCGAAGACGTCCACGGCCCGAGCGAGCTGATCGATCCAACATTCGAATGGCAAACGCAGGGATGGAAGGGACGCCGCTGGGAAGAAATCGTCATCTACGAACTGCATGTCGGCGCCTTCACGGAAGCTGGCACGTTCCTAGCGGCTATCGAAAAGCTCGATCATTTGCAGCGCCTCGGCATAACGGCCATTCAACTCATGCCGCTTTCGGATTTTCGTGGTCGGTATGGATGGGGTTACGACGGTGTTTTACCCTATGCGCCGGATAGCAGCTACGGCCGCCCCGAACATCTCAAACTGCTCGTCGATGCAGCCCACGAGCGCGGCATCTGCGTCTTTCTCGATGTGGTCTATAATCATTTCGGACCGGACGGGAACTATCTGCCCCGTTACGCGCCGATATTTGGCGACCGGCACGAAAGCGTCTGGGGCAAGGGCCTGAACTACGATGGCGAAGGCAGTCGTTTCATCCGCGATTTCGTCATCGAAAATGCAATCTATTGGCTGAGCGAGTTTCGGATGGATGGTTTGCGGCTCGACGCCGTTCACGCGATGAAGGACGACAGCGATCCGCATATCCTTCTCGAACTTGCCGGTCGCGTCAGAAGCGCCTTCCCTGAACGCCATGTCCATCTGATCGTCGAGAACGAGGATAATGACGCGGCTCTCCTCGCTCGCGGCGAAGACGGTAAGCCGCGCCACTTTGCGGCACAGTGGAATGATGACATCCACCACGCTCTTCATGTAGCGGCCACGGGCGAGATCTTCGGCTACTACGCGGATTATGCCGATTGGGCACCGCGTCTGAGCCGCGCGCTTGCCGAAGGCTTCGCGTTTCAAGGGGAGCATATGCAGTATCGAGGCCGGCCCAGAGGATCGCCGACCGCTGGCTTGCCGCCATCGGCCTTTATCTCCTTCATCCAGAACCATGACCAGATCGGCAATCGGGCGCGCGGCGATCGCATGATTTCCTCCCACCCGATCGAGGCGATAAAGGCCATTGCAGCCATCTATCTTCTCTCGCCCCAGACCCCCATGCTGTTCATGGGTGAGGAATGGGGCGCTGCCGATCCCTTTCCCTTCTTTTGCGACTTCGACCAGCAACTCAACGCCAAGATAAAGCTTGGCCGCAAGGAGGAACTGAAGCGCCTGCCGGGTTTCGAAGCGGAGGATGCGTGCGACCCAACGGCAGAAGCCACCTTCCGCAGCGCCAAATTGCGATGGGACAAAATGAATGAGAACGCGGCAATTGGGGACTATTACGAGCAGTTGCTAAAGCTCAGACATCAGGTAGTCGTGCCGCTCCTCGCTGAAGCCCATAGTTGCGCAGCCACCTATGATCCAGATGCCTCTCCCATCCGAGTGCGCTGGCAAATCGGGTCCACAAACCTTCATTTGGTAGCCAACTTGTCGAACACGCCAGTCGTTTTGAAAAGGCCGACCGAAGGGCAAGTGTTTTTCTCGTCAGGCAGCATAGCAGACAACTGGATGGGACCGCGGGCGGTTGTTTGGAGCCTGTCCTCAGCCACATTACAAAGCTGAACGACAAGCTTGCACCGCTCTCCGAGACCCTTAGAGGCCCGTTAGCTTAGGCTTTTAGCTGCGCCTTTTCCAAGGCGTCGAGGATCACTTTGTCGGTAAATGGCTTGCCGACTATTCCGACTGCCCCTTCGAGACCGTATCCGACCCGTTCGGGGCTGCCGGTCACAAAGATCACCTTTATCCTGAACCGATCCGTCAATCGCCGAGCAAGCCCCCCTCCGCTATGGCCATCGGCCAAGCCGAGATCCACGAAAGCCACCTGTGCCTTTGATGCATAGGCCAGGGCCTGCTCCGCCGTCATGAAGGAGCCCACGACTTCATGACCGGCTTCGGTAGCGATACGCTCCAATTCGAGTGCCACCAGGGGCTCATCCTCGACAATCATAATCTTCATCACAACCTTCTCATGCAATAAGAGATAGATCAAATTGGAAGAAAGACGATGTCCGCTACCGGACCGTTCCGTTGAACGCGCAGCTACGACTGTATCGACTACTTCCCACGACGCAGACCTTCAGGGTCACTCACCTCCCGTCATCGTTTCTCCATCCTCAAAGAGAAACATCGCTGTTGAAAGAGGGGCAAGATCAAGGAGAAGGGACTGGCGGCGTCCATGCACGGGAAAGTCGTCGGTAAGACGATCGCGGGAGCCGATGCCTGCTCCGCCATAAACAGAGTCATCCGTATCGAGTATCCGCCGCCAGAGACCGGAAAAAGGGACGCCAACTCTGTATCCACCGCGGAAAATCGGAGTGAAATTCGAGACGATCAGAATGGCCGACCGCCGTCCGGGATCGAAGCGCAGCATTCCGAAAACCGACTGTTCGGCATCATCCGCAACCGCCCACTCAAAGCCGTCGGGCACAGTGTCGCCGTGCTGCAGGCAGGGAAAATGCCTGTAGATTCGGTTGAGATCGCGCACCAGCCGTTGCAGGCCGGCGTGAGACGGTTCATCCAGGAGATCCCATTCCACGGAACTGTCGTGGCTCCATTCCGACCATTGGCCGATCTCACCGCCCATAAAGAGAAGCTTCTTACCCGGGTACCCCCACATGAAGCCGAAAAGAGCGCGAAGATTGGCCATCTTCTGCGAGGGATCGCCGGGCATCTTGGCCAGCATGGAACCCTTTCCGTGCACGACTTCGTCATGCGAAAACGGCAGGATGAAGCGCTCGCTATAGGCATAGATCATGCCGAATGTCATCGAGCCATGATGATATTTTCGATAGACCGGATCGTCGGACATGTAATGGAGCGTGTCATGCATCCATCCCATATTCCACTTCATGTCGAAGCCGAGTCCGCCTTCCGCAGCGGGTCTGGTGATGTTCGGAAAAGCGGTCGATTCCTCGGCGATCATCAGCGCATGCGGAAAGCGTTCGTGAACGATGCTGTTCAGATGCTTGAAGAATTCGATGGCTTCCAGGTTTT
Source organism: Martinezella sp. CNPSo 3732 (assembly GCF_057784515.1). Classification (NCBI taxonomy): domain Bacteria; kingdom Pseudomonadati; phylum Pseudomonadota; class Alphaproteobacteria; order Hyphomicrobiales; family Rhizobiaceae; genus Martinezella; species Martinezella sp. CNPSo 3732. The sequence goes on from NZ_JBXSOO010000001.1 coordinate 739,151, forward strand.
CGCGCCCTCCGTAGCGGTTCGGGATCCACTCGCCTTCCGGGCGGCTATAGTCGCGATAGAGCATGGAAGCGACGGCATCGACGCGCAGTCCGTCCACATGAAAGCGGTCAAGCCATTCGAGCGCGCTCGCGATCAGGAAGCCTTTGACCTCGTTGCGTCCAAGATTATAGATCAGCGTGTTCCAGTCGCGATGGAAACCCTCCCGCGGATCCTCATGCTCATAAAGCGCGGTTCCGTCAAAACGCGCCAGTCCCCACACATCCGTCGGGAAATGCGCCGGCACCCAATCCAGAATGACACCGAGCCCTTCCTGATGGCAGCGATCGACGAAATATGCGAAATCTTCAGGCGTGCCGTGGCGCCCGGTCGGCGCGAATAGACCGAGTGGCTGATACCCCCACGATCCGCCAAAAGGATGCTCCATGATCGGCAGGAGCTCGATATGGGTGAAGCCCATTTCGCTGGCATAGGGAATGAGCCGCTGCGAGAGTTCGATCCAATCCAGCGCGCGGCCGCCATCTTCCATGTCGCGCAGCCAGGAGCCGGCATGAACCTCGTAAACCGAAAGCGCCTTGGCGAACTGATCGGCGTTTCGGCAATTCTCCATCCAGGTATGATCGTTCCAGCGGAAGGGTTCGGACGACGCCACCACGGACGCCGTCGATGGCGCGGGCTCCGCTGCCCGTGCGACCGGATCGGCCTTCTGCGGCAGCAGGGTACCGGAGCGATCGACAATCTCGAACTTGTAGCGTTCGCCGACCGTGATATGCGGAATGAATATCTCCCAGACACCGGCCTGCGGCCGGAGCCTCATCGGATGGCGGCGCCCGTCCCAGGCGTTGAAGTCGCCGACCACGGATACCCTGCTTGCATTCGGCGCCCAGACCGCGAAACGCACGCCCGCGACATCTTCGACCGTCATGGGATTGGCGCCAAGAGCCTCGCTCAGATTGTAATGCGTGCCTTGCGAGATCAGATGGAGATCCAGATCACCGAGCAACGGCGCAAAGCTGTAGGGATCGGCCGTCACCTGGATTGCATCGGGCCAGTGAATTTTCAGATAATAGGCGTTGCGTTCGGCAAGTGTGGCGCCAAACAGGCCGGCGGGATGGATAAGATCGGCCGACGCCAGAACGCGATCACTGTCCCGATTGAGAATTTCAACGCGCAAAGCCCCAGGCAGATAGGCTCTGACGCTGTAGCGGCCATCCACACCTTGGTGCATGCCGAGGATCGAAAAGGGATCTCCATGCCGCCCCTCCACCAGGGCACGCATGGAACCCGCATCCACTCCGCTGAGAATGTCGGCAACATCGCTCATGAGCGGCTCCCCGACAGTCGCGCTATGATGGCGGCAAGTCCGTTCAGCGGGATCGGAAGCCACTTCGGACGGTTTCGTGCCTCGTAGGCGATCTCATAGGCAGCCTTCTCCAGAAGAAAGATATCGATGATCCGCCGAGCTTCGGCAGGCTCTTTCGGCAAATCGGGCGAAGCCGCCAATGCCGCGATGTAGGATGTCAGAAAGATGCGTTCCGCATTTTCCGCGAAGCGCCGGATCACCTCTCGGCGGCGGGCATCATGATGATCCGAAATGGCGTCGTTTTCGAGCATGGCGGTTGCTGAGAGATAATCGAGCGACCGCAGCAGGCCGGCAGCGTCGCGCAACGGGCTCGTCTTGGCGCGGCGTTCGGCTAGATTGCGCGCTGGCTCGCCTTCGAAATCGATGATGACCGCATCGCCTTCCGTCACCAGGATCTGGCCAAGATGGAAATCGCCATGCGCACGCGTCAACAACGTGCCTTTCGCCTCCTCCACCAGCGCACTGGCAAGCTCGAGGATCCTGTCGCGTTCGGCAAGCAGCGAGGACATTTGCTCTGCGATCTCCGGCTCGACACTGTCTTCGAGGTCGGTCAGCTTGGAAAAGGCATAGGTGATCTCGCCCGTTACGGTTTTGCGAATGCCGGCGATATCGCGTGCATCCGCCCGACGCGGCGCGAAGGCTTCGTTGTCGGTCGGCTGCGCCAGCAAGACATGCAATTCTCCAAGGCGTTCGCCGACCATGGAAATAAAATGCAGAAGCGGCTGCAGCTGCTCATCGGCCGACTCGACTGCAGCCTCGGTGATAACGATCTCGTCAGCGGTGCGGCGCAGGTTGGACAGCATCCAATTCCAGGCGTCACCCTGGTTGCGGATCGCGCCTTGCACGATGATCAGCGTCGATCGGCGACCTTCGCCGTCGGTCCGAGCCACCTCGCCCAGAAGAGGGGCAGTATGCTCATAACCATGTTCCGTCAAATAGCGCGTCATCTCGACTTCCGGATGGACGCCAACGAAGACATGGCGGATCAGCTTGATCATTGCCAGGTCGCCCACGAGCAAGGAGCTGTTGGATTGTTCGGCCGAAAGCCAGCGGATCGGCATATCCTCGGTCAAAGCCAGACAATCGAGCCGATCAGTGCCGATGAACTCGATCATGCCGGTGCGTCCGCTGACCGTCGAGCGATCGCATAGGCCTTGAAAAATGCCGCGTGCCATCATCTCGACGGCAAATCCGTCGGTCAAGAATCCAACCCGCCTACCCTGCCGGATGCGCGCAAGGGAAAGCTGCTGAGCGAGCACGTTGGGCGCCGTATCATCCCATTCGGCTGCGAGCGGCAATTGATAGCTCTCCACATGATCCGGCAGCACAACCTCGATCTCTCCGAGCACGATACCGTCGGCAAAGGGTATCGGTGTCGCGGAAACAAGCCTCGCCTCCTGCAGAGCCTGGTCCTTGGCGCCGAACCAGCGGCGCTTCGCAAGATAGGCCGGCAAGATATCCCTGCTCAGCATCGCCGTGTGATGCGGCAGCTCGGCAAGCTCCGTCAGGCTGCGTCTGATAACGATCGTCACCAGATCGACAAGTTGCTCAGGCGGAGCCGTGCGCCAGGCCGGCCCGTCGGCTTCGGCAGCGAGCTGGAACCAGAAGAAACCATAGGGAGGCAGTGTGAGCAGATAGGTGAGCTGCCCGATCGGCGGGAACGGCGACATACCCGTCAACTCCACCGGAACTCGCCCTTCGAACTGCTGCAGATCGAGCTCTACCGCCTGGGGAACGCGTGACAGGTTTGCAACGCAAAGAATGACCTCATCATCATATTCGCGCAAATAGGCGAGAATCCGCCGGTTCGCCGGCGTCAGAAACCGCATTGAACCCCGCCCGAAGGCGCTGTGGCGACCGCGCAGCGCCAGCATTCGCCGTGTCCAATTCAACAGCGAATGCGCGTCCGACACCTGCGCCTCGACATTCAATGCCTCGTAGCCGTAAAGGGGATCGGCAACCGGCGGCAATACGAGGCGTGCCGGATCTGCGCGCGAAAAGCCGCCGTTGCGATCGGGGGACCATTGCATAGGGGTGCGCACCCCGTCCCGGTCGCCGAGATAAATATTGTCTCCCATGCCGATCTCATCGCCATAATAGACGATAGGTGTTCCCGGCATGGACAGCAGCAATGCATTCATGAGCTCGATACGGCGGCGGTCGCGTTCCATCAATGGCGCCAACCTGCGGCGGATGCCAAGGTTGATACGGGCGCGCTTATCGGAGGCATAAGTCTCCCACAGATAATCGCGTTCAGCGTCGGTGACCATTTCGAGCGTCAATTCGTCATGATTTCTGAGGAAGATCGCCCATTGGCAGATGTCGGGGATCTCAGGCGTTTGACGTATGATGTCGGTGATCGGAAAGCGGTCCTCCTTGGCAATCGCCATGTACATGCGCGGCATCAGGGGAAAATGGAACGCCATATGGCATTCGTCGCCGTCGCCGAAATATTCGCGCGTGTCCTCTGGCCACTGGTTTGCCTCGGCAAGGAGCAGCACGCCGGAATGTGTCGCATCAAGCGCCGCACGGATCTGTTTGAGAATCAGATGGGTTTCCGGCAGATTTTCATTGTTGGTGCCTTCGCGCTCGACAAGATAGGGGATCGCATCGAGCCGGAAGCCATCGATGCCAGTCTCAAGCCAGAAACGCATGACATCGATAATCTCCTTCATGACCAGCGGATTATCGAAGTTGAGATCTGGCTGGTGCGAATAGAAGCGATGCCAGTAATAGGCGCCCGCCACGGGATCGAATGTCCAGTTCGATTTTTCCGTATCGAGAAAAATGATGCGGGTCTCGGGAAATTTCAGGTCGGTATCCGACCAGACGTAGAAGTCTCGTTCGGGGCTTCCGGCAGGCGATTGCCGCGCGCGTTGGAACCAGGGATGTTGGTCCGACGTGTGATTGATGACGAGCTCGATAATGACGCGGATATTGTGTTCATGCGCAGCCGCCACGAACTTCCGGAAATCCTCCAGCGTCCCGTAATCAGGGCTGACGTTGCGATAATCGGCAATATCATAACCATCATCGCGCCGGGGCGAGGGAAAGAACGGCAGGAGCCAAATGGCATTGACGCCGAGTGCAGCGATATAGTCGAGCTTCTGGTACAGGCCTTCGAAGTCGCCGATGCCATCGCCATTGGCATCGTAAAAGGACTTGATGTGCAGCTGATAGATGATCGCATCCTTATACCATAGCGGATCATCGGCAGCACTATCGACCTCGGGCATGTGAACAGTGTCCATCTTAGACCTCCCCTGCCCTGACGCGCCAGATGGCAAAGGGCAAATGGGCCGGATCGAGCCGGATCATCTGCCACTTCCCCGTGCGGCTGAATCTTTGGCCGCTAACGAGATCCTCGAAAGCGAGCGTCCCTTCGTCTGCCAGGCCAAACCGCCAGAGCGGAAATTCGATATTGCTTTCCTCTATCGCGTGCGGATTGAGCGTCACGGCGACAAACAGAACGTTGTGGCGTCCGCCGCTTGCCTTTTCGAAAAACATGACGTTGGGGTTCGACGAGGGCAGAAATGTCAGGCCGAGATGCGAATGCAGGGCTGAATTATTCTTGCGAATGCGGTTGAGCATCGAGATTTCCGCCTTGATGTTGCCCGGTCGGTCGTAATCCCAGGCGCGGATCTCGTATTTTTCACTATCGGCATATTCCTTGCGCTTGGCATCCGGACGTCCTTCGCACAGCTCGAAGCCGTTATAGACGCCCCAAAGGCCGGACAGTGTGGCAGCCAGCGCGGCCCGGATGAGAAAGGCAGAGCGCGGCGCGTTCTGCAGGAAGTCCGGGTTGATATCATGGGTGTTGACGAAGAAATGCGGGCGAAAGAATTCCCTGACCTCACTTCGAGTAAGCTCGGTCAGATATTCCTCCAGCTCTGCCCTTGTGTTGCGCCAGGTGAAGTAGGTGTAGGACTGGGAGAAGCCGACCTTTGCCAGCCGGTACATCACCTTCGGTCTCGTGAAGGCTTCCGAAAGGAACACGACCTTCGGATGACGCGCGCGGATATCGCCGATCATCCACTCCCAGAAAGGAAAAGGCTTGGTATGGGGGTTATCGACGCGGAAGATTTCCACGCCTTCTTCGATCCACATTTCGACGATGTCGCGCAGTTCGACCCAAAGTGCCGGCACGGCTTCCGGTGCATAGAAATCGACATTGACGATGTCTTCGTATTTCTTCGGCGGATTTTCCGCATAGCGGATCGTGCCGTCGGGGCGCCAGTCGAACCAGCCCGGATGCTCCTTTAGCCACGGATGATCAGGGGAGGCTTGAATCGCTAAATCGAGCGCAATCTCCAATCCGAACCGCCTTGCTTCCGAGATCAGATGCTCGAAGTCATGGAATCCTCCAAGCAGGGGGTGGATTGCCTCATGTCCCCCGGCTTCCGAACCGATTGCGTAAGGACTGCCCGGGTCGGTCGGAGCGGCAATAAGAGAATTGTTGCGGCCCTTGCGGTTGGTATGGCCGATCGGATGGATCGGCGGGAAGTAAAGCACGTCGAAACCCATATCGCGGATGGCCGGCAAACGTGCGATGACGTCTTCGAACGTGCCGTGGCGATTGGGATCCCCGCTCTGCGAGCGTGGAAATATCTGATACCAGCTTGCAAAGGCCGCCTCGCGGCGTTCGGCTTCGATACCATAGGTCCGCGAGTGCGAGGCAAAGGGACGGCGGTCGGCGAGCGACATGAGTTCGTTTGTTCGTGTGGCAAGCAGCAATTCAAGCTTGCCTGGCCCGTCACGCCTTTCGAGCTCGGCAAGCAGCGCCGCGAGTTCCGTCCTATCCTCATCCCTCATCCGTACGCCGCCATCGACTGCAGCATCCCGGATCAACTCTTCGCCTTCGATCAGTTCCAACCGGAGATCGAGCCGCGCTTCGCTCTTCTTGAGAAGCTCGTAGCGGAAAATGGCAAAGGGATTTTTCCAGGCCTCGACCATGAAATCGAAGCGCCCGATGCGATCGAGCAGGAATGCGCCCTGCCAGCGATCGTTTTCGGAAAGGGCCATCTTGGTTTGACGCCAATCAAGCTCATCGTGGGCGCGGTAAAGCAGGGCCGCCGACAGCAGATCATGGCCATCGGCAAAGATGTCCGCCTCGACGATTACGGTATCGCCGACGATGCGCTTGATTGGAAAGCGTCCATCGTCGACCTGCGGCGTAACATGTTCGATGGCGATGCGTGGAGAGGCCGTCGCTTCGGCGAGGGACAGCTGCCCTTCGTCAGCCGTGACGAGAGGGCGCGCCTCGGTTGTGACAACACGCACCTCGCCCGGAGCGATCCTGCGGCTGCTAGGCACCGCCTCGATGGGCAGGAAAGGCGAAGCCAAGCGATGCATGATATCGTCAGGCAGTTCCGCGGGACGACGCGGATCTCTGTTAACAGCGAGAAGCCGCGCATGCGTTGCATCCCGCAATGCAGACCGATCAGCCTGGGCAATCACCGTCGCCTGGCTGGTTGTTTCGCAACGAAGGGTCATCGGTCGAGCGGAGCCGCGTGGCGCGGAATTCAGATCGCGTATATCCCCCGAGATATCGTAGGCTCCCTCGGCTTTAACGACACGCAAGCCCTGTCCATGACCATATGTCGGATCGAGCGGCAGGGTGGCGCCGAATTCGAAACCCATCGGCACAAGCAATCCATCGCCGAGTTCGGCCGCAAGATGGAGAGCGCGGCGTGATTTTCGCTCGCGGATTTCCCTGCTTTCGGTGCCATGCGCCAGGCGCCGTCCAAACGGCACTTCCGGAAAGGCGATCTGCCGTCCGAAAGGAAGCTGCAGGTGATATTCCTCAAGGAACCAGCCTTCTCGCAGATCCCACCAGGCAAGCGAGGAAAAGGCACCATCGAAGCCGCAGTCCCGTAATGCCGAGCGTAGGGCGAAATCCGTCCCCGGCGTGTACGCAAAAAACCTCGTTCCCGGTCGTGCCTTTTTCGCGCTGGTCATCAAGCGCCGCCAGCCATCGACAGGGAGGCCGGCAATGCCAAGGACCCGATATCCAGCGATTCCACATGACGCAAACTCCGCCAGCCGCGCTTCCCACTCGTCGATTACCGCGGCTGGGGATAGTGCTACAGGCCTAGTTGAAGAGAGGGGCGACCGCCGTGGGTCGAGCGGGGTAAAGGCGGTTGCGGTCCCCGCGTCATAAGCGCTAACCATAAGGTCGAGCATGAGTTCGATCCCCGATGCTCGCGCCTCTTGCACCAGCATGGAGAGAGCCTCTTTCGCATCTCCTTCCAGCTCGAGCGCCGGATCCAGATGTTCGTAATTGTCCGTGGAAAAAAGACCCCCGCCAGCCTTTTTGCAAAAAGGCGGGGCCGAGAGCACAATGTCGAAGCCGAGCGTACTCGCGTGATCAAATACTTCGCTCCATCGATCTCGCCCTGCCAGCAGCAATGGATTCACATAGTAGATCCGCGGATGGCTGAATGCGACGTCTGACTGAGCTGCAAGCGGCATCAAGTAATTCTCCACGCGTCACGCGGACATGAACTATTGTTTCGGCGGTTACCGAGCCTAACCTGCAGGCAGCTTAGTTGTTCCAATCCGAGCAACTTCCGCTTGAGCGAACATCTCGCCTCTCACATCGCAAAAGGATCTGTGTTCCGGCGATAATCGATGCCTCGCGCAATGAATGAAACTCATTCAAAGACGTTGGGAAGCACAGCTTTTTTCAAAAATTGGAAAGATCAAAGAAAGCGGAAAATTCTAGCGCCGCGAATGGAGCCGCATCGAGGCGATCCGGGACGCCCTTTCCAGCAGAGCCAACTTTTAGTGACTGCAATGATCAACCCGCTCCTCGGGCACCGCGCCATCAGCGTGCAGGCCTTGCTCACGCGACAATTCGATTTCATCGAACGCGTGCCGACGCAATAGCTTGAAAATCGCTTCGTTTATGTCGCGGCCGTCGAGGAGGCTGGGATTGTCGCACAAGACATCAATCGTCCGCTGCGCCACACGTTTTGCCACCATCTCGGATCTGGCAAACTTGCGAGCCCAAAGCACTAAGGCTTCGCGGAAATCAGGATCATTTGGAATAGATGCGTATTTCCGAAAGGGCATAATGCTGCTTCCTCGGTCTTGCAGGCGGGAGCACGTACAAACCCTCAGTCGCCACCGCCTACTTATTCGGTTGGCGACGATATATCATCTTACGCTATGAGAACGACGAGTCGACCCATTTCTATGTACGCCGGCGGACAAAGCTTTCATGAGTTCTAAGGCCTAAGTCCTTACGTGGTCGGGACTTTGGTCCGTGTTCATAAGCAGCGCTCATGTCATACTACATCTAAGGCGCGGATTAGCGCGCCGGAGCTGTATGTAAATTGGAATGGAAAGACATGAAAAGAATTGTAATCGCAGCGCTGGCGCTCGCAACGACCTTGGCCGCATCGCCGGCATTCTCTCAGGTCTATTTTGAATACGGAGTTGGGCCTCGCTACGACTATGATGCGCCGCCACGCTATTATCGCGATCGGCCGGCCTACGCAGATGATGGATACTATGACGCCCCGCGCTACAGGTATCATCGCCGGTGCTGGACAGAGAGGCGCTACGGTTACCGTCATCAACATCGGGTCGTAGTGCGCGAGACGGTTTGCGAGTAGTCGGTGCGAAGAACGTAGCGCTTGGTCCGCCCACGGCCATCGCCCGATGCGAATGGTGGCATTCACAAAGCTGTCGCACAATGATAGATTGAAGCTGCGTAAGTTACTGAACTCCGGTTTATCCCGACTCGCGCTCTCAACAGTGCTCCTGTTGCTGCCCTGCCTGGCCCCACCCGGCAGGGCGATTTGTTTCGAGCAACTGGAACCTTAGCCGGGCTGCCCAGTTTATTCCGCGGGTGATCTTTCACTCATATCACTCAGCCTTCCCGCAAAGCTTGGCCCGACCTTAGATCGGGCCATTTTTGCGTCCCGGCATTGGTCGCGGAGGTGTCACGTTCGTTTCATTATGTTACCTGACCAAGACTTGAGGGGACGCTGGCGTAGGGACATGGCCGAATATACTTCTATTCGACTGATATGAGGAACTTTCCGAGAGGCGTGTAGTTTTACAAGTGGAAGGGCTCCCCGCCTTCCGGTTCTCCTGCCGATGCCGATAGCTGCCGACCAGCGGCTATCGGCATTCCCTCGGAACATCGCCCTGGCTGTCTTTCTCATTCTGTGGGATCAACGGCCGTGCCTACATCGTTCTAATGTCTGCTGGCATGTTTGCTAATCATGGCGGTCAGCACGGGGATGATCTTTTCAAGCTCAACCGGCTTTGAAAGGCGCTCGATCTTTCGAAATCGCTCTGGGATCGCCGTCGCGTCGTAGCCAGTGACGAATAAGTAGGGAATGTTGCTTTCATTAAGCTGATCCGCGAGACCGTATATGCGCTCGGCGCCGAGATGAATGTCCAGCACCGCGGCATCGATCCGTGCCTTCGCAAAAGCACGCATCCCGGCGGCAAGTGTGGAGAAAGGGCCGACGACATCGCAGCCTTGGTCTTCGAGCGCGATCGTCAGATCGCTTGCCTGGAAATAATCATCTTCGACCACGAGAACGCATCTGCCAAGCAGTTCGCTGAACATCGTTTCCCCTCCCCTAAGTCTCAGTTGAACGATTTTATTTCCTGCTATCTACTCCACCCGTCTCACATCCATGAGCTCCGCAAATCCACATTACAGCGGAGCGATCCGCCATCCTAGATTACAACCATCAGCGATTAGACATTGTACGGCAACGTACAAAACGTAGTCACCCACCGCAGCAGCGCGGCTTGGCAGAAGGCAGGCGATGAGCAGGTCGATCAGCATGGTTCTGCGTGCTGCGAAGGAACTTTGCGGTCTTGTTCTGGTTGGGCACGTGGTCGCCGAACTTACTAGGATCAGGTTGTTTTGCTGGCCATTTGAGCGTCATACGGCACAGGTTAGGCTATTCTCCGAAGACAGTGGTGCTTGTTTCCGCTCGCGAACAAAGCCTCGCGCCGAGAGCCCAGCGTGATAAGGAGGGCCAAATGAATGATATTAGGTGCAGCCCGGCGGCGGAAACTCGTCTCTGGAAGATCCGAAACCTCTTATACCGCGCTGTCCAGGATTCGGTGCTGAAGGAGCAAGCGGAAGGTCATCTGGCTGTCAAACAAGCCTACGAAGAAATCTCTGCCCTCCTCGACCAGCTTCAGTCCAATATTCGTCCGTCTGAACAAGACTGAGCGTGCAACGGTATATTGGGATATGATGGAACCGCTTAGGATCGCCTCCGTTTCCAGATAGTGCTCGACCAATCTGATGGTAGGTGCGAAATGGCTGCATCGCAAATCGCTGAGGGAACTCGGGTTCTGCTGGTCGAGGATGATTACTTCATCGCGTCCGACCTGGCGCGACGCCTCGACCAATTGGGCTTCGACGTTGTCGGCCCATTGCCCGGTGTCGAAGAGGCTCTCGAGCGAATTCGCGCGGGTGATAACATCGCGGCCGCGATGCTGGATATAAGGTTATCCGGAGAGATGGTATTTCCGGTCGCCGACGAACTTGAACGTCGCGCTGTTCCGTTCATTTTCGCAACTGCGTTCGATCCACAAGTCGTCCCGGCTCGCCACGCCGACAAGCTTCTTCTGCGCAAGCCTCTGGAAGATCGTGCGATAGTCGCCGCGCTCGCGAACGTGTTGGAGCCAGCGGCCGTGGCCAACGATGACTTGCAGCGGAACGCAATCCTGAGACGATTGCCGCAGCAGCAACTTGGCCAGATCTCCCGCTTTCTGCGCCGTGTGCACTTGCCTCGCGGTGCGGTCATGGAGGTCCAGAATCAGAAGGTCACTCGCGTCTACTTCCCAATTGATTGCGTCGCCTCGCTCATTGCGGTGGGTCGCCAGGGAACGCGGATCGAAACGGGGCTGATTGGCAGGGAGGGCATGACCGGGATGGGAATCGCGATCGGTGACGATCGGACCTCTCACGAGTTAATCAACCAAGTCGAGGGCGACGCGCTGGTCATGGCGGCTCTCGACTTTCGAGCTGCGCTTCACCTGGCGCCTGACCTCGGATTGCTCGGTGCGCGTTTCTCCCGAATTCTGGGGGTGCAGGTCAGTCACACGGCATTGGTAAACGCCAAATTTGAGCTGCGACAGAGATTGGCGCGCTGGCTCTTGATGGTTCAGGATCGCGTTCCTCTACAATCCTTTGATTTGACGCATGAATATCTTTCAATAATGCTCGGCGTGAGGCGGTCATCCGTCACAGACGCGATCCATGTGCTTGAGGGCGAAAAATTGATCAGGGCCACACGATCGAATATCGAGATCCGAGATCGCGTACAACTGATCAAGATCGCTGGCGAAGCCTATGGTACGCCCGAAGCCGAGTATGAACGGCTGATGCATCTTCCTCTTACCCGCGAATTGCCGTCGGAGTTGATACGGCCTGTAGCATGAACTTGTCGCCAATTCCCGAAGCGATCCTGCTCAAATGCCTTAGACGAGCGCACGACAGTCCGCGGCATTATTGGCCTGGTCCGGCTGTCATCCGGCGGATAGTCTCACAGAGTTTGGCCATGTCGTTGGGCTTACCCAGCAAATCGCAATGCCTGAATCGGCTTGGGAGCCCAGCGGCATCATAACCGGACGTGAACAAGATCGGAACATTTCGCTCCACCAGTTTGTCAGCCGCCGGGAAGACCGTCTCGCCCCTCAAATTAATATCGAGGATAGCCCCATCGATAAGCGATGTTTTGCCGATCAATTCAAACGTATCGTTTAGCGTTCCGACAGGTCCAATGATCAAGGCTCCGGCGTCGCTCAGAAAATCGCTAAGCTCCATGGCAAGCAAGTATTCATCTTCGACCACAAGAATGCGGAGACCTTTCAATGATTGATCATTCATCCGGAGTCTCCCTTGCGGATCTCGTCGCCGAAACCGGTATCGCGATGGTGCAATGAACACCGTCAGGACCGAGCACATAGCTTGTTTGGGCGCCGAGTTGATATGGGAGCGCCTGTTCGATCAGCTCACGACCCTGCCCCGTGCCGGCCAGGGCCTCACCTCCGCCGGGCATTTTAACGCCGCTTTCGCGCCAATCGATATGGAGCCAGGGACGACCGCCATCACCCTGCTCATCAAGCCTCCAGCGAACGGACAATCGGCCGGCGGGCTGACCAAGCGCGCCATATTTTACAGCATTCGTGGCAAGCTCATGGAGAGCCATCGCCAGCGTCTGGACCGTGGAAGATCGCAAGCGCACCCCGCTCGGTCCTTCGAGGCTGGTGCGCTCGGCACTGCCATCCATCGCCGAAAGTTCACTTTCGATCAGTTCGTCGAAGGTAACCCGGTCATGTTCGTTGAGACGTGACAGCAGCCCCTGAACTCGCGCCAACGCATTGAGCCGATCGTGGAATTTCTCACGGAATTCCTCAAGGTCGTTGCTGGCGCGGCCGGTCTTGTCGGCCGTCGAGCGTATGACACCCATCAGATTCCGCGTTCGATGCTGCAACTCGGCCACCAGGATTTCCTGGCGTGCCTGCATGCCACGCAAATCATCGACGTCGGTTGATGTGCCGAGCCACTCGACGATGGCGCCATTTCCGTCACGAACCGGTGTTGCCCGTGTGTGAAACCACCGATAAGAGTTCGTATCAGCCCGACGGATGCGGTATTCCGTCTCCATCCCGCCAGATTCAATGGCCTTGGACCAATTTGCCAGCGCACTGTCACGATCGTCAGGGTGTACCGGTTCGAGCCATCCCGAACCGCGGCTTTCGCCCTCAGCCTGGCCGGTATAGCTGGTCCATTGCGGGCTCGACCATGTCCAACTGCCTCCGTCGACCGCGCGCCAGACGAGTTGCGGAATGCCTTCCAAAAGAGCGCGCTGACGTTGCTCGGCGGCTGCAAGCGCCGCTTCGGTATCCTTGATCTCGGTAATGTCGTGGCCAATTCCACCGATATGGGCAACCCGTCCCGTTTCATCCTTAATGGGAAAATCCGTGTTCCGGAGCCAGCGAATACCTCCATCCGAGGCCCTCCGGATGCGATATTCGAAGACCACTCGCTCACCGGTGCGAACCCGTCGCAGGTTTTCGGCTGCCCGTTCACGATCTTCCGGCAGGATCATCTCCAGCCATCCAGCCATATTATCCCCTCGAAGCGCAGCCTCTCGATCCAGGCCATAAATCGCTTCGAATGCGGGTGTCAGATACGACCACTGGAATGTCTCGGCATCCCGGATCCAAAGAATATCCTGCGACGCCTCACCAAACTGGCGCAGCCGATCCTCGCTTGCACGCAACGCAGCCTCGGCCCGCGCGCGGTCGGATATGTCGACAAATGTCACGACGGTTCCATCGATCCGGTCTTCTACCGTCCTGTAGGGCCGCAGGCGCATCGAGAACTGCCGGCCCTTGCGGCTGGTAACTTCGCGCTCGATAGGGATCAGATCTTTCAAAACTCTTCGCGCGTCGCTCTCGATATCGTCATAGTTCAGTTGATGGGTAAAATCGGTGATGGCACGGCCGATATCGTGCCTTGTGACGTTGAAGAGCTCCGCGACCGGCGCGGTGAACATCTTGATGCGGAGGTCCGGATCGAGGAAAAGCGTGCCGATTTCGGTGGCAGCCGACAGGTTCTGCAGATCGCTATGCGCTGCCGAGATACTCTCGAGCTTGCTCTTCAGTTCGGCATTGACGGTGTGGAGTTCCTCGTTGATGGACTGCAGCTCCTCCTTGGAGGTCTCGAGCTCTTCGGCCGTCGAGCGATATTCCTCGTTCATCGATTGCAGCTCTTCATTGGCCGCACGAAGCTCTTGAACGAGGGCGTCGTGTCCGCTGCGGCTTAGCATCAGCGCCTCTTGTGAAGCCTTGAGCTCGGCATAGACGCGGCGAACTTCGTCCGGGCGCGCGTCGGCCACGGGTTCCAACTCATCACTATCGAGGACGACACCCCCGTCCAGAAAGAACACCAGAGCCTGCGCAGCCTTCTGCGCGTCGTTTGTGATGGGGGTCACCTGCATGGAAATTCGCCGCTTACCTTGATCGAAGGCGACCACCGTCGGCAACGTAACGCTCGGCTCTCCTTTCTCGAGCGCTCGTGAAAGCGCTATTCCGAGATCTAAACGAAGTTCAGGTCTGACGATCGCAGTCAAGGTTTTGGAGACCGGCCCGGCCGAGTGCAAAATAAATCGGCCCGCCGTCGGAGACAGATGCAGAATATTCTGCCCATCATCGACCAGGACGCTCGCCGGCGCGTTGTGTTCCAGCGCCGCGAGATGGAGGGCGGCTGGAAGCGCTGCCCGCTCCGTGGTGATTGGCGTTGGCCGATCATTGCTCGTCAGCTGCTGCTCCGGTGCGGCAAACTGCGGCAGGATCGGCAACAAATGGCCGCCGTGAGGCCGGGCGCTATAGATGCGCGCCTGCCTATCGACCGGCGCGAAAAGGTCGGCGGCGACATCAACCGTCTCGGCTGAGCCAAGAAAGAGATATCGCCCCGCCCGCAATCCGTAGTGAAAGATCGAGCAGACCTGGGCCTGAAGGGCGCGTTCAAGATAGATCAGCAAATTCCGGCAGGTAATCAGATCGAGCCGCATGAAAGGCGGCTCCTTCAGGACGCTGTGCTTGGCAAACAGCACGCTTTCTCTTACTTCCTTGCGGACCCGGAAATGGGTACCTTCGTCAATGAAGAAACGAGACAATCGCTCCTCGGAAACGTCAGCCTCGATCGCTCTCGGATAGCGCCCTTCCCTGGCTGTCCCGAGCGCTCCCTCATCCAAATCGGTCGCGAAGATCTGCAGAGGGATTTTTACGTTGCGGCGAGCCATTTCTTCATGCAGAAGAATAGCCACGCTGTAGGCTTCCTCCCCCGTTGCACAGCCGACCACCCATACACGAATACTCTCGTCGTTCTCCCCGCTATAGGCATCGAACAGGGGCTTGATCACCTGGCGTCCTAGCGCTTCGAAAGCCTGTTCGTCGCGGAAGAACATCGTCACCGATATCAACAGATCGGAGAATAGATTCTGCGCCTCCTCAGGTGTCGTCAGCAAATAGTCGGCATAGTCGGCAAGCGTCTCCGTGCGACAAACCTGCATCCTTCGCACAACCCGCCGCATCACGGTGGCGCGCTTGTAAGCGGAAAAATCGTGGCCGGTTCGAGCCCGCAACAAAGCGACGATCCGCCGGAGATCATTGGCCACCCCTGCCATATCGAGCGACCGGACGGCTTCCTTGCTGCGAGCCACCTCAGACAGCCGTTCGACCAATCTGGGTATGGGAGCGACGAAATCAGCGGCGCCAGTCGCGATTGCGTTTTGCGGCATGGCATTGAAGCTCGCCTCGGCAGGATCCTGGACCATGATCACGCCGCCGGCTTCCTTGATGGCTGTCACGCCGAGCGCGCCATCCGCACCCGCTCCGGAGAGAACAATAGCGACGCCATCACCGCGCGCGGCGGCAACCGAACGAAAAAACATATCGATCGGCGCGCGCCGGCCCCGCGGTTCGCTGAATGGTCTTGAAGATATATTATCGCCATCGATGATGACTTCCCGATCCGGCGCGATGACGAAGACGCAATCCCGCTTCAGCGTCGGGCTATCTTCGATCTGGTGCACAGGCATGCGGGTGCACACAGAAAGGATCTCGCCCAGCGAGCTCGGTTCATCGGGAGATAGATGGACGATGACGACATAGGCAAGCCCGAGGTCGGTCGGCAACTGCCGGAATAAATTCTGCAGTGCCGACACCCCGCCCGCAGACGCCCCGATCGCACAAACAAGCACGAAGGTCTGTTGGAACTGTGATTTGAGTTCGTCGTCGGCCATTTTCTATTCGCTCATCTTCAAATTATTGAGAAATTTCCGCGCTTCTACCATATTACCCCGACTACGGATGCTCGCATATCTGTTTCGGCGGAATTCAGTCCGATGTGTCGCGTATCACAAGATACCGATGCTCGCGAATGTCGAGCCGCCAATTCGCCAAGCCGGCTCTCCGAGAGCGGTGATCCCCAAAAATTTCGCTTATGAATTTGTAGCGATGCACCCTCGAATGAACATCTTCGAGGAATGGCGCCTATTCGAAGAAAGTCAGGCCTTTGGCAAATCTCGAAATGTCACCTGAACTTTGAATGGCAGGTGCTCTCCTTAACGTAGCATCCCTCGCGCTCGCTGATGAGCGTGTCAATCGAACGGATTATCGAGATATACCCGATCTACGAGCTTCAGACTGCGATCGGGCTGCAGGATGTAGGTCTCGCGCACCCGTTCGCCCCACTGATCCGTGAATGTGTGGGGGACGATGCTGCCGACGGGTGACTTTTGTAACCGTTGCGTCGGTTGCCCACCATAGGTGATGCTTCCGGGAATAGGCTGCAGCTCCGCTTGGGTGGATTGGCAAGCCGCAAGCATGCCTGCCAAAACTCCAATGGCGACTATTCTTCTCATCGCATCCTCCAATTTCGCTTCGGCACACCAAACCACATGGTAAGCAAGGAAGTTCCACCGGCGGAGTCTTGCTCCGTTGTACGACCCCAGAGCCCTGAACGCTTCCCAAGCGTGGCGGTTGCATAATGGTCTTTTCGGACTCGTCAGTTGTCCAGTCCAAATCGACAGCAGCCGCTTTTACCGAGAATTCCTCGATCTCACCTTCAGCCTATCAATATGTCGATCAGGCTGTTAAATCTCGCGTATCTTATTGAGACGTCCTGTGGCCACGCCACAGACAATCTCCGCAGAGCGCCGATCGGCCCACCGCCAGCTGGACGGCGCGCTAGGGGAGCCTCGCTGGAGCGGTCCTTGCCTTATCGGAATCGATAACGGCATTACTTCCAGTGGTAATGACCACAAATAATCGCTTCGACTATGCGTCGTGAGGATCCAAAACGTTTTGGCTTGACTCCCAAAACGTTTTGGAGAACTCTCTGCATCATTCCGGAGGACGATCTTGGCAAATCTCAAGCAACTCGCGCAGTCGCTCGGACTGTCGATCACCACGGTTTCCCGTGCACTCGACGGTTACGGCGATGTCTCTGCAGCAACCCAGAAGCGGGTGAGAGAGGCTGCAGACATGGTTGGCTACCGCCCGAACGCATCGGCGCGCAGGCTAAGAAAACAACGTGCGGAACTCGTTGCCATCACCCTGCCGAGCGACCCCGGGCATATCGGTCCGCCGCATTTCCTCGACATGCTCTCCAGCTGTGCTGAGCATCTTGCAAGTGCCGGCCTCAACCTGGTCATCGCGCCTGTGCCACGCGGTGAAAGTGAACTCGACATCTGCCGTCGTTTCGTTGATGGCCGCCGCGTCGACGCCATGCTTCTCGTCCGCACCAAACGGCAGGACGAACGCGTCGAATTTCTCCAGTCGCGCGGCATTCCCTTCGTCACCAACGGACGCACCGAAAGCCTCGTACCCCATCCCTATATCGACGGCGATGGTTTTGCCGGGTTTCACGCGGCAACGGTCCGTTTTCAGGCCGCCGGCCACCGCCGCATCGGCCATATCGCCGGGCCACAGGAATATTACTTCGCGCATGTGCGCCGCACGGGCTGGAAGGCCGCGATGGACGAGGCCGGGCTGAATGCAGATCTCTGCGCCGAAGGCGCGCCCACGGAACAGGGCGGTTATCTCGCCGCACTGGAATTGCTCCGGCAGCCTTCGCGTCCCACCGCGTTCGTTTGCTCCACGGACGAAATGGCGATCGGAGCGCTCAGAGCGCTACGCGAAATCGATGGGGGCGAAGCGATCAGCATTGTCGGTCACGACGACCTGCCGACGGGCGCCTTCACCAGCCCTTCCCTCTCGACCATGCGCATGACCGGCGAAAACCTCGGCGCGAGCTTTGCCTCGCTGCTGTTGCGGGCAATCGCCGGCGAACCTGCGGAGGAACTGCAGGAGCTTCACGCGATCGAATTCATCGATCGCGACAGCCATCGCCGTCCGATGAAGGCGGCATGATCCGACACAGTGCATCACGGATAAGAACAATGAAGGAGGAGAGAATATGAAACGCATCACGTCATTCGGAATTCTGGCTTCCACTGTGCTGGCCTTTGCTTCGCCGGTGCTTGCCCAGACGGTTTTCGTATCCACCCAGCTTCGCCCGATCGAAGAGGCGACCGTCGTGCGGCAGGACCTGCTGAAGGATGCCGGCAAGGTGGATTATGTGGTCGAGGAACCGCCGCAGTTCGCCGTACGCATGGAGGCAGAAGCCAAGGCCGGTAAGCACACCGTCAGCCTGGTCGGCGCGCTGCACGGCGAGCTTTCGCCACTTGCCGACAAGGATCAGCTCGAACCGCTTGATGATCTCGCTAAGAAGCTCGCCGCCGGCGGCATGCCGCAATCGCTCCTCGACCTCGGCAAGCTCGGCAAATCCACCCAGCAATACATTCCGTGGATGCAGGCGACCTATGTCATGGCCGCGAAGAAGGAAGCCCTGCAATACCTGCCAAAGGGCGCCGATATCAACGCCATCACCTACGATCAGCTGATCGAGTGGGGCAAGAACATGCAGCAGGCGACCGGCCAACCGCAGATCGGCTTCCCGGCCGGTCCCAAGGGCCTGATGGCACGTTACTTCCAGGGTTATTTCTACCCATCCTTCACCGGCGGCGTAGTGCGCACCTTCAAGAACGCCGATGCTGCGGCAGGCTGGGAGAAGCTCAAGGCGCTCTGGGCCTATGTAAACCCCAACTCCACCAATTACGACTTCATGCAGGAGCCGCTGGCCGCCGGTGAAGTCATGGTCGCCTGGGATCATGTCGCCCGACTGAAAAATGCCATTTCCGCCTCGCCGGACGACTACGTCGTATTCCCGCCCCCGGCCGGCCCCAAGGGGCGCGGATACATGCCCGTTCTCGCCGGCCTTTCGATCCCGAAGGGTGCCCCGGATGCGGCGGGCGCGATGAAGATCATCGAAACACTGACGACCCCGGGGATCCAGCTGCTCACCGCGTCCAAGGTCGGCTTCTTCCCGACGCTGAACGTCCAGCTGCCGCCGGATCTCGACAAGGGCGTCGCACTTCTCGCCGGTGCCGTCACCAAGACCCAGGCGGCCAAGGATGCGGTGATTTCGCTTCTCCCAGTCGGCCTCGGCGACAAGGGCGGCGAGTTCAACAAGGTCTATATGGACAGCTTCCAGCTGATCGTGCTGCAAAACCAGCCCGTCGGCGACGTGCTGGCCAAGCAGGGCGCCGTCATGACCAAGCTGATGACCGATACCAAGGCGCCCTGCTGGGCACCGGATGCCAAGAGTGACGGCGCCTGCCCGGTTCAATAATCCACCCTGGAGTGCCTGGGCGCGAATGCCCGGACATTCTTTCTGCAACCCTGCTTTTCGAGGCGGGAGCCCATGACTCAAAATCGACCCTGGATCCCCTATCTGCTGATCCTGCCATCTGTCGTTTTCCTCGGCCTGCTTTTCATCGTGCCGCTGGTGCAGACGATCTGGCTGGCGGTCTCGGATGATGGCGCACCGTCGCTCGCAAACATGCAGCGCATGGTGACGGACATCAATTTCATGCAATCGGTACGCAACACGTTCCTGCTGACGATCGTGGTCGTACCGGTCCAGATCGCCATCGCGCTCGCCATGGGCACGATGGTCGCCAAGATCGGCCGCGGGCGGGAGACCATTCTGTGGATTTGGACGATCCCGCTCGGCATTTCGGATCTCGCCGCCGGCCTCGTCTGGCTGTCGATCCTCCAGAATACCGGTTATTTCAACTCGCTGCTCTTCAGCCTCGGCGTGATCAGCCGCCAGGCGAGTTGGCTCTCCTACCAGACGCCGGTTGCGCTTTTCATCGCCATCGCGGTGGCGGAGATCTGGCGCGGCACGGCGATCGTCATGGTCATCATCGTCGCCGGCCTCAACCAGGTGCCGAAGGAGTTCAAGGAAGCCGCCGAAATCTTCGGGGCCGGTCCCTGGACGCGCTTTTGGAAAATAACCCTGCCGTTGATCCGCCCGGCGCTGCAATCGGCCCTCATCCTGCGCACAGTGCTCGCCTTCGAGGTCTTCGCAGTCGTATATGCACTGGGCGGCCGTAATTTTCCGGTTCTCGTGGGCGAAGCCTACAACTGGCAGAACCAGAACCAGAATTACAGCGTCGCGGCCGCCTATGCGGTTCTGATCATGGTCATCTCGCTCGCCGCAACCCTCGTCTATCTCAAGGCCTTCAAGGTCGATCCGGAGCGCCTGCCATGAACATGCAAGCCATCAGTTCCGAAGCAGCCGCCACCGCCAATCCCGCAAGCTTCGTTTCATCGCGCCGCTGGTTGCTCTGGAGCGGTATCGCCGCGCTTTGCGCCTGGGTTCTCGTGCCGATCTATCTCGTGGCGCTAGGCGCATTCGGCGGGCGACAGGGCGTCTACATCTGGCCGAAGACCGGCCTGCCGACCGGCATCTCGCTCGAACCCTTCATCCTCTTCCTGCAGACGGAAGGGGTCGTCCGCTCCTTCCTCAATTCGCTGGGCGCCGCAGGCATCACAGTAGCCCTCTCCATTCTGCTCGGGGCGCCCGCGGGCTATGCGCTCGCCCGCTACAATTTTCCGGGCAAGGACAGCTACCGGCTGCTGGTCCTGCTGACGCGTGCCTTCCCGCTGGCGATCCTGGCGCTGCCGCTCACCGTCTCCTTCATCCGGCTCGGCCTTTACGATACGATCGTCGGCGTCGGCCTGATCCATACCGTCCTGGCGCTCCCCTTCGCGGCTCTGGTGACCCAGGGCATTTTCCTCGGCGTCCCAAAGGAGCTGGAAGAAGCTGCATGGGTTTTCGGCTGCACCCGCATCCAGGCCTTTTTCAAGGTCGTGGCGCCACTCGCCTTGCCGGGCATCGTCGCAACCGCCGTCTTTGCGTTCGTCATCTCGTGGAACGAAGTCTTCGCCGCCTCGGTGCTGACGGTGCGCAACCGCACACTGACGGCCTATCTGCTGACGGTGCTTTCCGAAAGCCCGATGCATTATCGCTTCGCCGGCGGCCTGATGCTCATCCTTCCATCGGTTTTCTTCATCTTCGCGGTCAGGCGCTACCTTTTCGCGATCTGGGGCATTTCCTCCAAATAACGGGACCAATTCCATGGCCAATATTGTCATCGACCGTGTCCGCAAGAGTTTCGGGGCATTCCAGGCCCTGAAAGAGGTCTCGCTGACGATCAGCGACGGTGAATTCGTCTCGCTTCTCGGCCCCTCAGGCTGCGGCAAGACCACGCTCCTGCGCATCATCGCCGGTCTCGAAACCGCATCCGGCGGCGATGTCCGCATTGGCGACAAGTCGGTCCTCGGGCTCGCTCCCAAGGATCGCGGGCTTGCGATGGTCTTCCAAAACTATGCGATCTTCCCGCATATGACGGTCTACGAAAACGTTGCCTTCGGGCTGCGCATGCAGAAGGCAGACGAGGCGCGCATCAAGGCGCAGGTCGAAAAGGCCGCCGGCCTGCTGCATATCGAACAGTATCTCGACCGTTACCCGAACAAGCTTTCGGGCGGCCAGCGCCAGCGCGTCGCCGTTGCCCGCGCGCTTGCCGTCGAGCCCAAGGTACTCCTCATGGACGAACCGCTCTCCAACCTCGATGCGCTGCTTCGCCTCGAAATGCGCACCGAACTCAAGACTGTGCTGCAATCGGCCGGCACAACGACGATCTACGTCACGCACGACCAGACGGAGGCGATGGGCCTTTCCGACCGCATCGCCGTCATGCACGGAGGGATCGTCGAGCAGGTCGGCTCGCCGGTCGATGTCTACAATCATCCCGCAACGCGCTTCGTCGGCGGGTTCATCGGCAATCCACCGATGAACTTCATCAAGGTACCTGTCCTGAACGGCCAGGTCTCTGCCGGGATCGAGCAACTGAATGCACCGCAGGAAGCCGGCAAGGAGATCATCCTCGGCCTGCGCGGCGAGGCGGTCGAGCTCGCGGGCCTGCCCGAGGGCCTCGAAATGAAAGTGCGGGTCGCCGAACCGATGGGCTCACACCTGCTCCTGACCGGCTCGATCCACGATCAGCCCGTCCGCGTCATCCTGCCTGCCTCCGAAACCGTCAGGAGCGGCGATACGATCGGCCTGAAGCTCGATCGCAAGCGCATCACCTGGCTTTCCCCCGAAAGCGGCCAATCCTTTCCGGCCGTGATGGCCTAGGGGCGTCCCTCCCCGATACCGGAGTACCGACATGAACCTGCATATCGATCAAGCCAAGCGTATTCTCGTCGCCAACGACCGCGGCGGCTATACGGTGCCGACGGACCGGCTCTATCCCTTCCAGTGGAACTGGGATTCCGCCTTCGTCGCCATGGGCTTCGCGCTCTACGATACGGACCGCGCCTATCGCGAACTGGAGCGGCTGGTCGAGGGCCAGTGGGCGGACGGGATGATCCCGCATATCGTCTTCCATCAGCCGAGCGATACCTATTTTCCGGGCCCGAACGTCTGGCGCACCCGCCACACGGTCCCCACCTCCGGCATCACCCAGCCGCCCGTTTTCGCCATCGCGCTCCGCAAGCTGCACGAAGCCACCCGTGACAAGACCCGCACCCTGCCGCTCTACGAGGCGGCACTGAAATGGCACCGCTGGTGGTATGCGGCCCGCGACCCTGAAGGGACCGGCCTCGTTGCTCTGCTTCACCCCTGGGAAAGCGGCAGCGACAATTCTCCCGCATGGGACCTCGCGCTCGCCCGCGTTCCCACCACTACCGACACGCCTGTCGTGCGGAAGGATACCGGCCACGTGAACGCTTCGATGCGTCCCCGCGACGAGGACTATCAGCGCTTCATCCACCTGGTTGACACCTATGCCGCCTGCGGCTGGGAGCCGGTCAAACAATGGGCGAAGGCCCCCTTCAAGGTCGCCGAGATCCAGACCACCGCGATCCTGCTCAAGGCCGGCGAAGATCTCCAAGCGCTCGCCCACGAATTCGGCCGCATGGAAGACGCGTCCGAAATCGCCGCGCTCAATGAAAAAACTCGCAACGCGATCCTCGCCCAGTGGCGACCCGATCTGTCGCGTTTCGTATCACGCGATCTCGTTTCGGGCTGGGATATCGAGGCACCGACACAGGCGGGGTTCATCCCGCTTCTGTCGCTCGATCTCGACAAGGCGGTCGTCGGCGCTCTCGTCGACGAAATGAAGGCATGGTCCAAGGGGATGAAAGTCGCCTTCCCGACCGTAAAGCCCGGCGTCGCCAGCTGGGAGCCGAAACGATACTGGCGCGGCCCGGCCTGGGCCATCATCAACTGGCTGCTGATCGACGGCCTGAAGCGCAATGGCCGGATCGACGAAGCCGAGAAGCTACGCAAGTCGACCATCTCGGCGATCGAGGCGGAGGGTTTTGCCGAATATTTCGATCCGGTCACCGGGGAAGGCT
This sequence comes from Martinezella sp. CNPSo 3732, assembly GCF_057784515.1. Classification (NCBI taxonomy): domain Bacteria; kingdom Pseudomonadati; phylum Pseudomonadota; class Alphaproteobacteria; order Hyphomicrobiales; family Rhizobiaceae; genus Martinezella; species Martinezella sp. CNPSo 3732. The sequence goes on from NZ_JBXSOO010000001.1 coordinate 762,837, forward strand.
GCGGCGGCCTTGGCTTCTCCTGGACGGCTGCAGCTTATATGTGGCTCGTCGCGTCGTAAATTAGGCACCGGTCGCGCCCGCGAATAAATCTTAGGTCGTGCACCAGTCTAATGTAAGCGCTATTTTGCTCCTACCTTCCGCACAGCTGGTTGATCGTTGATGTTGTGCTCGAATGGGGCTTCGACATATGACGATTGCAGGACTTACGCATAGCATCAAGGCTGATGCTGTGGTGCAGCGGTTTGGCCGCACGCTATCTTTAAATATGCTGACACGACGCTTCCTTCCGTTCGTAACCCGAGCCATCTGGATTTGGAGCTAAGCGGTAGAAGCGATCCTCAATCCGGCATCTGGATTTTTTCAAGAAACCGTCAGACCACACGATCATTGCTTCTTTAAATAGTCACGCAGACTTGCAACATCCGCGGACTTTACCGCCGGTGCAGCATTGCCCCAGCTATTGCGAACATAGGTCAGGACGCTTGCAACCTGTTCGTCAGACATGTTCCAGTCGAAGGCGGGCATCGCGGGGGAGGTACTGACGGCATCTGTGCTCCCGGCTCGACTTCCGGCGAGGACCACATGGATTAGCGATGTTGCGTCATCGGCATTGACGAGCGGCGCGTCGGCAAGCCTTGGGAACAGTTTTGGTATCCCCTCGCCCGCCGGCGTATGGCAGCCGGAACAACGGTCGGCATAAAGAGCCGCGCCAGCCTTCATGACAGGCTCGGATTGCGCGATGGCGGCAGGTGCCGCCGTTGATGTTTCGCCGCTGTCCTTGAGGTAGGTGGCGATCGCTGCAAGATCGGAATCGCTGATCCTGGATGTAGACTTGGTAACGACTTCCGCCATCGGTCCAGACGCCAGATCAAACCGGTTGGCACCCGTCTTGAGATAGGCAACGATATCGTCCATGCTCCAGTTGCCGATGCCTTGATGCTGATCAGTGGTTATATTGGGAGCATTCCATCCCTGTATGACGAACCCTTGCAATGCCTTGCTGTCCTTGTCTCCTCCGAGCGCATTCTTCGGCGTGTGGCATGTACCGCAATGCCCGGGCCCCTCCACGAGATAGGCTCCGCGATTCCATTGCTCGCTCTTGGCTGCATTCGGTTTGAAAACACCTGCAGTGAAGTTCAGGGCGTTCCAGCCGAATAGCGACCAGCGCTGGTTATAAGGGAACGGCAGCTGGTTGACCTCGACCTGATTTTTAACTGGCTGCAACGTTTGCAAATAGGCGAAAAGTGCTCCGTTGTCCTCAGCGGTCATTTTAGTATAGGCGGGATACGGCATGGCGGCGTAGAGATGATAGCCGCCCCTGCCGATCCCTTCGGACATGACGCGCTGGAAATCTTCCTTCGTGTATTTGCCGATGCCGGTTTCGCGGTCCGGGGTTATATTCGGTGTGACCAGATCGCCGAAGGGTGTTTCGATGCTCAGACCGCCGGCGAAGGGCTGCCCTCCTGGCGCGGTGTGGCAGGCCGCACAATCGCTCAGAATGGAGAGATAGCGGCCCCGGTCGACCACGTTGAACTCCGCATCGCCCAGGGATTGCGCCATGGCAAGTGACGATAAGCCTCCAACTACAGCCGCCGTCATCCCTACCCGGAATTTCCAGAGCGCCCTCGTCATGTGCGCACCATCGGACCTGGATCTTTAAGATAGATGTTCCTGATTGCATCGGCAGCCTTGAAAGCGAGGGCGGCCGCAGTGCCGGTCGGATTGTAGCCTGGATTCTGCGGAAAGGCGGAAGCGCCGACGACAAACAGGTTCGGCACATCCCAGCTTTGCAGATATTTATTGACGCAGCTGTTGGCGGGGTTTTCACCCATGATAAAGCCGCCAACCACATGCGACGACTGATAGGGAACCGTATTCCAATGACCTTTCATGGGGTTCTCCACGATCTGGCGTGGCCCCATGTGCCTGGCGATGTCGGCGACCTTCGACGTGCAGTATTGTGCCATCTTGAGGTCGTTTTCAGGGAAATCGAAGGTAATGCGCAAAAGCGGCCGTCCGAAACGGTCGGTATAAGTCGGGTCCAATGAGAGATAATTGTTCCTGGTTGCATAGCTCGAGGCCTCGCAGCCGATCGACATGGCCGATAGGTAATTCTTCACCGTCGCCTTTTTCCATTCCTTGCCCCAAGCGGGCGTTCCCGGCGGCACGGGCCGATAGCTGATCGGAGCGGCGCCGATCGGCGTGACGCGGATCGACCCGCCACCGAAAAAGCCGAGTCCACTATGGTCGAAATTGTCATTGTTGAACTCATCGATCCCCATGCCGACCGCGCCGCCGCCGATAAAGGGATTGAAGTTCTTGTCATCGAAGAAGAGCTGCACGCCGTTGGCCGTCTGATAGCAATAGTTGCGTCCGGTCGTGCCTTCTCCAGTTGAGGGATCGTAGGGTTTACCGATCCCGGATAGTAGCATCAGACGCACGTTTTCGAAGGTAAAAGCGCCGACAACGACAAGATCTGCCGGCTGCTCCCATTCCTGGCCTGAGGTATCGGCGAAGAGAACGCCGGTCGCCTTTTTACCGGTGGAATCGGTCAGCACTTTCAAGACTTCGGAATTCGTCCTCGCCGTAAAATTCTGCCGGCGAACAAGCGCCGGGAGAATGTTTACGATAGGGCTGGCCTTGGAATAGTTGGCGCAGCCGTAATTGGTGCAGAACCCACAGAAGGTGCACGGCCCCATGGTTACGCCAAGAGGGTTGGTATATGGCTCGGAAATCAGCGAAGACGGCACTGGAAAGGGCCGATAGCCCATCTCCGCCGCGGCCTTGGCGAACAGAACAGGCCCATAAGGCTGGCGAAGCGGTTTCGTCGGATATTCTTCCGAACGGGGCCCCTCGAACGGATTGCCTCCCTCTTGAATCTGACCGCGGAGATTGCCGGCCTTGCCGGAGGTCCCGACGATGCGATCGAAGGCTGTATAGAACGGCTCCATCTCGCTCCAATCCGTCCCCCAGTCCTGCAAGGTCAGTTCGTCCGGAATGACTGCGGGGCCGTAACGCTCCTGCAAATAGCTCTTCAGCCGGAACTCCTGCGGCTGAAAGCGGAAGGTGATGCCGGCCCAATGATTGCCGGCGCCACCCGTTCCGTTTCCAGGATGGAAGGAACCCCAATTGCGCATAGGCAGGGCAGTTTCCGCGGGATTGTTGCGGACGGTCACCGTATTCTGGGCCGTACGCAGCATAAGTTCCTGCCGATGGATATAGCGGAGTTCGTCCGGAACGGACGCAATGCTGAAGTCGCGCGCCGTGTCGCGCCAGGGTCCGCGCTCGATTGCAACGACATCGAGGCCGGAGGCCGTCAGTTCGCTTGCTACAATGGCACCGGTCCAGCCAAGGCCGATGATGGCGACATCCGTGTGAGGCAGCTTCGTCGCCATCGTCAATCCTTTCCGATGTTCCATTCGGGCCGCCCGGCAATGCCGACCGGCGGCAGATCAAGCGTCTCGTTATGGCGCTCCACGTAGTTTCGGTAGTCGTAATGGGCGCCGGGAAAGCCGAGCATCCTCCAGGAGACCATGTCCTTGTTGCCGCCATAGATCGGATCGGCGAAGAACCCCTCCATGGTGTTGGCATGGACGAGCGAAAAAAAGGCCATGGAATCAATGGCCTGCATGGCGATTTTTCCATGCTGAAGATCCGTCAGCACCTGATCGCGCTGTTCGCTCGTCAATTTGGCGAAGGGCTGCTTGAAGGTGGCGGAACAGTGTTCATTCAGTGCCGCAATGCCGATGCGGTAACGGGCACGCGGAACAAGCGACGATTGATCTCCCTGTTCAGGCGTACCAGGCTGAAAAGGACCCCGCATGTAAAGCCGGTCGAAGTTGCCGAAAAAACCTGCCAGCTGCCGGTCGATGTATTCGGTACAGCCTGCCTCTTTTCCGCTGATGCTGAGCTCATCGGCGGGGATCAACTGCTCGGTAATGGCGCCGATCGTCTCTGCTTCCTCATCGGTGAAGAAAAACCATCGTCCGGACGCTGCCGCCGAGGGCACATCCGGCGGACTCGCGTCAAACGGGATCCAGGGACGTTCCCCGCCGACGACGAGGGCGCTCGCCCTTTGCACGGACCCCAGGATGATGGCAACTGCCGTGGATGAGAGGAATGCACGGCGGGTGTGGCCCCGAGCACGCTTACGTTCCATCGAAAATACCCTCGATTAACCAGTATTCGCGCGGGCTCAGGTGACAGGAATAGGATCGAAGTGAATTGTCCCGCTCGGCAACGGAAAACATATGCCCGCTCTAAATATCTGCGACGGGCTTCGGAACTTCGGGCAGCTGCAAAAGTTCCGAGTGAACTTACAAGAATGTTGAGGAGAAAGCCATGCTCTCGAAAATCGCGGCCACCTCGCTTATTTCACTTTGCCTAGCCACAGCCTCGCTGGCACAATCCAACAGCTCCAACAGCTCCAACAGCTCCAACAGCTCCAACAGCTCCGACGGCGCAGCCAGCGATCATTCACCTCCCGCTTCCGCGACAAACCAAGATAAACCGGTGCAGGGAGACAACAAAACCGGAGCGAACGGGGCACAGGACACCGGCAAGAAGACGAAGGCGGATTCGAACAAGAATAGTGGCGGCTGCAACAATCAGGCCAATGCAATGACCTCGACATCGGCTAATCAGGAGCAAGCGGGTTCGCAGAGTTGCGATTGACCGCTCCTGCTCATTGCCGAGGCGAGCTCAGGCTGAGCCGCGACTTCAACTAGGAGACTCATCAGTGCTTATGATGCGCGGGGCGGCGCATGGCACCATGGGTCTTGGAGTCCGCGAGCGAAGCAGCCACCGCGGCCCAATCTGCGGGTTTGGCGAAAGTCGGAACCCTTCGATAGATTGCAGGGACTTGCCGCCCCTCATAACCTGTCACGAAGGCAAACGGAATCCGCTTCATACGCAAAGAGGCTGCGACTGGATAAACCATCTGCCCGTCAAGAGCGATATCGAGAAGAGCTCCATCAAGCATGATGTCCTGAGTCTTGAGGATCTGGAGTGCGTCATTCACGTTAGCGACCGGACCGACGACTTCGGCGCCGGACTCGATCAGCTTTTCCTTTGCCTCCATCGCAATCATGTATTCATCCTCCACGACAAGAAACCGCTGGCCCGAAATATCAGTCATGCCGCGACGGCGGGAAAACCGCTCGTAGGCTACAAGCCGGCAAAGCGCGTCCAGGCGATCCGGCAGGATGAGGCCCCGCATATACATGTGCATCAAATATCGGGCGAACTTCCGTCTTTCTTCCGTACGCACGGTGAACCAAGGCTCCGCGCATATCCGGTCGAACACTTTTTGCAGGATCTCCAGATCGTTTGGTTCGAAAATGCCGTGTGAAAGAGCAAGGGACGTCATTGGTGAACTCCTTTCACCAATACGGAAACGCACGCACCCCACCTTTGTTTCATGCCAACAGGGCAAGACCTTTCGCTCATAAAAGAGCAAACCCCTTCGCGCATTCGAGGCCTTCAGCGAATCGTTGAGAAAGCAACACGCTCGGGCCGTTCTTTCATTGCATTCAAGGCGGTGGGGCGATGGAAGCGCGAAGGATCAACTGGCACTCCATCTTCAGCCTCACTGGCGGCTTCTTCGGCTGCATCACCTTTTCCAGAAGCTCGGCGACCGCCCAACGGCCCATATCCTCGTGCGGCAGCTTCAATGTTGTGAGTGGCGGCAGGATTTTTCGGGCGAGGCTTTCATCGTCGAAACCGATGACGGAAATATCGTCGGGAATCCTCAATCCGCGCATCCTGATCGCATCATAGGCGCCCATCGCCACACGGTCGGAAAAGCAGAAAACCGCCGTCGGCGGCAACGGCAGATCGAGGAGCTGCAGCATCTTTTCCCGCCCGAGATCGAGCGACCAGGCTTCCGAAAGGATCAGCTCGGGATCGACGGCGATATCGTAGGTCGTCAGCGCCTGGCGATAGCCGCTCAGACGATCGCGCGCCGCTTCAAGCCGCTGCCTGCCGGCATCGATCATGGCGATGCGGCGATGGCCGGCCTTGATCAAGGCTTCCGTTGCCGCATAACCGCCGGCATGATCGCCTGGAATGATCGAAGAGAACTCGGCCCGCTGCTGATGGCAATTCAGAAGGACGGCCGGATAGTTGCCAAGTTTGGAAGGCAGCACCGGCGCCAGCTGGGTGATGAGCGTGGCGTAGATTACGCCGACGATCTGGCGCCGTCCCAAATACTCGAGAATGGATTCGGCGAATTCGACCTGTCCGCCCGTCACGACGGTAAGCGCCGCCAAGCCCTGCTCTTCCGCAGCGCTCCGAACACCTTCTATCAGCGGCGCAGCATGCTGCGAGGCCATGAGATCGTCGATCAGGAGAACGATGATGCCGCCGATCGGATCATTGGCCGGCGCGGTCTTCTGGTAGCCAAGTTCCTCGGCGACCGCCAGCACGCGCTCGCGCACTTTCTCCGAAACCCTCTTGCCGGGCGCTTCGTTCAGCACCAGTGAAACCGTCGCATGCGAAACGCCGACCTGCGAGGCGATATCGGACATGGTCGGTCGTTTCGTCGTCTTGTCGTTCACTCAGTTTCTTTCTCGGACTCAAGGGCAGTCTGCACGCACGTTAGGAAATCTGACGGACAATGTGAAGCTGCGGCCCTTGCGGAAGTTAAGTTTATAAGTTACGAAACTTGTCTGTAACTTATTTTGTGACTTAATCCAACCGAAAAGCTCGCGGCTATGACCATCGCCTCTCGCCATTTCGCCGATACTCGTTCCGGGCCGCGTGCACGCCTGTCTCTCGATGGAACCTGGGACTTTCAGCTGGAAGGGCAAACGCCGACGACTGTCGCCGTGCCCGCGCCCTGGCAGGCTCATTTTCCGGATCTGCGGGCCGCGGCTGGCGTGGCAACCTATTCCCGCGCCTTCACGGTGCCGCAGGAGTGGCTTGGCCGTCAGGTCATCGTGCATTTCGGTGCCGTGAACTATTTCGCCGAGGTCTCGGTCAACGGCCGTGCTCTCGGTTCTCACGAAGGCGGCTATCTGCCGTTCGAATTCGTCATCCCTGCCGATCTATTGACCGGCGAGTTGCGTCTGGATGTGAAGGTTACGCTGCCGAACGCCGATGTCCGGGCCTTCCCGGATTTCCCGTTCGACGAGATCCCGCATGGCAAGCAGAGCTGGTACGGGATGCTGGGTGGCATCTGGCAATCGGTCTGGCTGGAGTGCCGCTGCGAGGCGCATATCACCCACCAGGTCATTCGCGCCGATCTCGCAACGGGCGATGTCGCTATCGATGTCGAGCTGTCAGCGGCTTTTACCGGCGCCTTGAAGATCACGCTTATTGATCGCAACGGTGCGGTCGCAGCTTCGACCGAAGTTGCGCTCGATGACGAGGCACGGGCATCGGCCGCGCTCAAAGTCGCCAAAGCGGAGGCGTGGTCGCTTGATGATCCCGCGCTCTATCGGGCCGTTGCCGAGCTATCCGAGAGCGACACAGTTCTCGATGTCGCCGAGCAGAATTTCGGCTTTCGCAGCTTCGAGGCAAAGGATGGAAAGTTCTTCCTGAACGGCGAGCCCTTCTACATGCGTGGCGCACTGGATCAGGATTATTATCCCGAGGGCATCTATACACCGCCGTCGCTGGAGTTTCTGGAAGACCAGGCACGCAAGGCGAAGGAACTCGGGCTCAACCTCCTGCGCTGCCATATCAAGGTTCCCGATCCGCGCTACTACGATGTGGCGGACCGGTTTGGCCTGCTGGTCTGGACGGAGATTCCGAACATTCAGACCTTCACCGAGAAATCGGCGAAGCGCCTGCTCGATACGATGGAAGGGATCCTGCGCCGCGACGGTAATCACCCCTCCATCGTGATCTGGACCATCATCAACGAGGATTGGGGAACGCGCCTCGTCGAAAGCGCCGATCAGCGAGCCTGGTTGAAAGGCGCCTATCACTGGCTGAAGAAGAAGGACCCGACACGGCTGGTCGTCGACAATTCCGCCTGCATTCCGAACTTCCATGTCGTCTCCGACATAGACGACTATCACTACTACGCCTCGGTTCCGGAAATGGCACGCGAATGGACTGACTGGGTATCGGCTTTCGCGGCGCGGCCTGAGTGGTCCTATTCGCCGAACGGCGATGCAAAACGGCGCGGCGACGAACCGCTCGTCGTCTCCGAGTTCGGCGTCTGGGGTCTGCCGCATCCGGAAAAACTCAAGCAGGACGGCAAGGAGCCGTTCTGGTTCATCAATGGCCTGGAATGGGATAGCGACGGTGCGACCTATCCGCATGGCGTCGAACAGCGATTCCGCACCTATCAGTTCGACAAGGTCTTTCCGTCCTTCGGCTCCTTCATCGAGGACACGCAGTGGCATCAGTTCAATGCCCTCAAATTCGAAATCGAGGAGATGCGCCGCCACGCCTCGATCCAGGGCTATGTCATCACCGAGCTGACCGATTTGCACTGGGAAGCCAATGGCCTGATGGACATGCAGCGTAATACGCGTGCCTATCACAGCCGCTTCCACGAGATTAACACCGATGTCGTCATCATCCCGCGCATGCAGCGCCATGCTGTGTGGGCAGGCGATACCGCCAATATCGAGCTCGAAATCTCGACCGGGGGCAAGGCGCTCCCCACGGCCGAGCTAAGCTGGAGCATCGATGGTACGATTGCCGGAAAGATGGTGATCCCGGCTGTGAATGCGACATCGGTGCATCATCTGCCGTCACTTTCTCTGTCCTTTGAGCCGGCCATGGCCGGCAGACAGGTCAGCATCCAGTTTGCGATCACCGCCGGCGGCAAGGAGATTGCGCGCAACAGCCTCGAGGTCAGCGTCTATGGCAGCCGCTCCAAGCCGGTCCTTTCCGTATTCTCGGCCGAACCCGAAATCACGCAATATCTGACTGCGCTCGGCTACACGCTTGTCGAGGCCGGCAAGGCGGATGTGCGGGTTGCGTCTTCCCTCAGCCAGGCCGATATCGACGCCATGGAGCATGGCGCCCATTATGTGTCGCTTGCCGATGTGACGCCGCTGCCGTTCGGCAATCTACGCAACGACCAGCCGAACTGGAATTATCCGACCGGCGGCGATCGCGGACAATCCATGCCGCAGATGCGCGTCACCGAACGCAACGGCACTATCTGGAAAGGCAATTGGGTTACCGGCTTCAGCTGGGTGAAGCGCTCGGGGAGATTCGAGCGCCTGCCGGGCGGCCCGTTGACCGATCTCTCCTTCGTCGGCGTCAACCCGAACCGCGTCATCACCGGTTTCCGGCCGATCCATTTCGACGGCTTGGTGCATGCAGGCATGATGGTGGGCTGGATTCACAAGCCATGTGCAACCATTGCCGAGAGGAAGGTTGGCGCCGGCCGTATCGTCGCCACGACCTTCGGCCTGATGCGCGAAGCGGCCGGTGTCGATCCGGTGGCGGCAACCTTGCTTGATTGCATCATCGAGACGGCCGCCGGATAGGTGGCCAAAAGATTGAACCGCCGCATATGACCGGGAGGAAATTGAGGCGGTCCCGACAGCTGCAAGGGATATCACGCGGCTCATTAGCCGCTGCGCAAGGCATAAGGGTCACCCAGCAAAGAGTGGCCCCGGGAGGAAAACAGAACAGCCTGGAGGAGAGAGAATGCGTAACCTGTTGAGAACATCGATCGCTGCGTTAGCCCTCGTGACTGCCTTTCCGGCATTCGCAGTCGAAAATGTCGTCTGGTGGGACTTTCTGTCCGGAGGCGACGGCGTGCGCATGAAGGCGCTGATCCAGCGCTTCAACGACGAGCATAAGGACAAGATCCAGATCACGGGCACGACGCTCGAATGGGGTATCCCCTACTACACCAAGCTGCAGACATCCGCCGCCGTCGGCCAGGGGCCGGACATCGCCACCTACCATCTGTCACGCCTGGCAGCCGCAGTTGCGGCCAAGACCGTCTCGCCGATCGATCCGAAGGAGCTCGATGCCGTCGGACTGAAAGACAGCGATTATCCGCCGAACGCAATCGCCGCCTCGACGGTCGATAACGTCCGCTATGCCGTCCCCTTCGACGTGCACGGAGAAGTGCTCTACTATAACAAGACTATACTGAAAGAGCTGGGCGCATTGGGCAACGACGGCAAGCCGACCGGCATCGACACGCTGGAAGGCTGGCGCGCGGTGCTGGCCAAGGCGAAGGACGCCGGCAAGAACGGCGTCGTCATCTCCTCATCCAACGGTGATCTGCGCGATATCTATACCCTGTTTGGCCAGGAAGGCGGCCAACTGACAGCCGACGGCAAGTTCCTGCAGGGCGACAATTTCGACAAGATGGAAAAAGCCTACAATGAAGTCGCCGATTGGGTGAAGCAAGGCTGGGCCCAGCCTTATATCGACACCGAGACCATCACCCCCACTTTTCTCGCCGGACAATCCGCCTTCTTCCTGAACGGCAATTGGGAGCTGCCGACCATGGAAACCGAAGTCGCCAAGGGCAACGGTTTCGATTACGGCATGGTCAACATTCCGGCCTGGATGGGCAAACCCGCCAACTGGTCTGACTCTCATTCCTTCGTGATCCCCAACAATGTCGGCAAGACCATGACTCCGGAAAAACGCGCCGCGGTTCTCGAAGTCATCCGGTGGATGAATGTGAATTCGCTGGAATGGGCTGCCGCCGGCCATATCCCGGCCTATCTGCCGGTCAGCACGTCATCAGCCTACAAGGCGCTTAAGCCGCAGGCGGACTACGCCGCCATGGCGCTCAACGCTTTCTACATGCCGAAGACGCCGCTGACGGGTGCAGCATCGAAATTCGACGACGATTGGCAGAACATGGCGTCGGGGCCGCTGAACGGCGACGGCGACGTGAAGGAAACGCTCGCGAAGTTTCGCGATCACATGAACTCTCAGTGACGCTTTCTTCAACAGCTCCGGGGCTCTTCCTGCCCCGGGGCTGCGCTAACGAGAGAGGTGATGGATGGCCGCCGTCAGCAACAGGAAACAGGATAATGTCGTTGCAGCGCTGCTAGTCGCACCGGCGGTCATCGCGTTTCTGGTGATCTTCGCCTATCCGACATGGCGGATGGTGGCGATGAGCCTGACCAATGCGCCACTGATCGGACCGGGCGAATGGATTGGCCTCGACAATTATGCGCGCCAACTCTCCTCACCCCAATTTCAAAAGGCGCTTTTGAATACGCTCTACTTCATCGTCCTGACCGTCGTCCCCGGCACGTTTCTTGCGCTATTCATTGCCATGGGCATCAACCGCCTGAGCGGGCGCATACAGATGCTGGTTCTCGCCTGCTTTTTTCTGCCTTCGATCCTGCCGGTGTCGGTAGTGACCCAGATCTGGACCTGGATTGCAAACATGCAATACGGTGTCATCCAGAATGTTATCGGTCTGTTTACCGGCGGGCGGGCGCTCCCGGTACTGCGTTCGCCAACCTATTTCATGCCGTCGGTTGCAGTGGTCACCATCTGGTGGACGATCGGCTTCAACATCCTTCTGTTCCTTGCGGCACTGCGCAGCATCTCGCCCGACGTCTATGAGGCGGCCGCACTCGACAATGCCAACCGCTGGCGCGTGTTTTCGAGAATAACCTGGCCGCTGATCTGGCCGGTGACAGCGCTGGTTCTGACGCTGCAGCTGATTGCGCAGTTCAAGATCTTCGCCCAGCCCTATCTGCTCGGCTATTTCGCCCATACGCCGGCGGATGCGCAGGCCGTTGTCATGACCGTCATCTACGATCTCGCCTTCAAGCAGAACAAGGGTGGCGAGGGCGCGGCCGTCGCGACCATCCTGTTCGTCATCATTCTCATCGCCTCCGTCCTGCAATATCAGTTCCTGCGTGCGCGAGGGGAAAAATGAGTATTCTCACGACAAGCGCACAAACTGACCTGACCGCGGCAAAGAGCCATGTCGCCTCCCGAGGCTGGAGCGGGCACGCGCTGACCGCCCTGACGGCGTTCGGCGCTCTCATCTGGTTCTTTCCGCTCTACTGGGCGGTCATGACGTCGATCAAATCGGACACCGAGGTGGTAAGCCGCTCGCCCGGGCTCTTCCCGAAAGCACCGACGCTCGAGCCCTATCGCTACGTGATCGAGCATTCCAGCATCGTGCAATGGTACATGAACTCGGTCGGCACCTCGGCGATCATTGCAGTTCTGGTGCTTATGATGAGCGTCGGCTGCGCCTACGCACTCAGCCAAATCCAGTTTCCCGGCCGACGTGTGATTTATGGGGCATTGATCGCCTCGGTGATGGTGCCGGCGGAGGCGCTCATCATCAACCATTTCGTGCTGATGAACATGTTCGGTCTCATCAACAGCTGGGGCGGCATCGTGTTGCCGCAGCTGGTAGTGCCATCGGTCATCATCATTCTCAAGCAATTCTTCGACCAGATTCCAAAGGAATTCCGCGAGGCGGCGATGCTTGACAACGCCGGGCACTTGAGAACGCTCTGGAAGATCTATGTGCCGATGAACTGGGGCGTGATCACTGCGCTCGGCATCACAACCTTCATCGCGGCATGGAATAATTTCCTATGGCCGTTCCTCGTCGCAACATCTGACAGCACAATCACCATTCCGGTCGGGATTACCCAGGTGAAGGATGTTTTCGGCGTGCGTTTTGCCAAGGACATGGCCGCCGCTGTTCTGGCCGGCCTTCCCGTCGCCATTCTCTACCTTGTCTTTCAGAAGCAGATTACGCGCGCCATCATGCTTTCAGCCGGAATAAAAGGATAGGCAGCCTGCGCCATGGCAGGACGGGATTGCGGGAAATCTCTCCGAATCATCCGAGACCATGCGACCAGCGCGATAACGTCAAAACATGGTTCCGATAGACTTGCCTGAAGCCGCGGAAGGATCTGTAGCCAAGTGCCTTGACCATGCGCGAGAGGGAAGACGGGCCTTCGATTGAAGTAAACTCAACGTTTGCTTTCTTCTTCGGCAAGCTTGTGCACCGCTTCGATCAGTTCGAGTTCCGGTCAACCGCAAATTATAACAATGTTCTGGTCAACCTTAGGACACGACGCTGTGCCGGACGTGGTGATGTTTATTGCTTCCAAGCCCTCTGGCTGTCGAGTTTCACGACGCTTTAACCCGAATTTTCATTTGAGGGTGGCCCACTGAGTCACGGGAGCGGGCTGAAAGCGCCGGAGTTTGAAAAAATAATTCGAAGTGATCCCATTTCTGCGAAATGAAAAACCTATCAAATGAATGGATAATATCGAAATTTGTATCGCATTGTTGTGATGCGGCTGGCGACCCATCGCAATCGCGCAGCAGGTCAATTGGGACAAAATCATTGCAAAGGTAACTTTTGCTCGACGCGCTCCAGCCTGGATGCGTCCGAGTCGGTCGTCAACAATCTCTCAGCTTCGAGGATGAGGCGTTCGTTCGTAATCGTGAGGTTGGAATTCAGTTTGATACCGGAATGGCTCATTGCACGAACCACCGTAGCGAACATTTCAAGTCGAGGGCGCGCTGGACGTCGGCCGTGTTCTGCGTTCTCAAAAACACTTTAGTTTGATGTAGCCTTGTTTGGGAGGTCATGATGAAAATCACAAGACGAGCTTTCACTGCGGTTGTGGCGGGTGCCATCGCGGCGCCACTGACGAATATTCAAACGGCAAGGGCCGCCGACAAGGTCGTCCGTATTGGCTTCCAGAAATATGGAACTCTGGTGCTTCTCAAGGGCAAGGGAACGCTCGAAAAGAAACTCGAAGCAATCGACTATAGGGTCGAGTGGGCAGAGTTTCCTGGCGGCCCCCAGCTTCTCGAAGCGCTGAACGCAGGTGCCGTTGATTTCGGCTCGACCGGCGAAACGCCGCCGATTTTCGCTCAGGCAGCGAACGCTCCGCTTATCTATATCGCGCATGAACCGCCCGCCCCGCGTGGCGAAGCCATTCTTGTCCCGAAAGATAGTCCCATAAAGTCTGTTGCGGACTTGAAGGGAAAGAAAGTCGCCTTCAACAAGGGATCGAACGTGCATTACCTGCTCGTTAAAGCTCTCGAAGAAGCTGGCTTGACCTATGAGGACGTGGAGGCATCCTTCCTGGCACCGGCCGACGGCCGCGCAGCCTTCGAAAGGGGCGCGGTCGACGCGTGGGTCATCTGGGATCCCTTCCAAGCTGCCGCAGAAGTGGCGGTCGAAGCGCGAGAGCTTAGAAATGGAGAGGGTATCGTCCCCAATTACCAGTTCTATCTCGGCACCAGTGCGCTGGTCGACAATCACGCCAAAGCGGTTGATGTCTTGATAGACGCAATCTCCGAGATCGACGCATGGACCAAGTCCGATACTGCGGCCGCGGCCGCGGAACTATCACCGTCGGTCGGCATCCCAGAACCTATCCTCGTCAAGGCGCTCGAGCGTCAATCCTATGGCATCAGCAGCCTCGATGCTTCCGTCGTGGCGCAGCAGCAAGCCATAGCCGACGTCTTTTTCGAGCTCAAGCTCATTCCCAAGAAGGTGACAGTCGCAGACGTTGTCCGCAAAAACAAAGTGTAAGCCTTTCTTAAATCTGCGGAAATGGTTCAAGCGGGGAGACCAGGTCGTCTTCTCGCTTAATTTTCATGCCGGAGCACCGCCTTCGCTAAGAGTGCGGTGCCACTTTCTGCAAATTGCTACGAGGCAATTTATTGCGTGTCTCTGTCCCGCGCTCTCTTAGAGTGGGTTGCAATTGACAGGGAAGATCATGACACCATTGGAACTGAAGCTCGAACCGGAACGCCGCACCCTCACCATTACCTGGGAAGGTGGCGACACATCTCTCATTCCCGCTTCCGTGCTGAGGCGGCACAGCCGCTCGGCCCAGGCGGTTCGAGCTTCGCTCGATGGGCGCGAGGGAGCCTTCGAGAACGTGACAGTAGCCGGCATCGAGCCGATCGGCTCCTATGCCGTCCGGCTGGTTTTCTCGGATGGGCACGATCGAGGAATCTACCCCTGGCAATACCTGCGCGAAATCGCTGATTCATTGGCTTTAGGAATGATGCATGGATAATTTTGTAGAAGGCCTGGCCGAGGTCGAATGCGACGTGCTGGTGATCGGCGGCGGCACGGCAGGCCCCATGGCGGCGCTCAAGGCAAAGCAACGAAATCCCAAGCTGAACGTCATCCTGCTCGAAAAGGCCAACGTCAAGCGCTCGGGCGCGATCTCCATGGGCATGGACGGCCTGAACAATGCCGTCGTTCCGGGTTATGCGACGCCCGAGCAGTATACCAAGGAAATCACCATCGCGAATGACGGCATCGTCGATCAGGCGCCGGTCTATAAATATGCGTCGCGCTGCTACGAGATCATCGAGGAGCTGGATCGCTTCGGCATCCGCTTCCAGAAGAATGCCAATGGCGATTTCGACCTCAAGAAAGTGCATCACCTCGGCACTTATGTTCTGCCGATGCCGAACGGAGATACCGTCAAGAAGGCGCTCTATCGGCAGCTTCGCCGCGAACGCATCCTGATCTCCAACCGCTACATGGCGACGCGACTTCTCACGGCCAAGGACGGCAGGATTGCCGGCGCGATCGCGGTCAACACGCGCTCGGCAGAATTTCTTGTTCTCCGCGCGAAGACGGTGATCCTCTGCATGGGGGCGGCAGGCAGGCTCGGCTTACCGCATTCCGGCTATCTCTTCGGCACTTATGAAAACCCGACCAATTCGGGCGATGGCTATGCCATGGCCTATCATGCGGGTGCTGCGCTTGCAAACCTCGAATGCTATCAGATCAACCCGCTGATCAAGGACTATAACGGCCCCGCTTGCGCCTATGTTGCGGGTCCCTTCGGCGCTTATACCGCCAACAGCGATGGCAACCGTTTCATTGAAAGCGACTACTGGTCGGGTCAGATGATGCAGGAATTCTATAACGAACTGCAGTCCGGCAAAGGACCAGTGTTCCTGAAGCTAAATCATCTGCACCATGATACGGTCGGCGAGATCGAGCAGATCCTGCATAAGGTCGAGCGCCCATCGCGCGGGCGCTTCCACGAGGGGCGTGGCACCGACTACCGCGACAAGATGATCGAGATGCACATTTCCGAAATCGGCTTCTGTTCGGGTCATAGCGCCTCGGGCGTGTTCGTCGACGAATTTGCACGGACGACCGTCGAAGGCCTTTATGCTGCAGGCGACATGGCAAACGTCCCGCATAACTACATGCTCGGCGCCTTTACCAATGGTGCCGTTGCCGGAGAGCACGCGGCCGATGTCGCCTCGGCAACAGAGCTTCCCGACTATGATCGTGAGTTGGTGGTGCGCGAGCGCGAACGAGTGCTGGCACCCACGCGGCGCGAGGACGGGATTCCGCCGAACCAGCTCGAATACAAGACGCGCCGCCTGGTCAACGATTATCTGCAGCCGCCGAAGGTGACTGCCAAGATGCGGATCGGCCAGGCGCGGCTCAGCGAAGTCCGCGACGACCTCGAGACCGGGCTGGTGGCTCGCGATGCCCATGAACTGATGAGGGCGCTCGAAGTATCGTCCATTCTTGATTGCGCGGAGATGGCAGCCCACGCCTCGCTTTTCCGAACCGAAAGCCGCTGGGGTCTGTATCACAACCGCGTCGACTATCCGGAAAAGGACGACGACAACTGGTTCTGTCACACGCTCCTTAAGAAGATCGACGACCGCATGGTCTCGGAGAAGCGGCAGGTCCAGCCCTACGTCGTCCCGATCGAGACCGAGGAACGGACGGCCTACGAGCGTCTGCGTGTTCAAAAGCAAGCCTGACAGGAAGATCCATGCCTCTCGCCCTTTCCCCAAGTACAGTGCCCGTGACTGTCGATGACGCCAAATGCATCGCCGACAAAGGTTGTACGGTCTGCGTCGACGTCTGCCCGCTCGACGTCCTGCGCATCAGCGATCTCACCGGCAAAGCTTACATGAAATTCGACGAATGCTGGTACTGCATGCCGTGCGAAACCGACTGTCCGACTGGGGCCGTCACCGTCAACATTCCCTACCTGCTGCGTTGACATGAGCGCCTTTGAACCTTTCGAAGACTTCGGCGATATCGAGGTCATCGCGGAACGCCTGCTCGATCAGGATGCCGCCATCCGCCGCCTTGCTGTGATCGAGCTTGCGGAAACCGCCAGCCTCGAAGCCCTGCCGCACTTGATTACCGCAGCTGGCGACGTCAGCGAAGATGTCCGCCTCCAGGCAGCGATCGCTCTCGCCGAATTCGATGGCGTTGATGCTGCCGCAGGCCTGGCGCGATTGGTCGTCGACGACGATCATTCGGTCGCTCAGGCCGCAGCGGATGGCCTGGCGGAGTTGAAAAATCACGAGGCGGGCGACAGCCTGCTGCCTCTTCTGGATCACGCAAGCGCCTTCGTGCGAGCGGCGGCGTTTCGCGGATTGAAAGGACTACGGCTGCAGCATGCGCTCGGCCCTGCCCTCGTTGCGCTACGCGACGGGGACGCATCGGTGCGCGTGCAGGCTCTTGGCACGATCGCCTACCTCAAGCTCGACTCGACGATACCATCCCTCATCGCCGCGACGCGCGACGAGAACATCGAGGTGCGCGCCGCTGCGGTCAGTGCCCTGACGTTCACGACTCAATCGGCTGCAGCAGAGGCCGTCGCGACCGCCCTTGGCGATGCGAACTGGCAAGTCCGGGCGGCGGCGGCGGAATCGCTTGGCCGCATCGGCCATAATTCGGCGGTCGAGGCGCTGTGCCAGACCCTTTCCGACGACTATTGGCAGGTGCAGCAAAAATCGCTCGGCGCGCTCGGCAAGCTGAAAGCAAATACCGCCCTGCACCGGATTATCCTTCTGCTTGAAAGCGACATACCGACCTTACGCAAGGAAGCGGCGGCCGCACTCGGCGAGATCGGCGACCATAGTGCCGAGGAAGCACTGGCCATGAACATTGACGATCCGGATCCGGATGTGCGCAAAACAGTGCGCTGGGCGCTTACTCGCCTGGGTTAAGCAACATCAGGAAAAGGGGGTGTCTTAGACGCCGCCTTTCGAAACCATTGCCATCAGCAGATGCGGCCGTTCGATGCGGATATGTCGCGGCGTGACCGTCAGCAATCCTTCCTTCTGAAAACGCTTCATCATCATCGTCACCCATTGCCTGGTAGAACCGACCATCGCGGCAATTTGGTCGTGGGTCACCTTGGCGTTGATGATAACGGCATGACCATCCCGCACGCCATGCAGCTTTCCAAGGTTCATCAGAAACTGGGCCAATCGCTCGATAACTGAGCGGGTCCCGAGCATCTGTGCCATGGCGGAATAGCTTTTACCTTTCGACGCCAGGCCCTGGATAAGACAGAGCGCAAAATTGGGCAGTTCGACGATCAGCTTTCCCAGGACATGAGCAGGCAGGAACAAAATTTCGCAATCATCCATGGCCTCGCCCGACCAGATATGCGTGCCGCCGCCAGTCATCTCGGGACCGCCGATGAAGTTGCCCGGTGTCCAGTAGGCAAGCGTGATCTCACGACCCGACGGCGCGGAATAAAAGACGCGCACGGAGCCGCGCTCGATGATGAAGATACCGCCGTGCTTGTCCCCCTGAGTAAAGATCGTTTCGCCAGCTGAGAAGCTGAGTCGCCGTCCATGGCTTCGTAATATCGCCCACTCATCGAGCTTGAGCGGATCGAGAAAATGCGCACCCTCGTCGAGCCCGTCGACGGTCTCACTGAGAAACAACGACTGCGCGCCGGGCAGGATAGCCTGCCGAGGCAACTCAGGGTCAGTATCGCGCAGTACGCGCTTACGCCCCGGCTTTAGCGGCTCCGGCTGTGCGATTTCAACATCCAAGCTCATCGTCGATAGCCCTCTGGTATTCAAGAGAGGGTCAATAGATATAAAATCTATGGATTATAAAGAAATATAATTGCAAATTCGGCTGTGAATGTGGTCGTTTATCGCGATGTCGCTACAAACTCACTCTGCCAACCCGACATTAAACCACTGAGATCTCTAATTATTCGACTTGATGGCTGTGCTCTCAGATCCGCGAGATATGGCGCCGCGCTGCCAGCCCCATGATGCAAATTAATTGCTTCCGCCGTCTCGCCCCACACCACATAAATCTGCACGACGCCGGCTGATGAACGGTTGCTAGGCGTCTCCGCAAGAATTCGGAAAGTTGCTGTCGCGGGACGACGGGATCACAGGGGGTGGCACAATGCATATTCGCTCAACATTGGCAGCTGCAGTTTTGACTGCGATCAGTTTTACCGGCGCGGCTCATGCCGAAACCATTCGCGTCGCGATCGGCACGCAGGACACCACGATCAATACGGCGACCGGTGGTCTTTTGATCCGGGAACTGCACCTTCTCGAAAAATACCTGCCGCATGACGGCAAATACAAGGACGCGAGCTACGACATCCAATGGAAGAACTTCACCAGTGGTGCACCGATCACCAACGAGCAGATTGCCGGCAAACTCGATTTCGGCGTGATGGCGGACTTCCCCGGTTCCTTCAATGGTCTCGCGCATTTGAAGGCGGGACGCAAAAGCCTATTCGTCTCGGTCCTTGCGGGTAGCGTCAAAGGAAGCGGAAACGGCATCGTCGTGCCCACAGACTCCCCGATCCAGTCCATCTCGGAACTTAAGGGCAAGACGATTTCGGTCCCCTTCGCCTCCACATCGCACGGCCTATTGCTGCGCGCCATCAAGGCTCAAGGCTGGGATCCGGAAACCGATGTCAACATTGTAGCTCAAGCCCCCGAAGTCGCCGGCGCCGCTCTGAAGTCCAACCAGATCGAAGCGCATGCCGATTTCGTGCCCTTTGCCGAGCTTTATCCCTGGCGCGGCTTCGCGCGGAAGATCTATGACGGCTCGCAGGCGAACGGACCGACCTTCCATGGCGTGCTCGTCGATGCGGACTACGCCGAAAAATATCCAGAGGTCGTCACGGCCTATCTGCGCGCTGCGCTGGAAGCCGATCAATTGATTGCCAAGGAGCCGGAGAAATACAGTGAATTGATCGCGAAGGTGACCGGCGTCGAAGCGGAGGTAGATTATCTGTTTCACGGCCCGCTTGGTCTGCAGACCCGCGATCTGACCTGGAAGCCCGAATACCGGCAGGCCGTCGGCACGGCGATCGAAACGCTGAAGTACCTGAAAAAGGCCGACACCGGCCTCGATGTCGACAGTTTCATCGACGATCGCTTTATCAAGGCCGCCTTCAAAGCATCGGGTCTCGACTATGAAGCGAGCCTGAAGAACTATGACCAGCTTCCGCTCGACGTGAAGGACGCGGCAACGGGCGAACCGATCAAGGACCCAAAGCGCGTCGCCGAGATCTGGGTCAAGGACGAGCCGCTCGTTCGCCACTACGCCACGGCGGAAAATGCGTTCAAGGCTTTGAGGACGCTCGAAAGCGAAGGTAGGAGCATCCGCGTTTTCTATGCTCAGGATCGGGAGAGCGGCATCAAACTGCTCGGCAACCAAGCCTGGTTCGTTCGCAACGAAAAGGGGGAGATCAGCGCCTTTCTGCTCAAGGAAAATGCTGAAGGCTGGGCCAAGGCTCATGGCGGCGCAGTGCTCGATTTTGCCGTCGCCAAATCCTCTGTCGTGGCAAGCAACTGAGGCCGGGAATGACGACGTGGATGCGCCCCGATTATGTATCTTGGCTGCGCCGTACAGGATCGATCGCTATCTGCCTTGTCCTATGGCAGGTGGCGTCCACTCTGCGGCTCGACCTCGGCCTCGTCACCTTCCGGAACGTGCCTTCGCCCGTGGAGGTGCTTATGGCCGGCCTGGCCTTTGTCCGATCGCCAAAGCTCCTCTCGCATGTTTCCAGCAGCCTCGAAAGAGTATTTGCCGGATATGCAATTGCCAGCGTCGTCGGCATTGCCTTCGGCTTGATCATTGGCTGGTCGCGTAACGCTTCAGATTTCCTGCTCGCACCTCTCGAATTGCTGCGGCCGATCCCGGCGGTTGCCTGGATACCCCTAGCAGTGCTGATGTTCCCGTCGTCCGAGCTGTCGATGATCTTCATTACATTCACCGGTGCCTTGTTTCCCATCCTGCTCAATACTGTTCACGGCGTCGAGGGTGTTGATCCGCGTCTGATCGCAGCCGCGCGCAGTCTCGGCAGTACCCGCCGCGCGATGCTTTTCGAAGTCGTCCTTCCCGGCGCCGCGCCAAGCATCGTCACGGGCCTCGCCATCGGCATGGGCACCTCATGGTTCTGTCTGGTGACGGCCGAAATGATCTCCGGGCAATTCGGCATCGGCTATTACACCTGGGAAGCATATTCCTTGCAAAATTATCCGGAGATTATCGTCGGAATGATTGTGATCGGCGTGCTTGGCATGGGCAGCAGTACCTTGCTGCGAGCCGCCGGCAATGCATTGATCCCGTGGCAGAAGAAGGAAAAGGCCAGATGAACACCCACCAACGTCTGCCGCGATCCGAGACGGGGAGAATTCTGGCGGAACGGGTTTCCATCCGTCTGGGCAAAGGCAAAGCCGCCTTTGAAGCCGTTTCCGACGTCAGTTTCTCCGTCGCTCCCGGCGAATTCGTCTGCCTTCTCGGCCCATCCGGCTGCGGAAAATCGACACTTCTCGGCGCACTCGCCGGCCATATCGAGATCGCCGGCGGTCGATTACATGTCGACGGAAGCTCGGTCAGGGGCCCGCATCCCGAACGGGGGATCGTTTTCCAGCACCACACCCTGTTTCCCTGGAAGAGCGCGCGCGACAATGTTGCGTTTGGGCTCAAGATGCGCGGCGTCGGAAGACAAGAGCGGCATCGCGAGGCGCAAAGGATGCTCGACCTCGTCGGCTTGAACGGTTTTGCCGATCGGTATCCGACACAGCTTTCGGGCGGCATGCAGCAACGGGTGGAAATTGCCCGCGTCCTGATCAATCAACCGCGACTGCTGCTCATGGACGAGCCCTTCGGAGCGCTCGATGCCCTGACGAGGCTGAAGATGCAGGAATTGCTGCTCACCATATGGGAGCAATTCCGCAAGACCATACTGTTCGTGACACATGATATCGACGAAGCTCTGCTGCTCGCTGACCGGATCATCGTCATGAAGGCACAACCTGGCCGCATTCATGAAGAGCTCATCGTCCCCTCCCCGCGGCCGCGTTCGACAGATATCATTGCATCGCTCGAATTTTCGCGGCTGAAACGTCATTGCCTCGAACTGTTGCATGAAGACAAAAGCGCCGACACGCTTCCGCGGCTAACGCCGCTCGGCTTGGGGAGAGCGGTCTAAGGAGGCACCACATGATTCATCGCGATTGGCTCCAAGAATTTTAGACAGTTCGCGGTTAATCGATCCGGTATAGCTTTGGAAGGAAAGCGAACCAATGAGGCATGAGGATGCCAGGTTGGCTTGTCGCCGGTTCGTGCAAGGTGCTGCCACGTCTCACGAACTGATCGCCCTTGGAAATAACCGCAGCAATGAAAATCAACTAATATTTCGCGCTTTGCTTTTTGCTGTTCGCCTTGCCCCATCAAGCGGGGCAAGAGCATTGTCGTAAGATCCCTGACGTCTTACCGCCGATCAGGCAACTTCCTCTGACAGCCTTTCAAAGATCGGCTTCAATCTGCGATGGCGTCCGAGCGGCGGGAGCTCAATTTCAACAAGGCGTCCCGATTTCTTCTGTCGTTTCAGCCATTCACGCAGGGTTTCGGCGCTCGTATGGTCAAGATAATGCAGGCGGGCGCCGACAATCCTGATCTTGCGACCCTCGGGAAGCGTTTCCAGCGTGTTTAGCAGGGCTGGAACATCCTTGCATGTCGCCACACCGACGAGGTCGAGGTGGATGGTTTCATCATCCTCCAATCTGTCGATAGCGAGCTTGCGACGCAGATAGGGGAGAATTTCCAATATGGATAGCGCAAGGCCGAGCGCCACGCCGACGAGCAGGTCCTGAAGCACCACCATTGCCACCGTCGCGGTCCAGATCCCGACGGGAACCCAGCCGTGATGATCGAAGAGGTGACGAACATGATGGAGACTGATCAACCGCCATCCCGTCACCAGCAGCACCGCTGCAAGTGCCGTCAGCGGCACCATCGCGAGCAGCTCCGGCAGAAATGCCACTAGGCCAAGAATCCAAACGCCGTGCAGCACGGCCGAAGCCCGGGTTCTCGCACCTGCCTGAATATTGGCGGACGATCTGACGATGACGCCGGTGATCGGCAGCGCACCCAGCAGACCGCAGAGCCCGTTGCCGATGCCTTGCGCAAACAGCTCCTTGTTGAAGCGGGTTCGCACGCCATCATGCATGCGATCGACGGCGGCGGACGACAGCAGCGTTTCCGCACTGGCGATCACCGCGATAACCAGCGTCGTCACGATGATACCGGGCTCGACCATCCTGGCAAAACCATCGAGCGTCGGCAGCGAAATACTGTCGATGAGAGAGGACGGCACCTCCACCCTGGCGATCGGCAGCTGCATCCCGGCCGTCAATATCGTGCCGGCCGCGACCCCCACCAGAGCACCGGGTACCAGCATCAATGGCTTCGGCCTGAACTTCTCCCAGGCGACCATGGCCAGCAAGGAAATCAAGCCTACGAGGAGAGCAACCGCTTCCTGGGTCAGTCCCGCGCCCCACACGCGGCCAAGGGTCTGCTCCATGGCAGTGACGTTTTCGATACCGCCGGCAGCAGGTCTTGCCCCCATCAGCACATGGACCTGGCCAAGAATGATGAGGATGCCGATCCCGGCGAGCATGCCGTGGACCACCGCAGGCGAAATGGCGCGAAACCACGATCCGATCTTCAGGAATCCGGCAAGGACCTGCAGCAATCCCGCCACGATGAGAACCGGCCCGAGCATGGCAGCGCCATATTGCTCGACAAAGCCGAAGACGATCACGGCGAGACCAGCCGCCGGTCCTGATACCTGAAGCGGAGATCCGGCTAGAAGGCCGACGACGATGCCGCCGACAACGCCTGAGATGAGGCCCATGGCCACCGGAACGCCTGAAGCCACGGCGATGCCGAGGCAGAGCGGTATGGCGACGAGAAACACGACGAGCGACGATGCGAAGTCTCGCGACAGAACAGAGCTTGATATCATCGGCCTACTCCGCAGCTTGCGGCATCACATGCGGACGACCACGGCCGGTGACGGCGACGGGCAAAGGCCTGTCCTCCATGATATCCGTGAAGCGAGCGGCCGAACCGTCATAGACCAGCACCTCGCCCGTCTCGATATCGAAAAACCAGCCATGCAGGGTAATGTCGTTGGTCGCCAATTTGGCCGCGACCGAAGGATGCGTGCGCAGATGGTCAAGCTGGACAACGACGTTTTCCATGGCAATGGCGCGAACCCTTTGGCGCTCCGGCAGATCGGCAGGATAGGCTTCGCAAACAATCGAATGGGCCGCATGGCTATGTTTCAGCCACGCGGCGACATTCGGCATCGGCTTCAGGAGATCGGGATGGCAGAGCCCTTTCATTGCGCCGCAATCGGAGTGCCCGCAGACGATGATATCGCGAACGCCGAGCGCGACGACCGCATATTCTATCGCCGATGATACGCCACCATTTGCCGTCGAAAACGGGGGAACGATATTTCCGGCATTGCGGCAAACAAAAAGTTCGCCAGGGCCGGATTGCGTGATCGTTTCGGGCATCACCCGGCTGTCGGCGCAGGAAATCATAAGCGCTTGTGGTTGCTGTCCCTCCTCCGCCAGCCGGCGATAAAGTGCCCGATGGTCGGGAAAGACGGCTCCGCGAAAGCTGGAGATCCCTTTAAGCAAATCACCCATTGTCGAGTCCTTGTGATGGGCCGGACGGCAGGCAGGGGGCGTACCCATGCCCGGCGGGTTGGAATGCGCGATCATTTCGCAAGTGCGAGATAGGAACAGGAAACAGGAAGAAAATAGCGAAGTCGGAATTAGTCGGATCTAATTTATAAAAATCTTGTGATTGGATTGTGAAATGGATTTAATCGACACCGCCTGCCTATGAATATTTCGACCGATTTGATGGGCGACATGAGTCTAACCTGCAACAGTCTTCAGACAATCTGACGCTCGGTCATTTTCGCGCTGGATCTCTTTCATTCCCAGGAGATATTAATCCGTTAGCGGAATGATTTGAACGCGCGCAGCGGCCGCGCCATTTCCGCACAAGGATACGTCATGACGGCGCAGATTATTGCGGCATGGGCAGTACAGAACGGATTCTATCTACTGGATTCATGGAAGTATCGTCGCAGTGACGAGGCGCGCACAATCACCCTTGAAATCAAAAGACTCTCGGTGGTGTTAATCGATGAAAGGGCGGGATTGGCTCCGCGGGTTGCTTCCGCCTTGTTCAAAGAGTTGTTTTCCGGGAGTTCGAACGGCAAACTCGACCGATTTTTGTTGGATCGTTGAAAGCACTAGAGGAGCTTCAGTCGGATATTCGTCCTTGAGAATAAACCTGATCACGCGTGGGTCCGGGGGACTGATGGTACGCCGCCCGAAAGCTTGTTGCTTTCTTTTCCACCCTCCTCCCCACCGGCCACGGCTGGCGCTGCCCTGCGAGGAATGAAGTTAGTTCCGTCCCTAAGCATGCGTGCAACGCCACCGCCAGCTTGCGAGCCAGCGCACCGCGCGCCTTTCACGGTCATGGCGACGCGTCCTGCCCGCCGGAGGCTCTTCGAACCAGGCGGGCAACCACCTCCGTGCGGTTCTGCGCCTGCAACTTACGCATTATGTGCTGCAGATGCATCTTCACCGTATGCCCCGACAAATTGAGTTTTCCTGCAATTACCTTGTTTGAGCAGCCGCATTGCAACTCTGCGAGGACGTCCGCCTCCCGGGGGGTGAAATCGGCAATCTGCAAATACTGAGCCCTATCATCCAGGCTTTTTTCGGCCTCAATTCTGAACGGAATATGCTCGTTTGAGCCGTTTGTAACAGCTCCCAACAGCTGTGGGCAGAATGTTCCTCCAGCCAGAACAAGACGAAGACCGGCAAGGGCGATGTCAATGGGAAGTGAAGTCGAGAAAAAGCCACGGATACCCATCTGGAGTGCCTGACGAACTATGTCGACATCATCCGTTCCCAAGAGCAACGTGATAGGAACATCGGGAAATTGTGCGGCAATTACCGTGAGATCGTCGCGCAGGCTTGTGCTCTCAACATCTCTGCCGGCTAGATCTAGCGCTATCAAACGCACCTCGGCTCCGAGAGCTCTATCGAGACTCTCGGTCGAGATCATGTCGATAAAACTCCACCCGGCGAGTTCACGCTCAAGAAGCTTGACCACAGTTGTCCGCGCCAGTGTGGAATGCTGAATTACGACAATAGTTGGTAAATTGCGCCGCATTTGACGCTTGGTTTTAGCACTGTTGGACATCTGCGTGCTCCCCCGGAATATTGGCAGCCCAACGGCAATACGTATTATTCCTGTTCTCATTTCATGTCATGACACAAAAAAGGGGTACTCTCGATATCAATAGTCTTATCTTTCATGATAGTTCTTATAGCCAATGAGCTCAGAGCGATAGACAACCCATGCATGCGGAGCACGTTGAAAAAGCTTGATTGTGAAGACATGCGGAATCGACTATTCGCTGCAGATGACACATCTTTTCGCGGAATTCGTGTGTGGCAAGCAACTCAACATAGCTTTCAAAAGCACTGAAAAGACAATCAATCTTCGGCATATCCATTCAATAAAGAGTAGTTGGATGTAATCAGATGCTGATCAACCTGCGTTTGATACCATATCTCAACTTAAGGCAGTTACAGCACTGCACAGGCAGATACCGGGCAAACGTAATGGCATCTGCCGGTCGTATCGACGGCAATGCGTAGAAGGTCGTGGTCGAATGTTCGATTTTCCACGTGAAGCGATCGTTCCGCGTGATGTTGGGCCAGGAGACGAAAGCCGGCGGAGGAAGTGATCTACCATACCGCTTGAAATGGCCGGAGGAACGGTTTCGCGCCGTCGCGGTAATGTGAGTGAGGAGACTATCCGCTAGGTATGGATGAAGCCGAGAATGTCGTCTACGAGAGCCGAATGGGCGTCCGTGAGGTTACCGCCTCCGCCATGGCCACCGATGCCGGCCAACTGAAGCGCATGCTGATCGTAGAGCACGTGATCGATCTGTTGAGCGTCTGCCGTCCCGCCGGCGGGAACGGCAATATTGATAGGATGGAAATAGGCGAGATTGACGTCTACCATGCTGCCGGTTGACGATCCGATCCCGCCGCCGCCCGCCGCGTGGCTGCCGGTAAAGATCGTATCCGACGACATGTTGAAGCCGCCGCCGTTGCCGCCGACACCCGCAATCTGCATGCTGCCCTGATCGAAAATTGCGTTGTTTGTCTGATGTGCCTCCGCCGAACCGCCTGCGGCACCCACCGCGATGTTGATCGGGGAAAAGATGGCTACATTCACGTCGACCATGCTGCCGACGAAAACTCCGCTGCCGCCATGCCCCGCATAATTGTTACCAGTAAATGTAACTGCGGTTCCCGGGCTCATCGTCGAATCGTGGATCGCGACATTATGATCTCCGCCAGAGCCGCCGATGCCACCCATCTGGGTCGCCCCCTGCAGGAACATAGCGTTGTTCGATTGATCGGCGTGAGCCTCAGCGCCAGGGCCAACCGCCACAGCCGTGTTCACGGGGGCAAACACCGCAACATCGGAGCTTACGAGCCCGCCGAAAAATAGACCGTTGCCGCCGGTGCCGGCATGATTGACGCCACCGCCGCCGCCGATGGCAACATTGCCGCTCCCGCCATTCCCGCCAATCCCAGCCATTTCGGTGGGATGCTGATTGATCAGCGCATCGTTACCTTGAAAAGCGTCTGCGCTCGAATGAGGTCCTGCAATAGCCGCATTGGAGGGCACGAAGATCGCCAGTGCGTTGCTGTCGATCACGCCGTCGCTTATCCCGTCACCGCCACTGCCGGCTGAATTATAGTTCGGACCCGACGTGACATCCAATGGAAGCCAGGTCGGCACTAGCGCCAGATGCCCCACAGCCGAATTGGAGGTGAGGTTCTGATCGGTGCCTGTTTTGGGCAAGTCTTCCGATAAGGGCCGAATTTCCGTCATTACCATCTCCATTTCGCGGTCAAACGCACACCCCAACGAGTGTGCGGCAGCGCATGCAGCTTGAATTTTTGAGGTATTGTGCATCTGAACATGAGAAAAGCAGAGCCTGCAATTCGTCTACATCCCGTCGGCTAGTTACTATAGCCATTTGGCTGTCATGGATGCAGAACCCCCTTGTACGAGTTTGAAGGCACCAAATCCGCCTTTGGATTGGAGGTCCGGCATTATGTGCGCCCGCTTTTCCGGCCAGGGAATACACCCGCCTTCAGCCTTGAACAGAATCTCCTCTGCCATGCGCAGCATGATCAGAATCCCGGAATTTGGCCGGTACGCCTGAGCGACCGTTGCGACGAAAGCAGCACCGCCTCGACGAGATCGCGGACATAGTCGTTGGCCATGCCATCCGGCGCCAAATCAGGAAGCATCAAGCCGAAACAACGCCGCTCCATCTCCAACGATACGTCCGAAAGAACATCGCCGAATATCTAGATAGCTCACGAATTAAATCGCGGATAATATTAACCTGCGGTTGTATTGGCTGGCGATGAGATGCTGGATACCCACGCCGTAGTAAGGAACTCGGACGAAACGAAGTTGAAGGAGGGACATCAATGCCTATTCCACAAATATCTGACACGATTCATTTCAGTGACCCGGTTGCCGGCGACGGGAGCGCCGGCAACGGCGGCGATGGCATCAGCCATGGCAACATCGACTACAATCCGGTTGCGTATGTCGCCAATGTGCAATCGGTCGAAGGAGCATCCACCGATCTGCACAACGGTGATCATGTCGGGCAGACAGCGGATTGGACCGCCGGCAGCGGCGGACCTGGTGGCTTTACCCAGGCCCAAAACGGCTTCCTGGCGGCGGTCACGAATAGCGGCGCCGGCGGCGCCGGGGGAGATTCTCACTCCAACGGCAGCCAAGGAAGCGTGAGCGGCGGCGACACGGCGGCGTTAAGCGCCGATACGACGGCGACGCAATATACGCAGCTTCTGGCCGATCAGCATGCCACCATCCTCGCCGGCGTCGGCGGCAATGGCGGCAACGGTAACACAGCTCGCGGCGGCGACATCTCGGCAGCATTGGTTCACACGGACCCATCAACGACGACCGTGAACAATGCTCTCGATCATTTCACGAACGACTTCGGTCATATCGATCTCAGCCATCTTGGCTCATGACCTCAGGCCCTGAGGGTCGTCGGTTTCGGCTGGCGACCCCCATAGGTTGCGGAACCCGCCGGCAGCCTCGTCTTGTCAGTATCAAGTGGAGCGAGATCGGATAATGGCAACACTTTCTGTAAAGCCATCGCGCCCACAGACACAGCTCGTTGTTGCGCTCCGGGCTTGTGCCGGAGCCTTCGGGTTGGTTTTCCTTTACAGCTGCGGCTACAATCTCTTTCTTCTAGCGCCTTCCATCTATCTCCTGCAGATCTATGACAGGGTTCTGTCCAGCCGAAGCGTCGACACGCTCCTGATGCTGACGATCATCATCGCCATCGCCGTCGTGGTCGGCTCCATTCTGGATATCGTGCGCAGGGCTGCTCTTTCGCGCATCGGCAGCTGGCTGGATCACAGGTTGCGGCCCATGGTGCTCACCGCATCATTCGAATATGCCGCTCGCGTCGATGCCGGAGCCGCCACGGAGTGCTACAGGGACTTGGCCACCTTACGACAATTCCTCGATTCACCGGCGAGCTCCCTTTTCTTTGACGTTCCCTGGGCGCCGGTCTTCCTGCTCCTGCTCTTTCTTGTTCATCCGCTGCTTGGGGCGATCGGTCTTCTGAGCGCACTGGCGCTTCTGCTATTTGCATTCCTGACGGAACTGGCGACGCAAGAGCCGCTTGCCCGCGCCAATCTTGCCCTTTCGAGGAGCTATCTGCGATTTGCGAACGCTCTCAAGAACATCGAGGTGATCCGGGCAATGGGCATGCAGTATGGTGCAGCGCTGCTCGTCTATCGCGATGCGGAATTGGCAAGAAGAGCGCAGGACATCGCGATGCACCGTACGGAGATAATTCTTGGTTTCTCCAAATCGATCCGCACCCTCGCGCAGATCCTGATGATGGGATCGGCGACATGGCTGGTGCTTGCGAGTAACAGCAGTCCCGGCATCATTTTCGTTGCGAGCTTACTGCTCGGACGCGGCCTCGCACCGATCGAGGGTGCAATCGGTGCATGGCGCTCCCTAACGTTTGCGCGGAATGCCTTCAATCGCCTGAACAGAATGCTGATCACCATGGCATCGGAACACGATGCCCGAACGGTTCCGCAACCGGAACCCAGTGGCCTCATTCTCGATAACGTCGGCTATATTCAGCCATTCGCCAACCGGCAGATATTGACTGGTATCACATTGCGCCTGGCACCCGGCGATTGCATAGCGCTCATCGGCCCGTCTGGATCGGGAAAATCGACGCTGGGCCGCGTCATAGCGGGCGTTGTTCAGGCAACGAGCGGGTGCGCCCTTCTTGGTGGGGTCGATATCTCGGCTCTGCGCCTTTGCGGAGGGACCCACCACGTCGGATACCTGCCGCAGGACATCGAGCTTTTTGGCGGAGCAATCAAGGATGTGATAGGCAGGCTGGACGGAGGAGATCTCGCCAAAGCGATCGACGCCGCAAAGCTGGTTGGATTGCACGAGGCGATCATCCGGCTGCCAAAGGGCTACGAGACCGATATCGGCGAAGGTGGAAACCTGCTTCTTCGAGCTCAGCGCCAACAGCTAGGACTGGCACGGGCGGCCTATGGAAATCCGTCCCTCATCGTTCTCGACGATCCGAACTCGAGCCTTGATTACGACGGCGAACGCATGCTGTACAAAGCGATTGAGCGCATGAAATCCAGGGGGATGACCGTCGTCATCATAACTCACCGGATGGGTATCCTGCCGGTCACCAACAAGATTGCCATTATGCGTAACGGGACGATGGCCGCCTTCGGCGATAGCGAGCAGATTTACGAAACCCATCTTCAACCGCCATCTCGAACAGGAACGTAGGGAGGGAGATGGTCATGACCCTTGTTCGACTGGACGAAACGTTGGCGAGATTTTCAAATTCGTCAAGAGCGAGCCAACGGTTCGCTGAACGATCGATTGCGACGCCCAAGCAACTGGCAGCCTACTCGCCGGTGATCGGGTCGAAAAAGCGCGGCCCCGCCCCTCCTTCGCCGATACCAGGGCTTAGAGGCGTTATCTGGACAGGGAACCTGTTGGTCGGCGTCTTCATAGTCGGATTGGGAATCTGGTCGGTTCTGGCGCCGCTGAAAAGCGCAGCGGTCGCATCGGGCGTCATCGAACCGGAGTCCAGCCGCAAGACCATTCAGCACCTGGAAGGCGGCATCGTGCGGCGCATACTCGTCAAAAACGGCGACGCGGTCACGGCCGGACAAGTCTTGATAGAACTCGACGACACGAAGTCCCGCTCGGAGCGCGACAGTATTCAAGGGCAGCTTTGGGACGCCGAAGGAAGCCGTGCCCGCCTGCTTACCGAGCAGACGGGCACCGACCATATCGCCTTTCCGCAGGATCTCCGGGCGGCAATGGACAAAGATCCCTCGGTCGGCGCGATTCTGACCGGGCAGCGAAAAATTTTCGAAGCGCGTCGCCAGGTCATGCAGGCGGAAGCTGGCATCACCAATGAAAAGATCGCACAGGTGCGCCAGGAAATCATCGGACTTGGCGCCCAGAGGGCCGCATTGACCGACAGAGTGGCAATCTCGCAGCAGGAACTGGATCAGGTTACGGCCCTCAGCGCCAAGGGATTGGAACGAAAGAATACTGTTCTCAACCTCCAGCGGGAAAAAGCAGACCTCGCTGGCCAGCAAGGTCAGGTGGAGGCGCAAATTTCCCGCGCCTACCAAGTGATCAGCGAGGCACAGGCCGATCTTGCAAAGCTTGAAAGCGACCGGCTGAGCGAAATCGCGCAAGGCATGCGCGACACGGAAAGTCAGATCATGCAATTGCGCGAGCGCTTGTGGGCGATCGACGACCAGCTTTCACGGACCGATATCCGCGCTCCGGAAGACGGAACAATCATGAACCTGCGCATCCATACGGCCGGCGGCGTGATCGGCGCGGGCGAGCCGCTCGTCGATCTTGTGCCGCGCAGCGATCGCCTCATCGTGTCCGCCCACGTCAGACCGGAAGATATCAATCTCGTTCATGCGGGACTTGAGGCGCAGGTTCACCTCCTTCCATACAATCAGCGGCGCGTTCCATTGCTGAAGGGCCGGGTCGAGTATGTATCGGCGGACCGTCTCACCGACGCACAAAGCGGCCAGCCATACTTTGCCGCGACGATCCGAGTGACGGACGAACGGTTGGCGAAAATGAGCGATGTCGAACTGGTCCCGGGCATGCCCGCACAGGCACTGATCGAAACGGGCGAAAGCAGCGTGGCGTTCTATGCCATCAGACCACTTCTCGACAGTTTCCACAGAGCATTTCGTGAGGACTGAAGCGGTGATGGGCAAGAGAAAATTCGACGACGACCAGATTACCGGCATTCTGAAAGAGCACCAAGCGGGGGTGACGGTTGCTGATGTTTGCCACAAGCACGGCATCAGCGAGCCGACCTTCTACCGGTGGCAATCCCTACAGTTTGGAAGCGCTGGTCTCGCTGCCAAAAGAATGAGAGCACTGGAGGAAGAGAACCAGAAGCTCAAGAAGCTTTTGGCCGAAGCCATGCTGTCCGCCGCAACGCTGAGCGAGATGCTGGCTAAGACATCGAATGGTCGAAACTAACCTCTGATCACGGGGTGCGATCACCTTCGGGCCCTATATTTAGGGCACTCTGAAGCGGCGAAGGCGGGGGCATCGCCGATGCATTTAGAATCTAGGTCCTGTCGACAAAGTTCGATCAGGAGCTTGCCGCCCTTGCTGATCGAGATATGCTCGATCGATGACAACTTTGCCTTGCCCGGTTTATCTTTTTAGAAGCGCAGGTTTCGCTCCGTCGGGCGATACGGTCGTCAGCGTTGCGCCGCTGGATCGCGTTGTCGCGGTTTATGGGGCCGGAGGTGTCGTTGGTGAAGGCGGCCTGTCTTCAGCTTTTGGTGGAGCTGTGGTCTTCACGAACGATGCGTCCGGAGAGTGCTTTGCTGGTGTATGGGGAACCCGCAACGCCTCGCGCTTTCGAAGTGAGCTTCGAGCTCATATGCAAATCGCGGTTTGCAAGGAAGTCCCAAACGCTCGACTTTCCTTTTGGGGAGCAGAGAAAGAGCGCTCTAAACGAGCTGTGCGCAAATGACAGGGAGCCAAAGTCTGGCTGAGGCCAGAGCAAGGAAAGCCGGCGAATTCGTGAGAACAACGGTGCAAAGCAACAAATTTTACAGATTTTCTTAAATCGGTTTTTTTCAAGCCCATGTTCAGCTAACATAGCGTCAAGAACGGATGTAACTTCGATATGATTCAGCGACATCCCTCCGCCACCATTTTCAAAGCCCTGCAGAGGGCCACACTCGGTACCCTGTGCGCCATCGGCGGTTCTGTTGGTCTTTTCCTTATATTAAACTTATGGATGCCGGATCGACCATTTTTGGTCGGATTTGTCGGTGCAGCGCTTTTTTCCGCATTTATTGCCTTTCCGCTGCTTTTTGCCTTGCAGCTCCACAAAGGCGTCGTCCGCGAGATGCAAGAAAACGTCGCCCATGTGGCGCGCCACGACAGCGTTACGAACACGCTGAACGGCACCGCATTCGCCGCGGCCGTCGAGCACTTTATCGACCGGCGCAAGCATACCACCACCGATGCCGGCGGCATCGTCATCGCCGTCATCGTCGATACGCTTGACGATATCGGCCGCCGCTACGGACCGCAATGGGCCGACACTGTGATACAATCGCTTGCCTCTATCATCCAGTCCTCGGTTCGTCGCGACGATCTGGTGGCCCGGCTTGCGACCAACGAACTCGGCATCTTCCTGTCTGGCGCCACCATCGAGGATGCCCGCGACATCAGCACCCGCATCCGCACACGCCTCTCCGAGGCCACCTTCAGCGCCGACGGCGCGCCGCTTTCCGTCGTCATCCGCCTCGGCGGCATCTCCTTCGACGGCCCGGCCGACTTCAACCAACTCCGCCAGCTCGCTAACCAAATGGCCCTCGAACGCGACGACGAGAACGACGACATCCCGATAAGGGTGCTGCCGGCCGC
The DNA here is from genome assembly GCF_057784515.1 of Martinezella sp. CNPSo 3732. Lineage (NCBI taxonomy): Bacteria > Pseudomonadati > Pseudomonadota > Alphaproteobacteria > Hyphomicrobiales > Rhizobiaceae > Martinezella > Martinezella sp. CNPSo 3732. The sequence goes on from NZ_JBXSOO010000001.1 coordinate 796,972, forward strand.
ATGAGCCCGGCGACCCACCGCCGCGGTTGAGATCAGACCTCTAGGAGGGATAGATGTCGATGTGCGGTCCCGGCAGCGGCCCTCTGGTATTTTCATGTCGGGGCACTTCGGCAAGTGGGGTTCTTCTTGCTGGCGCTGGACTTACGAATATGGCGCGACAATCCGGCCGTCGCTTCAACTACGAAACGGCAACCAATCGAAACGTCCTGGCGCGCTTGCCCCTTTCCCCGCTTCGCTCGCGGATTGGGCTGGTGCAAATGTCACAACCGGTTCCTCGTCGAACGAGGAACCGAAGTGCCCACAATTGACCGCCAGGCAGCGCAAGCAACCGCAAATCACATTGCGGACTTCGAATTGCCAGGGGACTTCGCTCACGAGGACGCGAGCGAATATCCTTCCTGAAGGTCGTCGACGACAGTCCCATTGATGGCGACCGAATATCCTCCGGCCGCATCCGCCTTCGAAACCGAGACCTCGTACCTGCCGTCTGGAAGTTCCAGGGTGGCCGAATAGCCGTTCCAGCCTGCCGGCAAGACAGGCTTTACGTGCAACCGTCCGTTCTCAGTACGGATGCCGAGGATGCCTTCGAGCGCCGTGCGGTAGAACCATCCGGCCGAGCCGGTATACCAGCTCCAGCCACCACGGCCCCTAAGGTCGCCTTCGCCATAAACGTCGCCGGCGATCACATAAGGCTCGACGCGATAGGTCTCCGCAGAGGATTTATCGAGCGCGTGGTTGATGGGGTTCAGCATTTCGACAGCGCGCCAGGCGTCTTCGCCTCGACCCATCCGGGCTAACGCAAGGGCCGTCCACATGGCGGCATGCGTATACTGGCCACCGTTTTCGCGCACGCCTGGCGGGTAGGCCTTGATCACGCCGGGATCATTGACCGGCTTCACGAAGGGCGGCGTCAGCAGGCGGATGAGCTTGCCCTCGTTGTCAACCAGTTTGTCGAGGACCGCGTTCATGGCCATAACGCTACGGTCGGCGTCACCCTCACCCGAGAGCACGCTCCAGGACTGCGCAATTGAGTCGATCTTGTCTTCCGCCGATTGGCTGGAGCCGAGAGGCGCGCCGTTGTCGTAATAGCCACGGCGATAATATTCGCCATCCCAACCGGCCGTTTCGATCGCGGCCTTGAGCTTTGCCAGATGATCCGACCAGCGGCTGACGCGTTGCTTGTCGCCGCGCTTTTCGGCATAGGCGATGAAGCGGCGCAAGGCGCCCGCAAGGAACCATGCAAGCCACACGCTCTCGCCGCGACCGGCGATGCCGACACGATCCATCTTGTCGCACCAGTCGCCGCTCATCATCAACGGCAGGCCGTTGACGCCCGTGCGCTTAATTGCGAGATCGAGGCCAAGGGCGGCGTGCTCGTAGAGCGAAGCGGTCTCGTCGGAAACACGCGGCTGCAGGAAGGCGTCGTACTGGCCGGGGCTGAGCTGTGCACCTTCGACGAAGGGCAGCATCTCGTCCATGATCGAACTATCGCCGGTCACCGTGCAATACTGGTCGACGGCATAGGCGAGCCAGACCGGATCGTCGGAGATGTTCGTACGAACGCCCGCGCCGCTGTCTGCCAACCACCAGTGCTGGAAGTCGCCTTCCGGGAACTGACGGCGGCCGGTATTGAGGATCTGCTTGCGTGCGATTTCAGGCGAATGCAGCAGAAAGGCCAGCGAATCCTGCAGCTGGTCGCGCAGGTTCCACGCGCCGCTCGACTGGTAGAAGGCGGTGCGAGCCATGATGCGGCAGCTATAGGTCTGATAAGGCAGCCAATTGTTGACCATGAAGTCGAGCCGTTGGTCCGGCGTCGAGACACGTGTCTTGCCGGTGAAGGTCTTCCAGAACCCACGCGTCTTCTCAAGAACGTCGCCAAAGCCGACGGAGCGTATCTCGGCGATGAGAGCGGCGGCTTCTTCCTGCGAGGCGGCGTCACCCATATAGAAGCAGATGTCGCGCACTTCGCCGGGCTCGATCGTCAGATCGAATGCCATGGCAGCCGCCGGATCACCATCGAGGTCGACGGCATTGGATAGCCGCGAGCCGGCCAAGACCGTGCGCGGCTGCTGGATCGTTCCGTGCCGGCCGATGAATTCGCGGCGGCTGGTGGAGACGCTCGACGGTGTTTCACTTGCCGCAAAAGCTGCGACACGCGTGCCGAAGTTTACGCTGAACGGATTTTTCGCAAAGACCGCTCCGCTCACGCTGTCGAAGCTCGATATGATGAAGGGCTTGCTCTTCGTCGGGTTGTTGCCGAGAATCCATTCAGCGTAGCCGTAAAGACGCAGCTTGCGTGCTTCACCCGCATCATTGCGGATGCGCAGCTGCGTCAGCTTAACGGGCTTTTCCATGTCGAGGGTCTGGGTGACCTCCAAGGAAATCTCGTCCTGAACCGTCGAAAAGATCGAATAGCCAAGCCCGTGACGGGCTTCGAAACGCGTGTCTGCGCGCTGCGCCAGCGAGGCGTACGGCACGATGACGGAGCCACGATCGAGATCCTTCAAATAGAAGGCCTCACCTGGCCGGTTGGTCACCATGTCGTTGGTCCAGGGCGTCAGCTGATGGTCGCGGGAGTTTTGGCTCCAGGTGAAGGCAGCACCTTCCGCCGAGACATGGAAGCCGAAGCTCTCGTTGGCTACGATATTGACCCACGGATGCGGCGTCTGTTCGCCGCCGGACAGGCGCACGACATATTCGCTGCCATCGGCCGCAAAGCCGCCATAGCCGTTCCAGAAGGCAAGATCGCTGCCATCGACCGGAGAGATCCCGGCAGTGTCGCGAACCATACGCGGCACCAGGGTGGAATCGCCCCACTGACCGAGCAGCGCAGGCGAACCGGCAACGGAACGAGCCTTCTGCACCTGATCGATGAGGCTGCCGTCGCGACCGCGCAGCACGACGCGCGAGGCGGCGATGATGGCGTCATAGGCCTCCGGTGTCGTCAGATCCTTGCGCAGGACGTAGATATTGCGCTGGATGCCGGCGACCTCGCTGGCGTGACGCGCCGCATCACAGAGCTGGTCGATGGTCCGCTGCATTTCGGCAGCCGCCTCACCGGTGCGCTCGTTGAAGATGACGAGATCGACCTCGACTCCGCGCGACTGCAAGAGGCCCTGCGCACGCAACAGTTCCTTGACAAGATCCGTGCCGAGCTCGTCGGTGATGCGCAAGGTCATCAGGGGTGCATCGCCCGACAAGGTAGCGCCCCAAAGAACGGACTGCGAATTCAGCCCCTTACGGACCGCCTCGTTGTCGGCGCGCAGAGCCATATCCGGATAAATGATGTAGCGGGCAAAGCGTTGGTAGGCGGCCGCCTCCTTCGAATTGACGCCGATCTGGCGCAGCTGGCTCTGCGTTCTCGTCCAGGCCTGAACGAGACCCTGGGCAAAGCTTTCCGGTTGGCGATAGTGCTCAACCGCCGCCTCGAGTTCGGCACGTTCGGCCGCGGCAATGGTCCAGAAGGTTACGCTGACCTTCTCTCCTGCCGGCACCCGAAGCGTCCGACGCAGCGACAAGCAGGTGTCCATCGTGAAGCCGCTGGAATTGGAAAGTTCCGCACCGGCGTCGAAGGCCGCAGCCTCCGTCAGCGTGCGACCCCGTCCAAGGAAGCGCATGCGATCCGTCTCATAGTGAGTCGGCAAATCTTCGCCCGACGTATCGACGATCAGATGGGCGATGGCGACGTCGGGATCCGTCACACCGCGTTTCTGGCGCTCGACAAAGATCGCATCGCCATTTTCGGCGATTTCGGTCTTGAGGAACATGCGGGCGAAGACCGGGTGACCGGTATCGACGGCATCGAGCGCTGCAACGGGCTCCATGTAGGAAGTGACTTCGATGACCCGGTCTTCCGCGCCGGTATTGCTGATCGTCAGACGGCGGCCTTCGGCATCGTAGTTGCTGGCAACGAAGACCTCCATTTCGCTCGTCAGCTCGCCGACGGTCTTGATGAACTCCGCCTTGTCGTCGCTGAAGCATACGCGAACATGCTCGTTGGCGATCGAACGCGGCTCTGCCGTCGCAGACCACCATTCGTTCGATGCCGTGTCGCGCATGAAGACGAACGATCCCCAGCGATCCTCGGTCGGATCGGCGCGCCAGCGATTGACGGAGAGGTTTTTCCAACGGCTGTAGCCGGAACCGGTCGCCGTCAGCATGGTCGAGTAACGGCCGTTCGACAACAGCAGCAACTCGCGTTCGCGCGATGCAGGGTCTTCGAGGCGACGCACTTCCGGACGCATCAAGTCGCCCTGGATGGTCGCGGGCGCATCGGTTTCGTGCTTCGAGGCCATAACGGGGATGTCACGCGGCGCCTTTTCCTGCAGCAGCAGTTCGGCAGCCTCGATTACAGGATCGGCATGGAACAGCTCTCGCAGCAGGCCATCAAAAGCCACGTTGGCAACAGCAGCAATCGACATGCCATGATGGTGCGCATAGTAGTTGTAAACCACTGCGCATTGCTTGCCCTCGGGCACGCGGCTTGCCGTGAAATCGACGGCATCATGGAAACCATACATGCCGAGCGCGCCGACTGCCCGCAACCGATCGAGGTTTTCGAGGGCGGCGACCGGATTGTATTGGCTGGCCAGCAGCGAGGCGTAAGGTGCGATGACGGCGTTCTGGCCGAGACCGCGTTTCAGACCGAGCGTCGGCACCCCGAAATTGCTGTACTGATAGTTCATCTGATGATCGCGGGCGTTGAAGGCCGCTTCCGAGATGCCCCATGGCGTGCCAAGCTTGCGCGCATAGTTCATCTGCTCGAGAACGATCAGATTGTTGGTCTGGTTGAGAATCCCGCCGCTGCGCTCCTGCATGACGAGGGGCGGCATCAGATATTCGAACATCGAGCCGGACCAGGAGACCAGCGCACCGCGCGTGCCGACGGGCACCACGTGGCGGCCGAGCTTGTACCAGTGCTCGGTCGGCAGATCACCCTTTGCTACGGAGAAGAGGCTCGTCAGACGCGCTTCCGAAGCGAGCAGATCGTAGCAAGCGGCATCCACTTCCTCCGTCTCGACGCGGAAGCCGATCGACAGCAGCCGGCGTTCCGGGCGATAGAGGAAGCTGAAATCCATGTCGAAGGCGATTTCGCGGGCGCGATTGCCGACCCGCGTCAGCCTTTCGCTGATGTCGGGCGCCTGCGAGGGATCGAAAGCCTTGTCGATTTGATGGAGTTCGCAGGTTTCGACCAACTTCTCCGCCCAATGGACGACCTCCTCGCTCCGCGTGGTCTTGACTTCCCTGTCGAGGCTTCCGGCAAGCTCGCGGATTTCCCGAGCCTGTCCTGCAAATCGTTCAATGAGACCCGAGGAGAACTCCTTCTCGCGCTTGCCGGTCGCGACTGCCGCTTCCAGCTCGGCAATCCGGCCGTCGAGCCGGTCATGGAGCGAGCGATTCGAGCGTGTATCGTCATCGAGTTCGGAAAGCACCTCGCGCAGAATTGCGGCGACATCGCCGATGCCATCGAGATCGGTATGGATATGGGCGAGCGGAGACTGAGCCCAGATACGGCACGCCGATGAAACGGCAATCAGATGGCCAGCAAAATTGCCGCTATCGACCGAGGAGACATATTTCCGGCCCAGCGGCTTCAACGTATCGGTATGATACCAGTTGAACAGGTGCCCACGATATTTTTCCAGCTTTTCGACAGTTTCGATCGTCTGTTCGATGCGCTTGACCGCGTCCTCGAACGAAATCCAGCCGAAACGACGCGCCGAGATGACCGACAAGAGATAGACGCCGATATTGGTCGGAGACGTACGCATGGCAACAACGGCATGCGGCGTCTGCTGAACGTTGTCGGGCGGCAGGAAGTGCTGATCGGGAACGACGAAGTGATCGAAATAGCGCCAGGTACGTCTCGCGATCTTGCGCAATTCGTTGCGGACGTGATCGGGGACGACGAGCCGATCTTCGGTTTCCGCCGTCTGGCTGACCAGCCAGGCGATGGCTGGCGACAGCACCCAGAGAAGCACGAAAGGAAGCCCGACCAGCCAGGCGATGTCGCCGGAAGAGGCTGCGAAGACCAGCGCCAGAATGGCCAGCAGCGGCGCGCGCCACATGACCTTGTAATGACCGAGGATCGTCGTTTGAGCCATGGCCTGCGCGCTTGCAGCGGTACGCCATTGCAGCATCAGCTTGCGGCTGACGAACATGCGGTAGAGCGAGCGGACGATCGCATCGGCCATGACGCAGGCGATGTCGGCGATGAAGATGATGCGCAGCGCCACCTGGGCGTTGGCATTCTCAATGTCTTTCCAGACGGTATGGAGATGCGCCTGCAGGATGATGTCGCTGGTTCGCGGGATGATGCCATTGATCAGCGACAATGTCGGGGCGACGAACAGGCTAAAGATCAGCAGGATCTGCCAGATGAGCGCCCCGAAAGGATCCATCCAGTACCAACCGAGCACGGAAGCGAAGAACCAGGCGATCGGCGTCAGTGAGCGGCGCAAATTGTCGAGCATCTTCCAGCAGCCCAGCGCGGTAATGCCACGGCGCTCGTCGAAAATGTAGGGAATAAGCTGCCAGTCGCCGCGAGCCCAGCGGTGCTGGCGCGAGACTTCGACTTCGTAGCGGATTGGGAAATCCTCGACCAGCTCACAGTCCGTCACCAGACCGCATCTAGCCATCGAGCCTTCGAGCAGGTCGTGGCTCAGAATAGAGTTCTCGCTGATACGGCCCTTCAATGAAGCTTCGAAGGCGTCGACGTGATAGAGGCCCTTGCCGGTGAAGGTACCCTCGCCGGTGATGTCCTGATAAACGTCGGAAACCGCGAAGACGTAAGGGTCGAGACCGCGATTGACCGAAAAGACGCGCTGGAAGGTCGACGCGTCCTTGCCCGTGGTTAGCGATGGCGTCACGCGCGGCTGCAGTACGCCATAACCATCGACGACGCGCTGCTTCTTGTCGTCGAAAACCGGGCGATTGATCGGATGATGCATCTTGCCGACGAGTTTGACGACGGTATCACGTACAACGCGTGTATCGCTGTCGAGCGTCATGACATATTTGACGTCTGCCGGCACAACATCGACACCTGCGATAAAGCTCGTGTCTGGGCTGCCGCGCAACAGCATGTTGAGCTCGTGCAGCTTGCCGCGCTTACGCTCCCAACCCATCCAGACGCCCTCGGCCGGGTTATACTGCCGGCGGCGATGCAGGAGATAGAAGCGCTGCTTGCCTTCTTCCGAGTAGCGTGATTCCAGTTCGGCGATCTTGCTGCGCGCATAATCGAGCACTTCGAGATCGCGGGCGGTCTGTTCTTCCTCGGCATCGGGCCAGTCGGTCAAAAGTGCGTAATAGATCTCGCCGCGGGCATTGGCAAGGTAATGCACCTCAAGATTGCGGACGAGCTCATCGACATGCTCGCGCCTGCCGATCAGGGAGGGAATGGTGACGAGCGTGCGGGCGTCTGCAGGCAATCCCTTCTTGAACTCATAGCCGACGAGACGATCCGGCGTGATGAAGAAGGTGGCAAAGAAATTGAAGAGACCGGTGGCACCTTCGGAGGCTGGGAGCGCGAACATCAGCAGCAGAACGATGGTCGCAAAAAGCGGCATGCCGGCATCGACGAACACCCACTCGACCAGGACCAGCGCCAGCAATGTCAGGAGAAGTACGGGAACGGCGATCGATAGCCAGTTCAGCTTGCGGACCATCCGCATGAACCGCAGGCCGAGCGTCGGCCGGAAACCGATCTCCGCCTCGAGTGCCGGGCGCCCGTTTCCGACGAAATAGTAGCCGATATTGCTCGCTGATCCGTCCCTGCTCTCATTTTTTGCACGGTCGGTCAGCCTCACGGCGGCCTCGGCGATATCCATTTCCGTCTTGTCCGAGCGCTTTGCAAGCTTTTCGATCTGACGGCGGTAGCTGTTGCGAGATCCGGCATCGAGCTCGGCATAGTCCGTCTGCTGCCAGAGCAGCTTGTCGATGGTGCTGACCTCTTCGACCCATTCGGACCAGTCGGTGTCGTTGATCTCACGCAGACTCTTGATGATGCTGCCCATGAGCGCATTGGCTGCGCCAAGACGGGTCTGCTCGGCCGACATGACAGCTTCGGCATCCGTTCCCTTAGCGGAAAGCTTGCCTTCGAGCCAATTCAAGGCAGCTTCGGTTGGCTCGAGCGCATTGCGAAGACGATAGTGCAGCTGCGTGACGAAGGTCGTGTCGTCGAGATTGGCAGCGAGCGTTTCCAGATGTTGCGCTGCGCCGGCGTCACCGAGCGAAATTACCTCGGTAGCCGCTGCATTGGCTGCCGCGCGCATTTCGCGGCTCTTATCGATCTGTGATGCCACCCGGCGAAGATTGTCGATCAACACGTAGCGCACCAGCGAAGGGAGCGCCCAGAGTTCGCCGATCCGCAGTGTTTCGCGATCCTGGAATCCTTCCGTTACAGCGGTCATTCCGGCATTGCTTATATTGCTGTGCGCATGCGCCATGTAAAGCCAGGCGAGCGCAAGGGTGCGCGGCACCTCCACGCCGTCGAGCTTGATCTTGCGCAGTTCACGATAGAACTTCTTCGGAAAGTCGCGGCGTACTTCCTGAATTGCTTCTTCGACGATGTAGTGATTGTCGAGCAGCCATTCGGCAGCTGGCGTAATGCTCTCACCGGCGTCCACATCCGCGGCAGCAGCGCGATAGACCCTGAGTATCTCGTTCTCGTTCTCTTTGTGCCGGAGATAAAAATCGAAGTCTTTAAACCCGACCAGATCGAGCGTGCGACTCTCAGCAAACTTCGCAGCATTCGCCCTCAACTGTTCGTTCGATAGAAGAGCGGCGCGGATTCCGAATTCGCGATCCGAATGAGCCACCTGGGGAGTTGAAGCAGAATCGTTTGCAATATTTTTTGACGACATGTGTCTTTCGCTTTTGTCGGGTCGTTTCTCGAATGCGAGTTTCTAAAAACGAGAACCGGGAGCCTGAGATCTTCGTTGCAGCGCCCCACTTGACAGCAACCGGGGCAATCGTTGTCGCCTAACTAGCGGCAACACCCTGAACGCACGATTAATCATTTGACGCGTTTGACACCCTGCATGGCTGTTCGGGTTCTCTTCTTCAAGGAGCTGCCTCTCCTCACTGGGCATATTGTTCAGCGTCAGGGACTCTCCTGAGGGTCTCCATCGACACCCATGATGACCGAATGCTCTGTCGAATTGCCAGACCTTTTTTGCCTCGGTAGGCAGTTACAGGCTAATCCCTCCCGTAAAGCCCATCAGTATTGGAGCAAAAGAATCTTCTTCATCTTACCCTTGAATTAATTGATACGCGATCTAGCGCCCTATTTTATACCGCAAGTTCACGAGCAAATTGAATTTCTTGATAGAAGAACCCTGATATCCGTGACTGGCCCACCCTTTCATATGTGATTGAAAATATTGAGCGGTTCAAGGGAAAGCTGGACGCCAGCGCTGATCTCGTGACCCATCAGGCGCTTATGCAAGGAATGGAAACGTGGCAGGTGATGGATGGCGACAAGGTCCTGACCATCCGCCCGGAGGGCCGTTTCAAGGCTGACAACGGGCTGCTCTCGTCGTCGCCGCTTCGGCAGGATTGGGTATCGCTGTGCTCCCCGATGGCCTCACCCAGGATTACCTCGATTCCGGCGCTCTGGTGACAGTCATGAAAAATCATCCGCCGCCGCCGGCCGGGATCTTCGTCGTTCGCCCGCCAGGGCAGCATTCCTCAAGAAAAGTGCGCGTGCTGACCGAAATGCTGATCGAATGCTTCGACAGCAGCAGCCGAGAAAACAAAAATTGTGACTGACGATATCAAGTGGCTCACGGAGACCGTTCCGGACCAGCCTGGAGCAGCAACTACGTGATCAGATGCTTCGAATAAAACACCGGGAGCCGGTCGGTAGCCTGATTCACGTATTCCGGCTTGTAATACATGTCGTAGTGGCCGGCGCTTTCGACTTGGAAAAAGCCCCGCTCACGGGTCGGTGCAGGAGCGAACAGTATGGAATTACGAAATCGCCCTTTGTTTTTTCGCAATTCCAGACGAAAACCGCTTCGCACTTTTCCGGGAAACTCTAACGGCTCGCCGACTGACCGTCTGTGCCTATGAAAGGATTGCGCTTCAGTGCAGCAAGCACAGCCCATGCCGTCGCTCCGACATGGGGAAGGCGGAAGTAATTGAAGTCAACGGACGCGGAGTCGGGTCCGACCTTCAGGCCGGTCGATAGCTCAGCGTTGACCGTGGCATAGAGCAGCCCGTCGGGGGCAATTTGCCTGGAAATCGTTTCGAACAAAGGTTCGGCCTCTTGCGCCCTGCCGCTCAGACGAAACACGAGGGCGGCTTGGGCAGTGCCCTCCAGCCAGATGCCGTCTCGGTCGTTGTTGAAGTCGAAACCGCCATCAACGCCATGATTGCGTTTCGTCCATTCCAGGACGCGCGCGCGCCTAAATGCGTAGGACGGCACGGCGATGAGCGGCCACAATTCGGCATCGAGACCCGACATCTTCATATTCGGCGCATCGCTGTCGGGCAGACTTCCGACGAAAAAGCGGCCGTCCTCGAAATCCCACATGACCTCCAGAAACGCGCGCGCTTTCTCGGCGTGATGCGTCCAGTCGCCCATGGGATCGAGCCCGGCAAGCCAGCGATCCGCCGCGTAGACGTCGAGATTATGTTCCGTGGATTTCCAGCCGATGCGTTCTGGTGAGGGCTCCTCACCAAAGAAGCCACCGAAATAGCCAGGCGTCTGCGGATCTGCAGTGCTGCGATGGATCCAGTTCATGATCGTTCGAGCAGCGTCCAGATAGGGCATTCGGCCGGTCTGCTCGTAAGCGGTCAGTAGCGCCAGCGCACCCCAGGCCGTGCTGCCCGTCGCGCTGCCGACCTGGTAGTCGTCTTCAATCCAGGACTTGCTGATCGGGCTCCAATAGCCCGGAAGCAGCATGCTGCCGTTACCCTCAACCGGGCCGGCACGATAGGCGTTTCGCAGCCGTCCGTCGTGATAAAATCGATCCGCCTTCAGAGCGAGCACCAGGGCATCGGCGACGCGACCTGCTTCAGATTTTCGGCCGCAGGCATATAGCGCCATCACCGCCAGTGCGTTGTCGTAGGTAAAGCCGGCATTTTCAAGCACGGGATGGAGCGGCGAAGCATTGTCCGCGGGCTCGTAGCTGCGGAAGACGAAAGGTTGCGCCGGCTCGCCGCTCATATGCGCAACGAGGCCGGCGCAAAGCTTGGCGGCGAGCTGAACGTGTCGTTCCTCGCCGCCCCATGCCGCGTGCATCAAATATATGACGACGGCGCCGGTCAGAAAGGCCCTGATAGAGCTTCGCATATGTCACCCCGCGTCTGTCGAATGGTCCTGCCCGCCCATCAGGAGAAGGCACGCGTCAAGAGCATGTGCATTGATTTGCGCAAATCGCCCCGTTCCGCGACGTTGTCGGGCGCGCTCCTGAAAAGCAGCCGCAGGATGGCATTGTGTTGCTCCGGCGTCGGCATAAGGCAGAAGGCCGTCGACGATGGCGCCGCTCTGGCCGGGGAGGAAATCCAGCCGATTTCCGGGATGAACACCGCCTCGTCCTTCGCACCGGCCGGGCCGTGCTCCGCCAGCGTCGCGCCTTCCGTGGACAGGGCTGTTATCGTCACATCGCCGATGTGTCCATTGGCGCGGTGCCGCCCGCGAAGCCGGACTTCGATCGGCTCCTCCTGTCCGAAGCGCGGCAGCTCAATGCAGCAAAGCAGGCTCGTGAACGCAATGATCATCGCCACCGACGACCAGACCAGATTGAGGCATTCGCGTGCGGAAAATTCGACGGGCGCATCCCAGCCATAGACAACCCTGACGACAGACAGGCCCGACAAGGCCGCTACAAAGCCGAAAAACAGCGCCGTTGGGCGGTGAACGCGGATCGCGGACCGGTCCCCTCCCTTCTCCGTCACTTTGAAAGGGCGGCCAAAGGGTTTGCGGATCGCCTGGAACAGGGTGATCGTGATCGGCACGGCCGTCAAGGCATGGGTGACCTCGGTGAAGAGCGGCAGCGTGCGCCTTTCGGAGATCCACGTCGAATAGGTCCAGAACAGGAAGAGCGAGCTGAGGCCGTATTTCATGAAAAGCAGTTCGTCAGCCTGCAACGCCGGAACTCCGGTCAGCCAATAGACGGACGGCGCCAGCAAAAGGCAAAGGATGAAAGGCTTCGACAGCCAGCAGAACAGCCCGTGCAAATAATGCAGACGCTGGATGAGCGTGAAATTGCCGCGCCAGAGCGGTCCATCGTGCAAGAGGCCGATCTGAATGGTGCCGAGACACCAGCGAGTTCTCTGCGTAATATATTCGGGAACGCCTTCGGCCGACAAGCCGACGCTCAGCTTCTCATTCAGCCAACGTGTCACGTAGCCCCGCTCCATCAGGCGATAGGTGAGCAGCATATCCTCGGACAGTGCATCATGCGGAAAGCCGCCGATCTCATTGACGGCGGCGCGGCGTACCACGAAGCTGGTACCGACGCAGAACGCGCATCCAACGGCATCCTTGGCCGGCTGGAACGTGTCGAAGAAGACGCGCTGGTCATCGACGAAGGAGCGCCGGATGCCGAGATTGTGCTGGATCGGATCGCTGTTGAAATAAAATTGCGGCGTCTGCACGACGGCGACCTTCCCATCCTTGAAGAGACCGATGACGCGATTGAGGAAATTTGCCTGAGGGGCGAAATCCGCATCGAGAACCATGATGAAATCGGAAATCTCGGCGAGCGCGTTCGTATGGTTCAAGGCATTGTTCAGATTGCCGGCCTTGGCATGCTTGTTATCCGGGCGCGTCAGGTAATTCACGCCGACGCGTACGCAATAGTCTCGCACTTCCGGGCGACGGGTGTCGTCGCAGACGAAAATCCGAAGCCTGCGGTAGTTCATCGCCTGGGCAGATATGACCGATTTTTCCAGGACATTCAGCGGCTCGTTGTAAGTGCAGATGAACACGTCGACGGAAGGAATGTCCGCCGTGGCCGCCAGTTCTTTTTCACCGCGATCGGCCTCCTTCGTCCAGTCGCTCGTTCTCAGAAGGATCAGGATCGAACCGATGGCGTAAAGCACCGACACCCCCTCGAAGAGGAAGTAAACATAATTCCAGAGCACTTCGGCAGAAAGCTCGAAAGGCGGAAGCGTGTCGAGGGCGCGCCACGAAAGGTAGAGCCCGAGCGACAAGAGCATGAGCAGACTGAATGCAGCCCGCTCGAACGGTCTCTTCGGGTTCGCGAGCATTGCGAACAGCATCGCGCAAGCGGCGATGACAAGATCGAAGGTCAGAACGCTGAATAAATCGTCGTCGGAATCAAAGAACACGATCTGTTTCTCCCTGGCTTCAGCCTGGATACGATCCGTCGCGGGCTGCCGGGTGCCGCGGCGGCTTACGTCAGCTTTTCACCGGCGCAGCTTTCATTCGCTCGTTGAAGAGCTCGACGGCATGCGCCTCGGCACGCCGAGGCTGGGGATAGAGGATCCTCCAGCTGACGCGCATGTCCCGAGGGCCCTTTGCAACGCGCTCCTCCAGATTGAGCACGCCGAACCGTTCGGCCGACCGCCGGACGAGACCGGTCAGTTCCGTTTTGGCGGTGGGCCATTGCGCGGCGGATGCCTGGGCTATGCCAATGAGCGAGGTCGATGCCTCGCGTATATAATGCTGCGTTTTTTGAAGCCATTCCTGCGGCATCGTCACGTCGACCCACGTGCCGACGGAGCAGAACCGGCTGTCTCGCAAATCTGCCTGGCCGGGCTCTGTCAGCCGGATGTACGCATAAAGCTCGCGACGCTCCGTCGGCGGGAAAGGAACGGCGTAATCGAGATCCACCCTGTCGGTCGTACGAGGAACCAGCCGCTCAACGACGCCGCTTGCCGCTTGCGCCCAACCTTCGGCATTGACATCAACCTTCGATCCCACGGCGAGGGCTTGCGCCTGCCGCTCGGAAAAGATTGCGACGACAAATGCGTCTCGGCAGTCGAGCGTTTCAGCAAGCGTGTCGCCGGCCGTGACTTCGCGTCCGGATGCAGCCACCGGCTTGTAAAGCTGGCTCGTCGAGGGAACATGCAAATCGGCCCGCGCCAGCCTGTCGACCCGCAACGCCTCCGTCGTCACGAGCGAGCCGAGCTCGGTCTCCTTCGAGCGCATCGTCGCAATCAGCAACTTGATCTGCAGAAGGTCGGCCTTGCGCGTGCGTATTTCCTGCTGGAGATTTTGCAGCGACTGCAGGTCGGCGCCGACATAGACACCCTGGCGGGCAAAATCAAGTTCCGAGGCGAGCTTGGCAACGGCGAGCTTGGCGGCTTCCAGCTTGGTGTCCTCCAGACGAACCATATCGGCGACCTCGCCTTCGCTGCCGGCGGCAATACCCCGAGCCATGAGCCTGAGTTTACGGGCCGCCTCGGCTTTCGCGATGCGGGACGAATAGGTCACCATCTCCAGAGCCGCCTCGGCGGCCTTGAGATCAGCAGTGATCCTGACGAGGAGTGCCGCCTGCTGGCCTGAAAGGTCGTTTTCAAGGTCGCCGATACGCTGGGCATAATCGCCTACGATCGAATTCTTCTGTTCCATCTCGTTGCGCAGCGCGGCAAGCTGAACCTTCAGGCCGATCAAGGTCGAATTGTCGACGCGATCGTTCTCGACCGTTATTTCGCCGGCCACGCCGAGCGACGTCACCTTGCCGCTAATCGGCGTTGTCAGCGGCACTAGCGGTGCGTTGATCACAGCGCGAGTAGAAGTCGACGTGAAGAATGGAGGGAATGCGGATGAGGCAAATACTGTACCCATGATGCCAAGTACAGCGTAAGATGCCAATCTCACCGACGCATCATTATTTCTGTCATCTTTGCTTTTTCGAAAGGGAAACATAGCCATAGATCCTTTGATGAATGCGCTATATTCTTCCTCCCGAAAGAATTCATGGATCGTGGCACGGTTTTTTGTGCGCCGCAATATAGTTAAGATTGTGCTAGCGGCTTGACCCGCAGGTGCCCAATAATTGATCAGCAATCCAAAAGGGCCATCTCCGGATTGGGATCAGCCTCTCAGTCCATCCCACTACAATAGCAGCCGTTATACCCACTATGGCAAAAATCGAAGCCCATCGCGCGCAAGTGAAACATGTGGCTTATTTGTGCATCTTTGGCTTCTCGGACCTCGGCGAAACCGGCCGGGCACAACTTACAAGATCAATTATTTTGCCAAATACTACCATTGTATTATCTGTAGCTTGGAAACTCATCATAAAGGGGTAGATGAAACGCAGCACCGGCACGGATTCCCGCCGCTTCTCCCCACCTTCTGGTGTCGGCGCTATTCCAAAAGGATGATCAGATCCGCGGCGCTCGAACTTCTCGCCCTCCCAGATCACTATAATATAATATTAGCAGATTCAGATTATGGTTAATAGCATTTTAAACAGTTTACAGTAAGTTTTACTACAATTTAACTTCGGATATTCCGAACCAATACAGGAATGATCGAATGGTTATCTTTGATCGTGGCCCAGATGCCATTGCTGTTCTTACCGCATTGTCAAAATCGCAGGCCATGATCGAGTTCGATCTTGCCGGCAGGATCCTCACTGCCAATGAACGCTTTTGTCTAGCACTTGGCTATGAACTGGCGGAGATCGCCGGGAAACATCATAGCATGTTCGTCGAGCCAGCTTATGCGGGCTCTCGGGAGTACAAAGCCTTCTGGTCAAAACTTGCGGCCGGCCATTTCGATCAGCAGCAGTATAAGCGCATCGGTAAGGGCGGAAGGGAGGTTTGGATCGAAGCCTCCTATAATCCGGTCTTTCGCCGCGGAAAGCCAGTCAAGGTCGTCAAGATTGCTACCGATATTACGGCAAGCAAGCTGAGGACAGCCGAGGACTCTGGCAAGATCGAGGCCCTATCGCGAGCGCAGGCTATGATAGAATTCACTCCCACCGGCGAGATCCTGACGGCCAACGAAAACTTCCTGTCGGCGCTCGGCTATTCACTGACGGAGATTCAAGGCAAGCATCATTCAATGTTCTGCGAGCCGTCCTACACGGCATCGAGCGCCTATCAAGACTTCTGGAAGAAGCTCGCTGCTGGTGATCTGGTTGCGGACGAATTCATGCGGCTCGGGAAAGGTGGCCGAAAGGTCTACATTCAGGCGTCTTACAACCCCATTTTCGATCTTAACGGCAAGGTTTTCAAAGTGGTCAAGTTCGCGACCGACGTGACCAGCCGCGTTGAAAATGTCAATCAACTGGCCGGATGTTTGACAAATCTCGCCGAGGGCGATCTCTCGCAAGAGATCGAGAAGGCTTTCATTCCTTCGCTGGAGCGGTTGCGAACCGATTTCAACAGTGCCTCCGACAAGCTGAAGCTGGCGATGGCAACGGTCGCGGAGAACGCCTATGCGATTGCCTCCGGATCGAATGAGATACGGGTTGCTGCAGATGATCTTGCCAAGCGCACCGAGCAGCAGGCAGCCTCCATCGAGGAGACCGCTGCCGCCCTTGAGGAGATCACCACGACAGTGAAGAATTCCAGCCAAAGGGCCGAAGAGGCAGGAAGACTTGTTGCGCGAGCAAGAGCCCACGCCGAGCATTCGGGCGGCGTCGTGCGCAACGCCATCGGTGCCATGGATCAGATTGAGGCCTCTTCGCGCGAGATATCCAGCATCATCGGCGTTATCGATGAGATTGCCTTTCAGACCAACCTTTTGGCATTGAATGCGGGAGTAGAAGCCGCGAGGGCCGGAGATGCCGGCAAGGGTTTTGCCGTTGTGGCACAAGAGGTTCGCGAACTCGCTCAACGATCGGCAAAGGCGGCAAAAGAGATCAAGACGTTGATCACGGCATCCGGCGCTCAGGTCGCCAATGGTGTCGCCCTGGTTACCAATGCCGGCGGGGCCCTGCAGGAAATCGCCGCCCAAGTCCAGGAGATCGACACCAACGTCGTGGCCATCGTCGAAGCCGCAAGAGAACAGTCGACCGCTCTCGGCGAGATCAATCAGGCAGTCGATACGGTCGATCAAAGCACGCAGAAAAATGCCGCCATGGTAGAAGAGCAGACGGCGGCCAGTCACAGTCTCGCACGCGAGGCGGCTGCGCTGTTCCAGCTGCTCGGGCAATTCAAATATGGCGAGGCGGTGCGAACCGCCCCGCCGGCCAAGCCGCTCAATCGTGCAGCCCATTCTCCCGTTCAAGACGCTGATCGGCGCGTTCGGCCGCAATTCCAGACACAGGGCTCCGCTGCCTTGGCCGTTGGCAACGATAGCTGGGAGGAGTCTTGACCGACCTCAAGCGCCGCATATCGCATTAAAGGCGTTTGCCGCCGCGGTCGCCACAATATCAATTGGCGGCGTACGGTGTGCCTAACCACCCCGCTCTTCACAATCCTGACTATTGTTCCACATTGGCTGTGAGCATTGTTTGCTAGCTGCCAAAAGAGAGTTTCATGTCCCGCATCTTCATTTCCGGCTCGTCCACCGGCCTCGGCCTTATGGCGGCTGAACGTCTAACCGAGCAAGGCCACCAGGTCGTGCTTCATGCGCGTAATCCGGCTCGCGCCAGCGATGCCCACCGTGCCCTTCCGAAGGCGGAAGCGGTCGTGATCGGCGATCTCGAGACAATCGCCGGCGCAAAAAATGTGGCTGCCGAAGTCAACAAGCTCGGCCGGTTCGACGCGGTGATCCACAATGCTGCCGTCGGCTATCGCGAAGCTCATCGCCTCACCTCCGATGGACTGCCGCATGTCTTCGCCATAAACACGCTGTCGGCCTACATCCTGACCGCACTTGTCGAACCACCGAAACGACTGGTCTACCTGTCTTCCGGCATGCACCATCATGCGGATGCCAATCTCGATGATATTCTTTGGAGACAGCGCCGGTGGAACGGATCGGAGGCCTATGCCGAAAGCAAGCTGCATGATGCGATGCTTGCGTTCGCGATCGCGCGGCGTTGGAAGGACGCATTCTCGAATTCGTTGGAGCCCGGCTGGGTTCCGACCAAGATGGGCGGCCCCGGCGCACCCAACGACATGGCACAGGCCCATCTGACCCAAGCCTGGTTGGCAGCCGGCGACGATCCGAGAGCAGATGTCACGGGAGAATACTTCTATCATCTGAAGCGCCGAACCGCGAATCCGCAGGCGCATGATTCAGCGCTTCAAGACCGCCTCATCGCCATTTGCGAGAAGATCTCAGGCGTCACTTTCCCAAAATGATCATCGGCGGTCGATCTTTTAGATCTTTACCAGAGATCCAGTCAGCTCGCACGCCGCGCCTCATTGCGGGAGAGACCGCCGCATCTTCATCGCCAACATTAGGGCCGCGGATGTACATGGCGTTGCGCGACATGCCTTAGCTGAGGTTTCGGTTTGCTGTCACATGACAAAGGGTACGAACAAACGCCCCTCTGCCGCCAAGCCCCATGGAGCGCTCAGAACTCCTTCCACTCGGAAGCGGCTCTGCCGCCAGCGGCGACCGCTCTGCGCGCCATTTGCGCAACCGGCTCTGCGGATGAAGCGCGACGCGACGGCTCTGCCATGGCGCGCGCCGTCTGCCGCAAGATCGCAGAACTGGCAGAGGCCGCGGCCTCGAGGCGGAATTGAGATACGAGTTCACTTAGCTTGCTGGCCTCAGCGGCAAGTGCCGCCGAGGCTGCCGTCGACTGCTCGACCATCGCCGCATTCTGCTGCGTCGTCTGATCCATCGTATTGACCGCCGCATTGACCTCGGCAAGGCCAGTCGACTGCTCCTTGGCGGATGCGGCGATGGCGTTCATGTGCTGGTTTATGCCGGAGATGCGCTCACCGATTTCCTTCAACGCGACACCCGTTTCACGCACGAGCTTCACTCCACCATCGACCTCGGCCGAAGAAGCATTGATCAGCACCTTGATCTCTTTTGCCGCCGCAGCGGAGCGCTGCGCCAATTCCCGCACTTCCTGTGCGACGACTGCAAAACCCTTGCCGGCATCTCCGGCACGCGCCGCTTCCACACCGGCATTGAGCGCCAATAGGTTGGTCTGGAAGGCAATGTCATCGATCACGCCGATGATGTTGGAAATCTGCTGGGAAGAACTCTCTATTCGCTGCATGGCTTCCTCGGCCCTGCTAACGACATCAGCCGACCGGGTAGCGCTATGATCGGCGGCGGTCGCTGCCGCCCGCGCCTCTTCCGTCCGCTTGCTCGAATTGCTTACATTGACCGTAATCTGATCGAGAGCGGCGGCGGTCTCTTCAAGCGATGCTGCCTGCTGCTCCGTTCGGCGGGAAAGATCGTTGGCTCCGGAGGAGATCTCCTGCGTGCCGCTGTCGATCGATACAATGCTCTCGGCAATCGCGCGCAATGTGCTGCTCAATTGCTGCAGCGAGGTATTGAAATCATGCCGAAGAGCTTCGAAATCGGAGGCAAATGGCTCATCAAGCTGGAAGGAAAGATCGCCCGATGCCAATCTCTTGAGCCCCATGGCAAGACCGGAAGTTGCGACCCGAAGACGCTCCGCGGCATCGGCTTCCGCCTGCTGCTGGGTAGCGATCCTGTCGGCTTCCGCCTGCTGACGGTCCCTTGCGGCATCCGCTTCGAGCTGGTTATTTGCGATCGCTGCCTTTCGGAATACTTCGACGGCTTGTGCCATCGTCCCTACTTCGTCCCTTCGGCCGATGCCCGCACAAGCGATATTGGTCTCGCCGCCCGCGAGCTTGGCCATATCCGCGCAAAGCGCCAGGATGGGTTTGCACACGGTCCTGCGGAACAATACGAAGAGCATGATGGAGAACAGCGCTGTCAGCCCCAGAAGCCCCTGCATGAAGTCGCGAATGGAATTTGCTGTGCGGGTACTCTCCGCCGAGATCGATTCCGATACCTTTTGTATCTGATCGCCCGCTTCTTCCATGGCAGCCTCCAAGGTGGAAAACTGCTTCATGAAATCGGGCAATGCCTTCAAGGCGCCGGCTGGATTCTTCTCCGCCGTCGCCACCATTTTGGTTGCGTTGTCGATATAGGCCAGCAACGGAGATTCGACGCCGGCAAGCACCTTTTGGGTTTCCGGATCCGCCGCGAGCGCCTTGTTGGCCTTAATCATCTCGCGAAACGAGGTGACATGTTCCGAAAGATCCGAGTTGACCGTTTCAAAGCGGATGCCGGATGCGGGATCGGAAGCAAGCAATGCAGCCAGAACATCCGCTCTTAAAGCATCATGCATCATATCCGCCTGCATATGATTACGCAGAATCTGAGCAGATCCTGCTATTTTCTCGGCATTCTGCGTCAGGGTCGAGGCAGACCATATGCCCACACCAGTTGCGCCGCCCGCAATCACGAATATTGCAACGCTTGCAAGGATGATTTTCTGCTGGATCGATGCCATGAAACATATCCCAATATTTCCTCAAGAAAAGGATGTGGGATCGTCGTTAATTATCCGTCAAAATATGTCAATCTCTGGAAATTTACGCGCAAATCATCAAAATACAACTAATATGATAGTACCTATCTTGGTACATACCGCTAAGCGTTGATCTTTGACGTCGATGAGAAAATATACATTAAGACAGATCTGATAAGTAATACTATATCGTCCATGAGATCACCTGAAGAGAATCGAACTCAACTCCGGCCCAGCAGAAATTGAGGAAGAATCCGACTCAATGCCAAACGACAGCCGCCAAAGCCTTTAGGCTCTTATGTTGCTGGTCAGTGATGCCGATTGCCAATCGGCTCATCCAAGATGCCCTCTGAACTGAGAAACCCAGAGTGGCACATATGTGGCCACCGTTACAAACATCTCGTGAGCCCGAATAGCTATGTTCGATTCCCGGGAGTGGGCTCATTCCTGGCTGAAACGCTGTATTTCACGAAGTCTTCGCCAACCTCCGGCATAGCCTCGGCTACCGCCGTGCAAAAATTCTGTTCTCTATCGCTTCGATATTTTGATCGTTGCATCGCGCACGGGAACAAGGCAGCGTATTCTTCCTTGGTGCAGC
Organism: Martinezella sp. CNPSo 3732; assembly: GCF_057784515.1. Taxonomy (NCBI): domain Bacteria; kingdom Pseudomonadati; phylum Pseudomonadota; class Alphaproteobacteria; order Hyphomicrobiales; family Rhizobiaceae; genus Martinezella; species Martinezella sp. CNPSo 3732. The sequence continues at coordinate 817,918 of NZ_JBXSOO010000001.1, forward strand.
AGACCGATAGATTTTTGTATTTCTTCGAACCGTCACTTATTGCCGGGGATGGAGGGCAAAGGGGCTGAGACCATAATGGTGACGCGTGCGCAGCAAATTGGCGTCGTTATCGGTCTGACCTTCGTCACGGCATTGACGACCCTGCGGGCAAGCGATCCTCCATTGCTAAGGCTCGCCCGCGATTTGACATTCGACCAATATCAACGCCTGGTGCCCCGGCCGTTCGAAAACCAGCCTGTCCGGGTCGTCGACATAGACGAGGCGTCGCTGCGGGAGTTCGGTCAATGGCCCTGGCCAAGAAACCGGATTGCCGCGCTTGTCGACAGGCTTTCCGATCTGGGCGCGGCCGCCATCGCTTTCGATATCCTCTTCGCCGAGCCGGACCGACTGTCGCCGCGCAACGTCGTTCGCGATATCATTGGCATTGATCCGTCACTGCTTGGCAAACTACCGGATAACGATCAGATTTTTTCCCGATCGCTGTCGGGAAGGCCTGTGGTTCTGGGCTTCGGCCTCTCCAACGAGGGAAATTATCTGCCGCCGGTCAAGGCGGGGTTTGCCTATACCGGCGAAGATCCCTACGGCGCGCCGCCGACGATCAAGGCCGCCACGCCACTCCTGCCGCAATTGGAAACCAATGCTGCGGGGCTCGGCCATATCAGCCTCAATCCGGGCGCCTCATCGGCGGTGGTGCGCGCGGTTCCGCTTTTTCTCAGCGACGGCAAGCAGCTTTATCCCAATCTCGCGCTTGAGGCGCTTCGCGTCGCACAGGGAGCCTCCACCTACGTGCTTGACGCTGCGCCGCATACACCCAATACACTCACCCGGGTCAAGATCGGCAATTTCGTCGTGCCGGTAACGGCAGCGGGCGAGCTTTGGCTCTATGTCAGCCGCGATACCGCGGAGCGATATATTTCGGCAAGCAAGATACTCGGGACCGAAGGCGCCTCCGCCGATATCAGAACCGCCATCGAAGGCAGTATCGTTTTCGTCGGAACCTCCGCTTCCGGCCTCCAGGATGTCCGCACGACGGCCCTTGACGAGAATGTGCCGGGTGTTTCCATCCACGCGCAGATCGTCGAGCAGATCCTTTCAGGCCGCTTCCTGTCCCGGCCGGACTGGGCAGATGGACTGGAAATCCTGTCCATCGCCGTCCTGGGCAGTCTTCTGGTGATCGTCACCACCTTCGTCAATCCGGCCGCAGCCCTCGCCTGCGGCCTGCTGATTACCTTTTTTGCCCTTGTGGCCTCATGGGCTGCCTTTCTTTATGGGGGGCTTCTCTTCGACCCACTGGCACCGATCGTCTCGGGATCGATCACGCACTTCGCTGCAACGGCATTCCGCTTTCTCGTGACGGATCGGGAGCGGCGCGACGTGCGGCGAGCTTTCGGCCACTATCTCTCGCCATCGCTGCTCCATCGCATCGAGCATACGCGCAATGCCCTGCGCCTCGGGGGAGATGAACGCGAGCTGACGGTCATGTTCGTCGACGTGCGAAACTTTACCCAGATCAGCGAGGAGATGAACCCGAGCGCCGTCGTCGCGTTTTTGAACACGCTGCTCGATGCGCTCAGCCACCATGTCATCGCCAATGACGGCACGCTCGACAAGTTCATCGGAGACTCGATCATGGCCTTCTGGAACGCCCCCGTCGATGTCTCCGATCATGCCGGCAAGGCCGTGCGTGCGGCTCTCGGCATGCGGGAAACGCTCGCCCGCCTCAACGACGACGATGCCTTCGGTTTCGGAGACGCGCGGCGGGTCGGAATAGGGATCGGCATCCATACGGGGCTTGCATGTGTCGGCAATATGGGGGCTGAGACGCGTTTCAATTACACGGCAGTCGGCGATGCCGTGAACATTGCCGCGCGTATCGAATCCGCCTGCAAGGACGTCAATTTCGACATTCTCGTATCCGAACCGACGGCAGCCTTGTTGTCCGATTGCGCTCTGCTCGAAGCGGGAGCGCTGACGCTGAAGGGTAAGAGTATGCGAACCAAACTCTTTGCGGTGGTCGGCGATGAAAGCGTGGCAAGATCCGCCGGATTCGTCGAACTGCAGGCTACGCACAGGCAGCTTGTCAATGCTCTTCGGGTACGCTCGACAGGCAGCCGCAAACTCATCAGCACCGCCAAACTTAAGGCGCAAGCCGCGGCAACAGGACTATTGCAGGATTTTTACAGCCAGATTTCGCGACGGGGCGGACACTTCGTCGACGAGACCGCGGAGGACAAGGCAGCCGACATCTAGAGCAGTTCCAGCAAAAGTGCCGAGCGGTTTTTGCATCCGGAACTGCGTAAAAACAAGAAGATAGAGCGTTTTCGCGATTCGAAGAAAGCGGAAATCGTCTATCTGGTTTGAAAGCCATCCTGCGCAACTCACGGCGCTATCGCTGGTGATGCCCACCACCGTGACCGCCATGGTTGCCGCCATCGCCTTGGCTATCCCCGTCATCTCCTTGATGATCACCCCATCCGTGATCGCCTCTGCCATGATTGTCGTGATGTTCATGGCGATCGTGATGCTCGCTTTCGTCGCCATCATGCTCGTGCGGTTTGCCTGATTTGTCGGGCGCGCTTGGCGGATTCGAGACATCCGGCGTACTGGGAGTTTCGTGTGGTGCGGCAGGCGCATCGGCGTGTGGTGATTGCTGGGGACTGGGTGTGCTCGGCGTATCGTGCGGTGCCGGTGCAGGATTATTCGCGGGAGCGCTGCGGGGAGAGATCCCGTTCGGCTGGCTCCTCGTCGCCATCGACAGACCACAACCACCGCCACCGACAAAACCCATTCGCCCTGAAAGTTGCTGATCCCCCGACAGAAACGGCAGAGCCCGCTGGTTGCCCAGCGTCTTGAGAACGTCGCGATTGACCCGGCGAGGTTCGCTGATCTGACCGTTGCGCTTCGCAACGACGCAATCACATTGCTGTTTCAGCTGCCTGCAGCCACCCGCGCCGCAGAATTGCGCGGCGCCGTTCAACAGAACGACCGCAGTCGTGCTGTTGGCTCCGACATAAAAATCAAACGCGGTTCCGCGCACGCCGATCGTTCCGGCCGGCGTCACGATCTGATAGGCTGAGTGGTTCGAATTTCCGCTCATCCAACGAAAGCTGCCCTTTGCCGCATTTATGGTCAGCTTTTTCACTGCGCCCGAGTCATCGAACACGAATTTGTCAATGGTAACGGACGATCCGGCTCCGACGGCCAATCTCGTGCCGTCGCGAAATGTGAACTGTCCGAGGCCGGAAATCGAGGTGCGAATTTGCTCATCCCGATGAACGGGATCATCGACCGCCAGCGCACCGCCAGCACCCGTAACTTCGGTTTTAATCAGCACCGCCTGGCCGACCTGCTCGGCGGCTTTCAAAGACAATGGTGCGAGCAGCATGGCGCTCAACACAACGGTCATGGCGTGACGGAGATAAAACACCGCGCCCTCCCCAAGCTTATCCATGTTTTATCACAATATATTTTTGAATACAAATTACAATTTCTGATTATAATAATGTATATTATGCTACTACTGGATTAACATTCGATGAAATACGCGTGTATTTTGGCGACGATTTTCTTTATATTTCTTCTGAAAATGGAACTTATAAAAATAATTACAATGATATGACCTACAGGATCTTTTCCAAAACACTCGAAAAAGAGCGGCTATTCAGGGTTGCCGAGCTCGAAGGATTTGAGGCAGGCTCATTGCCGACGCAACATGCATCACACGATTTACAGTCCGTTCGGAGTTGTTGAGAAACAACGCGAGCAACCACAACGTTGATTTCCGCTTGGCTTAGGACCCAATGATTGGATGTGCAGACGACATCATCAAGCGCATGGTCTCAAACATATTCGCTCTGACACACAGGAGGAGTTCGTCGTCAAGACGGTCTAAGATTGTCGGAACGTGACGATTGGTGAAATGGTCGACGCCTGGAAGAGGTTCATGCCCTCCAGACGACGTCAATCGCTTCAGACCGGGTTTATTAGCCGTCCAACACTCTGAAGAGGATCGAATGCCAACTGATCTACCGCTTAAGGGGGAATTGATCGGCTAACCTCTTGGACCCAGTATCCGGCTAGGTTGTGCCCAAAGCATCGGAGGAGCGACGATGCCAATGGATAAGTTACCCATCGACAATCTGCAAGATCGGATCGATGCGGACATTCGTGAGCGCATCAAGGAGCACCAAAAGACAATCGCACGAATTTCCGCCGGAAGACAGGCTGCTGCGCGACTATCCGCGAAGGCGATAGCACCGCCCTTCGTCATGATGTCCGTGGGAGATTCCTGGTTCGACTATCCGCTATTGAACAACGGTCCCGCCTTCCAACAAACCGACGTAATTTTCCAACTTCAAACCTATGGGACGCATCCGGTAACAGTGTTGAACCTTGCCCACTGGGGCGATGCGTCCACCGATATGATGTCAGGGCCGAAGCAAGAAAGAATGATTGCTCAACTTAGGGACGGGGCCAACTGGATCGGAGGCAAGCCGCATGGCATCTTAGTGTCGGCCGGCGGAAACGACGTCGTTGGCAGATTTGGAATGTTCCTCGAATTCAACAACGGTAAGAATTCCGGTCTGAATAATGATCGATTTGCGAAGGCCCTCGGCATTGTGAAGGAATCGTACCTGTCGCTCTTCGAACTTAGAGACAGGTACGCTCCGGGAGTCCCGATATTCGGTCACGATTACGATTTTCCGATTCCAAGCTATGTGCATCCCTTGTGTGCCGGGCCATGGCTGAAACCCGCTCTCGATCTCAATAACTGGTCGCAAATCGATGGAGAGCGTATAGCTAAGGATGCTCTACAGCGATTTCGAAAAATGCTCCTAAGCCTTGAGGCAGTCGAAGGAAACAACTATCACCTCATCAATACACAAGGGACGCTTACCAGAGACGAGTGGGCAAACGAACTCCATCCGGTATACCTCGGTTTCCGCAAGGTAACCAAAATCTTCTATCAAAAACTCAAAAACTATGCGGATTCGGGATCAAAGCGGGCCGACCGGCATGTTGGGAATTTTCGGAAAGAATTCCAACCTTACGACGTCGTAATTGCGGAAGAAGCGGCATCGGTCGAGGGGGCAAGCCCCTCTAACGACAAAAGCCACATCCCAGAACTGATCGAGAATGGAAAATCTCCGCAGGGACTTGCGAAAGCGTGGAAGACCGCTTCGAAAGCCCTCCCGGAATTTCCACACAACGGATGCGCCGCGCACCTAAGCGCACTCCTTCAAGAGTCCGGAATCGACATTCCGATGACCGTCGGAGCAGGCAATCTGGCGCGACTGCTCGAAAGGCGAGGCTGGCAGCGCATTGAGGTTCGCTCCCAGCAAGCCGGCGACGTCGGAGTAACTTACGATCTGGATCCAGACCCTCCCGGACCCGACCATGTTTACTTAGTCGTCGAGCGGCTGGATGAGGACGACATGCTGATAGCGGACAACCAGAGGCATTCGGATGAACCACACCACCGGTCCGCAACCGGGAAACATGGCAAGACTCCAACCGAATTCTTCTTGCGCGCGACCTGAATTAGCCATGCCATTCTTAGCGATTTCGATTTCATTCTTGGGTAGCTTTTTGGCTCCGCACCAAATTGCACTATAAGCGTTCCCGGGCCGGCTGCTGCGTCAGTGCCGATGAAGATCTCGTGTCATTCCGGAACGACGCCCTTGAGACGGCATGATATCTATTGACCTCCGATCGGTGTTCGTGACTTCCTCTGGCGCGAGACACATCAGAGGGCTGCCATGTATCGCTTCTCCACCATCTTCGCCGCATGTGTATTTGCTACATCTGTTGTTGCCGCGGACTTCAAACCGTATGAAAACGGCAGCTTCGGGTACGTGATCGACCTTCCAGCAGACTTCAAAACGATTCAGACGCCCGACAACGGCGACGGGATCGGTCTTGAGAGCGCGGACGGAACGGCGAAGCTGTCGGTCTGGGGCAACTATCTGACGGAAGGCGGCTTCAGCCAGGAGAGTGACCTTCGGAAGAAGTTCGAGACCGAGGACGGCTGGAAGTTCACCTACGAGAAGCGCGGTGCCTCATGGGCGAGCTTTTCGGGAACCAAGGGCGACCGGATCATCTACATGCGGCAGATCGCGCTCTGCGATGACGCAATGGGAAACTTCACACTCGAGTACCCCGCCACGCAGCGGAAGCGGTTCGGACCGGTGATTGACAGGATGGCGAAGACGCTTAAGGCACCAAAGCACTGCGACTGAGAGCCGCTGACTGTATCACCAAAGGGCGTGCCGCATTCCGCTCCAGAATGCCGGCAAGTTCGTTGTCACCAGCCCAGAATGTCCTTTGCACCATTCAGCCACGGCATGCGGACGTTGCTCCGGAAGGCGTCCAATGGATCATTTTCAGCTGGTAATCAACAGGCAGCGCCCTAAGCGGCGCTCAAGAAATGCCTGTCCTATCCCAAAGCGTTTTGCGCTGCGCAAATTCTGTCGATCAGAGCATCGAGCTCGCCCTTTGGGGGACGATTTTTGGAGAGGCGATGCTTCAAATGCATGATCGGTTCGGCGAGGATTTCGTCCAGGTTCTCGGCGCAGGTGAAGTCACCGGCAACGCGCTTGACCTTCGAATTGTCGAAGATCGCGGTCCAGGCCTTGTCGCCGACCAAGGGGCCGACCCAATCCGGATTATACTTGATGAGCGTATCCGTCGGCACGTGGACGATTTTCGCCTCGACACCCAGCAATCTGGCGATCGCCTTCTGAATATCATCCCATATATGGGCGCGATCGGAGGTGATGTGGAAGACTTCACTCAGGGCTGTCTGCTTACCGAAAAGCCCGACGAAAGGCACCGCGAAATCGACCGAGCGCGTCAGGGTCCACGGCGTGTGGCCATCACCCGCGACGATCGTGGGCTCGCCATCCAACATCCGCCTCGCCATTATGTCGCTATCACCCATCATGATCGGCAGGCCGGTGCGCACGGTGTGACTGGGGCGGACGATCGTCCAGGTCAGCCCCTTTGACGCCGTGAGCAGCTCCTCGCAGGCGATCTTGGCCTGGCTGTAGGGCCAGTAGGGATTGATGGCCGGCGTTTTTTCGGTGATGACGTAGTGGCGTGCCGGCTTCTCGTAGACCGAAGCCGAAGAGATGAAGATGTACTGGCCGCAATTGCCCGCAAACAGCTCGATGTCTCGCGCAATCTGATCCGGCGTGAACGCGATGAACTGGCATATGACGTCATAGTTGGCTCTGGCGAGATCGGCATAGACGGCCGATCCGAGTTCGCCGGTGATCGAAGTCACACCTGCAGGCAACGGCTCGCCCCTCAGGCCGCGGTTGTAGACGCTGACACGATGTCCCTGGCCAACAGCACGCTCGACGCAGGGATATGAGATCTGGCCGGTACCGCCAATGAAAAGCACGTTCAAAGCCATGTGAAGAACCTCAGCGCGTGATTGGTAGGATCAATGACTACCTTTCATAACGCGAAAAAGCCTTATCGTCTCCCGCCGATCGCCCTCACGATGACCATCACCGTCAAAAAATTGCGAAAAGCTTCAGATCCGCCGCGTGCGCGGGTGCCAATCGGCTGGCGCAAACAAAGCTACCAGCGCAGGGTAACTTTCCCAACCAGGCTTCCGACCACGCCGCTGAGCAGGATGCCGAGCGTGTACCATATCGCGATGAATGGGATACCGTTTTCGACACAGGCCCAGGAATATACCCAGCCGCCGACGGCCCCGGCGCAAGCGCCTGCAACGAAACCGGCAAGGGCCGGGCGCGTGGGGGCTGCACGCCTGAGAAACCACATGTTGGCACAGAAAGCGGGAATGCCGAAAGCCACGATCAGGAGCGGGCAAAAGGACGCCGAATATCCAACGATCAAACCCGGATAGGATGAAGCCGGCGATAGCCAGAGTTGAGCGATCGCCAGAAGCATGACGATACTGAATGCCACGACCGGAACCCGAACCATGTTCCCAATCGAACCTTCCGGCCGCGCAACCCGGTCAAGGGCGACGATCGTCGCGCTCATCAATACGGCTGTGTATAAAAACTTCACCCAGAACGCCGCCACCGTCACATGATGCAGATGCGGGCGAAAGACGAGCGATATCAGCAGCGCAACAGCCGCGCCGATCACGCCGACAACGATCGTAAGCGCAAGCCGCATTCGCAGCGCATGACGGCGAACCGGGGTAAGATCGCTTACCAGAACCTCGATGAATTCATCATTTTTCGTCATTGGCAAAACCCAGCTTGCGTCCAATCGCGCGCATCCCTCGGTGAATGCTGACGCGAACCATTGCTTCAGACTGCCCGCTCTCGATCGCGGCTTCAGCAGTGGTCTTTCCGGCGATCTTTACCTGCCGCAGAAGCTCCTTCTGTTTGGCGGGCAATTGATCGAGAAGACGGTCGACGTCGAGATGAGCAAACAGCGCCTCCTCTCGAAATTCAGCCGCGATCTCGTCTCCCAATGCTATTTCGACACCACTTTTGCTGCCATTTGCCCTGAAGTGGTCGATCAACTTGTATTTCGCGATTTGGAAAAACCACGCGGTGAACGGCCGTTCCCGATCATAGGTAATGCGCCGGCTATGCACCGCCAAAAGCACCTCCTGGACCAGATCCTCAGCGTCGCGGTCGGCATTGGACCCAAGCCTCCGCCGATAAAAGGTCAAAAGCAGATCCCGCAAAATAACGAGCAAGCGTCTGTATGCAGCTTCATCACCGTCAAGCGATAGAAGCATCAAGCCTTTCAGGACCTGTTCCGACACCGATTTCGTCATCCACCGACAGTCATTCGTTGACGAGCGCTACTTGTTACATCCTGAACCCGATTTTTTGTCGCCTGTCTTGTGATCACAACGGCGTGATCGCTGTAACGCATTCGCATGGGCTCCGAATGAGGGGGCGGAATTGAGGGACAATCTGCTGTTGCCGACAGGATGCGATAGCCACCTTGCCCCGTTTCCAAAGCGATCGCCCTACCTGCTTCAGATAGCCGGATGGGCATCATATCGAAAATATGCAAGATATGGAGAGCAGTATGTCGCTCACGAAGTTGAAGATCATGGGTATGGTGCTGGCGCTTGGGGCCGTGACCACACTATCCGCGCAGGCTGCCGATAAGGCGCGCGTTCGCGGCGTCGTGGAAAGCCTCAGCGGCGATACGCTGATGGTCAAATCGCGCGAAGGCAAGGACGTGACGATCAAGCTGAAATCCGGCTGGGCCGTTAACGGCATCGTCAACGCCTCCGTGACAGACATCAAGCCTGGGGATTTCGTCGGCATTGCGTCCGTTCCGACCGACAGCGGCATCAACGGAGCGCTCGAAGTGCTGATCTTCCCAGCCGCGATGAAAGGCACCGGCGAGGGCGATTACGGCTGGGATCTGAAGCCGAAGAGCTCGATGACCAATGCGACGGTTGCCAGCGCCGTCACCTCGGTCAACGGCCCAACCCTGTCGCTCACCTATAAGGGCGGCGAGAAGAAGATCTCGATCCCGCCGGGCACGCCGGTCGTCACCTTCGGCAAGGCGACGAAGGACGACATCAAACCCGGCGCAGGAGTCATCATCAACGGCACGACCGATGGAGACAATACGGTTGAATCCGACCGTGTCGTGGTCGGCATAAACGGCGTCATCCCGCCAATGTGACGCATCTATGCCGACATCACGGGACTGCCCGGTTGCCGATCGCATCCGGGCAGCTCAATGAGCGGCGATAGCGTCGCAGCATATGATTTCAGATGCCGCTTCCCGGCGACACGTCAGGAGAGTAATCCATGGCAAGCATCGAAGAGATCGGCACCGCGCCACCATCTCCCCCCGCCAAGATCTTCATTCGCCGTCATTCGGCTCTTACGCGGATAACGCACTGGATCAACGTGCTGTGTCTGACCTTGCTGCTGATGAGCGGCATGCAGATCTTCAATGCCGACCCGCAATTGCATTGGGGCAATTACGGAGCGGTTGAAGATCCATCGTGGTTCGAAATCGGCAGCAATCAGAATGGCGACACCGTCACCGGAATGGTGCGCATCGGCCGTCTCTCGATCACCACAACCGGCATACTCGGTGCTTCCACGGCCGACGGCGAAATGATGCCGCGCGCATTCCCCGCCTGGGCGACGATACCCAGCTACCAGGATCTTGCGGCTGGCCGGCGTTGGCATTTCTTCTCCGCGTGGCTGTTTGTCATCAATGGGCTCGTTTACATGGCCTACGGCCTGATCGGCGGTCATTTCCGCCGCGATCTGGCGCCGACGATTCAAGATATCACGCCTGGAAATATCTGGCATGAAATCAAAGATCATGCCCGGTTGCGCTTCCCGCAGGGCGAAAAGGCGCGACGCTACAATGCGTTGCAGAAGCTGACCTATCTCATCGTCATCTTCATCCTGCTACCGCTGATGATTGGTTCGGGATTGACCATGTCACCCGCGATAGATGCCGGTTACCCCTTCCTGCTCGATATTTTCGGTGGTCGCCAATCGGCCCGCTCCATTCATTTCATCACCGCCTGGAGCCTGGTGGCCTTCGTCGTCGTGCATATCGCGATGGTCATTCTTTCCGGCCTTTGGAACAACATACGTTCGATGGTGACCGGCCGCTACGCGATCATCAACGAGGAGGCCGACCGATGAGCTCCATCTTCACTCGCCGCCGTTTTCTCATCGGTTCGGCCGCCAGTCTGGGCGCCGTCGGCCTGACCGGATGCGATGACATTTCCCAGAACCAACACGTGCAGAAGGTGCTCGCTCTGGCTGAGCGGCTGACCATGGGCACACAGCGGCTCATCGTCTCTCCGCAAACGCTTGCCCGGGAATATACCGACGCGGACATCTCGCCGAGCTTTCATCCGAATGGATCAATTCAGCCAAACAGCGCCGAATATGTCCGGATGGTCGAAACCCAATTTGCCGACTGGCGGCTCAAGATCGACGGCATGGTCAATAGGCCGATGGAATTTTCGTTGGCCGATCTGAAGAAGCTGCCTTCTCGCACCCAGATCACCCGCCACGACTGCGTCGAAGGCTGGAGCGCTATCGGTAAATGGCAGGGCGTTCCTCTCGGGTTGATCCTGCAGACTGCCGGTTTGAAGCCAGGCGCTCGCTACGCCGTCTTCTATTGTGCAGATGAACTGGAACAGACGCTCGATGGCAGTGGCCGCTACTACGAGAGTATCGACCTGATCGACGCCTTTCATCCGCAGTCGATCCTCGCCTACTCACTCAATGGCAAGGATCTGGAAGTCGAACACGGTGCCCCCTTGCGCCTGCGGGTCGAGCGTCATCTTGGCTACAAACACGCCAAATACGTCATGCGTATCGAAATCCGTGACCGGTTCGATGATCTCTGGGGCGGCAATGGCGGGTTCTGGGAAGATCGTGGCTACGAATGGTATGCCGGCATTTGAGATATCAATATTTAGGCGCGGCGAGACCGTAGACGATATAATTGGCACAGGCGTACTCAAGCACGCAATTTAGCCTCGCTCTTGCACGGGTCAGAACTAACGGCCATCCAAATCGACGATCGCACTACCTTTTGAATTGGAAAGCTTTTTCCGGCCTGTGTAAGGCGTCCAGCAACCTTGGCTCAGTCCGCGGCAAGAACATAATAGGTCGAATAGCCACAAGCTTCTTTTACCAGCGTCAAGGTGACAGGCATTGGCACGGTGACGCCGGAAGGTATATGCCGCGACAGCAGTCGCCGTGCGATCCCCTCAATCCGGCTGGATCTTATGTCCAGCCGGATTTGTTGCAGAGTTCTATTTACCGGTCATCTGCTTTGCATTCTCAGGCGTGATGGCGGTTGTGTCGACCGTTACTGTTGCAGGTACCGAGGACGCGCAGTCCAGCAATATCGACTTTGCCATATCGATCGCTTCTTTCGCGCCCGTCGGATACGTGAATGTCGCGGACCAATCACCCTTGGCGACCGCTTCAATCCCGCCAGCTGGGCCGGGCAATCCGTCAGTGCCGATGATCTTCACGCTCTTTCCGGCACCCTTTGCGGCAAGCAGAGCACCCGCCGCCATCATATCGTTGCTGGCATAGACCATTTTGATATCTGGATGTGCCTGAAGCATAGCGGCGAAAGCTGTTTGCGCCTTGTCCGGCAACCAGTCAGCCGCTTGTTCCGCCACGATCTGGATCTTGGGATTAGCTTTTACGCCATCCTTAAAGCCATTCAGTCGCTCGACTGCAGGCGTTGAACTCGGGAGCCCCTCCAGCACCGCAGCTTCGCCGCCATCGGGCAGAAGCGTCTTGCTTGTATATTGACCCGCCGCCAGAGCGATCTTGTAGTTGTCTCCTCCGATAAACGCAGTGTAGTCCTTCCCGGCTTCACCATTGGTCTTTCGATCAAGCTCGATCACCGGAATACCCGCGTCCATTGCTCTCTTTACGGCGGGTGTAAGGGGCGCCGCCTCGAAGGGCGAGATCAACAGAAGGTCGACCTTTTGCGTGATGAAATTGTCGACCTGCGATGTCTGCGTGTTGACGTTGCCTGCGCCGTCGGCGATCTGCAGCGTGAACTGCGGAACGGCCTTGGCGGCTGTCTGCAGTTCATCGTTGACATGCTGGCGGTAGGGTTCCGCATTGTTTGCCTGCGAAAAGCCGATCACGAATTCGCCGGTCTTGGCACAGGCTTTCACGAGCGGATCAGCAGCCTGAGCCACATTGGCGATAGCCAGACAAGAGCTCGCCAGCAAGCCAATGCGCCAGGCATTCGATAATCGAAGTGCATTTGTCATTGCTTTTTCCTCCACGTTAATCCCGGCTCCACCTTCCGGGAGATGCCACCAAACTACCTTCCCAATCCTTCGCGGCGGCGAACGAGGGATTGGAGGACTGCCGCCAGGACGATAATCGCTGCTGTCGCAAGCAGCTGCATGGCCGGCGTGATGTTGTTGAGCTGAAGAATATTTGCCAGCGCGCCCAGCATGATCGTACCGGCAATTGTTCCCACCATCGATCCCGAGCCGCCGAAGAGGCTCGTTCCCCCGATGACAACCGCCGCAATGGCCGTCAGTTCATAGCCGGTGCCGTCGTTGGCGCTTCCAAAATTGAACTGCCCCGCATGAACGATGCCAGCCAGCGCGGATGCGAAGCCTGTGATGGCATAAACGGCGATCTTGATTGCCGATACCGGAACACCCGAGATGCGGGCAGCACGCTCGTTGCCGCCGACAGCATAAACATACCGGCCGAACCTGGTGGTGTTTAGGATGAGCGTCGCAATGCAGGCAAAGATCAGAAAGACAATCGTAGCAACGGGAACGACGTTACCGAAGAGCCGGCCTCCCAGAATTGCAAAACTTGGCGGCGCGAGCCCAGGTCCATCTCCGTAGGAAATGTTGATGTACTGATTTCCCGATACCACAAGTGCAAGCCCACGCGCGGCCTGCAAACCAGCAAGAGTGACGATAAATGCCTCAAGCCGAAACTTGCTCGAGATCGCTCCCTGGACCAATCCGAAACAGGTGCCCATCAGCAGCACCGCCAGAACCGTTGTTATCAGCCCGAAACCGCCAGACACCATGAGCGTTGCTGTGACGACGCTCGCAAGACTGAGTATCGCCCCAACCGAGAGATCGATTCCGGCGGTGATGATCACGAACGTCATCCCGATCGCTATGATACCAGTTTCGGATACGGCGCGGACAACGTTGGCAATGTTGTCGGGTTGAAGAAACAGGATGACACCATGCCGACGCGGCGAGAAAATGATGCCACCGGCGAAGACAAGTACAAGACCGATCAGGCTTTGGAAGCGGACCATCACCGCAAGCGGATCAATACGCTTGGCAGGCTCGATCGCTGGACTGGACGTGATTTGTTGTTCGGACATCAGACCTCCCTCCCGTTAGCAGCCGCTAGGACCGCATGCTCGTCGACGCCGCCAGAAAATTCAGCAACGCTGCAGCCGTTGCGCAAAACCACTATTCGATCGCAAAGGCCGATCAGCTCAGGCATTTCGCTCGACGCGACAAGAATGCCCAATCCCTCAGAAGCAAGGTTGCGCAAGCGGGTATAAATTTCCACCTTTGCGCCGACGTCGACGCCTCGCGTTGGCTCATCGAGAAGCAATAGGCGCGGGTTGCCCAGCACTTCCTTTGCAAGGACCACCTTCTGTTGATTTCCCCCTGAGAGAGCTCCGACCGCGACACCGGGATTCTTTGGGCGGATGTCGAATTGGCCGAAAGAACTCTTGATCGCTTCCTCTTGGCGTCGCCCAGACAGCAAGCCATTGGGTGATATCCGGCGGATGACCGACATGACCAAATTGAGGCCTACCGACATGCGCAGCATGAGACCGGCCCCTCGCCGATCGTCGGTTACGAATGCCAACCCTGCCCTACGAGCAGCCGCGATCGACTTGAGCTTAGCCGGCCTACCGCCAAGCACAATCTCACCCTGCCAATAGCCCGGCACGCCTGCTCCGTAGAGAGCGCTCAAAAGCTCGGTGCGACCCGCCCCCATAACGCCGGCGAGCCCGACGATTTCGCCACGCCGAACATCCAGATCGACCTTGATCGGAGTCTGCCAACCGGGAGACGCCCGATATGGATGGAAGGAAGCCTGCCGCATCCGCAGAAGTACATCACCAACATTGTCTGAGCGACGCGGATAAAGCTCGTTCAAGGGACGTCCGACGAGAAGCTGGACGAGTTCGCCCTGCGGCGCATCCGGTTCGGTTACGCCAGCCACTCTGCCATCCCGCATGACCGTTACACGATCGGCGATCTGGGGGACCTCCTCGAGACGATGCGAGATATAGATGATGCCAACTCCCGACGATGCCAGGCTGCGCACTATATCGAACAAGCGGTCCACTTCGCCGACGGTCAAGGCAGCCGTCGGCTCATCCATAATGAGCGCTCTTGACGCGTAGGAAAGCGCCTTGACGATCGCGACGACCTGACGCTGACCGATGGAAAGCTCACTCACAAGCTGGGCCGGATTGATAGACCGATCGATCGTGTCCAGTCTTTCGCGCGCCGCGTGCAGCATTGCCTTGCTGTCGAGCATGCCATGCGGACGAACAAGCTCGTGCCCGAGAAAGAGATTGGCAGCCACACTTAGGCTTGGAACGAGATCCAGCTCCTGGAAGATCGTTGCGATGCCCGCTGCTTGTGCATCGCGTGGACTATGGAACAGCGCAGGCTTCCCGCCGACGAATATCTCACCCTCATCCGGTGTATGCACACCAGACAGCAGATTCATCAACGTCGACTTTCCGGCACCGTTCTCGCCCAGCAGCGCATGAATCTCCCCGGCCTTTAACTCGAAGTCGACGCCACGCAGCGCTTGAACCCCACCGAAACGCTTGGAGACACCTTTCGCAGAAAGAACAATCTCGCTCATGCCGCCTCCCCACACGATTCGCGCACTCGCAACAGAGGCAACAGCCGGATGGTTTCGCGCGGGCGACGCTTATTGCCGATCCGCTCGATGAGCAGGTCCGCGGCCTTCCTGCCAATCTCGTCGCAAGGCTGAGCTATCAGCGTCAGGCGCGGTTCGAAATAGTCTGCCCATTCGAAATCATCGATCCCCAGCACGGAAATGTCCTCAGGAACGCGAAGTCCCCGTTCCCGGATCGCTCTCATTGCGCCGATCATGGTGAGATTGTTCGATGCAAGAATGGCTGTCGGAGGCTCCGTCAATTCGAGCAGGCGATGCGTCGAAGCAGTGGCGTCAGCGGTGTTGTTATTGCTGTCGCTAATCAAGTCGTCCGGCACCTCTATTCCATTTTCCGTCATTGCAGCCCGAAAGGCATTCATTCGCTCCACGGTCGTCGCAAAACCGGGCTGCCCAAGAATGATCCCGACTCGCTTATGATGGAGCGTCACGAGATGATCCACGAGCATGCGAATGGCAGCGACGTTATCGGTCCCGACCTGGTCGAAACGGCTGTCCGACAGCCTGTCAACGAGTACACAGGGAAGATCGGCTTCGATGAGGTAATCCAGCGACCTCTTAGGATCGCCCGAAGGGGCAAGAATAATCCCGTCGACCCGACGCTGATGCAGATGCTGGACCAGCTCCAGTTCTCGATCCGGGTCATCCTGCGTGTCACACAGGAACACGATCAAGCCTCGCTTGGAACATTCGGCTTCAATCGCACAGATAATGTCACTGAAGTAAGGATTCGAAATCGCCGATATTACGAGCCCGATGGTGCCTGTGGAGGAAAGCTTGAGCGAGCGAGCCAGGGCATTGGGGATGTAGCCGATCGCCTCCACGGTATCCATCACGAGCTTCACCTTCTCGGGCGAGACGTAGCGCGTCTTGTTGAGAACATGCGAAACCGTGGAGACCGAGACCCCGGCCGCCTTTGCCACTGCAGAAATAGTCGTCACTAGCGCACTCCGGCTCTCACCAGCAGCGCAACAAACAGGCTTTTCAAAGTATCCTCCCAAGCGGAATTCCAACCTCCAAGAGGCCTCCACAGGATCCGCTAATATGGCCACGCTAGCGTCATCGAAACGTTTGCGCAATCGTTTTTTCTCACTGTCCGTCACAGAAGGTTTCTTGCGAGGGAATTATCGTGTTGAAGGGTGTGCCTCCATTTATCACGGCCGATATGTTGTGGATCATGGAAGGCGCGTCGGTGTTTTCCCCGATCTTCGGGATATCAGCAAGATAAGCTGATCTTGCTGGTCCTATGTGGACGCGAGACAATAAGAGATGAGCAAGGTAGGAGTTGTGTGCGGGGTCCGTTTATTAGATAGCCGGCCAACACCCGCATTTTCCGTGCGGGCATTGGACCTGAAGGGCAAACCGCAATGATCGCGAACTGGGTCCAGTATGAACCTTTAGGACCGGGACCAGCTTATTGTCGGCGCGTTCGTTGATCAACGTCACAACAGATGCTCAGCAAGACACGTCCCCTCTCGCGGTTTGAACGGCAGCAAACATAGCGGAGCCTCGGGATCGATCAGATCCGGGCGCCGCCCGTCGCATCAATCATCTGGCCAGTGGTCCAGCGCGCATCGTTCGATGCCAGGAAGGCGATGACGTCAGCGACGTCCTCCACTCGGCCGACACGGGAGAAGACCGAGAGGGCTTCGGCGCCGGCGCGCGCATCAGGCGATGCCAGCCACTCTGCATTCATATCCGTCTCCGTCACACCCGGCAGCACGGCATTGACCGTAATCCCCCGAGCCGCAAATTCCGGTGCCAGCGCCAATGTCAATGTCTCCAGCGCGCCCTTTGAGGCGGCATAGGCGGGATGCGTCGGTGCCGCGATCCGTGTAAACCCGGTCGAAACATTGATGATGCGGCCGTTGTCGCGGATGTGGTCGGCCACGACCTGGATCAGGAAGAACGGCGCCTTGTAATTAATCGTCATCACCTCGTCGAAAGCGGCTTCGCTCGTCTGCTTCAACGGCAGGGCGGGCGCGATACCGGCATTGTTCACCAGAATGTCGAGAGCGGACGAGCCCGTCTCAGCACGCGTGGCTTCACTGAACTGCACCCAGAGATCGTCGGCCGCGTCCTTGCCCTGTCTGAGATCGGCCTTCACAGCGACGGCCTTGACGCCGAGCGCTTCGATGTCGCGCACCGTGGCATTGGCCGCATCCGCATTGGCGGTGTAGTGCACGCCAATCAGCGCGGCACCCTCCCTCGCAAAAGCAAGGGCAGCCGCCCGGCCGATACCGCGCGAACTTCCAGTGATGAGGGCTATCTTGTCTGCGAGTCGTTTGGACATTGATCACTCCGTTGCCAAAATAAATAGTGATCCCTACAATAAGAGGCGAAATGCATCTGTCAACAATTTAATAGGGATCACTATTTTAATGGAGAAGCCAGTCCGCAAACGAGGCAGGCCACGTGTGCTCGATCGCGACGTTGGGCTCGACATCGCGGCACGGCTGTTCTGGGAACGCGGTTACGAGGGAACATCGACCGCCGATCTCACCAAGGCCATGGGGATCAATCCGCCGACGCTCTATTCGATGTTCGGCTCGAAGGAGGAATTGTACCGTCAGGCGCTCGACTTCAGCGTTGCCCGCGAAAACAGCCGTCGATTGGAAATCTTGCAGTCCAATCGCCCGCTTCACGAAGCCCTGAGGCTCTATCTCTACGATATTGCCGACGGAGACACGCAGCCCGACAAGCCGCGCGGGTGCATGGTCTCGACGGCTGTCCTGCAACATGCGGAAGAGAATGCATCCGTGGCAAGGATGACGGCAGCATTGCGCGAGGCGTCGATGCAGACCCTCAAAGCCCGCTTCGACCGTGCCGTCGAGGAAGGCGAATTGCCTTCACACACCGACACCGACACGCTCGCGCGCTTCTATGGTGCGATCATCCAGGGCATGTCCGCTCAGGCTTGCGACGGCGCCTGCAACGCCCTGTTGAAACGGCTGATCGACCTCGCACTCACGGCCTGGCCTGGAAAGCATAGCATCTAACGGGGAGTTCGATCCAAAGACACGTCAAGTGGTCTTGCTGGCCGGAAGCGTCGCGGGACTTTTCTGGTGATTGCCCCCGGGCGCTCTTGAAGAGAATCGAACCCACGACCTTGTTACCAAGAAATTCCCCTCAAGGGCGAGAACCTGGGCTTCGCACAGCCCGCCTTGATCGCCGACATCGAGTTTCGGGGACGGAACGATGACCGGGGTGTGCCGAACTGCATTCATCCTCAATCGTGGGTACAGGACGATTGAACACCTCAATATCTGGCTGAAAGAAGCCTTGGATGATTTTCACGTCGCGATGAGCGATGAGGCGGAATAATCGTCAATCATCCGTTCGGATGGAACAACTTGCGCGGATGGCTATTTCCCAGTTATGGCCAATGCGCGCTGCTGTTACCTTGCGATCTCGATCATTTTGACATCATGGCATCCGGCTGTCGCTGCGGCGATAACCGCGCAAGATGTGAATACAGCTTCCATTTCGTCCATACAGATCGAAGCGCCAAGCGCCAAGCCGAAGGATCCTGACGCGGCGATCGTAAAACTCCAGATTTTGCTAGATCGAGCCGGCGCTTCACCGGGCGCGATCGACGGCTTTCGCGGGGAGAACCTCGACAAGGCAATTGCCGGATTTGAAGATTTGCAAGGACTTCCCGTTAGTGAAAAACCCGATGCCGCCGTAATGGCGCGGCTCGATGACCAAATCCCGGTCATTCAGAGTTATTCAATAACAGCAGACGACGGGAAGGACCTCGTACCGAACATCCCCAAGGACTATGCCTTGCAGGCAAAGATGCGGCATCTCGGTTATACCAGCATTGCCGAGAAATTGGCCGAACGTTTCCATATGAGCATTGTCCTCCTCAAGACACTCAATCCGAGCGCTTCCTTCACCCCCGGTGAAACAATCTCGATTGCGGTATCTGGCGCTGCAAAGAGCGGCGCGGTGAAACGAATCGAAGTCCATAGAAAGTTGGGCCAAGTATACGCATTTGCGGAAGACGGGTCATTATTGGCAGCCTACCCAGCCACGATCGGCAGCGAGGAATCACCTTCTCCTTCCGGCAGACACAAGGTCAAAGGTGTCGCACGCTTGCCGACATACACCTACAATCCGAAGATCAACTTTCAGCAGGGTCATAATAAGAGGATGTTAAAGCTACCGAGCGGGCCGAACAATCCTGTCGGTACAGTCTGGATCGATCTGACGGAACCCACCTATGGGATCCACGGAACGCCGGATCCAGAACTCATCGGCAAGGTCGGCTCTCATGGATGCGTCCGCCTGACAAATTGGGATGTAGAAGAGCTCGCAGGAATGGTTAAGCCGGGCGTAGTTGTTGAATTTCTCGACTGAACATCAGCCGGCATCCTCGTTGCCGGAGAAGGGTTCGCGATAGTGGCGTGCTTGACGCAGCTCGGCACAAGCAAAGCCGAGCGTTCTTGAAACTATTGAATAGGCCGGTGCGTCCTGGAAGGGTGGCTTCTGCTACTTCGTTGTCGGGTCGTCCATCTGCGTGTTCTCCTGCTGTTCGAAGCCGATCACGCGGCGCAGGGAAGGACCGGTGCTACGAGCGTTGCGCTTGCGGCGGCGAGGATAGAGCGTCCGCCGATCGAAAATGGGTGCGGGAATTTCATGACTGCCACCTTCGGCGTGTGGGGCGTTTTCTGCCCGAGGCACCGGGGCGCTGTAATGTTCCATTCACCGGAACCAAGCGCCGGCTCTGCGTGTTGCCTTGTCGAACCAGGAGTATTGTCATGCCGCACCTCCACACCCGTGACCTGCAGATTGCTTTCGAAGAATCGGGAGCACGCGACGGTCATCCAGTTCTCTTGCTGCATGGATGGCCCGACGACGCCTCCACTTGGAAAGCTGTGTCGTCAAACCTGCAGCACCGAAACCTTCGTCTCGTCGCGCCTTACCTTCGCGGCTTCGGCGGAACCGTTTTCCGAAACGACAAGGCGTTGCGCACCGCGAACGGCGCGGTTCTCGCAATGGACGCGATCGCCCTTATGGACGGTCTCGGCATCGAGCGGTTTTCCGTCGTCGGTCACGACTGGGGGTCGAATATCGCCGAAGCGCTTGCTATCGGATGGCCGGGCCGCGTCGACAGGATGGCGCTTCTTTCCTCGCTGCCGCGCTTTGGCGGACTGAAGACGCCGCCCTTCCGGCAGGCGCAGCGCTATTGGTATCATTGGTTCATGGCAACGAAGCGCGGCGCCGACGCGATCGAAAGGGATCCGCACGGGTTCGCACGGATTCAATGGGAAAACTGGAGCCCCGACGGCTGGTTCGACGAGGAGACGTTCGACGCCGTGTCGAAATCCTTCGACAATCCGGACTGGGTGGCCATTACCCTCCACAGCTACAGAGTTCGGTGGGGCGAGGCCGAGCCCGATCCGCAAAGCGTCTGGCTCGAAGATCGCATCAGGGAGACGCGATCCCTTTCTCTTCCCGCGGTTTACTTTCAGGGCATCGAGGATGGCGTCAATCCGCCGGAACTGTCCGAAGACCTGCACAAGAAGTTCTCCGGTCCCTTCGACCGGATCGTCCTTCAGAATGTCGGGCACTTCCCACAGCGAGAAGATCCGGAAACGGTGGCCCGGGAACTGGCGATCTTTCTCAAAAAGTGAACCCGACCCGAAATACTAAATGGTAGCTGGCTGTCACCTAATGTGGGGAGCCACAGCCCCGACCTCGGCGCTGATTTGTTGAAAACACAATACGCTCCCGAGGAGAGATGAATCGAAAGACCCTGTTGCTTCAGGAACTATCCGTTTGAACTCCTCATCAGCAGCGGAGGTCGGCTTGGCCTGCACGGAATGACCGATTTGGGTTGACGGCTGCCGACCTGGACTGAAGGCGGTGACAGCGGAGTTCAAGACCTGGTTTGTATCGAGCAACTGGACACAAAATATCGGCGCCTGCTCTCATGCCACCAGCCCCTTGGTCAGTTCGAGTGCCTGTCGTTCGAACAGCCTGCGGTAAATGCCGTTATTGAGGCGAATGAGCGCTTGATGGTCACCCTCTTCCACGATCTTTCCCTTGTCGAAGACCAATAGACGATCCAGCGCCCGCACCGTCGAAAGTCGGTGCGCGATCACCAGCGTCGTGCGGCCCTCCATAAGGCGTTCCATCGCCTGCTGGATCTGCACCTCGCTCTCGCTGTCAAGGCTTGAGGTCGCCTCGTCCAGAATGAGAATGGGTGCATCAGCCAGAAAGGCTCGGGCGATGGCGACACGCTGACGCTCGCCGCCGGACAATTTGACGCCGCGCTCGCCTACCATCGTCTCATAGCCCTTCGGCAAGTCCATGATAAAGTGATGCGCACTGGCCTGTTTCGCCGCATTCTCGATCTCGCGCCGTGACGCGTTCGGCCGGCCATAGGCGATATTTTCGGCGAGCGTGCGATGAAACAGGATCGGCTCCTGTTGGACGATGGCAATCTGGCTGCGCAGGCTAGACTGCGTGACATCGGCGATATCCTGTCCATCAATTCGGATCGATCCTGACTTCACGTCATGGAGGCGCTGGATGAGCTTGACGAAGGTCGTCTTGCCGGAACCGGAATGGCCGACCAGTCCGACCCGCTCGCCCGGTTTAATATCAACCGAGAAATCTTCATAGAGCGGTGTAGGATGAGCCCCGTACTGGAAGGTAACGCGATCGAACACGATTTCGCCCCTACCGATCGAGATCGCCTTCGCATTTGGCTTATCCTCAATACCCAGCGGCGTTTTGTCGAGCAGGACAAGTTCTTCCATATCGTTGACGGCGCGCTGTAAGTTTCGAATGTCTTGTCCGACCGAACGCAGATATCCCTGCAGGACGAAGAACATCGCCAACACGAATGTGATGTCGCCCGGCGTCGCCAGCCCCTGCTGCCACATGACAAGGCCAGTGCCAAGAATACCGGCCTGCATGGAGACCATCATGAAACCCTGGATCGTGCCGTTCAGTGTCCCGCGCTTCCACGTCCGCCGTGTTCGACTGTCCCATTTGGCCAGCACATGGCGCAAACGTTCCTCTTCGCGGTTTTCGGCGCCGAAAGCCTTCACGACCGAGTTGCAGCTGATGGCATCCGCTAGCGCGCCACCCAGCTTGGTATCCCATGCGTTAGCGAGCTTTGCCGCCGGCGACACGTACCCCGTGGAGAGCATGACCGTCACGCCGATATAGATCAGCGATCCTGCCGCCACGAGCAGACCCATGATCGGCCAATAACTGCCGAGCACGATACTGGCGCCCACGAGCATGATGATCGAGGGCAGCAAGGCTATCAGGAGGAGGTCGTTGAGCGAGTCGAGCGCCCACATGCCACGAGTGATCTTGCGGACGGTCGAGCCGGCGAAACTATTGGCATGCCAATCGGTCGAGAAGCGCTGCACTTTGTGAAAGCCGTTATTGACCACGTCCGCCATGATGCGCAGCGTCAGACGGATGATCCCGTCGAAGATAAACCAGCGCAGTGTAACACTGGTCAAGCCAAGGGCGACGACGACAACGAAGGCATGGATGGCGTCAGCGGCCGCACTGCCGCTGGCAATCGCATCGACGATCTGACCGGAAAACACCGGCACCAGAACTTCGGCCAGAGTGCTGACAATTACCAGCAGGATGATGATGCCCACCAGAGTGGGACGATGGGTCCACTGACGAAAAACAAAGCCGAGCACATTGCGATAAGCATCGGCACGGAAGTCGAACTTCTTGCGAGTCATTTTAACCAGTCCGGCTCCGTATTTACTCAGCCGGCCCCAAAATCGAGAGTTAATAGACGCGGCCGGAGCGGAAGACGAGCTAACCCCGGCAGATTGGTTGAGTTGTGAAGGAAACGGAAAACCGCATGACGTCGTGCCCCGTGGCGGGAAACGAACGGAAATAACCTAGTGTCGGGTCATTCCGGACGGAGGCGTTTCGATGAATGCTGGTGTCATGCAACGCCTCCTTTGATTATTTGCAGCGATGGAATTTCTGTATCGGACTAATTCGGCTTTGCCAACTCGTTTTTTCTACTTTGCGGAGTATAATGCGCGAATCCACACCATTTCGACGCATGATGCGACCGCATACTGTCTGGAGCTTGTCGCAGTTGCGGTGGATTCACGCTGCGAGTCAAAATCCGTCTTCCTGCACCTTCAGGGCTTTGCGCCTGTCGCAGCCGAACTGAAGCAAGTCACTCAGCGGCGGAGGAGCGTGAGCCGGCGGCGATCGGCAAGCCTATTATCTCCACTTCGGAAAATAACATAGTTTCCTAGCGGAGCAGAATGGCGGCCCCAATGAGGATGACAAGGAATGCAGGCGGCAGAAGGACGATAGATTGGAGCCAGACGCCGGAGAGCGAGTCTGCTTGCGCATGGTTTGGATTAGCGGGGTCGTAAAGGATCGCCAGCTTGGAACCGGATGCATATTCCTGAGAGGTTGAACCGACGCCGGATGTGAACGACACCACCCGACCATCGGCCGTGCGAAAGGTGAATCTGGGATAGTACATGACCCCATAGCTGGTATTGCGCTCGACAGCACCCTCGAAGCTGGCCTCGGCCCGCTGTGCCCGCATAGCGAAACCCAAGCCGTGCGCGAAGGCCACGATACCAGGCACCAGCAGGAGCAGGCCGATTCCCAGGACGATGCGGCCGCCCTTCCGGACACGAACGTGATGCTGATCGTCGACGGGCATCAGGCTCCCTCCCCTTACAATGCCCGCGAACTTACATCCACGATACAGAGACACCAAGCGCTCTATGCTCGCCAATTTGATCCTCTCTGCTAGAGTGCGCAAACGGAGTTTGACAATAGTATCCAGCGAAAGAGGCGAACCGTGGTGCTGTCCCGCACTTGGGTGAAGAGTTCGGTTGCGGGTCAACGACAACGAACTGAAATCGCCGTTGCTGGCGTGATGAATTTGTTGACGGAAAGGCGTGTCGAATGGCGAAATGGGAAGCAAATGACTTCGGCCCTGAGAGTATTGCGCTGGACTTCGACAAGGGGTTGCGGCCGGTCACCGCGGACGAGTTGGGACGTCAGATAATTCGGATCAATCGGCTGTGTACGATTTTGTCCCGTGTTCTCTCTGCGGCGGAAATAGCCGTGACGGACCGCGAGCGGATCTGGACGGAGATTGAAGAGTTTCAGGATCAGAACTTTAAGGCGTACAAGTCTCTGCTTGGGCGTGACGCTGCGAGCAGCCCGTAGCCAGCTCTTCTTTAGATCCAAATTGCTTCCCGGTTGAGAAGACGCTGGTCAGCGCCGCGGCGATATCAACCTATCGCCAACCGGCTCTCCATTGAACAGGCGGCGTTACTCCGAAAGCTGCAATTCCGGGCTTCGCGCGGCCCATCTCCTGATAGCGATGGATGTGGTTCGATTACCTCTTTCGAGATTCCTTCGGGCGTGGATCAGCATTCATGATTACCCATAGCGCTGGAAAAAATTCTCGGAAGACATCAGTCGGAAGTGGTACCTTGGGATCCTGATTGCCGCTGGAAGGGAGCCCTGCGGGCGCGCGCGCACCTCAATTTGTCCGCCGTCCACCGCCCTCGGCCCGGAGCTGATCGATGGCATCCAGCGCCTCATCCGCTGACCACCCCGCCCGCAAAGCCGCGGCGACCAGGCGAACCTCCACCTCCTGCTCCAGTTTAAGAAAGGAAACCTCAAGCGCTTCTTTCGCCGTCACGACGTGATCATCATGCGGCGCAACGTCAGGAATTCGTGCAGTCTTTGGCAATGTACTCTCCCGTCAAGTCGAGGAACTATCTTGATGGTTTAGTTGCCGTCCGGATCGCGGCCTAGAGGTCTTCGCCAGCCCATTGCGCACTTAAGAGGTTCAGTCAAAGTCTAATCAACGACCGTCTCACCCGCGGACGTTATAAGGATAGATGCGAGCTGGCAGAGAGCACGCGTATCGGCGCTGCTAATCGCAGCGCCGGATGGTTTTAGTGATCTGATCACCGTTTTCATCGGTGCGAGTGACGGTCCTTGTCATGCATCCGCCGCGATCATTATAACGATCGTAACGGTCACGATCGCGACCCGATCCGATAGCGATGCCCCGATCGCTTAGCGCCACATATGGATGGTGATGGCGATGATGACGATAGCCTTGATCATACGAAGGCCCATCGACGATTACCTCCTCTGCAACCGCAGCCGCAGGCAAACCAGCACCGATAACGATGGCCGCACAGGCAACAATTATCTTTCGCATTTGCGTATCCTCCTTAATTTCCCTCATGATCAACTGGCAAAGCGGAATAATGTTCCACCCTCCTCGCCTGATGGCCGAGTATGGTGCGAAGCCTTTTCACATCCTGACCGGTGCTGCCGTCATCTTTCGGAAGCGATCAAAGGGGCATGGCCGCGCATTTAAAGAGAGTTTGTGGAGGCGGGACTGCGTAGCGGCGACACCTTATTAGTTTGCGCCACTTCAACTCCGCCCAGATGAAACACTTTGCGCGCGGGTCGTTGCCGCAATCGACTTTGCGATTTGCAATGCCTCGATTCCAATCTGGCGAAGCAGGCCGGTGGTGGCAGGATTGAAGCCGCAGAAGTATAGATTGTCCTTTCCCGGCTGAAGCTCGTCCCTTGCCGGCTTCCCGGCATTCGAAAACCGCTCCGCCAAATCCGGCAGAAATGCTTCGAGAGATGGTCTATAGCCGGTCGCCAGCACAATCGCATCGAATTCAACGGATCGGTCATTGACGAAAAACACGTTGGCGCCGTCCGACATTTCGATGCCGGGAAACACCTTGATCCGACCATCCCTGATCTTCGCGATGGTACCAATGTCGATCAAGGGAGTCCGGCCTTGCTCTATCATCGTTGTCAGAGGTCCTTGCCGGGAGCGCTTGAGACCCAGTTCCTCGATATCGCGGTAGCGCAAGTGCAGAATGGGCGCGTTGACCGCGTCGACCATTCTGTGCGGAAAATGTTGTTGAGCGATGGCGATCGTCGCACTTGGCAGGCCAAAAATCTCCCTCGGTACGATATTGACCGGACCGCGGACCGACATGGCGACGTCAAGACCCGCTTCGGCACATTCCAGCGCAATCTCTCCTGCCGAGTTTCCGAAGCCGACGACCAGGATGCGACCGGCGCCGAGGGCAGAAGCATTCCGGTATTCGGAAGAGTGAATAATATTTCCTGGAAAATTGTTCTGACCGGCCCAATGCGGTCTGATGGGAGTCCTCGACAGACCGGTCGCGACTATAACCGCTCTCGCCTCGAACACATCGCCGTCGGTGGTCTCGACACTCCAATCCGTCTTTTTGGCTACGCGCGCCACGGTCTTGTCGGTGAGAATTCGAAGGTTGTTTTCCCGCGCATAGCTTTCGAGGTAGTCGATGACCTGCACCCGCGACGGATATTTCGGAAAGCCGGCGGGCATCGGTCTTCCGGGAAGGGCTGAGTGGCTCTTGTCAGTATGGAGGTGAAGACGATCGTAGTGCCGCCGCCAGGACGCGCCAAGCTTGTTCGTTGCTTCGAGGATGATGGAACGGCAGCCACTTGCACGGAGAGCCGCGGCGCATGCCAACCCCGCCGGGCCTGCACCGATTATGACTGTCTCCTCATCAGCCATGTGCACTTCCTCGAGTAAGGTCCCATCTTCAACACCGGAGGCTACACCATCATCGGGCTCCAAGCCTATACCGGCAAGCGCGATGTCTGCGATGCCATTGATATTGCCGGCTTCGATGAAGAGCCATTGCCGGATGATAAGTTGATCGTCGCATCCCGCGAGCCCTATGGATCGACTAACGTCACCAATGAGAGTGCGCTGGTCAGCCAGCCGGAAGTGTTTTAATTTTGCCGGCATATGCGTTGCCGGGAGACGGCATTGGACGGAACTACATGAGCGAAGAAAAGATCTGCACAGAAACAGGGCCAATGCGGATGGTGACGCTTACCCGCGCATTCCTTTATGCCTACTATGTTGGCGCGGCGATGTTCCTGTTCTATTGCGAGTTTATCGTGCCTGAAGCTGCCGGCCTGCGACAACAATCGATTTGGCAGAACCTCGAGATGGTCTTATTCGGGCCTGTTATGCTTTGCGTGTTCTTTTTCTTTTTCACGATCGTGCCGGCGAGTGTTCTGATCGCAATCGGCGAGTTTCTGATGGCTGGCTTCTACTATTATATGATTGCCGGCGTTGGGCTAGCGATCTCGGTTTATTGGGAACTTCATGGGCATCTGCCGCAGTTACTTCAGGCTTCGCGGGGACAGCCGCCGTTCGAAGCTTATCTAGCGGGTTCGCTGGCGGCGAGCCTGACCTTCTGGCGTTTTGCCTCTGGCGAGCGCACACGAATGACAGAGGCCGCCTCCAAATAAGCGAACAGCGTCTGAGGCCCTTCGCCCGTGCGACAATCCCTTCGCTTATCAAGGATAGAGGTGTCGCTATCCGCAGAGCCCTTGTCGGGTTCGCGCCTCCGCGCTGGTGCTTGGCCGATGCTTAAGCAGCAATCTGCCAATCATGCTGTCGCGGAACTCCTGACATTTACTGAGATGTTCTAATTGATGTTGTAGGCGGAAGGTGATCCTATTCCGATAGTTGAGTCCTCGCCCGTCTTCCATTTAGAGTTCGAGCACCCATGTCGATTTCAGATGTGATCTACCGCCCCTTCGAAGGCCTGATCCGGCCGCTCGACATTCCCTACCGGCCGCTGCCGTCAAACGGGCCATGGGCCGTTCTTCTTCACTTCGTCCTGATGTTTCGTGGCATCCTGGTCACGCTCGCCCTTTGCACCATGGCGATTGAAGTCATGAGCCTGACCATCGTTTGGGGCCTGTCCGTCATTGTTGACGGGGTCACGCAACAGGGCGCTGCCGCTTTCCTGCACAACGACCGGATGCTGCTGATCTTCCTCGGCGTGATGCTTTTCCCCTGCATCCCGATCGGCTCCTTCCTCGTCAATACGCTCAACTCGCATACGCTTGGCATCGGCATGCCGGCCGCTATTCAATGGCAAGGGCACAGGGCGGTGGAGCGGCAGGACCTCGCCTTCTTCCATGATCTCTATGCCGGCCAGGTCGCCTCGCGCCTGCAGCAGGTGGCCTCAGCCGTGCAGCAGCAGGTCATTTCAGCCTTCCAATCCATTCCGCGCTTTATCATGCAGATGATCGGCTCCGTCATCCTTCTGGGCGCGCTCTCCTGGCAGCTTGCCCTTCCGTCCATCATTTGGATCACGCTCAACGTGCTTCTCGCCATCAGGCTGGCGCCCGTCTTCACTGAACGCTCTCGCCGCTCGGCCAAGCGTCGCAGCCTGATTTCCGGTGCTGTCACCGATCTTTACGCCAATATGCAGATGGTCAAACAATTCGCCGCGGAAGACAGCGAGGCCGGCGCTATCAGAGGCATAATCGACAAGGCGATCGAAGCGCAGCAGAGCGAACAGCGCATCTACCGTACCGCTGAGGTCATCGTCGTCGTCCTCAACATGATGCATTGGCTAGCAATCCTGTCGATCGGCTTTACCGGGCTCGTGGATGGCTTCGTCACGATCGGCGAATTCACGGCCGCCGTTTATGTTCTCAACCGCTTCTCCGGTCACACGTTTACTTTCCTGCAGATGGGCCAGCAAATCTTCCAGGCGATCGGCACGATCAAGGACGCGATGCCGGTCATGACGACCCCGCCCACCATCACCGACGGGCCGGACGCAAAGGACCTTGTCGTCCCGACTGGCGAAATCCGCTTCGAGAACGTTCGTTTCGCCTACAAATCTGGCAAGCCCATCATCGATGATCTTTCGCTGACCGTGCGGCCGGGTGAAAAGGTCGGTCTTGTCGGCGTCTCAGGTGCCGGCAAGACGACGCTCGCAAATCTGCTCCTGCGCTTCTACGATATCAACGACGGCGCGATCCGGATCGACGGGCAGGATATTCGGGCGGTGACGCAAGCAAGCCTTCGCCGCGCGATCGGCGTCATCGCCCAGGATGTCGCGTTGCTGCACCGTTCCGTCGGTGACAATATCCGCTATGGGCGACCAGAGGCGACGCAGGAAGAGGTCGAAAGGGTGGCGAAGATGGCGAGCGCCGATGGCTTCATCGCCGACCTCGCCGACAGCGAGGGCCGCAAAGGCTATGACGCCTTCGTCGGCGATCGAGGCATAAAATTGTCGGGCGGTCAGCGCCAGCGGGTGGCCATAGCCCGTGTGCTCCTGAAGGATGCACCGATCCTGGTGCTCGATGAAGCGACCTCGGCGCTGGACAGCGAATCCGAGGCCGCGATCCAGGAAAGGCTGAACCTCGTGATGGAGGGAAAGACAGTGATCGCGATCGCACATCGCCTCTCCACGATTGCGAAGATGGACCGGATCGTAGTCCTCGATCGGGGACGTATCGTGGAAGAAGGCGGGCCAGACGAACTGGTGGGAAAAGATGGTCTCTTTGCCCGTCTGTGGAAACATCAGACCGGTGGCTTTATTCCTGACGAGATTGGTTAACTCATACCTTCACCGCAAAATTCCTAATCTTCGTTGCGGAAATCGGCGCTACATCAATTTGAAGTTGGCGGAATGGATAGCGCCTAAAAATGCATCCATGATAAGGATTGTCGATGCTGAAATATCTGGCCACGTTTGCAGACCGTTACTTTGAGATGCGCCTCATGGCGAAACACTACGTCAGCGACGGCATGATCCCCGAGACCGGCGACATCGAACGGCTGACCGCGATTTTCGCTCGTTCACTGCACAGCTATCGCGACTTCGCGGTTGCGCTAACGACCGTCGCCTGAGATCCCGCTGTTGGAGGAAATCCGCAAGCCGTTCGCGGGACAACGGAGCGCCCTGTCTTGGCCACGAAAACGAGAAGCGCGAGCGGCAGCAACCGCTCTCGCAAAACAGCTGCGAGCACCGTCAAGGGTCTCCGAAGATCGGCATCCGGGACTGAAGCAGCGACCACCTACCATACCTCACAGCGTGTTGCCGACCGAAGCGACCATTACCAGGCCCACAGGTGGAAAATTGTCCAGTGAGGATCAACGCTGTGAGAACTGCCTTAGACTGCGGCGTCGGGTGAGAATCCGAGAGGCTCGATGTAACGCATGGTCCTCGGCGTTCCCTCTATTTCAACGTCAGCCAGCGTAGACGCGTGCCTAGTCCAACCGCGACCATCAGTCCGGCGGCATAGGCCAGAACGCCTGCGCCGATCTGAAGGACAAGAACGGGCCGCCAGGACAAGTCCTCGGAAAAATACTGCCGGACCAGTCCCACGGTCGCGACCATCATGATGCTCGCCGGCATGATCAACAGGACGACTCCCCGCGCAATTTCCAGCCAGTTCACACCCACGAACTTTGACTGCAATCCAATGCAGGTCGCCAGCGCGAATGCCGCTGTGAAGCATTGCACGATCGCCAATTGCCACAGTCCGAACCGGGCGGCTGCGATAATTGCCACAAGCGAAACGACGACGTTCAACAGTGTTACGGGGAGCCGGTACCGAATGTGACCAACCACAGACAGCGACGCTTCATTGATGTAACCTGGCGAAAGCAGCAACTGCCGCAGGCAAAGGAAGGGGATTATGGAAGCTGCAGGTATCCATACCTCGCCGAGCGTCAGCCGCACGACAGCGTCGGATACCTGCGCCAGTCCGAGATACATGGGCGCGGCGATGGCGAGGAGAACGAGTAGGAACCGGATGCCGGCATGGCCGACCGATCGAGCTGGCGCGCCAGGCTGCAGATGCGCGCGCCGGAAAACAACCCAGCTCAACGACCGTGCCGGCTCTCCCAGCAATTCCGAAATAACGGCGACGATACGCTCGGCAGCACGATAGAAACCGGCGTCCGCTATTCCGAGAAAACTTCCGACGACGAGCGTGCCCGAATACGAGCCGAGAAACGCGACGAGACGATTGCCGACAATCTGGCGCGAAAACGCCATGACCTCGGCAAGAACGGGCTTCGTCACGCGCAGACGCGGCAGCCGCCTCGTGGCCCGCGCCGATCCTATAAGGAGAACGAGCTGGCAAATTACCTTGGCTGCCGCCAGCGCCGATGCATGCGCATGAAGATGGAGCAACACCATTGCGGCGATCAGGCCAGACGTTTCTCCCACAATCCTGACGATCGCACGTTGACGCAGGCGGCCGGAGACGACAAGTGTTCCATCGAAAGCCGCGGTCAATGCCGCAGGCAACATCCAGCAGCTGAACAGGGCAAGAAGCGCACTCTGTTTTTCGTCGCCCGTAAAGCAGTAGAAGACGGCGGTGGCAACCACGCCGACGGCGGTGAATAAACAGCCGCTAAAAAGCGAGATGGTGGTGACTTGATCAAAGCAATCGTCCTCATCGCCGGCTTTCATCATGAATTCCGCCCACCCGCCCTCCGCCACGACCACGAGCAGCATGGCAATGGCGGAAAAGAATGCGAAGAGCCCGAACTCCGCCGGGCTCAGCAGGCGCGCAGCAACGAAGAACATCGCGACCTGGGAAAGCTGCGAAACAATCTTCGCGGTGACGATCCAAACTCCGCCGGATACGATCGCCGGCTTGAACTGACGTTGGCCAGCTCCGACCGATAGCGGTCGATCCAGGTGTTCCCGGGGTTTGGCATCTTCGACAGGTGAAAGCATCGTCAACGTTCCATACTGGCAGATCACTGGTTTCGGTCTGCCCGAGGGGCAGACTTCGGCGGCCACCATGAGCCGATCTACGCGCTATCGGTTGCAAGGCGAAAGATGACCGAATATCGCCAAGCCCAGTCGGGCGCGCTGCGATCCAGAGGTTCCCGCGCCCAGCGAAGCCATGGCCAGCCATTCTTCCATGCCTCAGACGCCCATATCTCGTACTGCCGGGTCACCACGGGCCGGAAGCCGGATGTCTTCAACACTTTGGTTTTGACGTCGAGATCGATTCCGTCGACGATCAGATATCCGCCCGGAGCGACCAGCCTCATCACGTTGCGCAGGCACCGTTCAGCCATGAGGTCGTCCATGGGTCCCATGAAATTATTCGCCAGCAGGAAGTCCTGCCGTCCAACAAGGTCCAGCAATTCGACATCCGTAGCATCGGCCGTGAGCCAGGTAATGTCACGTCTGAGCCAATCCCTCACCTGTAAGGATCCATCTGGAAGAGGCTGCAAAATCTCGACGAGCGACGGCAGGTCGGCGCTTGCGACTTCGGCTCTGCCCGCGGCGTAGGAGCTTCCTTCAGCGGCCGGAACATTCGGAAAGTAAACGCCCCGCTTCGCAACCTCCACGACTACGCCGGATATGTCTGCGCCATGTGCTGTGACAAATAGATCACTCCGGGCCTTCTTGATCGCATAGAGGACGGAGTACAGTTCGGCTCCCGTGCTGCAGCCGATCGACGCGACCTTGACATCGCCATTGCGCGGATATCCGGACGTGAGCATTCCGATCACGGACAGCAGCGGTGGGTTGCGCATGAAATGGGTATAATGGGACTGAAACCGTGCGGTGTTCTTGGTGAATCTGCGGTAGATGTATCGTCCGGTACGGAACATGAACGGCGTTCGCCGTAATGGACTTGGAATGGACTCCCAGAACACGCGACAAAGGCGACGAGGGGTCTGACGTAGGGTGTTTAGACCGGTCATGGTGGTCGACATCGATAACTCCTTCGAACATGCCGCCGGCTCCGGCGGAGATCGGGCGGGCAATAAGGACTCGAATTGGTTTGGGGCAACTTGCGAACCGCCGGGCTGACCTCACGTGAAGCTTGCCGAGATCCACGTCCTGAGACGTGATTATTTTCGGCAGCCTTTGTCGCAGATATGTCGACCGGCTTTGAGCTTCGCGTTTTGTGGTAGGAACGACTTGTCCTGCCGAATGAAGACGCCTGGCGGAGTTAGGCAAGAAGGCGTTTTGGAGGACGAAGAAGGTCTTGGGGATCGGAAGAAGACAGTGGCGGCCAATACCGTACAAGGAATGTCCGTACGATCTCAGGACCTGTGACCTGGAGCGGCGAAGTGATGATGCCGAAGACAGAACAGGCGACGGTTTTGCGGCATTTGTGATGATGCGTATGTTTGCTTCCGTCGCTGCGGTCAGCCTGGCCACAATCCTGCAAATTACACGGCGCGGCGGATATCGCCATTACCTGGTAAAGCTCGTGATGACTCGTTCCCGACGGGACATCCGGGATGCCCATGGCGAGCGCTACGGTGGCCAGCAATCCGACCATCGTGAGGAGCATCTGGACCAAAGTCATCTGGAGTTTCTTCATGCGGAAATATTAGGCCTGTCCATCCCTGCGGCTCAATTCGGCAAACTGGGCCGCGTCATGACCAAAGGAAGTAGCGCTACGTATGCTCCTACTCCGCCAGCAAGAATTATGTAGACGCTATGGCATTGCGGTTGAGCTTACGGCTTGGGCCGGGTCGAGGTCAGCGAGAGGCGCTCGGGTTATGTTGCTGCTTCCACGAGGCCACGAAACACGGCGTTGCGGTCAGTCGATGTGCCAAAGAGCGGCATTTTCACAACCCCTCCTAGTCATCCGAAGTCCTGTATCAAAATCGAGCGCCGGATTTTCGGCTTTCGACTTCAATTGAAATCGACAGGGCAAATGCCTCATCCGGCCGGAACCGCACATCTAGGATATTGGCGCAAGCTCAGGAGGCATGGCCGAAAGCTCCGCTTTGGTGGTCGGCGATGCATTTTTCAGCTGCTTTTATTCCGATGAAGGAACTCTGGATGCCCACGCGAGTTGGGGTCTTTCTTTCAAGGAGGACAGAGACATGCAAGTGAACGCAGCAATGACGCGCGACGTGCGCGTCGCAAATCCCAACCATTCCATTCGCGACGCCGCGGTCATGATGGCCGATCTCGATGCCGGCGTTCTTCCTGTTGCCGAAAACGACAAGCTCGTGGGCATGATCACGGATCGCGACATTGCAGTACGTGCAGTCGCACGCGGCAAGGGACCCGACACCAGGATCGGTGACGTGATGTCGGCAGAAGTCAAATACTGCTTCGAGGATGACGATGTCGACGACGTGATGACAAACCTGGGGAACATTCAGGTGCGGCGGCTGCCGGTGCTCAACCGTGACAAGCGGCTGGTCGGCATACTCTCGCTCGGAGATCTCGCCGTTTCCATGGCCGATGGGTCCGCCGGCCCGGCGCTCGCGGAAATCTCCAGACCCGGTGGAGCGCATTCGCAGACCTGAACCAGAAATCATCGAAGGAATGACGCCATGTCTGCATCAAAAACAACGACAGACCACGAAACAATCCGTCAATGGGTGGAAGCAAGAGACGGACGTCCATCACGTGTGAAAAGCGCCGGCGGAAATGGCGGCCTCTTGCGGATCGATTTTGGTGAGCCCGAGCAAAATTTCGAAGAAATCGGCTGGGACGAATTCTTCCGGATCTTCGACGAGAATAAGTTGGCGTTCCTCTATCAGGAAGAGACGGAGGATGGTCGCGAAAGTCGCTTCAATAAGTTCCTCAATCGGTCGTGATGCCGAAGGCTGGCTTATGCCGGCTGCGAATCCATAATTCCCGGAAAGGCGGTTTAACATGCCCAAGATGATGGCCATTAGAATGCATGAATTCGGCGATGCGGATGTATTGCGGCTTGATCAGATCGAACGCCCCTCCCCCGGTGAAAACGAGGTTTTGGTCAGGGTCGCGGCAGCAAGTGTCAATCCGGTCGACTGGAAAATCCGCAAGGGCGGCTATCCCGCCGTCGAGCAAAGTGATCTGCCGATCGTTCCCGGACGCGATCTTGCGGGCACCGTCGAGGCACTTGGTCGCGAGGTAACCGGCTTTGCCAGCGGCGATCGTGTAATCGCGTTCCTCGACATGAAGCGTGGCGGCTACGAGGAATATGTCGCCGTTCCGGCTGCGTTGCTCACGAAAATGCCATCCTCGATCAGTTTCGAGGAGGCCGCGGCCATTCCGCTCGCCGCCATGACCGCATGGCAGGGATTGTTTGATCATGGCCGCCTTCGAAGCGGTCAGCGGGTTTTGATCCATGGAGGGGGTGGAGGCGTCGGCCATTTCGCGATCCAATTCGCAAAGGCCAAGGGAGCCTGGGTTGCAACGACTGTGTCAGGGCTGGACGTCGATCTTGCCCGGCGCCTTGGGGCGGATCAAGTCATCGACTACAAGTCCGAACGTTTCGAGGAGGCGCTTGATCCGGTCGATATGGTTTTCGATCTTGTCGGGGGTGAAACGCAAAAACGTTCGTTCGGAGTTGTCAAGAACGGAGGAATTCTGGTCTCGACGCTCGGCGAGCCGGAACGCCCAGACACCGTATCCGGAAATATTCGGATTGCCGGCTATATGGCCAAGCCGAATGCGAACCAGCTTCATGAAATCGCTGATCTGATAGAGCAAGGGCAAGTCAAAGTCCTCCTCCACAAGGTCTTTCCGCTTGATAAGGCCGCCGACGCGCAACGAACCCTGGAAAACGAGCACGTCCAAGGAAAAATCGTTCTGAGCGTGGACTGATCGGTGAAGGCGGCGGCCGTGGTTCCTGCGCCGCCATGATGCACGGCGAGCGTCATGCACGGCAAGAGCCAGTCATGGGGGGTGCTCAAGCACGAACGCTTGCATCGATATCCAGCGTCTCGCTGAGCCACCCCATCTGGTCGGCAGATTCGTGGCGCAATGATTTCAGATTGTCGGCATCGATTGGAATCGCGCAACTCCGCGACCTCGCAGGCCGCGGAGCATGGCTTCGTCGCAAGAAGAATATTTTACAAGGAAGCAGAGCATTTTCCGCCCTTGCCCGGCACGATCAAAGGCCGTGCAACGAAGGCGACTGATTGGCTTCGTTGTGGAGTTACTTCGGGGTCACGTCGAAGCCGAACCATTTCTGAGACAGCTTTGCGATCGTGCCGTCGGCTTTCGCCGCTGCGATCGCATCGTTGAACATCGCCTTCAGCTGGGTGTCATCCTTGCGCAGGCCGACGGAACTGCCGCGGCCGAGAAGGCCGCCTTGGAAGCGCGGTCCGGTCACGGTCATGTCCTCATTGCCGGGCTTTGCCGCCGCCGTCGACAGATAGGCCATGGACGCCATGATGAGATCGACACGGCCGGCCTTCAGGTCGAGGTCGTGCTGCTCGGTCGTCTTATATTCGCGAATATCGGCAACGCCCTTTAGATACTTATCGAGGAAGGTTGCCGCGATCGATGCCGTCTGCACCCCGATCGTCTTGCCCTTGAGGATCGGCTCAAGTTCCTTCAGCGCCTTGGCCGCGCCGGCTTCATCCGTCGCGAGGGAAAACACCTGGCCCTTCATGGGAAGATCGACAAGCGAGGAATCCTTCAGCGTTGCGAAAGTCTGGCCGGTCGTGCCGTAGGAATCGCTGAAGGCAATGACTTCCTCCCGCTTTGCGGTTGCCGACATGCCGGAAATGATCGCGTCGAATTTACCCGCATTGAGCGCCGGGATAATGCCGTCGAAGGGCTGGATGACGGTCGTGCATTCGACCTTCATGTGATCGCAGAGATATTTGATCAGTTCGATCTCATATCCGTCCAGGCTGCCGTCCGCCTTGGTGAAATTCCATGGGCGAAAAGCGCCCTCTGTCGCGATGGTGACATGTGTCCACTTTTTGTCCTCCGCGCGCACGATGCTCGCCGTTGCGAGCGTGGCGACCATCATGATCGCAGTCAGAAGTCCGGTCAGGTATTTCATGATCGAGTTCCCCATTGTGATTGAGTTTGAAATTATTGGCTGATGAACTGGCGGAAGCGTTCGGACCGTGAACCGGCAAAGACATCCTGCGGCCTGCCGTCCTCCTCGACGACGCCCTTGTGCAGGAAGATGACGCGGCTCGAGACATCGCGCGCAAAGCCCATCTCATGCGTCACGACGAGCATGGTGCGTCCTTCCTCGGCGAGCGCTCGCATGACCCTCAGGACCTCGCCCACAAGCTCGGGGTCGAGCGCCGATGTCGGCTCGTCGAACAGCATCACCTTCGGGTGCATGGCGAGTGCACGCGCGATGGCTGCGCGCTGTTGCTGGCCCCCCGAAAGATGAGCCGGATAGAAATTGCGCTTGTCTGCGATGCCGACCTTGGCGAGCAGCGCTTCTGCTTCCTCGATACATTCGGCACGTCCCCGGCCCTGGACGTAGACGGGTGCCTCGATCACGTTCTCCAGCACCGTCTTGTGGGACCAGAGATTGAAGCTCTGAAACACCATGCCAAGCTGCGAGCGGATACGATCGACTTGCCTTCCGTCGGACGGGCGATGGGCGCCGCGGGCGGTGCGCTGCATGCGGATCGTTTCGCCCGCCACGGTCACCTCCCCGGAATCGGGCGTCTCCAGCAAATTGATGCATCGCAGGAACGTCGATTTTCCGGAACCTGACGATCCGAGAATCGAGACAACGTCGCCTTCCGACGCATCGAGCGAGATACCCTTGAGCACCTCGACCGGTCCAAAGCTCTTGTGCATGTCGCGCACGCTGAGTGCGATTGGCGTGGCCGTCATTGCGGATCTCCTACGGGGGCCGCCGCAGCGGCGGTATCGTGCATCACCGGAACAGGCGGGCGCAGGTGCGGGCTCAACCGGTACTCGGCAAGCTGGATGAGGCGTGTCAGCACGAAGTTGATCGCCAGGTAGATGGCGCCCGAGACGACGAAGACCTCAATGGCGCGGTAGGTCTCCGAAATGATCTTCGCCGCAACGCCCGTGACCTCCATCAACGTGATGATCGAGGCGAGCGATGTCGCCTTCACCATCGAGATCATCTCGTTGCCATAGCCCGGCAGGGCCTGGCGGATGGCAAGCGGCAGGATGATGCGCCGGAACATCATGAGACGATGCATGCCGCAGGCCCGCGCAGCTTCCACCTGCCCATGCGGCACCGAGAGCAGACCGCCGCGGATGATCTCGCTGGCGTAGGCCGCGGTATTCAGTGTCAGCGCCAGGACGGCGCACCAATAGGGATCGCGCAGGAACGGCCAGAAAATGCTGTGCCGGATGGCAGGAAACTGGCCGAGACCGTAGTAGATCAGGAAGATCTGGACGAGCAGCGGCGTACCGCGAAAGACGAAAACGTAGAGCCGGGCAAACCAGTCGAGGACGGTGACGCCCGACAGGCGAGCGAGCGCCAGAAGCAATGCGAGGATAGCGCCGAGGCAGATCGACGTCACCGCAAGCTCGATCGTCAGCGGGATCGCCGCGACAAGGCTCACGAAAGTCTCTTCAAGGAATTGCCAATCCATCAGCGTTTCCTCACACCGCGCGACAGATGGCGCTCGGCCTGCTGGATGATCAGGCTGGATAGGGTCGAGATCATCAGATAGATCATCCCTGCGATCAGGTAGAAATCGAACGGCAGCCCCGTGGAGCCAGCACCGACCTGCGCCTGGCGCAGCAATTCGGCAACGCCGGTGATCGAGACCAGCGCCGACTCCTTGAGGACGACCTGCCAGACGTTCCCGAGCCCCGGCAGCGCATGCCGCAAGGTCAGCGGCGCGATAATCCGGCGCAGGCGCAGCCAGCGCGGCATTCCACAGGCGACGGCAGCCTCGATCTCACCAGGATGCACGGCCTTGAACCCGCCGCGCAGTACCTCTGTGAACTGCGCACCGGACGTGACGCCGACGGCAAGGGAACCGGCCAGGAAACCCGGAAAACCGAGGAAGCCCTCCGCTCCGAACATCTTGCCAATGGCCGTGACGACCGCGCTGCCGCCGAAGTAAAAGAGATAGATGACCAAAAGATCGGGAATGCCGCGAAGAACCGTCGTATAGGCGTCCGCCGTGGCGCGGGCAAACCGATTGCCGGCGATCTTGCCCCATGCGCCGAGCGTTCCGATGCAGGCGCCGACCGCATAGCCGGCGATCGCGACAAGAATGGTCATCCAGGCGCCGGCGAGCAGAGCATGACCCCAGCCATCCGGACCGAAACCGGCAAGCTCGAATAGGGTTGGCTGGTTCATGCGCTTGACCTGAAAGAATGGATGCAGGCAACGGAAGTCATGGTCTTAGCCTCGGCCAGGAACGATGGATGCGGAATGCGCTCAATTGGCCTCGAAGGTCGGCGTCAGGTCGATCTTGCTCCATTTTTCCGAGAGCTGCTTGATCGTACCATCCTTGGCCGCCTGCTTGATGGCATCGTCGAACTTCGCCTTCAGATCGGTTTCGCCCTTGCGCATGCCAAGAGCGACCTCCGTTGCCAGCATCGCCCCCTTCACCAGGGGACCGGACATCATCAGATCGTCGTTGCCGGGTTTGGCGAGCACGGAGGTTTCATAGACGCCGCTGTCGAAGCCGACATCGATGCGGCCTGCCTTCAGATCAAGATCGCGCTCTCCGGAGCTCTTATAGGCACGCACCGTCACATCGGATCCGAAATAGGAATTGATCAGCTGCTCCTGGCTGGTCGACTGGACGACACCGACCGTCTTGCCTTTCAAAGCCTTGCCGATCTCCGCCATCACCGGATCCGCCTTCGCCTTATCGTTGAGATTGAGCCGCTCACCCGTCATCGGCAAGGGCGAAACCGATCCATCTTTCACGAGCAGGAAGCTCGCGACACCGCTCGCATAGGGCACGGTAAAATCGACCACCTGTTTGCGCTTCTCGTTGATGCCGAGCGTCATCACAAGATCAAATTTGCCGGCGTTGAGGCTCGGGATCATCGCGTTCCATTCGCCGGCTATCAGCTCGCAATCGACCTTGGCGCGCTTGCAGAGATCGTTGATGAGATCGACGTCGAAGCCGGCAAGCTTGCCGCTCGAATCCATCAGGTTCCACGGCGGGAACGCGCCTTCGATGCCGACCTTCACATGGGTCCAGTCTTTGGCGCCGGCAGTCAGCGGCGCAAGGAAGGCAATAGCGCCGAATACGGCGGCAAGCATTGTTCTGTTTTTCATGTTCGTTCCCCTTTTCGGCCGCTTAAGCGGCCTTTTCTCAGATCCGGTATTCTCGGCGTCAGTTTTCCAGGGCCGTTCGCAGGGCGGCATTGGCTTCCCGCAGCGCGTGAGCGACGCGATTTCTCGTCTGACGCGCGTGAACGACGTAAAAAGCGGTATCTGGCGCACCCTCATCCAGTCTCGCCAGCGCGCGCAGCCCTTCCAGAGATGGCCAGGCGACGTGCGGGAGCGCGGAATCGGGATGAAAACGCTCGCCGCTCGTATAGTTCAGCGGCACCAGATGCCGCCCTGCGCGCATCAGCGAGGCATCGATCCGCGCCGCTTTTTCCGGCGTGGGATCCCTCACCTGCAGAAGCGAATTTGCGTTGACGCGCAAGTCTTCGACAGCCTGGGCTAGGCCGGAGATATCGAGACGGCCGGCAAGCGCTGCCTGCAATTGCCCGACCTGTTCGTCGAGGGAGGCGGCATATTGAGTGTAATCCAGCGGCAGGATGGGCAAAGTCAGCAGCCGCCAGAGAACCTCGAGAACAATCGCCGTATCCCGGCAAAGATTGTCCGGATCGATATGTTCGGCGGTGTCGTGCGGCGTATGCCACCACCATCCGAGCGCCGTCAGCATCTTGACAGGCCCCGGCGGCTGATGGCTGAGGCTGCCGAACATCGAGGGAATGCCGACGCCCCAGAAGGACTGGTCCGCAGCCCGGCCATGACGCCTGCCGGCGTGTTTCTGTCCGGTCACACGCTCGATCACATCCGCAGCCAAAGGCCTGAGCTCATCGATGACGCCGGAATTGGTGAGGACTGTTGCGCCCTCGCCGCCGGTGGAATCGACATTGACATGGACGGCGCAGCGGCGATCGAGTTCGTCGAAATACTCGTCCGCGTACCAGGCAGAGCCGGAATAGCGGCCATGGGAATGACCGGACCAGAAGCATATCCGCAAGCCCCGGCGCCATTCGGAGGCACGAAGCGCGAGCAGGCGCGCCGCCTCGAGCATCGTCGCGTTGGCGCCGCCATTGTCCATGACCCCGAAATGCCAGGTATCGTGATGGCCGGAAAACAGGACAAAAGGCGCATCGTCGCCTTTCGGTTGAAGCTCGGCAACAAGCAGCGGCGTCTTGCGCCAACCCGTATCGACGTCCGCGCATAGCGTTGCAGTCACCGCCTCTCCGCGCGCAAGCCTGTCGCGCAGGCGGTCGCCATCACCCCTCGCGATCGAGCAGATGACCGTCGTCGGCAGCCTATCGCGCGTGTGTTGCGATGGGCTGCCCCAGACCGGCGAGACGCACATCTCGTAGAGATGTTCGTTCGGGCTGATGTGAAGTTCGCCGAGCGCCCCGAAAGCACTCGCAAGAGCGGCCACTTCTTCGGTGGCGATACCATCGACCAGAACGATCTTGCCCGCAACATCCTTGCCCGCGAAATCGGCTTCGGTTCCCTCGCCGACATGGATGAGATTGCCGGTTACCCCCGCAGCTGAAGTCGAGACCGACATGGAATGCGTGATGCAACGAAGGCTACCGCCATCGATCCCAACCGTGGCGGCGCCTGGCAGACTGATGAAGGCATCATGCGTCAGAAGCTGCGTGCGATAGCCAAAGCCGTCCATCTCAGCCTGGAGATAGCGGAAGCTTTCCAGCTCTTCGGCCGTGCCCGACAGCTTTACCCGGCGCGCAAATTCGCCGATATGCGCCATCAAGCGCGCTCGATCGGGCTTCAGACCGGCCTCAGCCATTGGCCTTCTCCGGCAGCGGCGGCTCGACATCGTCCGGGATCGGATTGACGAAGGGCGTGCCTTCGAGTCGTGTCTTGTGATCTTCCTTGGCGGCCGCGATGAGCGCGGGATTGCGGATGAGTTCGGCGGCCGTGCTCGCCATCACCTTGGCGGCATGTTCGGTACCCTTATGAGCGGCAGGCAGCTTGCCCTGCGCGACGAGCTGCCAGGAGTGGCCGGGCGTGCCGATCGCATAGGTGGCGCCGCGCATCTGCACGGTCGGGACGACCCAGCTGACCGTTCCGACGTCGGTCGAACCGACCAGAGTGCCATCGCCGGCGTTCAACGGAAAGATTTCCTCGCAGAGCGCCTGGCCCTTCTTCGGCTTCAGCGCAAACCGGCCGTAGGAAGCGGCAATATCCTCTGCGCTGAAGGTCTGCTGAAATTTCAGCGCGGTCTCGCGATCCGCGTCGTCAAACACGGGCGGCCCGAGCCGATCCAGCTGCGCGAACATGCATTCCTCGAGCGGTGTATTGCCGACGAGATTGGCGTCGCCGCTGATGATCTCGCTGCGAACCGTCGTCTCCGTCATCAAGGCGGCACCCTCGGCAACCTTCTTGACGCGGGCGACCAGCGAAAGGAGTTCCGGCAGGGTCCGTGCCCGCACGAGATAACGCACGGTGGCGCGCGCCTGCACCACATTGGGGGCTGCACCGCCGGTATCGGTGACGGCATAGTGGATGCGGGCCGTCGACGGCATGTGCTCGCGCATGTAATTGACGCCGACATTCATCAGCTCGACCGCATCAAGCGCGCTGCGGCCAAGATGAGGCGTTGCCGACGCGTGCGAGGCGCGGCCGAAAAAGTGGAAATTGATCTCGTTGCAGGCAAGCGAAATGGGATTGTTGACGCCGGCAAAGGCCGCTGGATGCCAGGAGATCGCGATATCGACATCATCGAAAACGCCGGCGCGAACCATGAAGCCCTTGGAGGAGCCACCCTCCTCGGCCGGGCAGCCGTAATAGCGCACCCTGCCCTTCAGGCCGTTTTCCGCGAGGAAATCCTTGACTGCGGCTGCGGCAAGCATCGAGCCGGCGCCCAGCATGTTATGGCCGCAGCCATGGCCATTGCCGCCGTCGATCAGCGGCCGCTCTTCCGCGACACCGGCTTCCTGGCTCAATCCGGGCAGTGCATCGAACTCGCCGAGGATCGCGATGACAGGGCCATCGTCGCCCGCCTCGCCCATGACGGCCGTCGGCAGGCCGGCGATGCCGCGCTCGACGCGAAACCCCTGACGCTCAAGCATCTCGGCATGTTCTTCGGCGGATCGGTATTCCAGGTAATTCGTTTCCGGAGTGTCCCAGATCCGATCGCTGAGCGCGAAGAATTCGGCGCTTTTCTTTTCGACGATGTCCCAGACCGCATCGGAATTTTGCATGGACTTGCTATCCGCCTCACATAATGGATACTAAATTGGTACCAATTTATGTGCCAATAAGAACGGATGCGCAAGAGATGAGCATGAATATTTTTTCAGCTACGCCGACGAGTGTCGTTGTTGAAAAATGCGGAGCTATGATAGTCATCGCCAACTTGGGAAGGTCTGGGAGAGCTGCATGAACTCGCTGGAAGCTGAAGCGGCAGCGCCGTCGCACGAAGATATGCCCGATGTGACCGAGCTCATTATCCAGGACATCCTCGCCGGCAGGCTCCCACCGGGAACATGGCTGAAGCAGATCGATCTGGAGCGTCGGTACAACTGCACGCGGCCGCAGGTGCGGCGCGCGCTCGACCGCCTCGTGCAAAAGCGGCTTGTCGAGCACATTCCCAATCGCGGCTATCACGTGCACGAGCAGGACGGTCGCCGCGCCCAGGAAGTAAGCGATATCCGCGTGATCCTCGAAGTGGCGATCAGCGATCGGATCGTCGCTAATGCCGGCGATGCGGATATTGCCAATTTGCGCGCGCTGGCTTCGCGCTTCGACGATCTGGTGCTCAATGGCACCATGCTCGAACTTTACGAAGCCAACCTCGCTTTTCACCGATACCTGCTGGTACTTGCGGGAAATCAGGAGCTTGTCGAGCTCATCACCGAAATCCGGCAACGCACCTCGTCGGCACCGGTGTCACAATGGCGAACCCGAGCTCGTATCGAGCAGTCCGGCCGCGAGCACCAGCAGATGATCGACGCAATAGAGAGGCGCGACGTCGATATGCTCAAGGAGCTGACCCGCAAGCATATTTTGCAGTCATAGCTGATATCGACCACAGCCTGAATAAAGGCGCATGTTGCACGTCGCGGGCTGATCCCGGCCTGGACATCTGTCCCAGGTCACTCGGTCCGTCTTGCGGTGAACGGAATGATGGCGGCCGCCAGAAACAGAACGCCGCTGTAGGCGAATGGGCTCCACCAGCCGACACCGTCGAACAGGAGCCCGCCTGTGAAGGCACCGGCGGTGATTGCCGCCTGGATCAGCGCCACCAGCAGCCCGCCGCCGGCCTCGAGTTTGTCCGGGATGGCGCGGGTCATCCATGTGTTCCAGGCAACCGGAATGGGCGT
The DNA here is from genome assembly GCF_057784515.1 of Martinezella sp. CNPSo 3732. Lineage (NCBI taxonomy): Bacteria > Pseudomonadati > Pseudomonadota > Alphaproteobacteria > Hyphomicrobiales > Rhizobiaceae > Martinezella > Martinezella sp. CNPSo 3732. The sequence goes on from NZ_JBXSOO010000001.1 coordinate 862,421, forward strand.
GGCAAAGAACCCGAACAGGCAGAGGAGTGCGGCAATCGCAATACCCGAAGGTGCAAACGGGATCAGCAGCAGAGCGATCGCAGTGAGCGCCGCCGGGAATCCGGCGAGGACGGCATCCAGATGCGCTCGCAGCAGGAAGCCGATCAAGGACGTGCCTAGCAGGCCGAACAGGCCGATGCCGAGGAGAACGACCGACAGCTCATTCACATCGAGCCTCGTCACCTCTCCAAGAACCGGCCGAAGATAGGTCGATAGTGCGAACTGGCCCATGAAGAAGAAGGACATGGCAGCCATGCTGATGGCAAAGACGCGGTTTCGCAACAGCCCGAGCGGGCCGCTCCCGGCATTCTTCGAGCCGCCCGGCATTCGCGGCAAGGCTAAGATCTGCCAGAAAAAGGCGATGATGCCGACCGGAACGACGATGAAGAAGGCACCGCGCCAGCCGATCAATCCACCGAGGAAGCTTCCCAACGGCTGAGCGACGACCGTGGCCAGAGCAGTGCCGCCCTGCAGCATGGCAAGAGCCTTTGGAACGTCCTGTTCGGCAGTGATGCGCGCGACGATGGAGGTGGACAGCGACCAGAAGCCCCCGATCGCGATGCCGATCAGCGCGCGACCGAGCATGAAGACGAGATAGTTCGGCGCGAATGTGATCGCCAGGCCCGAGAGCACCATCACGATCGTATAGGACAGGACCACCGTCCGGCGATCCAGCCGCCACAGCACCGTGTTGCTGAACAGGCTGGTGACGACCGCGAAAAATCCGGAAACGGAAATCGCCTGCCCCGCCTGGCCGGCGGTAATGCCAAGCTCTTCGGCGATCGGGGTCAGCAGGCTGACGGGCAGGAACTCGGAAGCGACGAGGGTGAAGGTCATCAGCGTCATGCAGATGATCGCAGCCCATGGGCTGGCCGCACGCTCGACGGCGCGGTCATAGGTAGTTTCCATATCAATTGTCCAAAGTTGCTCGAAACGCGCTGTTCAGCGGATAGTTTCGATGGTCGCTGAGGCGCTCGCCGCGGCGATGAATTGTCTTTCCTTCATGGCCAGCTCCTCACATCCTGAGCAGCGCCTTGATGGCCCGGCGCTCATCCATGGCCTTGTAACCATGCGCGACATCGGCAAGGGGAACCGTCAGATCGAAGACCTTTCCGGGATTGATTCGACGGGTCATGATGAGATCGATGAGGTGGGGGAGGAAGCGACGCACCGGAGCCGGGCCGCCGAGCAGGTTCTTCTGCTGGAAGAACAGCATCTGCCCGTCGAGCTCGACGCCATGCGGAACGCCGACATAGCCGATCGAGCCACCGGGTCGGGCGCTATTGATCGCCTGCAGCATGGATTCCTGCGTACCGACGCATTCAAGAACGGAATCGGCGCCGATCCCTCCTGTCAGCTCCTTGATCTTCGCTACGCCCGCATCGCCGCGTTCGGTGACGATATCGGTCGCACCATATTCGAGCGCAAGTTCCTGGCGTTGCTTGTGGCGGCTCATGGCAATGATGCGCCCGGCGCCCATCTGCTTGGCGGAGAGCACACCCATGAGCCCGACAGCGCCGTCGCCCACCACGACCGCCGTGCATCCCGGAGTAACGCGTGCCGCATCCGCCGCATACCACCCCGTGCCCAGAACATCAGAGGCCGCAAGAAGGCTCGGGATCAAGTCATCCGACGGCATGGTGTCGGTCGCAACCAGGGTTCCGTCCGCAAGCGCGATCCGTGCATAGGGTGCCTGGGCAGCAGACATGAACTCGCGATGCTCGCAAGAAGACTGAAAGCCAAACCGACAGTGCGGACATGTGTTGTCCGAAAGGCAGAACGAGCCGACGACGAACTGGCCTGGCCGGATCGTCTTCACTTCGCTGCCGACCTCCGCGACCACCCCACAATATTCGTGCCCCATATGCTGCGGGCCTGTTACCGCCTGGATGCCGCGGTACGGCCAGAGATCGGAACCGCAGACACAGGACGCCGAGAGCTTGATGATGGCGTCGGTCGGCTTGACGATCTTCGGTTCCGGGACTTCCTCGCAACGAATGTCACCGGGGGCATGAAGGACTGTTCCGAGCATGGCATGGTCTCCCGTCGGGGCGCACTGCGCCTGTCTGTTTCCTATTCGGGAGAACAGATAGCACTGGTCGATAAATCGGATTAGATACGGTAATTTGCATGAACCTATCGAAAATTGACATTAATATGCGCCACGAATTTGGGATAGGACAGGGTTATGCCACGGGAAAATTTCAACGAACTGCTGGTATTCCTGGCCGTCGCCGAGGAACGGAGCTTCACGAAGGCGGCCGCGAAGCTGGGCACATCCCAATCGACGCTCAGTCATGCCGTGAAGAAACTTGAAGAACGTCTGGGCATGCGCCTGCTGACACGCACGACAAGAAGCGTCGGGCTGACCGAGGCGGGCGAACGGCTGCAACAATCCCTGTCGCCCCGCATTGCCGAGATCGAAGCAGACATCGAAGCGTTGACCGTCTATCGGGAACGGCCGGCCGGAACCGTCAGGATCACCCTTTCCAACCACGCCATGGAAAGTGTCGTGTGGCCGAAATTGTCGTCCATCCTTGCCGATTACCCTGATATCAAGCTTGAGCTCAGCGTCGATGGCAGCTTCCGCAACATCGTCAAAGATGGGTTCGATGCCGGCGTCAGGCTTGGCGAAAGCCTCGAGAAGGACATGATCGCGGTACGCATCGGCCCCGACTGGAGGCTGGTTGCGGTCGGCTCTCCAGAGTATTTTAGAACCCGATCAGCACCGCTGACCCCGCAGGAACTGATGCGCCACAACTGCATTCGCCGACGCCTCGACCGCATCGGCGGTCTCTATGCCTGGGAGTTCGAGAAGGACGGAGAGGAGATTCGGGTCAGGGTCGAAGGCCAGCTCACGTTGAATACCGATCGCGAGATGATATCGGCCGCTCTCGACGGACACGGAATTGCCTACGTTCCGGAAAGCTATGTCGAGCACCACCTGGAGGCGAGGCGGCTTCAGCTTGTTCTCGACGACTGGTGTCCGAAATTCGCCGGCTATTATCTCTATTATCCCAGCCGCCGACAGAATCTTCGCGCATTCTCCGTCGTCATCGATGCCCTTCGGGAAAGAGGCTGAAGTCATACGAACGGCAATGATGATGCCGGCATGGCAAGTGTGTCAGATGAGAACTTCAGGTTCAAAATCTGACACGACCGCGGCTACCGCGACCGTCAGCTGATAACCGCCATTGCGGATCGTTCTGAATATCGGCTCGTCGGCCGTTTCGCCGAGCTTGCGGCGCAGCCGGCTGATCAGAACATCGATCGAGCGGTCGGCTGGATCGCGGTCACGTCTCTGTGTCAGGTCGAGCAGTTGATCACGCGACAGCAGCCGGCCGGGACGCTCCAGAAAGGCCCTGAGAAGATCAAATTCGGCTCCGGTCAGCGCGATCGGCTCGCCGTTGCTCCTTGTTATCCGGCTACGCTGCGGATCAAGTATGATGTCCGCAAACTGAAAACACTTCGCCTGAGACGCCGGTGGCGCTCTAAAATTCATGCGACGCAAGACGGCACGGATGCGCGCCGTCAACTCGCGAGGATTGAACGGCTTGCAGAGATAATCGTCGGCGCCGATCTCGAGGCCGAGGATACGATCGATGTCCTCCTTCAGCACTGTCAACAAAATGACGGGAACCCGACTGTGATGGTTCTGCAAATCGCGGCAGAGATCGAGACCCGATCCGTCGGGCAGCATGACCTCCAAAATTATGAGATCGGGAGGACACCGAGCAAGAATCTCCCTGCACCCATGAAGATTGCTTGCCGTCCTGACGCGGAAGCCTTGGTCGCCAAGGTGTTCGCTCAGAAGGTGGCGAATCTTGTCGTCGTTATCAACGACCAAGATATCGGGGACGATCGTTAAACTCATGAATTTCCTCTATCGCCAATCCGGCTATCGCGGTCATTGCCGACGCTCGAACTCATGATCGCCAAGAACTGCCGAAGACCGCCGCCCCAGCCGCGCTTCTCCGAAAGCGGCGGTCAGCCATGACCATGTCCGCGCCGTGCATGATCGGGCCGGAATGCAACGGCTCCGCGGTCCACGGGAGCAGGAGCTTCTGTGGCACTTTCGGGGGACAGGCCGATCCGACGCAGGAGCCGCTTCAGGATTGTTTCCAGGTCATCGACGAAGGTGAAAATGACGGGGATGACGATGAGGCTGAGCAGCGTCGACATCGTCACGCCGCCGATCACGACGATCGCCATCGGCTGACGGAAGCTTGAATCGCCGCCCGTCAGGCTGAGGGCGACGGGAAGCATGCCCGACGCCATGGCAACGGTTGTCATGACAATCGGCCGCGCGCGCTTGTGACATGCATCGATAAGCGCGTCGAACCTGGACATGCCTTGCCGTCGCGACATGATCGCATATTCGATCAGCAGGATGGAATTCTTCGTCACCACGCCCATCAGCATAAGCAACCCGATGACGGCCGCCATCGAGAAGCTGATTCCCGTCAGCACCAGTGGCAACAGCGCACCTCCAAGCGAGAGCGGCAGGGCCATCAGAAGCGTGAGCGGCTGCAGGAAATCGTGGAACAACAGGACGAGGACCGCATAGATGCAGAAGATGCCGATCGCCATGGCAAGGCCGAAACTCTGAAACAGCTCCGAGCTGCGCTGCAACTCCCCCTGCTCCACCAGCGTGACACCCTGCGGCAGATGCTTGAGCGCCGGCAATGCCTGCGCCTCGCGGTTGACGTCGCCCAGAATGCGGCCGTTGAGCTCGACGGAAACCGTGACATTGCGCATGCGGTCGATCCGGTCGATCTCCGAGGGACTGCCACCGATGCGGATGTCGGCTATCGATCCGAGATCGACGCTGCCATTCGTCCCCACCACACGCATATTCCTAATATCGTCGAGATTGGTGCGCGTTTCCGGCGAGAAACGAACGACGATCGGGATCTGACGCTGCGGCAAGGTGAGCTTCGGCAGATCTGAGGAATACTCCCCGTTCGTCGCCACGCGTACGGCGCTGGCGATCGCGTTGGACGTTATGCCGAGCGCGGCGGCGCGTGCAAAATCGGGCGTAATCTGGATTTCAGGGGCTTGTCTGGCCGCCGTCGATGTGACCGCGCCGATCCCCCGAAGCGTGCGAAGCTGTTCCTCCAGCGCCGTGCCCGCGCTGTCGAGCACGCCGGCGTCATCACCAGCAAGAGTGATTTCGAGCTTGGTGCCATTACCACCACTGCCAACCTCCACACGTACTCCCGGAAGGGCCGACAGTGCCTGCCGGATATTGTTCTCGATTTCCGACTGTTTTCGATCCCGCTCGGAGATCGGCGTCAGGACGACCACGATCGTCGAGGAGGCGACATCACTCGTGGAACTGCTGTCGATCCCGCCACCGGAAGATGAAGAACCAACCGAGGAGAAGACATGCGTGACATCAGGCAGCTCGCCAACAATATCGGCGGCCTTGCGGGTCATTGCAGCGGTCTGCTGGATGGTGGAGCCGGGTTGCATCGTCAGCGTGATCTGCGTACGGGCGTCATCCGAAGCGGGCAGGAAACCGGACTTCAGGAAGGGAATGGTCGAAAGCGAAAGCCCGACGATGACAACCGTTATCGCAACGGTGGTCTTTCTGTAATTCAGGGCAGCCTTCGCGATCCTCATATAGGTGCGCATGATGCGGCCGTCCTTCTCCTCGGATGGATAGGCCTTCATGAAATAGGCCGCCATCATAGGCGTCAGCAGGCGAGCGACGACAAGAGAGGCAAGGACCGCGACCGCAGCGGTAATCCCGAACTGCCGGAACAGAAGCCCCGGAATACCGCCCATGAAAGCCGTCGGCAGGAAGACCGCAACGAGCGTAAAGGTGGTTGCGATGACGGCGAGGCCAATTTCGTTGGCGGCCTCCATCGCGGCATCGATCGGCCGCTTGCCCATTTGCAGATGGCGGGCAATGTTTTCGATTTCGACGATGGCATCGTCCACGAGGATACCGACCACCAATGATAGGGCAAGCAGCGTGATGATGTTGAGGCTGAAACCGGCAAAATACATGGCGAGAAATGTCGGAATCACCGACAAGGGCAGCGCCACCGCCGACAGAATTGTCGCGCGCCAATCCCGAAGGAAAATCCAGACAACGACGATCGCGAGGATGGCGCCCTCGTAGAGCATGTGCATCGAGCCATGGTAATTCTCCATGATCGGTCCGATCGTGCTATAGGCCTGATCGATTTGCACATTGGAATGAGCTGCGGTGAATTTCTTTATCGCCACATCAACAGCTGCAGCGACCCCGCTATCTGAAAAGCCTTTCGAGCGCTTGATCTCGACCGCCACGATCGGTTTGCCATCGAGATAGGCCATCGACGTTCGAGACGCAAAACTGTCCCTGACCGATGCGATATCGTCGAGACGCACGGCTTGCCCGTTTGCCAACGGAATCCTAAGCGCCCTCAGCGCTTCGACGGACGGGAGGTTTCCAAGCGTTCGCAGGGTCTGCCGCGCTTCCCCGATTTCGCCAAGACCGCCCGACGTATCGGCCTGCACGGCCTTGAGCTGCGACGACACGGTCGCCGCGGTAACCCCGAGCGATGCCATGGTCGATGGATCGAGATCCACATGAACTTCACGATCTATGCCGCCAATACGGTTGACCTGACCGACCCCCGGCACCGATAGCAGCGCCTTGGTCAGATCGTTGTCGACGAACCAGGACAACTCGGTCTCGTTAAGATTGGTCGAGCGGACCGCATAGGTGACTAGCGCGGAGCTTTGGACGGTACTCTTTGTGACACTCGGCGTCTCCATTTGCGCCGGCAAGTCGGCTTTGACGCTATCGACGGCATTGCGGACCTCGTTGAGAGCCGCCTCGCTGTCCTTGTCCAGTTTGAAGGAGACCTTGATCGATACGGTGCCGTCGGTGATCGTCGTCGTGATGTGATCGAGATAGCTCAGCGTGGCAAGACTGTCCTCGATGGTGCGGGCGACTTCCGTCTCGAGCTGCGTCGGTGCAGCACCATCGAGCGTAGCGGAGATATTTATGGTCGGAAGATCCATGTCCGGGAAGTTCTGGATCGCCAGCTGCTTGAATGCCCAGAGTCCACCGAAGCCAAGCATCACGAACAGCAAAATCGCCGGCACGGGATTACGAATAGACCATGCTGAGAAATTCATCAGTTCGTCTCCGCAATCTTGACAAGATCATTGTCCGACAGGAACGCGCCGCCCGACGTTACGACCTTTGCAGACCGGTCCAGGCCGGACACGATCTCGACCTCGCCATTGTTGCGACGGCCTGTTTCCACCCGTATCCGCCGCACCCGGCTGTCATCGCTGGCCGTGAAAACGTAATTGAGCCCGTCACGGAAAACGATCGCCGTTTCAGGAACAGTCATGGCCGGCGTCGTCCGCAGCTCTATGCTGCCCGTGACGTAGAATCCGATCCGCGGCTGCATATCTGTGGGTAGCGCGACATAGATGATTGCGCGGCTAGTATCGGTGCTCACCGATGGCCCGACCAGCCGTACCCTGCCCTCGATCCGGCGACCGTCAGGGCCGTTGATGATGGCCTTCAAGCCTTCCGAAATGCTAGGAAGGTAGCGTGCCGACACTTCCGCCTGCCATTCAACACGCTGCTGGCGAACCATGCGAAACAACTCGGTGCCGGTGGAGACGACCGCACCGAGATCGGCTGAACGCGAGGTTATCAAGCCATCGTCCACGGCGGTAATCGTCGTTTGCCCAAGCTTGATCTTTTCGCTGTCGAGCGCCGCTTCCTCGGATGCAAGGCTTGCGGTTGCGGTCTGCTCGTCAGCGAAATATTCGGTGATCTTCTCGGCCGACAAGGCACCGGATGTGCGAAGTTGCCGCGCCCGATCCGCATTGGCCGTGGCTTTGGCAAGACTAGCCTTGGCCGTCGCCACAGCAGCTTCCTGTTTACGAAGCTCGGCCAGAACACTGTCCTGCGATAGCCGCGCCAGCGTCTGTCCCCTCTTCACCACGGATCCGACATCGACCAGAACGTCCGTGATGCGCAGGCCACTCGTTTCCGAGGCGATGATTGCGTCCTGCCATGATTTCAGCCAGCCGCTCGCCGGGACGGTTTCAGGCCAGCTCCGCAGCTCTGGTGCGGCGAGGGAAACGGTCAGAGCGGGCGCTGCGGCCTGTTCCGCCACGGCATTTCGGAAGGGAAGGGAAAGGAGAAGCGCAGCCGCGACAAACGCGGCTGCGAATCCTATGGACGACTTTTTCAACAATGCATTCCTTGCGGTTCCTGACAGGAGCGCGAGCTGTTCCCATTCGAGCAATCGATCACAGCTCATCGGCGTCAATCAGTAGCCGAACGAATGTTAAGTGCGGTCAAGTGAGTGTTAAGTTATGTAAAACTTGGCCTGAGCATTGTCTTTATACTGTATGCGTTGCCGATATGAACGATGGACAGGGTGAATGAGCAAGGTTCTTCTCATCGACGATGATGTCGAGCTAACGATGCTTTTGCGGGAATATCTCATTGAGGAAGGATATGACGTCGCAACCGACACGGATGGGCGCGCGGCTATTGCGGCCGCCGCGGCAAATACGGTCGACATCATCGTCCTCGATATCATGATGCCCCGGATGAACGGGATCGAGGTTCTGCAGCGTATCCGCAAGCTCAGCCAGATCCCCGTGCTGATGCTGACGGCAAGAGGCGACGACATCGACAGGATATCCGGCCTGAACCTCGGTGCCGACGATTATGTGCCGAAGCCGTGCTCGCCGGGCGAACTTGCGGCGAGGCTGCGTGCGATCTTGCGGCGGACGCATCAGCCGGCAGCTGCGTCGATTGACGCCGTAAAAGCAGGTCGGCTCGTGATCCATCCGGGCAAAAGAAGCGCCGAATGGTGCGGCGAGCCGCTCGAGTTGACCGGCACGGAGTTCGGTCTGCTGGAAGTCCTTGCTCGCAACGCCGGCCAGCTGGTGTCAAAGCAGGACATTTCCAAGCAGGCGTTCGGAAAGCCGCTTACGCCCTTCGATCGCCGCATCGATGTTCATATCAGCAGCGTTCGTCAGAAACTCGGCCTGCGAGAGGACGGGCAATCCTGGATCCAGTCCGTGCGAGGCTTGGGCTATCAACTGCTCGTGGATTGACCATGCCAAAACTCTTCTGGAAGTTCTTCACGATCATCTGGCTGACGCTCGCAGCAACCGTGGGCGCCGTGATAATTACAGTCAAGCTCATTCAGGCGGTCCCCTTCGCACGTGAGCTGGAACAGGACAGGCGGGCGCTCCTCGTCAACCTTGCTGCAAACATCCTGACCGAGGATGGCGAGGACGCCGCCAGACGTTTCGTGTTCACCAGCGAAAAAACGCAACCGATTGGCCTTTCCGTGTCGACGACCGCGAACGCCAATATATGCCCCCAGGAGAACGCGGCGGACACACGATCGGTTTTGAAGGACGGGAGTTGCTACCGAATTTTCGCAGCGACGCCGATGAGTTTCACCTTTGAAAACCTTGCTCCCATATTGCCGTGGCTCACGATCCTGATTTCGAGCACGATCGCGGCCGGTGCACTCGCCCGATATCTCATCCGCCCTGTCGTGCATCTGCGAAACGGCCTGAGCGCGCTTGCAAATGGCCGCTTCGACTTCCGCATCGGCGACAAGATGGCGGGACGAACGGACGAGGTCACGGCGCTCGCGCATGACTTCGATGCCAGCGCCGCGCGATTGCAGGAGCTTCAGGACGCACAGCAGCAGCTGTTTCACGATGTGTCTCACGAATTGCGCTCGCCATTGTCCCGCCTGCAGGCCGCCGTAGGGGTCCTGCGGCAGAGCCCCGCGAAACTCGATGCCATGCTGGACCGTATGGACCGGGAGGTCGAGCGCCTTGATGTGCTGGTGGGTGAAATCCTGACACTTGCCCGGCTGACCGCCACCTCAAGCATGCCGTTGAAAACCCAATCCCTCGATGTCATCGAACTCCTGAACGAAATCCTGGCCGATGCGACGTTCGAGGCCCAGACTCGCGATGTTTCGATCACCACCAGCATCGGCGGCGCATTCCCGGCTGAAGTCGAGGGGGAATTGATCTACAGGGCGCTGGAAAATGTCGTGCGAAACGCGGTCAAATATACGGATACCCGCTCACACGTAGCCGTGCTTTGCGAGATAAAGGACGGCGTCCTCACTGTTCGCGTCGCCGATCAGGGACCGGGCGTCAGGCGAGACGAGCTGGAGCGCATCTTTCAGCCCTTTTCACGCGGCAACGACGCCGTGACCGGAGACGGATACGGTCTTGGTCTTGCAATTGCCCGGCAGGCGATCGAGCGCCATGGCGGTCGCGTGTTTGCGTCACTGCCCGCTGCCAGCGGCCTTACCATTACGCTCGAAATACCTCGAAGGCCGACGAGCCACAGCAGACTGGGAAGTGCTTCGGATGCTGCTCAGTCCGCTAAAATCAACCAGCTGCGGCGGTAGCAATTCCTGTGATTGACCCGAGCTTTTAGGGCGGGATCAGATTGGGATAGATTGAGCAGCCTGCCGGATGCATCCTGAGATCCGGACAGCTTACGCGACGGTGGAATCGTTTGGCTGTTCATTCGGCTGCCTCGTCGATTTCCATATAGCGCGCCAATGCCAGAGCCGCATTCAGCATGTGCTCGCGCATGACCAGGGCTGCTTCCGTCGCATCGCCCCGGATCATGGCGCGCAGTATCGCCTCGTGCTCAAGGAATGAAGCCGTCAATCGCTTCGGTTGCCGCAGCTGAGTCCTGCGGAACGGCAGAAGTCTGGCCCGCAGCCTCATCAATTCATCAAACAGAAATTCATTATGCGCACCGCGATACAGCGTTTCGTGGAAGGACAAATTGAGCTTGTCATACTGTTCGAAGTCGTCTGCCTTCGCCGCGAGTTCGGAACGCTCATGAATTTCGGTCAGAACCGCGCGCTCCACGCCCGTTATCCGATGGGTCGCCAGACGGACGCACATGCATTCCATCTCGGCGGTCACTTCGAACATCTCCATCAGCCGCGGCAAGGTCAGCGGCAGGACGGTTGCGCCTCGCCGCGGGCGAATCTCGACCAGGCCGATCGCCTCCAGTTGACGGAGAGCGTCCCTTACCGGCGTGCGGGATGCGCCGAAGCGGCTGCTGAGCGTTGCCTCGTCCAGGCTTGTGCCGGGCCTTATGGCGCCGGAGGAAATCTCATCCATCAGCACAAGTTTAATGCGCTGACCGATCGATCCAGCTTCGTCAAATTCCGTCATTTCAAACCTTGTTTCCGATTTGGCGGGCAACAATTCAGTTTTACACCATCCAATTCGACAGATAGCAATCGATATGAAGCATCACGCCGCATCCGGCCTGTTTTGCCTGTTGGCGAGAAGGTCATCGACAACAGCCGGATCGGCAAGTGTTGAGGTATCGCCGAGCGCGCCGAATCGTGTCTGGCGTTCCCGTGCAGGATGCGGCGTCTAAGAGCCTTCTCCTGCACCGGTTCGACGGGCTTCCCATATTGTTTCAGCCGCCGGCAATCGCCCGTACGGCAAGGTAGAGGATCGAAGGCGCAACGAGGCAGCCCAGCCCCGTATGAAAGGTGGCCGTCAGTGCGCCATAGGGGACGAGACGGCGATCGGTCGCCGCCAAGCCGCCGGACACGCCGCTGACGGTTCCCATCAGGCCACCGAACACCATGGCGCTGCGGGGATTGTCGAGACCGATCGCCTTGGCCACGATCGGGGTTCCGACCATGACAAGGACTGCCTTGAAAACACCGGTCGCAATCGACAGCGCGATCACGGCCGAGCTTGCGCCCAGAGCTGCTCCTGTGACAGGTCCCACGATGTAGGTAACGGCACCGGCGCCGATCGTCGTTATGGATACGGCGTCCGTGTAACCGAAAGCGACCGCCAGCAACGAGCCGACAATGAACGGAAGAACGGTGCCGAGGCCCAGGGCAAGCGCACCGACAGCGCCAGCTTTGCGTGCTTGGCCGACATCAACCTCAAAGGCCGTGGCGACGATGGCGAAATCGCGCAGCATGGCTCCGCCCATCAGACCGATGCCACTGAGGATGGGAATATCCACCACCCCCTTCTCGCCCCCGGTCCACAGACCTGCAGCAAAGGCCGCAGCAAGCCCCAGGACGATTGCTATGGCCGAGCCGTGGACGCGGCCAAACAGGACATGTTTCGAGATGGCATTGGACAGCCACATGACCAATCCAACGATCGCAAATGCGGTGAGGAGGCTGTTGGCGGTCAAGTCATGCTTCAAGATCTCCATGGCGCGGCCTCCCTCAGACCGGATTGCCGGAGGTGGCAAGCTCACCCCTGGCCTTCGCTTCGATTTCGTCCATCGTTTCGCCTCTCTCGCCGATGCGGCTCATCAGGGCGACGGTCGCGAAACAAACGAACACCGTCACGATGCCGGCGATCAGCACCAGCGGACCGCTGCGCGCGGCCACCAGCACATTCTGTTGAGCGGCCATGGCAACGACGATTGGAATGTAGAGGGCGCCCCAGAACTCGACACCGAGTTTGAGCGGCAGCGTCAACAAGCCCCGCCTGCTCAGCCAAAGCCGCGTGGCGATGAGCAGGATCATGGCAATGCCGACACCGCCGACATTCGCCTTCACGCCAAGCGCCACCCCCAGGAGATCACCGAGAATGCTCCCCAAGAGGGTGCAAAGGGCAAGCATTGCGACACCGGAGATCATCATGAGCGATCCTCCCCGCATGCGCTTCCATAGAAATACAAGCTCAACATTTTTCCTCCTCCAATGCATACAGATAAACCGCACGACGATTTTAAAATACACGTTGTTGCTGTTTTCGCAATTGTGTGTACATTATATTTCCAGGAACACGCTCCTGCGCATACAAAGGGCAATCAAATGCTTGATTGGAATACAAAAGGTCGCGACAGGCTGGCGCGTCTCGAAGCCGGCCAGCGCTTCTCCGCCGGCAAGCTCGTCGACCCGCAGCAGCTCGTCGCCTTTCTGGAAGCGATCATGAAGCCTGGAGATCGTGTTTGCCTCGAAGGTGACAATCAGAAGCAGGCCGACCTGTTGGCCAAGGCGCTGTCCAAGGTCGATGTCGCGAAGATACACGACCTGCATATGGTGCAATCGGGTGTGGTCTTGCCGGAGCATCTCGATATTTTCGAAAGCGGCGTTGCCCGGCGGCTCGATTTTTCTTATTCCGGCCCGCAGTCGGCCCGCATCGCGCGTATGATGTTCGGCGGCCAGATCGAACTGGGTGCGGTCCACACCTATCTGGAACTCTTCGCCCGCTACTTTATTGATCTGACGCCACAAGTCGCGCTGATCGCCGCGGTCAGCGCGGACAAGGCGGGAAATCTCTACACCGGGCCGAATACGGAAGACACGCCAACGGTCGTGGAAGCCACAAGCTTCGGCAAGGGACTGGTCGTCGCCCAGGTGGGCGAGATCGTCGATCGCGTGCCGCGCGTCGACATTCCCGCCGACCAGGTTCATTTCGTCGTGGATGCCAAGCGGCCCTTCTATGTGGAGCCACTGTTCACGCGCGATCCGGCGGCGATTACCGAAACGCAAATCCTGACGGCAATGCTGGCGATCAAGGGGCTGTATGTGCCCTATGGCGTGCGTCGTCTGAACCATGGGATCGGCTTCAACACCGCGGCCATCGAACTGCTGCTGCCGACCTATGGCGAACGACTGGGATTGAAGGGCAGGGTCTGCACGCACTGGGCACTGAACCCTCATCCCACTCTGATCCCCGCCATCGAGGCCGGATGGGTGGAGCAGATCCATTGCTTCGGCTCCGAAGTGGGCATGGAAGACTATATGCGGGCCCGCCCCGACATTTTTTTCACCGGGCCTGACGGCTCGCTGCGTTCCAATCGCGCCTTCTGCCAGACCGCCGGCCTCTATGCCTGCGACATGTTCATCGGCTCGACGCTGCAGATCGACCTTTCCGGCAACAGTTCGACCGTGACCGGCAGCAGGGTCGCCGGCTTTGGCGGCGCCCCCAATATGGGATCGGACGCGCGGGGCCGGCGCCATCCGAGCGAAGCCTGGCTGCGTGCGGGCCGCGAAGCCGACCCCGCCGCAGCTACCCCTGCCCTGCGCCGGGGCCGCAAACTGGTCGTCCAGATCGGCGAAACCTTCGGCGATGGCATGGTGCCGATGTTCGTCGAGCGTCTGGCCGCCCTGGATCTGGCCGACAAGCTGCAGCTCGATCTGGCCCCCGTGATGGTTTACGGTGATGACGTGACCCATATCGTGACGGAAGAGGGGATCGCCAATCTGCTGCTGTGCCATGACGGGCAAGAGCGGGAACAGGCGATCCGCGGCGTTGCCGGTTACACCGAAGTCGGCCGTGCCCGAGACCGCAAGATGGTGGAGCACCTACGTCAGCGCAAAGTCATCCAGCGTCCCGAAGACCTTGGAATTGATCCCTTGGATGCCGATCGCAGCCTGCTGGCTGCGCATTCCATCAAGGATCTGATGCTTGCCTCCGGCGGCCTGTACAGGCCGCCTTCCCGGTTCCGCAATTGGTAGGCCACCGTCATGGAAAATCTGCTTTACGAATTGAAATCGACGCAGACCGGCGGAACCCGCGCCGTGGCTCTGGTGGGCGTCGTCGCTTCGGGCAACCTCGAGATATTGCTTGAACGGCGGGAGGCGCCCGGCCGTTGCGTCATCGAGATCGCGACGCCGGCCCATGGTTTCGCCGAGCTTTGGGCGGCAGTCACCGAGGATTTCGCGGCGCGCGCTGCTGCCGGCGGTCTGCGCATCACGATCAATGACGGCGGCGCCCGGCCGGACATGGTGGCGCTACGCCTGGCCCAGGGCGTGCGGCTGATGGAGAAGCCAGAATGACCGATCCCCGCACGCTGCGCCGAAGCTGGTATGAAGAATCTGCCCGTGGCCGGCTGCTGCATCTGCTCGATGCCGACAGCTTCACCGAATTCCTGGGCCCGGAACGACGGGAGACGAGCCCTCACCTTTCACTCTTCGATTTGCCCCGGCAGTTCGACGATGGCATCATCGTCGGAGCCGGCCGCATCGACGGCCGCCCCGTACTGGTGGCCGCCCAGGAAGGGCGCTTCATGGGCGGCGCCATCGGCGAGGTGCACGGGGCCAAGCTGACGGGCCTGCTGCATGCTGCAGCTAAGATGCGGCGGGATATCGTCATTCTCTTCGACACGGGCGGCGTGCGCCTCCAGGAAGCCAATGCCGGTGAATTGGCAATCTCCGAGATCATGCGTGCCGTACTGGACGCGCGATCCGAGAGTGTGCGCGTCATCGGTCTTCTTGGCGGCCGGGCGGGCTGCTATGGCGGCGGCAGCCTGATTGCCGGCTGCTGTTCGGCGCTCGTCATTTCCGAGCAGGGTCGTTTATCCGTGTCCGGGCCGGAGGTCATCGAGACGAACAAAGGCGTGGAAGAATTCGACTCGCGCGATCGGGCACTCGTCTGGCGAACCATGGGCGGCAAGCATCGCTACCTCATTGGCGGGGTTGATGTCTTCGTCGAAGACGATATCGCCGCCTTCCGGGCCGGTGCGATTGCCGCGCTGCAACGGCCAGCCACTTTGGACCTGACGGTGCTGCAAGCAGAACAGACGCGGCTCGAACATCGATTGCGCCATTTTGGCGATGCCCATGATGCCATCGAGATATGGGCGCGGCTGCATGTTGACGACCCCGGGCAAATACCGGAGCGGGACATCGGGGCGTTCCTCACCACAGCCAATATCCATCGGGAGAACGCCGATGCAGCTCGCTGATATCCTGTCCTCACTCTTTCCCGCCGGCCATGAGATAACGCAGGCGGATGGGCTCGTTACCGGCTGGGGCCGGTTGGACCAACAAAACCGGATCGATCTGATCGGCGTTACCGACAAGACCTATCCAGGCGTCGATGAGGCGATAGCGCTGGCCGGGCATATCCTGTCAGTCGCGCGGCGGCCGGACAGCTCGCCCCTATTGTTCCTGGTCGACTCCGGCAGTCAACGCATGAGCCGGCGTGATGAACTGCTGGGTCTCAGCGAGGCACTGGCGCATTTAGCAAAGGCCCTGTGGCAGGCTGAGCATGCGGGACACCGTACGATCGGCCTTCTCTATGGCGGCAGCGCTGCCGGCGCCTTTATCGCTACCGCGCTGGCCTGCGGATCGCTTGTTGCTTTGCCCACGGCCTGGCCCGAAGTCATGGACCTACCATCCATGGCTAGGGTGACCAAGCTGCCGCTCACCACCCTGAAGGAAAAGGCCGAGACGACGCCCGTTTTCGCGCCCGGCCTCGATAATCTGCTTGCAACCGGCGCGATAGCGGAAGTCTGGGATCCGGCCACCTCCTTGAACGCTCAACTTGCCGCACTTCTTACCAAGCCTGTTTCGCGTGATCTACGCGCGCAATGGGGCGCTGATCGGGGCGGCCGACTAAAGGCTGCCATGATTGCGGCCGAAGTAGAACGGCTGGCTTTGCTCCATGGTTGATGTTGCCGCCCTCCGCCGCCACGATCTTGCCTATGTGCGCTCCGAAGCCTGGCCGGGCCTGCTCCATGGACAGATCAAGGGCGAAATGGAGCCCGATCTGATGGCTTGGGCGGCGTTGGGGCGACCAGCAATCTTCCGTCGTCGGACCTGCAGCGACGCGGCGGACATCGTGCCCCTGGGGCTGCCTCTTCCTCCGGGCATGGGACGCAAACGGCTTGCCCTCGCCTGTCCGCCCGCTGCCGTGATACGGACCACACCTCCTCCTCTATTAAGGGATGCGCTGCCCGCGGCGCCGGCGCAATGGGGCCCGGCCATTGGCGCGCTTCTGGAGTCAGCCCCCTCTTGTCGCTGTTTCGGAAGTTTGGCTTGGCAATACCTGACCGGCCTCTCCTATCTGACCGATACTTCCGATCTCGATCTTCTGGTCGAGTGCCGCTCGGACGCCGATGCGATGCAAGTAACGGCGTTGCTGAATGATATTGCCGAATGCGCGCCGATGCGGATCGACGCCGAATTGATCACGCCTTCCGGCACGGCCGTCCAGTGGCGGGAATGGCTGTCGGGAAATCCGGAGATCTTGATCAAATCCCATATCGGATCGGCCTTGATTGCGCGGGAGGCGCTCTTTGCATGACGTTTCCGTTGCTGGCTGAACGATGCCCTGTCATCGTCAAGCATTGCGATCCCGGGCTGATCGGGCGGTATGCCGCACAAGCGCTGATCCTGGAGGTAGAGACCTGGCCCAAGCCTGGATTGGTCAGCCATATCGACAACGGCGCTCATGCCGATATGGATGCGGATCTTCTGCGCCTGAGCGCCCGGACGCTGGAGCCATTCTTCATCGCGCTTGCCGAGGCCGGCGCCATGGACATGGGCATGGATCGCCTGCGGCAAATCGGCATTGAGGCGGAAAAGGCAATGCGGGATGCGACGGCAGGGGTGAATACCCATCGCGGCGCCATCTTCGGCCTCGGCCTGCTGGCGGCGGCGGCCGGCCTGGCGGCGACCTGTGCCTGGCAGGCACCGCTCGGCACCCTTGTCGCACAGCGTTGGGGACGCGACATCCTCAAAAAGGCGCCGGAGCACGACAGTCACGGCGGCATCGTGGCGCGACGCTACCAGGTCGGCGGTGCGCGGGCCGAGGCGGCCGCCGGTATGCCATGCGTCTACGATATCGCCCGTCCGGCGCTTGCCGAAGGGCGTCGCCTGGCCACGGGTGACGAAGAAGCCGCAAGGGTTCATGCCTGCATGGCTCTGATCGCGGTGGTCGACGACAGCAATCTGCTTTATCGCGCCGGCCCGGAAGGGTTGAATTTCGCGCGTGAGAAGGCCCGCGCCTTCCTGGCTGATGGCGGGGTCGCGCGCGCGAACTGGCGATGGGATGCCAAGGCTATTCACCAGGCGTTCGTGGCGCGCAATCTCAGCCCGGGCGGTTGCGCCGATCTCCTTGCCATGGCGCTGTTTACCGAGGTGTTGGAATCGTGACCCTTGCGCTGCTGTGTTCGGGCCAAGGTCACCAGAGCCGGGAAATGTTCCGGCTGCTGGCGGCAGAATCCGAAGCACAGCTCGTTTTCGAAGCCGCGACCGCTGTGCTGGGGACGCACCCAACGGAATTCTGCCGGACCGTACCCGAAGCCGCGTTGCACGCAAACCGCGAAGGTCAGATCCTGTGCGTGACGCGTGCGCTTGCGATTGCTCGCGCCCTTTTCCCGGCCGGCGCGCCAAGCGAAACGATGGTGGCCGGTTACAGCGTCGGTGAAATGGCGGCGTGGGGGGTGGCTGGGATCTGGTCGCCCATGGACACTTTGAGGCTGGTCGATCAGCGGGCGCGGGAAATGGACGCTGCCGGTGGGCCGGATGACGGGCTTGGCTATGTGCGTGGTTTGCCAATGGCGGCGGCGCAGGAGCTTGCCGATCGTTTCCACTGCGCCATCGCCATCGTGAACCCCGTTCTCCTGTTCATCCTCGGCGGCGCCAGGCAATCGATCGATGCCCTATGCACCGCCGCGCTGGAAGAAGGTGCGGCACGTGCTGCGCCGATGCCGGTGCATGTCGCCTCCCATACACCGCGGCTCGCCGGTGCGGTGGCACCGTTTGACAAAACTCTCGCTTCGGCCGTCATGAGTCGCCCGGCGCTGCGCCTCATGACTGCCAACGGTGCCACGCTTGTTGTCGATCCGGAACGCGCCCGCGGGGGGCTTGCGCGGCAACTGGCCGAGAGGATCGATTGGGCAAGCGTGATCGAAGCCTTGGCCGAACGTGGCGCAACGACGATCCTCGAACTGGGGCCGGGTCGAGCCCTGGCGGAGATGGCAGGTCTCGCGCTACCTGGGGTAAGAGTGCGTGCAGTCGACGACTTTCATAGCCTCACAGGGATTAAAGCCTGGCTGGCTGCCGACTGAAACCAAAGTCTTCTCGCTACCACCGATCGGGTCGCCTGCCCTCGGATGCTGCAACGCAAACCGACTTTGAGGCTGGTGGCGGCGAGCAATGGCGAATGAGCTTACTCCAGCCGCCGGTCAGTCGCCCCGTCGAAAAGATGCAGCCGCCCAAGGTCAGGTATCAACGAAAGACGGCCGCCAGCCCGCGTGCTGACCCGTTCGCGCAACGCTATGACGAGATCGTCGGACCCGATACGCGAGACGATCAGGGTCTCTGCACCGGTGGGCTCCACCACGACGACTTCGGCATCGATGCCGCCCTCGCCTATGGCAATATTTTCGGGCCGTATGCCGTAGACAATCTCTGCGCCGCGCGCGACTTCGAGCCCCGCGGGCAACGGAAGGCGCGCTCCGCCGTCGGCGACGAATTCCAGCGGGCCGGTACTGCTGATCTTGCCGCGGATAAGGTTCATCCCAGGGGAGCCGATGAAGCCGGCAACGAAGAGGTTGGCGGGCCGGTCGTACAGGTCCAGAGGCGAGCCGATCTGCTCGACATAGCCGTCACGCATGACGACGATCCGGTCCGCCATCGTCATGGCTTCGATCTGGTCGTGAGTGACGTAGATGGTGGTCGTACGCAGGCGCTGATGCAGCTGCTTGATTTCGGAGCGCATCTGTACGCGCAGCTTTGCATCCAGGTTGGATAGCGGCTCGTCGAAAAGAAACACCTGCGGTTGACGCACGATCGCACGGCCCATGGCGACACGCTGGCGCTGGCCGCCGGACAGGTTGCGCGGATAGCGGTCGAGCAGGTTTTCGAGACCGAGGATCTGCGCCGCATCGCGCACGCGCTGCCGGATCTCTTCCTTCGGCGCCTTGGCCAATCGAAGCGAAAAGCCCATATTCGCCTCGACGGTCATATGCGGATAGAGCGCGTAGGATTGGAACACCATGGCGATGTCACGGCTCTTGGGTTCGACATCGTTGACCACCCGGCCGCCGATCGCGACATCACCGCCGCTGATCTCCTCCAGTCCGGCGATCATGCGAAGAAGTGTCGATTTTCCGCAGCCCGAAGGGCCGACGAGAATGACGAATTCGCCGTCCTCGATATCGATATCCACCCCATGCAGAACTTCGAAGTGACCGTAGCTCTTGCGGACACTCGTCACGCTGACCGATGCCATTATGATCTCCAATTAGAAAAGCGTGTGTCTGATCGCCAACGCCCTTGCCGACCACCAGGGCCGGGCAGCGCGCCAAGGTGACCTATGCGATCGTGGCTGCAGAATAAGGTTCCAGGGCCGCGTCGATCGCCGCAATACAGAGATCACGCGCCCGAGGCAGAACCTTCTTCGCGACCACTGCCGGATAGACCCGGCCGAGATATTGGCTGATGAGCGTTTCCGGAATATCGCCCTCGAAGCGCGCAAGCAGAGCCTCGACTGCCGCGGCGGCCTTCTCGTTCGGCCAATAATAGCGCATGCGGTCGCTATAGCTAAAATGGCGCTGCAAGCGCTGTTCCTCAGCCGAGCCGCCATAATGGGAATTCCAATGACCCGGACTTTCGAGCATGACGGCCTCCATCGTCGCATAGATCGCATCAGACAGAACCCTTCCGGCGAGAACCGACGCGATAGCATCGAGGCCATAGAGCGCCTCACGCAGGGCAAAGGTCAGGCCTGGCCCGACCTTGAGGATCGCGAAACCGCCCTCCACGAGGGCGGCAAGCGCGTCCCCAGGCTGATAGTCCGTGGAATGCGCCTCGAAGAGCAAGCCGGGCATCTGGTCGAGAGCGCCAACCAAGCCATCCGCACGATCCGGTCTGTAACGGACGACATTGGCATTGCCG
Organism: Martinezella sp. CNPSo 3732; assembly: GCF_057784515.1. Classification (NCBI taxonomy): domain Bacteria; kingdom Pseudomonadati; phylum Pseudomonadota; class Alphaproteobacteria; order Hyphomicrobiales; family Rhizobiaceae; genus Martinezella; species Martinezella sp. CNPSo 3732. The sequence goes on from NZ_JBXSOO010000001.1 coordinate 883,120, forward strand.
AACTCGACGCCGGGCTGGACGACAATGGCGATCACCCGCTCCAGAGCGCCTTCGACACCGGCCTTGGCGAAGGCGGCACGATGCACTGCCAGTGTGTTTATCGCCGCCTCGGGTCGCGTCACCTCGAGCTCGTCGAGGGCATGGGTGGCGCCGCCCGGCGGCGGCACTTCGGTTCCGATAATATAGACGGGTGGCCGGCGGCCGGAGCGAAGAGCAGCCTGTTCCGCCACGCGTGCAAGCCGCGCGGCGCGTTCCGCCGTCAGCTCGTCGGCCAAGGCTACGGCCTCGCCGGCGCAGCCCATCGATGTATCGAGGTGGATCTTTTCGAAACCTGCTTCGACATAGGCCGCAATCATCGCCTCGGCCTTCGCCATCGCTTCCTCTGCGGGCAGCTTCCTCCACGGGTTCGGCCCAAGATGGTCGCCGCCAAGGATGATGCGGTCGACAGGAAAGCCGACTGCGGCGGCTATGTCTTCGACGAAACGGCGGAAGTCGCGTGGCGTCATTCCGGTATAGCCACCATCCTGATTGACCTGATTGCAGGTCGCTTCGATCAGCGCGACCGCCTCATCTAAGGCTGCACGCCTCAGTGCCGCCTCGATAACGAGCGGATGCGCGGAGCAGACCGATGTGATCCCGCGCTGCATTGTCTTGACGCGGTCACCGAGAAGCTTCTTCAGCGCAATGCTGCGATTGTGTTCGACGGAGGTGTTCATCCGAGCATCACGACCTTGGTCAGATGGCGGGGCGACACCGTATCGACACCCTTCGACTGCGCTGCCCGTTCGCCGAGGATCTGCAGAGCAGGCAGCACGCAGAGGCCCGAAAGTGCCGGATCGCAATCGACAACGAGTTCCAGATCGCCTGGGCCGCCAAAGCCGATGACGGCCGCACCCTTTTGCCGCAGCTCCTCGACCAGCAGCGCTTCCGCAGCCTTCTGATCGGCGCTATAGAGCATGACGACCGCCGTGTTTCCATCGACGAGGCTGATCGGTCCATGGCGGTATTCCAGGGGATGAAAGCCCTGCGTGATGATCTGGCTCATTTCCATCAACTTCAAGGCGCCTTCCAGGGCAATACCGTAGAGCGGTCCGCTGCCAAGGAAAACGAAATGCGACCGACCTTCGATGATCTTCGGAAGAGCCGCATCGAGCTGATCGGCCAGACGGCGGGCGGATTGGGCGATCGATGGCGGGATCTCCACGCCGACCATCTGCATGCCCAGAAGCAGCATGAGGCTCGCCGAGACCGTCATGACGATGCCCTCATCGCCATGGGTCGCCGCTTCGATCAGCCGGTCGCAATTCCTAGCAAGCGAGCTTTCAGGCTCGACCGTGATGGCGGTGACGAAAACGCCGGCTTTGCGGCTAGCCTTGGCAGCGGCAACGGTTTCCGTCGTCTCCCCGCTGCGCGAAAGGGCCACCAGATGGACCTTCTGCCAGCGCGGCCAGAAGGCGGCCGGCCGGTTCAGCCATTCCGCACCCGGCGCGGCAATCGCCGGATAGCCGGCAAGATTGGCGTGAGCCGCAAGCGACAAAGCGAGATTATAGGATGTGCCGCAGCCCAGAAAAACCGTCAGTTCGGCATCATGCGGGGCGGAGACCGGTCCAATCGCCTTTTCCCAATAAGGGAATTGTTCGAAGATCACCTTTTCCGTCGTATTCATATCAGCTCCGATTTACTTGACCGATCCGGCCAGCAGACCGCTGACGAGGTATCGATTGAGAAAGATGACGACCAGGGCGGGAATGATGATGGCAATCGATCCGCTTGCCGTGATCAGCCCATAGTCGATGAAGTTCTTGGTGACGAATTCGGGGATCAGCACCGTCAGGGGCTTCGTCGCCTGTGGCGAGAAGATGAGCGGGACGAGATACTGCCCCCATGCGCCAAGAAAGGTCAGGATGGCTGCCGCCGTCAGGCCGGGACCGGCAAGCGGCAGGACAATGTTGAAGAAGATGTAGAGCCTGCCGGCGCCATCGAGCTGTGCCGCCTCTTCAAGCGCGATCGGCAGTGCCTCGAAGACGCTTCGCAGCAACCACAGGGACAAAGGCAGATAGGCCGAGACATAGATCAACGCCACGCCCACATAAGTATCGACCAAATGCAGGCTGATCATGATCCGATAAAGCGGAATGAGCACCGCATAACCAGGGATTGCGAGAGTCGCGACGACAGCGGCAAACAGAAAGCCCCGGCCTGGAAACTGGATCCGCGTGAAGGCATAGGCGCCGAGTGCCGATATCGCCACACAAAGAAGCGTTGCAGCCACGGACGTGACGATGCTGTTGATCAGTGCTGCGCGAAACTGCGACCAGACCTGGACTCCGCCGATCCTGGCAATATCGATGCCGAAGAGGCGGGAGAAATGATCCAGCGTGAAATGCTGCGGAAAGAAATGGATCGGTCTAGCCGAAAAGTCCTCGGTCGGCGTGATGGAGCTTGCGAGCGTCCAGTAGATCGGACCGAGCGACCAGATCAGGAGGACCGCAACACCGGCCCAGATCAACAAACGATAGGAAAGGCTCTGTTTCATCAGTCAAACCGGGTGTTGCGATAGACGCGCAGGACATAGACAAGCGAGACCAGCAGCGAGACCAGCGTGATCACGAGAGACAGGGCCATGCCATAGGAGAAGCGCAGGTTCTGGAAGGTCTCGAGATAGATCTGGACGAGAACCGGTCGCGTCTCGAGGCTCGAGCCCGCCAAGACCCAGGCCTCGTCGAAGAGGTTGAATGCATTGACGGTCGCGTTGGTCATGGCAACGGCAATGGCACTGCGCACCAGCGGAAGCGTAACAAGGGCGAACATTTGTGTGCGCGTTGCGCCATCGATGCGCGCGGCCTCATAGAGATGAGCGGGAATGCTCTGCATAGCGGCCAGCACGATAACGACGGTCAGGGGCATCATGCGCCAGACGTGAACCACCGTGACTGCGATGATGGCGCTGGTGCGATCGTTGAACCAGACGTGGTTTTCGAACGGCAACCCTACGGCCGAAAGAATGCCGTTCAGCAATCCCGCACCGGGTTGGTAGATCCAGAGCCAGATCACCGCGTTGACGACACCGGGCAGCGCCCAGGGCAGGACGACAGCTGCGAGCAGCCATTGCCGGCCGACCTTGACCTGATTGATAAGAGCGGCGGCAAGCACGCCGAACACCGTTTCGGCGACAACCGCAAGCACGACATACAGAAACGTGTTGATCCACGTCGTGCCAAGCGCGGCATCGGAGAACATGCGAGTGTAGTTCTCCAGCCCGACGAAGGGCGTTCCCGCCTGCATCGGATTGACCCTGTGCAGGCTGTCCCACACCGTTCTTCCGATCGGGTAGAAGACAAGAGCCGCCATCGTGATCAGGATCGGCGAAACAAGCAGGATACCCAGCATGGTTTCGGCCTTGACGCCGGCACCACGCTTCGTCCTACCACCGGCAGAAATTGCAATTGTCATTGCGCCGATGCCTGCTTTGCCGCTTCGGCGATGTTCTGCATGGCCTGATCGACGGTGACCTGGCCCTTCGCCGCACTATTGATGGCCGTATTTACCGCGCTTGAGAATTCCGGATACCAAGGGGGTGTACCCTGCGGAAACAGAGGCTCGACGGTCTTCGACTGCGCGACGAGCGTGTCACCGCTCAGCAGCTGCCCGGCAGCATTGAGTTCAGACAAGGCCGATGTGCGGGTCGGCAATGCGCCACTGGCCGCATTCTTCTTCTGGAAGTCCTTGCTGGTGAACCATTTGACGAAGGCGATGGCGGCTTCCTTGTTCTGCGAGACGCGGGGGATGGCGAGCGCTTCGGGAAGGCCGAAGCTGCGGGTATCGCCGCTGGCCGTCGGCACTAGGATCGCCTCGACCTGGCCGGCGACCTTCGATTGCTTCGGATCGTTCATCTGACCGATCCTGCCCGGCTCGCCCGAGATCATGATGCTGGTGACGCCCTGGGCAAACATGCTCTCATTGATCTGGCTGTCCTTGAGGCCGGTGGAGGCGGGATCGACGAGACCTTCCTTCAGCAGCATCAGTTCAAAGGCCAGCGCCTTGTAGCCGGCCGAATCCTTCGAGACGAAAAGCGGCTTGAAATCCTTGTCGAACAGTTCGCCGCCGAAGGCCTTCGTCAGGAGATACCAGCTCGTCGACGCGCCTTCGGTCGCCGAAAGCGGCAGGCCGATCGGATAGGTCGCGATCTTCTTTTCCTTGATCTGCTTGGCGGCGGCGACAAGCTCATCGAGTGTCTTCGGCATTGTCGTGATGCCCGCATCGGCGAAATGCTTCTTGTTGATCAGCATGACGCGGAAGTCGTTGGTATAGGGCACGCCGAGCAGATTGCCGTTGACCGTGAAGATCTTGGAGACGCCGATATCCTTGACAGTATCGGCATCGATCACGTCGTTGAGCGGCAGATACCAGTCCGCGGCGCTGAACTGGCCCGTCCATGACCAATCGAACTCGGTGACATCGGCCGGTGCTGTGCCTGCGATCAGCGAGGTGACGAGCTTCGGGCGGATATCGTCCCACGAGAGTGTCTGCATATTGACGTGAATGCCGGTCTCGGCTTCGAAATCGCCGGGAATGTTCGGCGCCTGGGGCGAAGGCATCAGAACCGTGATCGATTGTCCGGCAAGCGGTTTCGCGTTCTGAGCGAGGGCCGGAACGGCGGCAACGAGCGCCGCAAGAGCGACGAATGGCAAAGTAAATTTACGCATGTTCCCTTCTTTCCTTGTTATTGAGGTCTGCTTCACCTGAATGCACCGCTGCGGTCTTTGCCGTTGCGGCGATTTGTGTGATCCAGCCGTCATCCACCGGCCAGTCGAGAAGGCGGGCGGCCGCCAGAAGGGCGCCGCCGATGGGAGGAAGTTTCGGGCTTACGGCCGGGCGGCCGACGCGCCGCTCGAGTGCAGCAAGCAGGGCGCGGCTTGCAAATGTTCCGCCTGCATAGGTCCAGTCAGCGCCCGGACCGCAATGCGGCGCTATGGCTTCGACATGCTTTGCCAGTTCCGATGCGGCCTGTTCGGTCAGCTGTTTTGCTGCTCCGTCACCAGAGCGCGCAACGCGATCGACGAGAACCGAGAGGGCAGCGATCTCGGCGCGAGGGTTTTTGAGTTCGCTCACCCATCCTCCCAGCGCATTGACCGGGTCGATGCTGTCGAGGTTGAGGAATTCGAACATGGCCTTCGCCAACGCGGTCGGACGTGCCCGCCCGTCGAGGCTCTGGCTGACGAGGCTGAGAGCTGCCCGTCCGATCCAATAGCTGCTGCCCTCGTCGCCGATGACGTCGCCCCAGCCGCCGACGCGCGCAGATGCGTCGGCGCTATTGCGTGCCCAAGCCATCGAACCCGTGCCGGATAGGATCAGAATACCAGGCTTTCCGGCGAAAGCGCCGAGATGAGCCGCATCGACATCGTTAAGAATATGCCGCTTCGCCTTGGGGAAGCTGATTTCGATCGCCTCGCGCTGCTGTTCCGACAGGCGCGCCACTTCGCCATAGGCCGGCAGCGCGGCGGCGACGGCCGCCGGCTGCTCCCGCTCCAGAAAGGGACGCAGGGCAAGATCCAGTTCGCGCCGCCAGTTCGGATTGTCCATCGGGTTGACGCCGCCGCTACGCGACATAAACAGCACGTTGCCGGCTCTGTCGGCAAGTGCCGCCAGCACCTTGCTGCCGCCACCATCGATACCGAGGATCAGGTCGTCGCTCATTCCGGCGCTCCGAGATCCGCGATCGTCGTCTCGACGCCGAGATTGACGAGTTCGCTGCGCCAATGCGCGGAAAGACCCGCATCGGTAATCACCTTGGCAGCACTCAAGGGAGCGACCTTATAGGTCGCCATCGTGCCGAACTTCGAGGAATCGGCGAGCACGAAGCGGTGCGCCGACCGGCTGAGCATGCATCTGTTGAGGCTCGCTTCGGCGCTGTCGACGCTATAGATCGCGCCATCCGGACTGATGGCGCTTGCGCCGAGGAAGAGTTGATCGAACCAGATGCTCTCAAGCATTGCTTCGGCCTGCGGCCCGACGAGCGAAGCATTTTCGCTGCGAAGCTGGCCACCGAGCAAGACGACTTCCAGATTGGGGATGTTGAGGAATTCCTGCGCCACCGTCAGGCCATTGGTGAAGATACGAAGCGGCATCGGGTTCAGACGGATGAGCCGTGCCAGCTGCAGAACCGTGGTTCCGGCATCGAGAAAGATTGCCGTGCGCGGCGTCAGCAAATCGTAGGCTGCCGTTGCGATTGCGCGTTTGGCCGACAGATGCCGCTTGGCCCGCTCCTGAAAAGCAAGCTCCACTGACGATCCCTCGGCGATCCGGGCGCCGCCATGCACGCGGTCGATGGCGCCTTCCCGCTCGAGGACCTGCAAGTCCCTGCGCACCGTTGCCAAGGAAGCACCGATGGCATCCGCGAGCGCCTGAATAGTCGAAAACCCGTTCGCATACAGATGGCTGCGAATAGCGTCGAGACGATCGACTTTGACTCCTCCAGCCTGACTCAATGAAGGTTCCTCTTTCGTAATCATTTCTATTTCGCTCAGACTTCCATTCAATAAGATCAATGTCAATCATAATTCTGATCTTTTTTGATCTATTTCGCGATCGGCATCGAGCCAAAAAAGCAAACGCGCGGCCTCCTCTCTCGAAGAGACCGCGCTGGTGAATTATCGTCGCTCAAGACGTGGTGGGCCTAATGGTAGGCGGGCAAAAGACTGCCGTGTTGCTCGATCATGTCGTCAACAAGTGCCCATATCTGATCGGGTGACAGCTCCGCTGCGGTATGCGGATCGAGCAGAGCCGCCTGATAAATGCGATCCCGCCTCTTCGTTAGTGCCGCCTCGACCGTCAGCTCCTGCACGGAAACGCTTAAGCGCATGACGGCTGCGAGCTGCGAAGGTATCCGCCCGATGCGCGTGGGCTGAATGCCGTTATGATCGACATGGCATGGAACTTCGACGATGCACTCGTTCGGCAGATTTTGGATCAGTCCGTTGTTCGGGACATTTCCGTAGATCAGCGCGGGCCGGCCGGTGACTGCCGCGTGAATGATACCGGCCGCATATTCATTGCTCCGGCAGACATCGATCGGCTTGCCGCCTTCAAGGTCGCTGCGCAACTCGTGCCACTCGGCGATCTGGACTTCGCAACGGCGGATATATTCATCCAGGGGAATATTGAGTCGCTCGATCAGATCGCTACGGCCCTCCTTGATGTACCAGGATGTATATTCCGAGAAATGCTCGCTCGATTCCGTGACGAAGTGGCCAAGTCTTTTCAGAACGTCGAAACGCACCCGATCGTCAGCGGGAATGCGTCCTTCTTCGACCAGAGCGCGCAGACGCGGATAGAGGTCCTCGCGGCTGCCGTCGGCGTGCAGTTTTTCATATTTGAGAAAGAAGGCGATATGGTTGATGCCGGCCGAGAGATAGTTGATATCGGCGACGTCTTCGCCGAGGCAATCGGCAAGATGGGCGGCTGTGTGCTGCACGCTGTGGCAAAGCCCGACGGTGCGGATGTGAGGCGCAATCTCTTTGATCGCCCAGCAATTGATCGCCATCGGATTGACGTATTGCATCAGCAGGGCATTGGGGCACATGTCTTCCATATCACGGCAGATTTCTTCGAGAACGGGAATGGTGCGAAGCCCACGGAAGATGCCGCCGATCCCGAGCGTATCAGCGATGGTCTGCCGGAGGCCATGCCGTTTCGGGATTTCAAAATCAGTCACGGTGGCCGGCTTGTAGCCTCCGACCTGCATCATCAGGATGACGAAATCCGAACCTTTCAGCGCTTGCCGGCGATCAAGCGTCGCCTCGATGCGCACCTTGTCGAGGCGAAGCGCCTCGCAGATGCGCTGTGCAACGATTTCGGATGTTTTCAGGCGCTCCGGATCGATGTCGAAGAGACTGATGACGTAATCGCCACCACCCTGACTGGAAAGGACGTCGCCCAGAATATTCTGGGCAAAGACGGTGCTGCCGGCACCGATCAGGCAGATCTTTGGCATGAAGGAATCTCCGCGTGGAATGGCTTTGAACCTCATGCCTCTTTCAATTCGGAATTTCCTCCTGCTATCAATGAAATTATTCCCGGATTCGCGCTACCAGACAGGCCCCATGCCGAAACCCAGCAATTCCGTCGAACGTGAAGCTCTCATCACATCCGCCGGCGGCTTTCTGATCGAGCGGCACATCGCCGATGCCATGAGTGCCGCGCATTGGCACGACCATGTCGAGCTGAACTTCCTCATGGAAGGGCAGATGACCTATATTTTCAACGGAAGGCAGGAGCAGGTGGACGCGGGGCGGCTGGTGCTGTTCTGGGCCGCCATTCCGCACAGGACGATTGCGGTCACCTCCAATGCTCCGCTCATCTGCATCTATCTTCCGCTCGTCGACTTCCTGAGTTTGCCGATCGATCGCAACGTGCGGCAGGCGATCATGCAGGGACGGTTTTCGGCCGATATCCGCCCCTACCCCGCCGACGCCGTGCTCCTGCCGCAATGGGTGGCCGACTGGGGGCACGGGGACATGGCTCGGCGTCGGCTGATCCTCGACGAGGTCAAGCTCAGAATACGGCGTTTCGTTCTCGATGCTCCCGACGACGATCATGACTTCGCCCGACGGCGTTCGGCACCGGCCGTCAGTATTGCCGTGCAGCGCACCGAAACATTGACCGACCTTATCCATACCCGCTATTGCGAACCGGTAAGCTTGCCGATGTTGGCGGGGCTCGCCGGCATCCATCCCAGCACGGCCAACAAGATCTTTCACAGCGTATTGGGCATCTCGGTCAACGAATATCTGACGCGTTATCGCCTGGCCCGGGCGATGCAGCAGCTCGCCGAAACCAACAGCCCGGTCCTGCAGATCGCCTATGATTGCGGCTTCGGCTCCAGCAGCCGGTTCTACGACATCTTCAAACGGCGGACCGGAACAACGCCGAGACTGTTTCGCTCGTCGCTCGGCCGGGATGAAGGCGATGAGAGCGATGCAATGCAGTCCCTAAACATTTGACGGCGCCGGACCAAAGCTTTCGCGCCGAATGAGCTTGCTTTCGATGACGTGACGCAGGGCCGCTGCCTTATCCGGCGCATCGATCCGTTCCATCAGCAAGCTCACGGCCATCTGACCCATTTCCTCGACAGGCTGTTCGATGGTCGACAGCGGCGGCAGCGAATATTCACAGACCGGGGCGCCGTCGAAGGATACGATGGAAAGATCGGCCGGAATTTTCCACCCCATGCGTTGAACGCAGCTCATGAAGGAAATCGCCATATCGTCGCTGGTGGCAATGACGGCCGTGGGTTTCAAGATGAGATCGGCAAATTCCGCCGCAGCAGCAACGCCGATCTGGAAACCATGCTGATAATCCAGGCTGCCGCCGGACCTGACGATCGCGGTCTCCGGCAGACCCACAGCGGCAAGCGCTTCAACGGCACCCAGATAGCGTTCTCTGTCGTGATAATTGCCCTCCGGACCGGCAAGATAAAGAAAACGCCGGTGGCCGAGAGCAAGCAATTCGGCCGTGGCCTCGCGAACGGCCTGCCGATCATTGGTCACGACGCTCGGCAGGGCGGCATGGCTCATATCGTACAGAAGCGAGACGACAGGTAGAGCCGAATCCTTAAACGAGCGGCTGCCATCGACCGGAAGATCCGAAGAGAGAATGATGGCGCCACGCACCGTGCCACCAAAAGCCAGATCGAGGATATGGCGCTCGGAAGCCTCGTCGCGATCGAGGTTGGCAATCATCAGATGGTAGCCATTCTGACTCAACGAGCGGTTTATCCCCTGCAGAACCAATGGAATGACCTGCGAGACACCGTAATAGAGCGAGCCCGGCAGAATGATCATGACGACGTTGGACTTGCCGACGCGCAGCCCTCTCGCCATAGCATTGGGCGTATAGCCGAGCTGCTTGGCCGCGGCATCGATCTTAGCGCGGGTCTTCTCGTTGACGCGGCCGGGATTGGCGAGCGCGCGGCTCACCGTGGAGATCGCGACGCCTGCCAGCCGAGCGACATCCGCCATCAGAGGGCCGGAATGCTCTTCTGCCGGCAGATCCTTGTTATTCTTCACTTTTTGGCGTCCTTCCCAATGCCCATCGCGCGGGATGCTACGGCAATCCCAGCCGTTTAGCAAACGTTTGCCAAAAATCGCTTGCATAAAAAAACGACTTGTCTACTATTCAGGCACGGCAAACGTTTGCCAATTGCAGTGCATTGAAATCATTATGGATTATTTGGCCGCGGATCATGGTTCCGCGAGCGATCTTCCATGCCTTAAGAACGGATAGTCTCATGACCTCTACGGAACGGCTGCGCTTTGGTGTCGATCTCGTCACCTTTTTCCACCCCGGATTTTGGGGCGTAGAGGATTATGACGGCATCATCGCGCTATCGCGCAACACGCCCCGCGCCTTCTGGGACAAGATACTGGACGCCGTGCAAGCCTCCGGCGTTACCGGTGTGGAGCTGACCTTCTCGCCCTTCAACTGGCAGGATGCGACGAAGACCTATGGTTCGGTCGAGAAGTTTGCCGCAGAGCTTTCCAGCCGCGGGTTGACACTGGCGAGCGGCTTCTTTGCAGAACTAGAAGCCGCCGGCGATTTCACAGAGGCATCCGCACAGGCCGCCATCATCGACAAAGCCGAAAAATATGCCGAGTTCCTCAAGGCCTGCGGCAGCGATATCATGGTCATCGGTGCGCCGCTTCGCCAGACGCTCGGCGCTCAGCCGGTGCGGTTCTTCGATTTCGAGCACGCGCGCAAGATTGCCGATTTCCTCAATCGCCTCGGTGCCGCTCTCTACGCCAAGGGTGTGCGGCTCGCTCTTCACACCGAGGCGCATTCGATTTTTGCAGCAGCGCGCGATGTCGATCTGCTGATGCTGCTGACCGATCCCGCCTACGTGCATATGTGCCCGGATACGGCGCATATCATCGTTGCGGGCTCCGATCCGCTGCAGCTTGTCGATCGTCACCATGAGCGCGTCATCATCGCCCATTGGAAGGATGCGCTGGGTCCGATGCCCGCCGATACCGTCATCGATGAGCATATCCATGACCGCCATCGCCCCTATTTCTGTGGCTTCGGCCTCGGCCGGGTCGATTGGCCGGGCTGGGCCAGGCTGCTGCGCGACCGCGGCTATGAAGGCTGGGCCATCCTTGAGCTGGATGCAGCCCCCGATCCGGTCGGCGATATCGCCAACGGGCTGACGCTCGTCAGACAGGCGCTCTTGCCGATCTATCGCTGATACCAACAATCCGACAACGAACAGCCCCGCCAAGAGGGCTTTCCTGAAGAGGTGGAACGATGAAAGACATAGTGAAAATGCTATTGATGGGAGCCGCACTCGTTACGGCCTCCATCCCTGCCCATGCGGAAGACAAGCCGCAGGCCGAGGTGATGACCTCCTGGACATCAGGCAGCGAAGCCGCCGCCCTTAACGTCGTCAAACAGGAGTTCGAAAAGCGCGGCGGCACCTGGAAAGACTCTTCCATTGCCGGTTTCGGCGCGGCCGATGCTGCTTTCCAGAACCGTCTGGTCGCGGGCGACCCGCCGACTGCAAAGCAGGCCGTGCTCGGCCTTGCCAATACCGATTTCGTCAATCAGGGACTTATGAGCCCGATCGACGATGTGGCGAAAGCCGCCAAATGGGCCGATGTCCTGCCCAAGTCGATCTACGACCTCATCTCCTATGACGGCAAGGTCTATCTCTCTCCGACCGGCGCTCATGGCGAGAGCTGGGCGTTCTATTCAAAGGAGGCCTTCGCCAAGGCTGGCCTCAACGACGAACCGAAGAGCTGGGACGAATTCTTCTCGGCACTCGACAAGTTGAAGGCTGCCGGCATCCAGCCTGTCGCTTGGGGCGGCCAATCCTGGCAGGAATCCAAGGTCTTCAACATGATCCTGCTGACCCAGGTTGGCATTGACGGCTTCCTCAAGATCTATGTCGACAAGGACAAGGGCGACGCCTCGACGGCGGGCGTGAAGAAGACGCTCGATATTCTCGGCAAGCTGCGCGCCTATGTCGATGAAGGGGCTGCGGGCCGCAACTGGAACGACGCGACCGCCATGGTCATCACCGGCAAGGCCGGCGTGCAATTCATGGGCGATTGGGCCAAGGGTGAATTCGTTGCGGCTGGCAAGGAACTGGGCAAGGATTATGGCTGCATGCTCGTGCCGCAATCGCCGGGCATGGTCTATGTCGCCGATTCTTTCTCCTTCCCGAAGATCGCCGACGCGGCCGCACAAAAGGGGCAGGTCCTGCTCGCCGAGGTCGCCATGGACCCGGCCGTGCAGGTCGAGTTCTCGCTCAAGAAGGGCTCGGTGCCGATGCGCACCGACGTCGACAAATCGAAGCTCGACGTTTGTGCACAAAAAGGCCTTGAGCTGATGAGTGCCGGCAAGATCGTGCCGGATCAGGCTCTGATCCTCTCGCCGCAGCAGGCCGGCGCACTCAACGACTTCGTCGACGAGTTCTGGACCAATCCGTCCGAGGACAGCGCCTCGGGTGCGGAGAAGTTCTTCGCGATCTTCGAATAGCCTTCCAGCGAGCCGATCGCCGGAATTGTCGATCGGCTCCGCCCATCCTTTCGAGAAAGTTTGCCTATGCAAACCAAGCGCAGACGTCCCCTTGCTGCGACCTTTGCCCTGCTCCCGACATGGATTGCCGCGATCTTCGTCTATATCGGCACCATGGTCTGGTCGGTGCGCCTGTCTTTCACGGATTCGACCATCTTCCCGTCGTCCAACTATGTCGGCTTTGCCCAATATGCCAAGCTGTTCCGGACATCGCGATGGCTCGCGTCCCTGGAGAACGTGCTGATCTTCGGCGTTCTCTATGTCGCCGGCTGCCTTGCTCTCGGCTTCGTGCTCGCCGCGGCGCTCGATCGCAAGGTTCGCTTCGAAAGCGTATTTCGCACCATCTTCCTTTATCCCTATGCCATGTCCTTCGTGGTTACCGGCCTCATCTGGCAGTGGATGCTGAACCCCACCTTCGGCATTCAGGCGACCGTCAGGGCGCTCGGCTGGCAGAGTTTCGTCTTCGACTGGATCGTCAATCGCGACATGGCGATCTACACGGTAGTCTTTGCCGGCGTCTGGCAGGGCGCGGGCCTCGTCATGGTCATCGCGCTCTCAGGTATGCGCGGGATCGGCGAGGAGCAATGGAAGGCAGCGCAGATCGACGGCATCCCGGTCTGGCGCATCTATACCTCGATCATCCTGCCGCAGCTCGGGCCGGCGCTTGCCGCATCGGGCATGCTGCTCTCCATGGGCGTGATCAAGACCTATGACCTCATCGTCGCGCAGACCGGTGGCGGCCCCGGTAATTCGACCGAAGTGCCGGCAAAATTCATCATGGACAATCTCTTCGAGCGCCAGAACCTCGGCCTTGCAAGTGCCGGCGCCACCGTGCTCGTGCTCTCGGTCGTCATGGCCGTCGCGCCGTTTCGCTATGCGCTCCACATGCGCGCCAGAAGAAGGGGAGCACATTGATGGCGGCCCTTCATCCCCGCGGTCCGAAGCCATCACGGCTGACAGCAGGCCAGATCGGGCTCTATGCCTTCCTTATCCTGTCTGCGCTGTTCTTCCTGCTGCCGCTCTATACGATGCTCGTCACCTCGCTGAAGACGATGGAAGAGATCCGGCAGGGCCGCATCTTCGCCCTGCCTGATACCATCGATTTCAACGCCTGGAAGACGGCGTGGTCGGGTGCCTGCATGGGTACGCAGTGCCTTGGCGTACGGATCGGCTTCTGGAATTCGGTCAAGATTACCGTGCCGGCCGTGGCGATTTCCGTCTTCATCGGCGCCATCAATGGCTACGCCCTCTCCTTCTGGCGGCCGAGAGGCTCGAACCTGCTGTTCGGGCTTCTGATGGCCGGTGGCCTTATCCCCTATCAGATCTTCCTCTATCCGCTGGTGCGGCTGCTCGCCAATCTCAGCCTTTACAACTCGGTAGCAGGCGTGGTCCTCGTTCACGTGATCCTCGGCCTGCCGCTGGTGACGCTGCTGTTTCGCAACTATTTCGTCGCCATTCCCGAGGAACTCTGCAAGGCCGCCCGCGTCGACGGCGCCGGCTTCTGGCGGATCTTCCTCGAGATCATGCTGCCCATGTCTGTGCCGATGATCGTCGTCGCCTCGATCTTCCAGTTCACCGGCATCTGGAACGACTTCCTGATCGGCCTGGTCTTTGCAGGGCGCGACAATCTGCCGATGACGGTGCAGCTCAACAACATCGTCAACACCACCATGGGCGAGCGCGCCTACAATGTGAACATGGCCGCCACGATTCTGACCGCCATCGTTCCGCTCGCCATCTATTTCTTCTCCGGCCGCTGGTTCCTGCGTGGTGTCGCCGCCGGCGCAGTCAAGGGGTAACGCCATGCAGCCTGCCGTCTCAGTCAAGGACCTCAAGATCGCCTATGGCGATCACACCGTCATCGACAAGATGTCGATCGACATCGCTCCGCGCGAATTTCTCGTGCTGCTCGGACCCTCCGGCTGCGGAAAGTCCACCCTTCTCAACTCCATCGCCGGCCTGCAGGATATCAGCGACGGCGAGATATGGATCTCGGACAAGAACGTCACCTGGGCCGAACCGAAGGATCGCGGCATCGGCATGGTCTTCCAGTCCTATGCGCTCTATCCCCGCATGTCGGTGCGCAAGAATCTCTCCTTCGGCCTGCGCGTGGCGGGTCTTCCCAAGGCCGAGATCGAGGCGCGCATTGCCCGCACAGCTTCGCTTCTGCACCTCGACAAGCTGCTCGACCGTCGCCCTTCGGAACTGTCGGGCGGCCAGCGTCAGCGCGTCGCGATCGGTCGTGCCCTGGTGCGCGAGGTCAACGTCTTCCTCTTCGACGAGCCGCTGTCCAATCTCGATGCCAAGCTGCGCAACGAGCTGCGTGTCGAGATCAAGAAGCTGCATCAGAGCCTCGGCAATACGATGATCTATGTCACGCATGATCAGGTCGAGGCTCTGACCCTTGCCGATCGCATCGCCATCATGAAGGACGGCGTGATCCAGCAGCTCGCCACCCCATCCGAGATCTACCATCGCCCGGCCAATCTCTTCGTTGCCGGCTTCATCGGCGCGCCGGCGATGAATTTCATCAAGGGCGAGATCGTCTTGAAGGGGGATGTGCCGGTCTTCGAAAGCAACGGACTTGCCATCGATCTCGCTGGGTACCCCTTCCTCAACGCCGCCAAGGCAGGTCCCGCGACGCTCGGCATCCGGCCGGAGCATATCGCGCCGAATGGCGCGGACGTGGGTTGGCCTACGATTCCCGGCACCGTCTCGGTCGTCGAACCGATGGGCGCCGACACCGTGCTGTGGTTCGACTGGGCAGGCCAAAGCCTCTCCTACCGCATCATGGGAGATGCCGTCCTGCAGCCTGGCGCGGCGATCATGCCTGGCCTCGATATCGCCAAGGCCTCCCTCTTCGGCGCCGATGGCACTCGCCTCTAAGACAACCTCTACAGCATACGGAAATACCCATGTCTCAGACTACCTATGACGCGCTGGTGATCGGCTCCGGCGCCGCCGGCTCCTTCGCTGCCAAGGAATTGACCGCCCAAGGGCTGTCGGTATTGCTTCTCGAAGCCGGGCCAGCCGTGACCCAGAAGGATTTCGATCCGAACCGCAAGAAGGCGCCGGCCAGCAGCATCAATATCTGGGAGCGCGCCCGTGCCACGCTAAAGGGCCAACCGATCCAGGCGCGCGCCGCATTCTTTACCGAGCGCTTCAGCCATTTCTTCGTCAATGATCGCAAGAACCCTTATACGACGCCGAAGGATGCGCCATTCCTATGGATACGCGGCCGTCAGGGCGGCGGCCGCCTCCACAGCTTTGGCCGGGTGCTGCTGCGCTGGACCGACGATGATTTCAAGATCCGGTCGAAGACCGGCAAGGGCGAGGACTGGCCGGTTTCCTATGAGGAGCTCGCGCCTTACTATGCCGAGGTCGAAACCAGCCTTGGCCTTTATGGCAATGAGGACGGTGTGGAGACATTGCCGGACGGTGTCTATGCCCATCCGGCAAAGCTGACGCCGGCCGAAGAAATCTTCAAGACGGAAGTCCAAGGACGCTGGCCGAAGCGGCATGTCGTTTCCTGGCGCTATATCGCGCCCGATGCCGAACGGACGCCGAAACCGCTGCGCCAGGCGTTGGCGACCGGACGGCTGACGATCCGCCATGATGCCATCGTACGCCGTATCACCACCGACGATGCCGGCGGCCGGGCGACGGGTGCCGAGTTCATCGATCGCGCGAGCGGCAAGGTCGAGGCCGCACGCGCCGCCATCGTCGTGCTCTCGGCGTCGCCGATCGAAAGCGTGCGGCTACTTCTCAACTCGGCGACGGCTCGCCATCCTCATGGGCTCGGCAACAGCTCGGGTGCGCTCGGGCGCTATTTCATGGACCAGCTGCCATGCCTTGCCTTCGGCTCCTTCTCCAAGGCGAAGGGATGGGCGGCCGATGATTCCGCGCCTGTTGACCCCTTCTACAATCCATCCGGCGGCATCTTCGTGCCGCGCTTTGGAGAAGGTGACGCCAGCCGCGGCGATTTCGATTATCAGGGAAGCATCGGCCGAGCGCCGACACCGGATGACGAGCCTTCGCGGCTGGCCTTCTTCGGCTTCGGCCGCATGCTGCCCTATGCCGACAATCGCATCACGCTCGATGCAAAGCGCAAGGACGCCTGGGGGATTCCGGTGCCCCATATCCGATGCGTCATGGGTGAGGAGGAGCATGCCCTGCTGCACCGGCAGGAAGAGGTGCTGATCGACATGGTGGGTGACGTCGGCGGCGAGCTGGAATTCATCGGCTCGCCCACTGGCCTCAGGGAAATGGGTCGCGGCGCCTTCCCCGATGCCGATCCGTTCAGCCGCTTCATGTTCCGCGCATGGTTCCGCAAGACCATGTGCATGGGCGCCGCCATCCACGAAACCGGCGGCGCGCGCATGGGGACATCGAGCCATGAATCCGTCCTCAATGCCCATAACCAGAGCTGGGACATACCCAACTTGCTCGTGACGGATGCTTCCGCCTTTCCGGGCAGCGGCATTGTCGGCACCACGCTCACCGTGATGGCCCTGACCATCCGCGCCTGCAGGAACATTGCCGATCAATATCGCGCCGGACAAATATGATCAGACGCTCCGTTCGGATTAGCGTTCACAATTTCGGTCGGCCTCCATTTTAGATATGGAGGCTCGCCGCGTCACTCCATAGCCGCCGTCTGTGCTGGTTTGGCCATGCGACGGAAATAGTTTGGCTTTCTCACCTTGCTGCGATAAATATCGCGCATATCTTATTGCCAAGCTGCAATCGAGCGATTGTGCGGGACGAAGGGCTGGCTTCGACCATCCGCTAGCGGTTCCAAAATCGGAAGAAATTCGCGCGGAAATAGCTCGAAAATTTAGAAGGTCTTTCGCGAATTGCAGGGAAATCCGGCTCTAGCGCGTAAAGCCATTAAAAGCGCACAATCCCCCCTCGCCACGAAGCGTTGAAAGCCGCTTCTCGCGGCCCGCATCTGGAGGAGATGCGAGGCAAGCCCCATGATTTCACGAGCGTCGGGAACGCTTAGGGAGGAACAATGCTTGAACGACTTTTCAAATTGAGTGAGCACGGCACGTCCGTACGCACGGAGCTTATTGCCGGCGTGACGACGTTCCTGACGATGTCCTACATCATCTTCGTCAATCCGGACATTCTGTCGACGACCGGCATGGACCGCAATGCGGTCTTTGTCGCCACCTGTCTCGCAGCCGCGCTCGGTTCGATCGTCATGGGCCTCGTTGCCAATTGGCCGATCGGCATGGCGCCGGGCATGGGGCTCAATGCCTTCTTCGCCTTCACCGTGGTTTCGGCTCTCGGCTTTACCTGGCAGCAGGCGCTCGGCGCGGTCTTCATTTCCGGCTCCATCTTCGTCCTATTGACAGTGACCGGCGTGCGCAGCTGGCTGATCGCCGGCATTCCGCATTCGCTCAGAAGCGCGATCGCCGCCGGTATCGGTCTCTTCCTGGCGATCATCGCGCTGAAGAGCGCCGGCATCGTAGTCGCCAACAAGGCGACCCTCGTCGGCCTCGGCGACCTGAAGCAGACCGGCCCACTTCTCGCGATCTTCGGCTTCTTCGTCATCGCCGTTCTCGATGCGTTGAAGGTCAGGGGGTCGATCCTCATCGGCATTCTCGCCGTTACTATCCTCTCCTGGATCTTCGGCGTCAGCGAGTTTCACGGCATCGTTTCGGCACCGCCGTCGATCATGCCGACCTTCCTGCAGCTCGACATCGTCGGCGCTCTCCATGGCGGTCTGGTTCATATCATCCTCGTCTTCGTGCTTGTCGAAGTCTTCGACGCCACCGGCACGCTGATCGGTATCGCCAAGCGAGCGAACCTGATCCAGGACGGAAAGCCGAACAGGCTGAGCCGGGCTCTGCTTGCCGACAGCGCCGCAATCGTCGCCGGCTCGCTGATGGGCACGAGCAGTACGACGGCCTTCGTCGAGAGCGCTTCGGGCGTTCAGGCCGGCGGCCGCACAGGCCTGACCGCGATCACCATCGCCGCCCTCTTCATCGCAGCTCTCTTCTTCTCGCCGCTCGCAGCTTCCGTTCCCGCCTATGCGACGGCTCCAGCGCTGCTCTACGTCGCCGGCCTGATGATGCGCGAACTGACCGAGATCGAATGGGAAGACCTGACCGAAGCTGCACCGGCGGCAATCACCGCGCTTGCGATGCCCTTCACATATTCGATCGCCAACGGCCTTGCCTTTGGCTTCATCACCTATGTCGCCGTGAAAGTCTTCACCGGCCGCTGGTCGATGCTGCATCCGGCAACCCAGATCGTCGCAGCCCTGTTCGTCGTACGCTTCGCCTTCTTCGCGGATTGACGCAGGTATAAATGCAAGACCGGATCATTCGCTGAAATGACCCGGTCTTTTGGCATTCAAGAGCTGTTGGAAACGGGAACTTTCTCTAGCAAATAAGGGGCGTTGCGATGGCAGCGCCCCTTCCAATATCTGAGCCGGACCCAGCTCCTTTCAGCGGATCAAAAACGTCTCCTCATAGAAATGCTCCTCGAGATTGACGCCTTTGCCGCCGCGATCGACGACGATGAAGTCGGAGACGCCGTCGAGAGGTGTCAGAATGCCGTGCCAGACATTGCGCCAGATATTGACACCTTGACCGGGCCTGGTGCGGAATGCCACCGGCACGCCCGGACCATTGTCCGTCTGCGGCGCCGCAACGACGAGGAACGGATGGCCGGACAGCGGCACAAAGGCCTGGCTGCCGAGAGGATGCCGCTCGACCATCTTCAACTCCAGCGGCAACGCATAGGGTTCGCCGCGCAGCCAGCTGATCATCGTGCGCGCCTCCTCACCAATCGCTTCGACCTTTGCGAGGTCATGATAGCGAACGCATTTGCCGGCATTGATGGGATAGCTGTGCGCACCCTCCATTTCGATCACGTTGCCGAAAGGCGCGAAGGCGGCTCTGGTCAGTGGTTGAATTTCGATCACTTTCATTCATGGTCTCCCGTTTCCATTCTCCGAAGTCGCCTCTTCCTCGATCGACGATATGTTCGCTTGGGTTCGATGCCTGACCTGCGGTGCGGACAGCAGAAATCGACCGGAGCGCGACTGGCACTCCGGCAGCCACCGTGCCGCGGCCATTTCCATGGTCGATCACTACCGATGCTGATCGCGAAGACCGCGACATCGGTTTCCCGCTAGCTGCGGCAGGGCTTTTCTGCAGCCAAGCGTCTCGAACCGATACCCATCAGGGCCAGCCGAAAATCGGCGCACGCATCACTTCCGCCATGCAACGAGACCGGCGGAAACCTGCCTTTTCATGAAATGCATATCGCGATATCGGCACGTATTTCGCCGCCTCAGTGCATGCGAAGTGCGCTAGCCGAGCTCATCCGTCCCGCCGCGACATCGTATGAAACGTTCCTCCAAACGTTTTCGATACCCAATGTCTAACCGCAAATCGCGCGCGCCATTCCCCCTGGAAAATTTGAAAGTCTCGAACGTTCTAGCTGCTTTTCATGGGAATGGGGCTGGCGGATAGTGGAGACAGCAGCGCCAGGTTCGGGAGAAGAATATGCAGTCTCATTCGCCAGGAGCCGGACGGCTCACGACCCATGTATTGGATACGGCGCTCGGCAAGCCCGCGCAGGGCCTGCGCATTGACCTTTTCCGTGTCGATGGCGACGCGCTGCAGCTTCTGAAGTCCACCGAGACCAACGATGACGGTCGCTGCGATGCGCCGCTACTATCGGGCGAAACCATGAAGGCCGGCGCGTACGAGCTGCGCTTTCATGCCGGCGACTATCTCGGCCGTACATCGCAAGGCCCGATGTTTCTCGACATCATCCCGATCCGCTTCGGTCTTGCCGACGAGGGCGCGCATTACCATGTGCCGCTCCTCCTCTCGCCCTACAGCTATTCCACCTATCGCGGGAGCTGACCGATGACCGCTGCAAGAATCCGCTCCGAACTGCGCTTCATCCTGAACGGCGAGGACGTTGCGCTCCGGGACATCGCGCCAGACCAGACGCTGCTCGACTGGCTGCGCCTCTCCCGCTTGCTGAAGGGCACCAAGGAAGGCTGCGCCGAGGGCGACTGCGGCGCCTGCACAGTGCTTGTGG
Organism: Martinezella sp. CNPSo 3732; assembly: GCF_057784515.1. Lineage (NCBI taxonomy): Bacteria > Pseudomonadati > Pseudomonadota > Alphaproteobacteria > Hyphomicrobiales > Rhizobiaceae > Martinezella > Martinezella sp. CNPSo 3732. The sequence goes on from NZ_JBXSOO010000001.1 coordinate 903,763, forward strand.
GGCGGCTGATGCCTGCGGGCAGCCTCCTCTATGAGAGCGTCAACGCCTGCATCCGCTTCCTCGGTTCCCTCGACGGCTGCCATGTCGTCACCGTCGAGCATCTCGCCTCGAGCGACGAGCACCTACATCCAGTGCAGCAGGCGATGGTCGACTTTCACGGTTCGCAATGCGGCTTCTGCACGCCAGGTTTCGTCATGTCGCTCTACGGACTTTGGATGCAGACGCCGAACCCGACGGATCAGCAGATCGAAACGGCGCTCCAGGGCAATCTCTGTCGCTGCACCGGCTATGAGCCGATCCTGCGCGCGGCCCGCGCAATCTCCAACTATGGCGGTACGCAGAACGATCCCCTGCTTGTCGAGCGCGACACCATAATCGCGCGGCTGAAGGCTCTTGCCGATGGTGCTCGTGTCGAAATCGGCGAGGGTCGCCATCGCCTGATCGTGCCGGCGAACCTTGATGATTTCGCTTCGGTTCTGGAGGCATCGCCGACGGCAACCGTAGTCGCCGGCTCCACCGATGTCGGTCTTTGGGTTACCAAGCACATGCGCGACATCACGCCGGTCATCTTCATTGCCGGGCTGCAGGAGTTGAAATCGATCGCGGTGAAAGACCGCGTCATCACCATCGGCGCCGGCGTCACCTATTCGGAGGCGGTCGCGACGCTGTCTGAGCACATCCCGGCGCTCGGGCCGTTGATTACCCGCATCGGCGGCCAGCAGGTGCGCAACATGGGCACGATCGGCGGCAACATCGCCAATGGTTCGCCGATCGGCGATACGCCGCCGGCCCTGATCGCGCTCAACGCGTCGTTGACCTTACGCAAAGGTGCTGCCCGGCGCACCGTTGCGCTTGAAGACTTCTTCATCGCCTATGGCAAACAGGACCGTCAGCCCGGCGAGTTCGTCGAGGCAGTGCATATTCCAGTTCCAGCGGCAGACGAGAAATTCGCGGTCTACAAGGTGACGAAGCGTCGGGATGAGGACATTACCGCAACGCTCGGCGCCTTCCGGCTGGCACTTGCCGCCGACGGGACGGTTGCCGAAATCCGGATTGCCTATGGCGGCATGGCCGCAACGCCAAAACGGGCCTTCGCCGTCGAAAGGGCGCTGCTCGGCCAGCCCTGGAACGAAAAGACCGTGGACATGGCAATGGAGAAATATGCCGAGGATTACACGCCGCTGACCGACATGCGTGCCACGGCGGAATATCGTGCGCTGGCGGCAAGAAACCTTCTGCTGCGCTTCTACCTGGAAACGACGTCCAGTGCGGCGCCGGCGCAGGTATCGAGATACGAGGCCGCGTAAGCCCATGAATAAGCACACACCAGACCTCACACCCGAAACCATCATTGGCGGCGTCCATTCGAGCCCACGCCATGATTCTGCGCACAAGCATGTCTCTGGTACGGCCGTCTATATCGACGACATTACAGAGCCGAACGGCACCCTCCATGCCGGCCTTGGCCTCTCGACTGTCGCCCATGGCATCCTGAAATCCGTCGATCTTGCCGCCGTGCGGGCAGCCCCCGGCGTCGTCGCCGTGCTCACCCATGAGGATGTGCCCGGCGTCAACGACATCTCTCCCTCCTACATGAACGACGACCCGGTGCTTGCTGCCGGCAAGGTCGAGTTTCACGGCCAGCCGATTTTCTGCGTGATCGCCGAAACGCGCGAGCAGGCTCGCCGCGCCGCAAGGCTGGCAAAGATCGAGTACGAGGAATTGCCTGCTGATATCGACATCTGGGATCTCGATGTCTCGATCCATAGGCAGGTCGTCACGCCGCTGACACTGAAGCGCGGCGATGCGGCGGCCGCACTTGCAAATGCGCCGCGGCGCGTGACGGGCCGCATGCGGCTCGGTGGCCAGGATCATTTCTATCTCGAAGGCCAGGTCTCGCTGGCCGTGCCTGGCGAAGATGACGAGGTCGTCGTCCATTGCTCGACCCAAGGCCCGAGCGAGACGCAGCATATGGTCGCCCATGCGCTGGGCGTCCCGAGCAATGCTGTCACCATCGAGGTTCGCCGCATGGGCGGCGGCTTCGGCGGCAAGGAAACACAGGCAAACCAATGTGCCGCAATTGCAGCCATTGCCGCCAAAAAGCTGAAGCGTGCCGTCAAGGTCCGGCTCGACCGCGACGAAGATATGGTGGCGACCGGCAAGCGGCACGACTTTGCCATCGATTACGATGTCGGCTTCGACGATGAAGGCCGCATCCTCGCCGTCGATTACACCTTCGCGCTGCGCGCGGGCTTTTCTGCCGATCTTTCTGGCCCCGTCGGCGATCGCGCACTGTTTCACTGCGACAATGCCTATTTCTTCCCGCATATTCATGCGAAGTCGGCGCCGCTTTATACCAATACGGTTTCCAACACGGCCTTCCGCGGCTTCGGTGGCCCGCAGGGCATGGTCGGCGCCGAACGTGTCATCGACGAGGTGGCCTTCGCCGTCGGCAAGGATCCGCTCGAAATCCGCAAGCTGAATTTCTACGACGCAATGGGCGCTCAAGGCGAACGCAACCTCACCCCCTATCACCAGAAGGTCGAGGACTGCATCATCCAGCGCATCGTCGCCGAACTGGAGGAAAGCGCCGATTATGCCGGCCGCCGCAAGGCCATTTCCGAGTTCAACGCCAAGAGCCGCATCGTCAAGCGCGGCATCGCTCTGACCCCGGTCAAGTTCGGCATTTCCTTCACCAAGACGGAATCGAACCAGGCCGGCGCGCTGGTGCACGTCTATAGCGATGGGTCCGTGCATATGAATCATGGCGGCACCGAAATGGGGCAAGGTCTGCATCTGAAGGTCGCGCAGGTCGTGGCGGAAGAATTCCAGATCGATCTCGACCGGGTGAAGATCACGGCGACGACGACGGCAAAGGTGCCCAACACCTCGCCGACCGCGGCCTCCTCGGGCGCCGATCTCAACGGCATGGCTGCGCAAAATGCAGCGCGCCAGATCAAGGAACGGCTGATCGCCTTTGCGGCGGAAAGCCATCAGGTGCCGCGTGATAAGGTTCTCTTCCTGCCCAACCGCGTATGCATCGGCGACATCGAGATGTCCTTCCCGGAGCTCATTAAGAAGGCCTATATGGCGCGGGTCCAGCTTTCGGCCGCCGGCTTCTACAAGACGCCGAAGATCCATTGGGATCGCAAGGCCGGCCGCGGCCATGCCTTCTACTACTATGCCTATGGTGCTGCCTGCTCGGAAGTATCGATCGATACGCTGACGGGCGAATATGTCGTTGAACGCACCGATATCCTCCACGATACCGGCCGCTCGCTCAATAAGGCCATCGATATCGGCCAGGTCGAGGGTGGCTTCATTCAGGGCATGGGCTGGCTGACGACGGAAGAGCTTTGGTGGGATAACAAGGGGCGGCTGCGCACTCATGCGCCCTCGACCTACAAGATCCCGCTTGCATCCGACCGCCCGAAGATTTTCAATGTAGCGCTGACCGATTGGTCGGAGGCCTATGAGCCGACGATCCATCGATCCAAGGCGGTCGGCGAGCCGCCGCTGCCGCTTGGCCTTGCCGTTCTGCACGCTCTATCGGATGCCGTGGCGAGCGTCGCCGACCACAAGATCTGCCCGCGTCTCGACGCGCCGGCAACGCCCGAGCGGGTACTGATGGCAATCGAGCGCCTCAAGGCTGCGCAAAAGGAGTGAAGGTAATGCCTGCCCGCGAAGACATCCGCGATTTCCTGCGTCGGGAGCCGATGTCGATGCTCGTCGAGGTCACGGGTGTCGCAGGTTCGGCGCCACGCGATACCGATGCCTGGATGCTGGTGTCCGAACGAGCGATTTTTGCAACGATCGGCGGCGGGCAACTCGAATATATGGCGATCGATCAGGCGCGTCGGGCGTTACGCTCGGGTCTCGCGGCTGAGCCGATGAGCGTACCGCTCGGTCCGGAGATCGGCCAATGCTGCGGCGGTCGGGTCGGCCTCGCCTTTACAGCGCTCAATCCTGACCGTGCAAACGACCTCATCGCCCGCAGCGACCGGGAAATGGCCGCGCGACCGCATGTCTATGTTTTCGGAGCGGGCCATGTCGGCGATGCACTCGCCCTGGCACTTTCGCTAGCGCCGTTGCGCGTAGTGCTTGTCGATACGCGAGAGGAAGAGCTCGTCGCCAGTACCGTGCCGGGCGTCGAGACCTGTCTCACGGCCATGCCCGAGGCTGTCGTGCGCGATGCGCCGGCCGGCAGCAGCTTCGTCATCCTCACTCATGACCACGCGCTCGATTTCCTGATTGCCGCAGAGGCGCTCAAGCGCACAGACGCAGCCTATGTCGGCATGATCGGCTCGAAGACCAAGCGCGCGACCTTCCGCAACTGGCTGTCGCGCGAAAGCGGCCAGACGGAGCTTTTCGAACGCCTGATATGCCCGATCGGCGGGACGGCAGTGAAAGACAAACGCCCGACTGTCATCGCCACACTGGCGGCCGCCGAGATCATGACGGCGGCGCTGACCTGGACGGCTGATCACGCAAGGGTTGCGAACAGCGTTAACCGCCCGTAGCCGCAGCCGCCGGCTCGTCCTCGAGCAGCTTGCCGATCAGCCGCTGACAGCGCTCCGCCATGAAATCGATCATCAGGCGGACCTTCGGATCCTGGAAACGCTTGTGCGGGTAGATGGCCGCAAGCTGCACCGGGGCCGGAGGACTCTCCTTCAGGATCTCTAACAATCGCCCTTCCTTCAGATAGGCCTTCACCTCGAACAGCGGTTTGTTGATGATGCCGCGGGCTTCCAGCGCCCATTGGGTGAGCACGTCGCCGTCGTCGCTGTCATAGGGGCCTGCGACTTCGAACTTGCGGGCACCTTCCGCCGTCATCAACGTCCAATAATATTCCTTCGAGCCGGGATAGCGCAGCAAGAGACAGTCATGCTTGTCGGCGATCAACGCATCCGCGGTCGCCGGCACGCCGCGCTGCGCCAAATAGGCAGGCGACGCGCACAGCACCCGCTCGCAATTGAGGATGCCGCGCATGCGCAGGTTGGAATCCTCCAAGACGCCGAGCTTGAAGGCGACGTCGACGCCTTCGGCCAGGATATCGACATTGTGGTCGGACAGGCGCAAACGGACTTCGATATCTGGATATTTGTCGTGAAATTCCGGAATGCCCGAAGCGATCAGCCGCCGGCCGATACCGAGCGGTGCTGTGATCCTCAGCGACCCCTTCGGATTGCGTGAGAGATCGGCTATCGCCGCTTCCGCCTCGTTCACAGCCTCGATGATCTTCACGGCCTTTTCATAGAAAACGCGGCCATGTTCGGTCGGCGAGAGCTTACGCGTGGTGCGGTTGAAGAGGCGCACGCCAAGATGACGCTCGAGTTCCTTGATGCGGTTGCTCGCAACCGCAGGCGTGACGCGCTGGTCGCGGCCTGCTGCCGAAAGGGTACCGAGTTCGACCACGCGAACGAAGACACGGACATTATCAAGATAGGACATGGCTCTTTCTACCACATTGGCGCGCGGAACAAACCAGGGTTCATCTTATAGATTTTTTTGAAAGTGTTGGCGGATTAACCGGGATTTTCGAGAAAATGGAGCGATGGCAAACACTCCCATAGAGATCGGGAGGAGCTCCCATGTATGAATATGCAATCGCCTGGGACTGGCTGACTTTTGCCGTCCGCTGGCTGCACGTCATTACCGCCATCGCCTGGATTGGCTCATCATTCTATTTCGTGGCACTTGACCTAGGCCTCAAAAAGCATCCGGCGCTGCCGCCGGGAGCCTATGGCGAGGAGTGGCAGGTCCATGGCGGCGGCTTCTACCATATCCAGAAGTATCTGGTGGCGCCGGCCAACATGCCGGACCACCTCGTCTGGTTCAAATGGGAAAGCTATGTCACCTGGCTGTCAGGCTTCGGCATGCTCTGTCTCGTCTATTATGCCGGCGCCGACCTCTACATGATCGACCCGGCTGTGCTTGACGTCTCCAAGCCGGTGGCGATCGCCATTTCGCTCTGCTCGATTGCCGGTGGCTGGCTCCTATACGACCTGATCTGCAAATCGCCCTTCGGCAACGACAATACGCGGCTGATGGTGGCGCTCTATTTCATCCTCGTGGCGGTGGCCTGGGGCTATACCCATCTTTTCACCGGCCGTGCCGCCTTCCTGCATCTCGGCGCCTTCACCGCGACGATCATGTCGGCCAACGTCTTCTTCATCATCATTCCGAACCAGAAGATCGTCGTCGCCGACCTGCTTGCCGGGCGTACGCCAGATGCGAAATACGGCAGGATCGCCAAACAGCGGTCAACCCACAACAACTACCTGACGCTGCCGGTGCTGTTTCTGATGCTGTCGAACCACTATCCGCTGGCCTTCGGCACGCAGTTCAACTGGATCATCGCCTCGCTCGTCTTCCTGATGGGCGTCACGATCCGCCACTGGTTCAACACCCGCCATGCCAATGCCGGCAACCCGACCTGGACCTGGCTCGCCACCGTCGTGCTGTTCATCATCATCATGTGGCTTTCCACAGTGCCGAAGATCCTGACGGGCGAACCCACAACGAAGATCTCCGCAATCCAGCAACCCTTCATCACGGCACAGGATTTCCCAAAGGTCCGCGATACCGTGATGGGTCGCTGCTCCATGTGCCATGCGAAGGAGCCGAGCTGGGAGGGGATCGTCGCTCCGCCGAAGGGCGTCGTCTTCGAAACCGATCGCGATATCGCCGCCCATGCGCGCGAGATCTACCTGCAGGCCGGCCGCAGCCACGCCATGCCGCCGGCCAACGCCTCTCACATAACCGACGAGGAGCGTCGACTGCTCGTCTCCTGGTACGAAAGTGCCATCAATGGGGAGAAGACCCAATGAACGAAGTCCTGATCCGTGGTCGCGTGCTGACCTTCCTTGCCGAGCCGCAAGGCATCGACGATACCGCCTCCTATCGCTATATCGAGGACGGCGCGATCTTCGTACGCGACGGCAAGATCGTGGAAATCGGTGCCTATGGCGACATTCGCAGGCTGGTCGATGCCGGCGTCAGGATCGCGGATCACCGTCCGAACCTCATCCTGCCGGGCTTTATCGACACGCACCTGCATTTCCCGCAGATGCAAGCGATCGCGTCTTATGGCGCCCAGCTGCTCGAATGGCTGAACACCTATATTTTCGTCGAGGAACAGAAGTTTGCCCGCGCCGCCCATGCCGCCGAAGTGGCCGACCGCTTCATGGACGAACTCCTATCCAACGGCACGACCACGGCCGTCGCCTATTGTTCGGTGCACCCGGAAAGCGTCGATGCCTATTTCGCGGCAGCCGAAGCGCGCGGCATATGCATGATCGGCGGTAAGGTGATGATGGACCGCAACGCGCCGGACGCACTGCGCGATACGCCTCAGCGCGGCTATGACGACACCAAGCGACTGATTGCGAAATGGCACGGCCGCGGACGCGCGCATTATGCCATCAGCCCGCGCTTTGCGATCACCTCGACGCCGGAGCAAATGGAAATGAGCCGGGCTCTCGTCGCCGAACATCCGGACTGCTATGTCCAGACGCATCTTTCCGAAAACCGGGATGAGATTGCCTTCGCCACCTCCCTTTATCCCGAGGCGAAGGACTATACGGACATCTATGCCCGTTACGGCCTGCTCAACGACCGCATGCTGCTCGGCCATTGCATCCATATGAGCGAACGGGAAGTCGCGGTGCTCGCCGAAACTGGCGCGGTCGGCGTCTTCTGCCCCACCTCCAACCTCTTCCTCGGCTCCGGGCTCTTCAACGCCGCGGAGTTTGACAGGCTTGGCGCACGCTGGTCGGTTGCAACCGATGTCGGCGCCGGGACCAGCTTCTCCATGCTGGAAACGATGGATGAAGCCTACAAGGTGCTGCATCTGCAGGGGCAGCGGCTGACGCCGTTCAACTCCTTCTATCGCATGACGCGCGGCAACGCCGCGGCGCTCGGTCTCGAAAAGCAGATTGGCTCGCTGCAGGCGGGTGCGGACGCCGATATCGTCGTGCTTGATTCCAGCGCCAAGTCGGCCATGGAATTCCGCATGCGCACCGCAACGTCACTGGCTGAGGAACTCTTTATCCTGCAGACCATGGGTGACGATCGCTGCATTGCCGAAGTCTATGTCGGCGGCAGGGCGATGAAGACCAAGGGCAAGAAAGCAGACACGGTCCTACGCGAACAACTGCAGCTCGCCTGACCAATAAATGTGGCGGACCGGCAACGCCGTCGTCTCTGGATAGGAGATGGCGGCGAAGACGTTCAAGCCCGCTTCGAGCGTCCGCCCATCGCCTTCGTCAATTCTTCCGCCGCGGCCCGCACAGCAGGACCAAGCGCAGCAACCCTTTCATCCGGCAGCCGCACAGCCGGGCCTGAAATCGAAATGCCGGCAATAGCCTCGCCATATTCGTCGAAGATCGGCGCGGCAACACACCGCATGCCGAGCGTGTGTTCCTCATCGTCGATCGACCAGCCGCGCGAACGGATCTCGGCCATATCCGCGAGCAGCACGGGGAGCGTATCGCGGGTTTTATCGGTGAAATGCTGTAGCGACCGCCCTTTGAGCAAAGCCTCTATCTGGCTATCCGCCCAGGTGGAAAGGATCGCTTTGCCAATGCCGGAGGCATGAATCGGCCCACGACGGCCGGGGCGAAAAAAGGCACGCATCGGCGCATGGCTTTCCGCCTGGGAGATGAAGACGACATCGCCATCTTCCTCGATGGCGATGTTAGCGGTCTCGCCGGATGCCTCCATCAACTGCTTAAGAAAAGGCCGGCTGATTGTGCCAAGCTTACGGAAGCGTAAGTAGGCCGTTCCGATCTCGAAGGCTTTCACTCCAATCGTCCAGGCGCCGGTCTCAGCGTCATGCGCCACCATGCCGTGCTGGGCGAGAGAGGTCAGCAGCCGGTGAACGGTGGAGGGCGCCATGGCCGATCTGTCGGCGAGATCCGTCAAAACCGCACCATCGGCTTCGGCCACCAGCTCCAGCAGCTTCAGACTGCGATCGAGCACCTGCACGGACGAGGCCGCCGCATTCTCGGCCGGTTTCCGGCCTGGTCTGCCCCTCGTCTTTTCCCGATTTTCCGCCATGACGCTCACTTTTGACTGAAGGCGCGCCGCGCAGTTTGGCGCCGCCCGCTTGGGCTTCATGACATATCCGCTTCGCTGTGATTGTTCCAGATTCGTTGAAAATGTTTATTTCCATATGATGGGATTGATTTCCATTTTAAGATTGCACTCGTTCACCTATGCGGTACCTTCGATCCAGAAACGGAGGAAATCCCATGGCGAAGATGCGTGCAGTCGATGCCGCAGTGCTGGTTCTGGAAAAGGAAGGCGTCAATTGCGCCTTCGGCGTTCCCGGCGCTGCGATCAACCCCTTCTATTCGGCAATGAAGGCACGTGGTTCGATCCGCCATGTGCTGGCCCGTCATGTCGAGGGCGCAAGCCATATGGCCGAGGGCTACACCCGCGCCCGCGCCGGCAATATCGGTGTGTGCATCGGAACGTCGGGGCCTGCCGGCACCGACATGATCACCGGCCTCTATTCGGCCTCTGCCGATTCGATCCCGATCCTCTGCATTACCGGCCAGGCGCCGCGCGCCCGCCTCGACAAGGAGGATTTCCAGGCTGTCGATATCGCCAAGATCGCAGCCCCCGTCACCAAATGGGCCGTTACCGTCATGGAGCCAGCGCTCGTCCCTTACGTCTTTCAGAAGGCATTCCATACGATGCGCTCTGGCCGCCCCGGCCCGGTTCTCATCGATCTGCCCGTTGACGTCCAGCTCGCCGAGATCGAGTTCGATATCGATACCTATGCGTCGCTTGCCCCCTACAAGCCCTCGGCGACGCGAGCCCAAGCGGAAAAGGCGCTTGCCATGCTGAACGCGGCCGAGCGGCCGCTGATCGTCGCAGGCGGTGGCATCATCAATGCCGATGCGTCGGACCTGCTTGTCGAATTCGCCGAAATCATCGGCGTTCCGGTCATCCCGACGCTGATGGGCTGGGGCACGATCCCGGACGATCATCCGCTAATGGCCGGCATGTGCGGGCTACAGACCTCGAATCGCTATGGCAATGCGACGCTGCTTGCCTCCGATTTCGTCTTCGGCATCGGCAATCGCTGGGCCAATCGCCACACCGGCAATGTCTCGACCTACACCGAAGGGCGAACCTTCGTTCATGTCGATATCGAGCCAACCCAGATCGGCCGTGTCTTCGCTCCTGATTTCGGTATCGTCTCAGATGCCGGTGCCGCGCTGAAGCTCTTCCTCGACGTTGCGACGGAATGGAAGACCGAAGGCAAGCTGCGCGACTGGTCGGCCTGGGCGGAGGAATGCCGCGATCGCAAGCGCACCATGCTGCGCAAGACGCATTTCGACCAAACGCCGCTGAAGCCGCAGCGCGTTTACGAAGAGATGAACAAGGCCTTCGATCGCGACACCTGCTATGTCTCGACCATCGGGCTCAGCCAGATCGCCGGCGCGCAATTCCTGCACGTCTACAAGCCGCGTAACTGGATCAATTGCGGCCAGGCCGGCCCGCTCGGCTGGACCCTGCCGGCAGCGCTCGGCGTGCGCGCTGCAGATCCGGACCGCCCGATCGTGGCCCTATCCGGCGACTACGACTTCCAGTTCCTCATCGAGGAATTAGCAGTCGGCGCCCAACACAAGCTCCCCTACCTGCATGTGGTCGTGAACAATTCCTATCTCGGCCTCATCCGCCAGGCTCAGCGCGGCTTCAACATGGATTTTGAGGTCAGCCTCGCCTTCGAGAACATCAATGCATCCGGTGATGCGGAGCCGGGCTATGGCGTCGACCATGTCGCCGTTGCCGAAGGCCTCGGCTGCAAGGCGATCCGGGTGCGCAGCCCGAACGAGTTCCAAGAAGCGTTCACGACAGCAAAGCAGCTGATGGCGGAGCATCAGGTTCCCGTGGTCATCGAGTTTATTCTGGAGCGCGTCACCAACATCGCCATGGGGGCCGACATCAATGCGGTCGTCGAGTTCGAGGAGCTTGCCGAACGTGGCGAGGATGCCCCAACCGCAATCCTCGCTCTACTGGACTGAAGGAGAAATAACATGCCGAAGTTTGCGGCCAATCTCACCATGCTTTTCACCGAGGCGCCGTTTCTGGATCGCTTCGCGCTGGCCGCCAAAGCCGGTTTCGAAGGCGTCGAATATCTGTTTCCTTACGATTTTGCCAAGGAAGCCCTGCGCACCGAGCTCGATCGTCACGGCCTGACCCAGGTGCTGCACAATCTGCCCGCCGGCAATTGGGCCGGCGGCGAGCGCGGCATCGCGGTCCTGCCGGATCGCATCGACGAATTCCGCCGCGGCGTTGCCTCGGCGATCGACTATGCGATGACGCTCGGCTGCCGCCAGGTCAACTGCCTCTCAGGCATCGCGCCGGCGGGCGTGCCCGATGAAGTGCTGCGGACCACTTTCGTCGCCAATCTCAAATACGCGGCTGCCGAATTAGGCAAGCACGGAATCCGGCTTCTGATCGAGCCGATCAACAGGTTCGATATTCCGGGATTTTATCTCAACACGCCGGATCAGGCGGCCTCGATCATCGCCGAGGTCGGCAGCGGCAACCTGTTCATTCAGTACGACCTCTATCACCAGCAGCGCACCGAAGGCGAGCTGATCGGCACGTTCAAGAAGCATCAAGCGCAGATTGCCCACGTGCAGCTGGCCGACAATCCCGGCCGAAACGAGCCGGGCACCGGCGAGATCGCCTACCCCTTTGTGTTCGAAACGCTCGATGCGCTCGGCTACGACGGCTGGATCGGCTGTGAATACAAGCCGCGCACCACGACGGCGGCCGGGCTCGGCTGGTTTGCCGCAGCCGGCCGCCACGCCGAAAGCGCCGCCATTCTCAATATCAGGAGCTAACAACCATGGCACATATCGGATTTATCGGCCTCGGCATCATGGGAACCCCCATGGCGCGCCACCTGCAAAATGCCGGCCACATCGTCGTCACATCAAAGTTTTCGATACCACCGCGCCAGGAGCTGCTCGACAACGGCCTGCAATTCGTCGAAACACCGAAGGCGCTGGCCGAAACCGTCGACATCATCATCCTGATGCTGCCGGATACCCCCGAGGTCAAGGATGTACTCTTCGGCGAGAATGGCGTTGCCTATGGCCTCACGAGAGGCAAGCTCGTCATCGACATGAGCTCGATCTCACCGATCGAGACCAAGGAATTCGCCAGGAGAGTTCGCGAGACCGGTGCGGAGTATATCGACGCACCTGTCTCCGGCGGCGAGGTCGGCGCCAAGAACGCCTCGCTCTCCATCATGGCCGGCGGTTCTGACGCCAGCTTCGAGCGAGCGCTGCCGCTCTTTCAGCTGATGGGCAAGAATATCACGCTCGTTGGCGATTGCGGCGACGGCCAGGTCACCAAGGTCGCCAACCAGATCATCGTCGCATTGACGATCGAGGCCGTGTCCGAGGCACTTGTCTTCGCTTCCAAGGCCGGTGCCGATCCGGCGCGCGTGCGCTCGGCCCTGATGGGCGGCTTTGCCTCCTCGCGCATCCTCGAAGTGCATGGCGAACGGATGATCAAGCGCACCTTCGAACCGGGATTCCGCATCTCGCTGCATCAGAAGGATCTGAACCTTGCGCTCCAGGGTGCCAAGGTGCTTGGCGTGTCGCTGCCGAACACAGCGGCAACGCAGGAGCTTTTCAACCAATGCGCCGCCAATGGCGACAGCGGGCTCGATCATTCCGGTCTCGTCAAGGCGCTGGAGCGCATGGCGAACCATCCCGTCGCGTAAGATGTGAGAGACCCGATGTCTGATATCGCCGATCCCCGCGCCTTTCTGAAAAAGCTGTTCTATACGGCGGTCGCTGCCGCCGATCCGGACAAGGCGCTGGCCGCTCATTTGCCGGAAAAGCCGAAGGGTCGGACGGTGGTGATCGGTGCCGGCAAGGGGGCGGCACAGATGGCGCGTGCCTTCGAGCGTCTCTGGCGCGCTCCGCTTTCCGGCGTTGTCGTCACGCGCTACGGCTATACCGCGCCATGTGAGCGCATCGAGGTTCTCGAGGCCGCTCATCCCGTACCGGATGAAAGCGGACTGCTCGCAGCGGCGCGGTTGATGGCGACGGTAAGCGGCCTCACGGAAGACGATCTGGTCGTCGCCCTCATCTGTGGCGGCGGCTCGGCATTGCTGCCGGCGCCGGCCGGCGATCTCACGCTTGCCGATGAGATCGCCGTCAACCGGGCCTTGCTTGCCTCCGGCGCGCCGATCGATGCTATGAATGCCGTGCGCAAACAGATCTCGCGCATCAAGGGAGGGCGGCTGGCGGCCCTGGCCCATCCGGCAAAGGTCGTCTCCCTCGTCGTTTCCGATATTCCCGGCGACAACCCCGCGCTGGTCGCCTCCGGTCCGACCATTGCCGACGAGGCGACCCGCGCCAATGCACTTGCGATCATAGAACATTATGGTCTCGATTTGCCTGACGCGGTGATGCGTCATCTCGAAGATGACAGGGACGAACCGCCCCTACCCTCGGACTCTCGTTTCGCCGGCAACGAGGTGAAGCTCGTTGCTTCGGCGGCCATCGCACTGGATGCCGCTGCCGATGTCGCCCGCAAGGCCGGCGTCGAGACCATCGTGCTGTCCGATGCCATCGAGGGCGAAGCATCGGAGGTCGGTCGCCAGCATGCGGCGATCGTAGCCAAGATCCTGCAGCGGGGTCTGGCGTCGCAAGACCCCATGCTTCTTCTGTCTGGCGGGGAAACTACGGTAACGATCAAGGGCAAGGGCAAAGGCGGCCGCAACAGCGAGTTCCTCCTGTCCTTCGCCTGCGCCATTTCCGGCCAGGAGGGCATTTCAGCGCTCGCCGCCGACACGGACGGCATCGACGGTTCCGAGGACAATGCCGGCGCCTTTGCCGACGGCACCACCGTTTCACGGCTTGCGGATCGAAACAAGAATGCGGCTAAATTCCTTGAACACAACGACAGCTGGTCGGCCTTCGCCGCTCTCGACGACCTCTTTATCAGCGGTCCGACCGGCACGAATGTCAACGACTTCCGCGCCATCCTGCTGCAATAGGATCATCTCCGCCTGCCGATCGAGCGAGTGGGAGAATACGCAGCCGATGGCGTGACGCATTCTGTATTGAGCGGCGCAGTTGGAAAGCGTATGAGTTCATCAAAAAGCTGACTATTTTTCTTGCCGGCAAGGCCAACCGTTGCGGGCAAGCAGGGGATCGAAACTATCATGAATTTGTTGCACTTGCTCACTATCGAGGAGTAGCAAGGAGAAAGCGCTGTTGCGCCAGTCAATTTTTTGATCTGGTCATCGCGTGTCTTCGGTATGATGAATAGGGGGGTGAAATCGCAGTATCCTTACAACTGCCGAAGCTGCCGGGAAAATCCATATCGGCACTCGTCGACTTCATAGCAAAAGTGCAGATCAGCGGCACGCAAGCCGGAGCTTACCGACCTGGAAATAGATCAGTAAGTTCCGATAAATGCTACGCCCAATATTGAGCTGTTAAGTTTGTTTCCATTGCCCTGTGGAACTTAACCGATCTTTAACAGCCAGTTGTGCAGGCTGGAGATAGAACGGGCAAGGCCCATACCCCGAAAGCATCGGACCCTCAATGCGTCTTCTTGCCTCAATTATTTTTGCAGTCCTTGCTGCGTTCGTCGCGCCCGCCCTGGCGCAGGACGTGCCGTCAGTGACGATTACCGGTTCCTCGGGCTCGGTGACGTTCGATCGCAATCAGCTTGAGGCGATGGGCCTCGTGTCGATCAAGACTTCGACGCCCTGGAATGCCGGTGTCGTCAACTTCGAAGGCGTGCCGATGGCGCTGTTGCTTGAAAAGGCCAAGGCCCAAGGTGCGACGGCCACGGTCATTGCCCTCAATGATTATAGCGTCGATATCCCGACCAGCGATTTCACCAAGTTCGGCACGATCCTCGCCGTCAAGCGCAATGGGGCATACATGCCTATCGACGATCAGGGCCCGTTCTTTGTGATGTATCCATTCGACAGCAACCCCATCCTGCAGGGACAGCCCTATCACGGTCGTGCTGTCTGGCAGGTCAAGGCAATCTCCGTGAAATAGCCCCGGACCGCATGCGCTACCTCCGCACAGCGCTGATCATTGTGATCCTGGGTTTCATCACCTCGGCGATCTATATTTCCGCCTTGGTCTTCCAGCGCCAGACCGCACTACAAGATGTCGGCTTGGGCAATATCACCTGGACGATAGCCCAAGCTCCGAGTGAGTTCACCAGGCTCGAACAGCGCGTCAGTGCCATCGGCATGAACGATGGCCAGGTCGATGCCCACGAAGTCAGGCTGCGCTTCGATATCGTCGTCAATCGCCTCAAGACCCTTCGGTCGAACGGGGTCGAGAAGTTCGTACAATCCAACCCGCATATCGGCGAGACCCTCGACGACCTCGAAGAGGCGCTCAACCAGACCCGGCCACTGCTTAGCCAGCTTTCAGTGCCCGGTACGCCGGCGCGGATCCTGGCGATCCTGGAGCCGATCTATCCGAAGCTGGCGCGGCTCTCCAGCGACAGCAACATGTGGTACTCGGCGCGCATTGCCGAAGATCGGCGCGGTCTCCTCGGGCTGCAATTGGCCCTGACCTGGGTCACCGTCGGCATGCTCATCGGCGGTTGCCTGCTGATTCTGCTGCTGCTCATTCACAATGGCCTTCTGGGCCGGGCGCAGAAGATCCTGCAGGCCAAGGAGCAAACCCTGGCGATCCAGAATGCCCGGTTCGATGCGGCAATGGAGGCCATGTCGCTCGGTCTCTGCCTGCTCGACGACCAATATCGCGTCATCGTTCATAATCCCCGTTTCCTGGCGCTGTTCGGTCTGGACGAAGTCCGGGCTCGGATAGGCACTCCCTTGGCTGATCTCATCGCGCCCGAATTGCTGCCTCCTGGATTGTCAACCACCGGGCCGCGCGGCATTGTCGGCGATAAGGCTCGTGTCCGGAACGACATCGCCGTGCTCAGCGACCATATCCATCATCTCGCGAACGGCATGGTGCTGGCCGTATCACACGAGCCTACGGGTGAAGGCGGCTGGGTTTGCACTTTCGAGGATGTCAGCGAGCGTCATCGCGCGCAGGATCGTGTGGTGCATATGGCTCATCACGACGCGCTGACCGACATGCCCAATCGATTGCTATTCTGGGAAAGCGTCGGTCACGCATTGCGCGGATTGGCGGCCGGCGGCCAATTATTCACCATACTCTATCTCGATCTCGATCGCTTCAAGGAAGTCAACGACACGCTGGGCCACCCTGTCGGCGACGTGTTGCTGCGCAAGGTCGCCAGGCGGCTACGCAACACCGCATCACAACATGACATCGTGGCGCGATTGGGCGGCGATGAATTTGCCGTGCTGCACCGGTGTCTGGATTCCACACTCGACAGTGCCCGCGATCTGTCGGAGCGCCTCATTGCCAGCATCAGCCGGCCTTACCGCATCGATGGCAATGAGATCGTTGTCAGCACCTGCATCGGCATCGCAGTCGCACCGCGCGCTGGCGGTGATACCGGCCAGCTGATGAAGAATGCCGACTTGGCACTATACCAGGCCAAGGCCGACGGTAAGGGAGTCTACCGCATCTTCTCCCCGCAGATGGAAGAAGATCTCCAGAACCGGCGCATTCTGGAGGCGGATATGCGTCACGGCATCAAGCTTGGGCAATTCGAGGTTCACTATCAACCGCAGATTTCGCACAAGACCCGCAAGATCGTTGCCAGCGAGGCACTGGTGCGCTGGCGCCATCCAGAGCGCGGGCTGATCCCGCCAGCCGAATTCATCCCGCTGGCAGAGGAAACCGGCTTCATCGACACGCTCGGCAAATGGGTGCTGCAACAGGCATGCGAAGATGCCCTTAACTGGCCCGAGGACGTGCGCGTCTCAGTCAACCTCTCTCCGGTTCAGTTCCGTCAGGCGGATCTGGTCGATATGGTCAAGAACGTGCTGGAATTTACCGAATTCGATGCGCGGCGGCTGGAACTGGAAATCACCGAGTCGGTACTCTTGCGGGACAATGCCGCGAACATCGAGGTCCTGAACCGGTTGCGTTCGCTTGGCTTGACCGTCGCGCTTGACGATTTCGGCACCGGCTATTCTTCGCTGAACTATCTGCAGCGCTTCCCCTTCGATAAGTTGAAAATCGATCGCAGTTTCGTGCGCGACCTGGAAAACCGGCCCGACAGCTTTGCCATCGTCCAGTCCATCGCTACGCTCGGTCGCAATCTCCAGATGCTGACCACGGCGGAAGGCGTCGAGACGCAGACCCAGCTCGACATGGTCATCAAGGCCGGTTGCTCGGAGAGTCAGGGCTATTACTTCAGCCCGCCTGTCCCGGAAGCCGAATTCCGCGCCATGATCGGCCGGAAGAACAGCGATACCAGCGGAGCCTCAAACGGTCGAAGCCCCAAGCCTGGCAGGGACAAAAGTTCGGAGAAGGCTGCGGATGCTGATTCTGCGGACGGGCAATATTAGCCCATCCCCGACTGCGCGGCATTGACCTGATGGGTGAGTGACACGTCCTAACGGAAAGCGACCTGCCGTTCAAAGCTGATGCCAATACTGAAGGGTGCGTCCGACGACAAAGGATGGGGGCAGTCGTCGGACGCTGCACTGTCCGGCCCGAGGGTGGCATTCAGACCGGTAATTAGAATATTAGCATCTACCGTAGATTTAGGTGAGCTACCCAATTGGATTGGAAGGCGGGTAGCAGCAATTCCTTTGTGTTGATCGTGCAGCATCGATCGATTGCAAGTTTGGCAGGGCCGGCGGCACCGACGGATCGCACGATGACGGATCAAGCCGTCGCCGGCCAGGACGAAGCAGGTCCATTCGAAGTACGCGTTGGTCATTATTTCGTGCTGGGCGACAACAGGCACAATTCTGTCGACAGCCGTTTTCCAGATCAGTTCGGCGAAAACGGATTTATTTCTGCCAAGGATGTTTCCGGGAAGGCCACGATCATCTTCGTTTCTCCCGACCCCGATCGAATTGGCGCGTTGCTCGAGTGAAAATCGTGCTTTGCAGCTTTTGCAGTCCGAGGTTTCCCTCATGCAACTGCTGAATTCCGCCTTTATTGGCGAGAATATTATTCCAAAATCGTTTCGAAAGTTAGCAAATCACTATAGGCTCGATTTCGACTCGGCTGCGCACACGCTTTGAGCGAGCTCGCTGCATCGCCGATCGAGATAATCCTGCGAAGAAAAGCCGACATGCCCAATAGACCCTCTCCGCTCGTCGCGTTCCAGTCGAAGACTTTCCGCTCTCTCTGGTCGGCAACGCTCATTTCCAATCTCGGCGGATTGGTCGAAGGCGTCGGTGCCGCGTGGCTGATGACCAGCCTTGCGACATCACATGGCATGGTGGCGCTCGTTCAGTCCTCCACCACCCTGCCCGTCATGATCTTCTCGCTTGCGGCCGGAGCGCTGGCTGACAATTACGACCGCAGGCGGATCATGCTGATTGCGCAGACGCTGATGCTCTCAGTCTCGGCGACGCTGGCGATCCTGTCCTACAGCAATGCGCTGACCCCATGGCTCTTGCTCTGCTTCACCTTCCTGATCGGCTGCGGCGGCGCGCTTCACAATCCGTCGTGGCAGGCGTCGATGGGCGATGTCGTGCCACGCGAGCACCTGCCGGGTGCGGTCGCGCTGAACAGTATGAGCTACAACCTGATGCGCAGCATCGGGCCTGCCATTGGCGGCGTCATCGTCGCGGCGGCCGGCGCCGCCTTTGCGTTCCTCTTCAATGTCTTCTGTTACTTCGCCCTCATCATCACCCTATGGCGCTGGAAGACCGCGCCCGCCCGCAATACGCTGCCGCGCGAGCCGTTCGGCAGTGCCATGTCGGCAGGCTTTCGCTATGTGCTGATGTCGCCGAACCTTCTCAAGGTCATGTGCCGCAGCTTCGTCTTCGGCTTGACGGCGATCGTTATCCTGGCGCTCCTGCCTCTCGTTGCGCGCGATCATGTCCACGGCACGGCGATCACTTACGGCATCATGCTCGGCTTCTTCGGCTTCGGCGCCATCTGCGGCGCGATGCTGATCGGCCGCATCCGCGATATCCTGAGCAATGAATGGGTGATCCGCGGTGCCTTCTTCACATTGGCGGTGAGCTGCTTGTTGCTTGCGCTAAGCAACCAGGTATGGCTGAGCTGTCTTATTCTTATGCCGGCCGGCGTCGCCTGGGTGCAGGCCTTCTCGCTCTTCAATGTCACGGTTCAGCTTTCCACGCCGCGCTGGGTCGTCGGCCGCGCTCTGTCGCTCTATCAGACCGCCACCTTTGGCGGCATGGCGGTCGGAAGCTGGCTCTGGGGCGAACTGGCGGACGCTCACGGCGTCACGGGCGCGCTTTTCATCGCAAGCGTCGGCCTGGCAATAGGCGGCCTGCTTGGACTGCTGCTGCGCCAGCCGGATTTCGAATCCCTCAATCTCGATCCGACGAACACCTTCAGCGAGCCACAACTGCAGCTCGACCTGCGTTCCAGAAGCGGCCCCATCCTGGTTATGGTGGACTACGACATCGATCAGGAGGATGTGGCGGAATTTCTAGCCGTCATGGCCCAGCGTCGCCGGATGAGAATCCGCGACGGGGCAAAGCAATGGTCGCTGTTACGCGATCTGGAAAGGCCGAACACCTGGACGGAAAGCTACCATCTGCCGACCTGGATCGATTATGTTCGCCACAGCCAGCGCCAGACGCATGCCGATGTCGAAGTCGCCGAACGCCTGGACAGATTGCATCGCGGCGACCGCCCGCCCGTCATCCACCACATGATCGAACGGCAGACGGTGCCCAGGCACGACGACATGCCATTGAAGCCCTATCTCGACGCGACATGACGTTCATGGCTGGGCGCTTGCAACGGCGGAATCGCTTC
Source organism: Martinezella sp. CNPSo 3732 (assembly GCF_057784515.1). Lineage (NCBI taxonomy): Bacteria > Pseudomonadati > Pseudomonadota > Alphaproteobacteria > Hyphomicrobiales > Rhizobiaceae > Martinezella > Martinezella sp. CNPSo 3732. The sequence goes on from NZ_JBXSOO010000001.1 coordinate 923,643, forward strand.
CCGCGTGCTGGCGCGCCATTTCGCGTGGCGAATAACCGAAGGCGCGCTTGAACATGGTCGTAAAGGCGGCCGGGTTCTTGTAGCCAAGGTCGATCGCGATCGTCGTCACCGGCACGCCGGCAACAAGCCGCGGAAGCGCGGCATGCAGGCAGGCCTGCTCGCGCCATTTGACGAAACTCAGCCCCGTCTCCAGGCGAAACATGCGGGTAAATGCGCGACGGCTCATGCGCATGTGGCTGGCCCACAGATCGATCGTGTCATGCGTTGCCGGCTGCCTGAGGAAATCCTGGCACTTCTGAGCCAGCGTCCTGTTGCGCGGGATCGGCAGGGACAATGGCAGCGGCCTCAACCTTGCCAGTTCGTGCAGAAGCAATGCCATCAAGGCGCCGGCCCGATCATTGACGTCGTAATCGACCGGAATGTCGACGGCTTCGGCGATGAGCGTGCGCAGCAGGGGCGAGATTTCGACCACCTGACAGTGATCCGGCATTGTCTTGATCGCTTCCGGCTCAATGTAGAGACTGCGCATGCTGACCTTGCCGAGCATGCGCACGCTATGGATCACGCCCGGAGGGATCCACATCCCACGCTCCGGCGGCATGACGAGCGTGCCGTCAGGCGTGGTCACGACCACTACGCCGGAGAAACCGTAGAGCAGTTGGGCACGGCGATGCTGATGCGGTTCGACGCGGTGGCCGTCGCCATATTCATTGCCGAGGGCAATGAGGGGACGGTCGACGTCGATGAACGGATCTATGCGGCTGTTCCTGACCATTCTGGCCCAGTCTCGTAAGAACTACGCCCTGTCGCGGTAGCGGGCAATTTTGTTTTCTAATACCAGCGCTGCAGAACATTGAAAAGTGACGGTCATGAGCCAGGTGATGAATCCGCCCCGGGCGGCTACGACGATATATCCGGTCATTATGGTGGCGAGCCTCGGCCATTTCATCAACGACGTCACTCAGGCATTGCTGCCGGCAAGCTATCCGGTGCTCAAGACCGGCTTTGACTTGAGCTTCGCCCAGCTCGGCGTGCTGACATTCGTCTACCAGATCACGGCCTCGATCCTGCAACCCTTCGTCGGCTGGTACACGGACGGACGGCCACAGCCCTATTCATTGCCGTTCGGCATGGTCTGCAGCTGCGCCGGCATGATCACGCTCGGCATGGCGCCCAATTATCCGACGCTACTGATGGGCGCGATACTGCTCGGCTTCGGCTCCTCGATCTTCCATCCGGAAGCATCCCGCATCGCCCGCCTGGCATCAGGCGGAAAGCACGGCTTCGCCCAGTCCCTGTTCCAGGTCGGCGGCAATTTCGGCACCTCGCTCGGCCCGCTGCTCGCAGCCTTCTTCATCCTTCCGCATGGCCAGCATGGAATGGCGGCGCTTGCGAGCCTGGCTTTTGCCGGCATTCTTATTCTCGGTGGCCTCGGCCGCTGGTATCAGCTGAATGGCAGCCACCTGCGCGCGCCGGCAAAATCCGGCAAGCCCCATAAGGCGCGGAGCCTATCGCGCGCCCGCGTCGGTCTTGCCATTGCCGTCCTGATCGCGCTGATCTTCTCGAAGTATTTCTATCTGGCAAGCTTCACCAGCTACTACAATTTCTATCTCATGGCCCGGTTCGGCGTGACGGAACGAACGGCTCAGCTCTGCCAGTTCGTGTTCTTCGCCGCCGTCGCCGTCGGCACGATGGTCGGCGGCCCCGTGGGCGACCGCATCGGCCGAAAGAAAGTTATCTGGGCCTCCATCCTTGGCATCCTGCCCTTCACTGTCGTCTTGCCTCACGCCAATCTCGAAACGACGATCATCCTCAGTGCAATCATCGGCACGGTCATCGCTTCCGCCTTCTCAGCGATCGTCGTCTACGCGCAGGAATTGCTGCCCGGCCGCGTCGGCATGGTGTCCGGCCTGTTCTTTGGCTTCGCCTTCGGCATGGGCGGCATCGGAGCCGCAGCGCTCGGCGTCCTTGCCGACCATACAAGCATCGAATTCGTCTTCGAGCTTTGCGCCTTCCTGCCGCTGATCGGACTTTTGACGATCCTGCTGCCGAACGTAGAGGATTAAGGGCAACCCAAAAGGGGCAGGGCGCCGAGGTGGGGACATCGGCGCCTTGCTCTCTACCTTTCACGAGGCGGAGATTTTCTTCATCCAGGCTTCAACATCATCGCCGCTGCTCATGCCGGCCTGCACCCGCCCGTCGATCATGAAGGTCGGGGAAACGTGAATACCGTTCTGCCGGGCATATTTGCAGCGCCACTTGATCTCGCGATCGAGATTCGGGATGGCAAAAGCCTCCTTCAATGCGATAGCGCTGCAGCCGCTCGATCAGTTCATTCGGCGTCACAACGACATGCCCGAGATCAAAAATCTCAAGCGCGAGAAGCAAATCTGAAAGATCGCGACGCGCTTTAAACGGGCTCGTCTGCACCGGTCAAAGTTGCGGTACAAAAAGGTCACACCCATGCGGGTTTGCTGTGGGCATCACCATGAAATCGTCGAATGGCCTACAACCGGGTATTGAGCTGACGGGTAGAGTGTCTATTTCCTCGCGCTGCAGCTGTGGGCGCCAAATACCCCTAGGATTTTGCGAAGCATATGCTTCGCTCCTCGCCTTGCGGCTGTCTACGCAACCATTCGGAGTTTCAGGGCAGACAATGACATTTCCGACGATCAAACTTCCCGAAAGAGCCCTGCAGCTTGCTCAGAGCCTTATTACAATGCCGAAGGCCGTCTATTTCTCGCTGCCGATCCTGATCGGCCTGACCGTTTTCATGGCTATTTCCGAAGCGCCGGGCATATTGAGGGATTGGACGATCAGCCAAAATCCCGTCAAGCTCGTCAACGGCGATATCCGCGATGGAAAATGCTCGACCCGGAAGGGCTTCTTCACAACCTGCGAGGCGCGCCTCAACTACGCCTACGATGGCCAGACCTATGACAAGGATGTCGAGATCATGTTCGTCGACATCCACGCCGGTGACTATGACACGGACCTCGTCATCTCCGGCGACCATCCGGACTTGGCGACCCTCAGCCTCGGGTTGGATATGCTCTGGAACCGGATCATAACGCTTGGCGTCTTCGTTGCCCTTCTTGGCGGCGCCTGCATCGCGATGATTTTCCAGATCCTGCGTGTCTGGCGTGTCCGCGGGCAACTGCACAGGGCTGCACAGCTTGAGCCGGTCCCGGTGGAAATCACAGCCTTCCAGCGCCGAGGCAAGCGGCTGACGGTGACCTATACCGACAAGATCGCCGGCAGAAAAACCGGACGAGCGGCCCATACGAACTTCCAGCCAGGACAGGAACCTCTGGTCGTCGGTGCAAAGGACGGCAAAGCCGTGGCGCTCGCCGTCTGGCACGGAAATACGGCTCTCCCGGTGCTTTTGGATAGCCGACTGGAGCGGATCGACATGACGGCGGAAGAACGCGCAAGCATTCTCGCGCCGCTGACGGCAGAACTTGGCGGCCAGTCGCCGGAACTCGTTGCTCAAGGGAAGAAAGGGCCGTCCATCATGACGCGGCTCGCCAGGGTTTTCCTGGTCATACTTCTCTTCATCGCCGGGATTTTCGGCTACTGGGTCTGGTATGTGACCAGCGCCGGCTCGCAGTTCACGTCGCCCGCCATGGACCTCAACAATATGATGCCGGCGCCTCTCAACCGCTGGGGCTGCGATCAGTTGAAGAAGCGCTTCGGTGATCAACGTGCGCCCTTCGGCTGCACTGCCTCGGACTATACGAGCTGGAAGTGACGTTCGACTGGCAGTGTTGGACGCGGGTTCATAAGTAGGCCGCGTCCTTTGCCCGTTCATTCCAAGATCTGGAGATGGCGGGGGCTCGCGATGAAGGAAGCCCGGTCACCGCTATATGCGGTGTCCCTTGCGTGCCGTTGATCGATTCAAAATTAATCACTATGATTAGAAATAAATCGAACCTCTCGGAAAGGATGATCGTGTGGCAAACTCGGCGACCAAAGTCTTGACTGCACATGTACCGCTTTCGCTGGCCGAAAAACTCGACTTGATGGCCGAGAGGCTCGAGCGTTCCCGCGGCTGGATCATGAAGCAGGCTCTGACCGCGTGGCTCGACCAGGAGGAAGAGCGCGAGCGGCTGACCCGCGAAGCTCTCTCCGACGTCGACGATGGCAATGTGATCGACCATCAGGCCGTGCAGGCATGGGTCGATAGTTTAAGCACTGACGATCCATTGCCGGCCCCCCGCTGATGGAAGCAAAATGGACCAGCAAGGCGCTATCCGACCTCACTCGCCTGCATGAATTTCTGGCCGCGGTTAACAAGCCGGCGGCTGTTCGCGCAGTGCCGTCTCTGACCAAGGCGCCGACCATTCTGCTGACCAATCCGCGAATTGGAGAAAGGCTGTTCGAATTCGAGCCACGCGAGGTCCGGCGGCTTCTCATCGGCCACTACGAGATACGCTACGAAATTCAACAGTCGGCGATCTACATCTTGAGGCTATGGCACACCAGGGAAGATCGGTAGCTGGCCTTCCCGTCAACCTCGACGACTTTGAGTAGACGCCGATCCGCCTGCATAGGCACCGATCCGAAGATTGGCTCGACCGGAGACGCCGGTCTCCCTATAATCCTCTGATCGAGGTCGCCTCCAATCCGGGCGATAGATTTGGCAGAAGCGCGCAATCATGGACCAGTTCAACAGTGCCGCCACGACGCTTCTCTCCAGCAAAGATCGTGGCTGGAAAGGCTTGGAGGCGAACCTCCTTCGTATTCAAGCTGGCCGCACCCATGTGCCTGGATCGCAGACGCATCGGCTCGGTATTCATTTCGGACGGGCCGTGAATGCTTTTTGTGAGTGCGACGGCCGTCAGCACCGGCGTCATCAGGCGCATGGCGATATCGACATCGTTCCTGCCGGGTTGGATGGCTGGTGGGAGGATGACGGGGACTGCACCATTCTGCGCCTGAATATCCAGCACGAACTCCTTCGATCGGCCGCGGAAGCACTTGGCAGAAATCCGGATGCCGTTTCTCTGGCGCCGAAATTCCAGCTTCGGGATCCCCGGCTCGAATCGATCGCCTGGGCGATCAAGGCCGAAATCGAGTCGCGCATTCCGTCGGACAGGACATATGCCGAAGCGTTGGGATTGGCGCTGGCGATCCGTCTTGTAGAAGGCAGCGAACAGACTTCGGTCGGGACAGCCGCGACAGGCGCCACTTTGACAAACCGCCATCAGCGGTGCCTGGTGGATTTTATCGAAGCCCATATCGATCAGTCGCTGTCTCTTACCGATCTCGCCGCGACGGTCGGTCTCAGCGTATCGCATTTGAAGCCACTCTTTCGCGCCACTTTCGGCATGCCGGTTCATCACTATGTGCTGACGCGCCGGGTCGAGCGCGCCAGATTGCTCATTCTCTCCACCGACATGCCGCTCGCCGAAATCGCTTTGGCGACAGGGTTTGCCCATCAGAGCCACATGACGCACTGGATGCGGCGCATCCTCGGCGTCACCCCCGGCATGCTGAGCCGGATGCATGCATGACTTCGATTGTCGTCCAAACCTGCAAGTGACCGTCCGAACCCGCGCGACCCGATGGGCACTCGTGACTAGGCTGCTCCAAGATCGACAGGAGAAGATGCAATGTACGCAATTCTGGGCGCCACCGGCAAAGTTGGCCGCACGACTATCGCCGCGCTACGCAAGGCCGGCATTCCGGTTCGCGCAATTCTGCGCGACCGTTCCAAAGCACAGGCTTTTTCGGATCTCGACTGCGAGATCGCCGTTGCCGATGTGCATGACCATCGGGCGCTGACGGCCGCATTCGAAGGGGCAAGCGCCATCCAGATAATCTGCCCGGTCGATGTTCGCGCCCCGCAGGCAAATTCCAGCATAAGACGACTGGTCGATTGCCTTGGCGAGGCCCTGGCAGCTGCCAAACCGCAAACCATTCTCGCCATTTCCGACTATGGCGCACAGCATAGCTCCGGCACCGGCGTCACCTTGATCTTCCACGCCCTCGAAGCGCGGCTGCGTCAGCTGGAGGCCAGAAAACTTATCCTGCTGCGGTCGGCCGAACACATGGAAAACTGGGCGCGTCTGGCAAAGGTAGCGGCAGAGAACGGCCGATTGCCGAGCTTCTACCATCCGCTGAACAAGCTTCTTCCGACCATTTCCGCCTATGACGTGGGCTCGATTGCTGCCGAACTGCTTCTGGAAAAGCAGGACACCGCCGTAAGGATTATTCATGCCGAAGGCCCTCGGCGCTATACGCCGAACGACGTCGCGACAGCCATTGGTTTGCTGACCGGTCGCGATGTCGTTGCCCAGCCGCTTCCCGAGACAGAGTGGCAGGCCGCGCTCATGCGGGCGGGCCTATCCGAAGACTACGCGCAACTTCTCGTCGAGCTTTACACTGCTCATAATGCCGGCCGAATAGACGCTGAAAAAGATGTCGGCGAAATCCGTCGTGGTACAATCGAATTGATGGAGGTGTTGCGCCGAATTCTCAACGCATGAGGATGCCGCCACGCCTGGAACTGGCCGTTGCCGCCCTGCACGCGATCTCAGCAGCGCGGGATAGTCAGCACGACGGTCGTGCCGCCGCCCTTGCGGCTGTCGATCGTGGCATGGCCGCCATGCGCCTCGGCGATCGCCTTCACAACGGCAAGACCGAGGCCTGACCCACCGCCTCTTCGCGTTCTCGCATCGTCGGCCCTCCAGAACCGCTCGAAGGCCCGTTCGCTTTCCGCAGCCGTCATGCCGGGGCCGTCATCCGAAACCATGATGACGCATAAGTTGCCGGCCTCCTGAGAGGCTACACGCAGCGTCGAGCCGGGAGCATAGCGTGCGACATTGTCGATGAGCGCAAGCACAGCCTGCCGGATGCGCGCCCGATCGGCGATGACAGCCATCTTCTGCAAGTCGGTTTCAATCCGGATGTTAAGGCTGGCAAGCGATGGCCTCACCGAATCGATGATATCTGCGACTTCTTCTCCAACGTCGAAACGCGATTGCTGCAGCTCCATGCGCCCGGCATTCATTAGCGAAAGCGTCTTCAGATCGTCGACGATGCGGGTCAGCGCATCGATATGACCGATCAATCCGCGGAATACCTCCTGGCTCGGCTCGAACACCCCATCCGCCAACCCCTGCATGCGCCCGCGCAGGATCGTCAGCGGCGTGCGCAATTCGTGCGCGATGGCCGAATTCGAATATTGGAGCTCCTTTTCTGCTCTTTGCAACTCCTCCGCCATCCGATTGAAATCACTGATCAGACGGTCCGCTTCGCCGAAATTGCCCTCGCCGGTCGCTCGTCCCGCGAAGTCTCCATCCGCAATGAGGCGGGCAGCCTCCGTCACGGCCGTCAGAGGCTTGACGAGACGCCGAGCAAGCCGCCATCCGACATAGGCGCCGACGGCTTGGCCGATCGCCACGTTGATGCCGAGCACGACGAAATCGCTGACGGCCCAATCATCCGGCGGAGCGGCGTCCTTGAACAGCCATTCGTAGACATAGCCGTAGATCAGGAATCCAAAAAACATCACCGACAGGGCGACGAAAGCGACGATCGTCGTCGACCAGATGATCTGCCTGTTAAGGCTGTTGCTAACCGAAATCGCCAAGGCGGTAACCTACTCCCCGAACACCGTTGAGGAGGTCGCCGACACCGGCGGCATCGAGCTTGCGGCGAAGTTTGCTCATGTGGCTGTCCACGGTGCGGTCAAGCGCATCGCCTTCGGGAAGGCAGGCATCGACGATCTCGCCACGTTCGAAGGCCCTGTTCGGGAACCCCGCCATATATTCGAGGATGCGGAATTCGGTGCGCGTCAGGTTCAACGAAATGCGGGTTTCGCCGTCCTCGACGACAGCCATGTGGGCGATCGGATCGATCGCAAGCCGGCCGACCCGCAGCACCTTATTCGCAGCACTTCCCGTCGCCCGTCGCAAAACCGCCCGCGCCCGGGCGACCACCTCGACAGGATTGAACGGCTTGACCACATAGTCGTCGGCGCCGGAGCGCAGCCCATGTAGCTTGTCGAGGTCGTCGGCAAGCGCCGTGACCATGATAACCGGCGTATTGCCTCTTTGGCGGATGGTGGCAAGCACGGTATGACCGTCGAGTTTCGGCAGTTTCACATCGAGGACCACAAGATCGGGCCGCAGCCGCTGGTGATGGGAAAGCCCGATCTCGCCATCCGAGGCCGTCAGCACGCGAAATCCCTCGCGCTCAAAATAGCGTTCGAGAATATCGGAAATCTCCGGCTCGTCTTCCACGATCAATATCAGTGCATTTTCCATCCAAGGCTCCTTTACCGGATAGAAACGTCAGACAGGGCCTGCGCGTCAACATTCCTCTGCTCTCCTCCATAAAACCTCCACAAAACGTCGACCGAAGACCAACAATCCCGATGTTTGCTTAGGCTCGGACGAAAAGTGCCATTCGCGCCCGGCGTTGAAGCGGCTCCTTTCGAATGGGTTCATGCCGTCGAGACGCGGAGCGACGATCTCCTCGTGCCACGGTCAATTGGGAATACATCTATGCGATCTGCGTTCGAACTGCCTTGCGGGAAGGCGATATTGGCGGCAATGGCGATGCTTATGCTGCTTTCCGGCCATGCTTACACGCAGGAGAGCGGCGAAGTGCCGCCGCCCGCCGTCGGTGTCCTAAAAATCAAGGCGCATCCGGTGCCCGTCATGAGCGAGCTCCCCGGACGCATCGCCGCCACCAGGATCTCCGAAGTGCGTGCTCGGGTCTCGGGCATCCTCCAGGAGCGCGTCTTTCAGCAGGGCAGCCTGGTGCATCAGGGCGACGTCCTTTACCGGATCGATCCGAAGCTATTCCAGGTGCGGGTGGCGAGCGCGAGAGCGGCCTTGCAGAAAGCCAAAGCCGTACTGGCCAATGCCAGACAGCAACTTGAGCGGCAGCGCTCGCTCCATGAGCGCAACGTCTCGACGGCCGTCGACTATGATACAGCCGCCGTCAATCTTGCACAGGCCGACGCCGATGTCGCGGCTCAGCAAGCCGCCCTCGACGAAGCTGAAATCAATCTGGACTATACTAAGATAAGAGCGCCCATCACCGGCATCATCGGCGGCGCTCTGGTGACCGAGGGAACGCTCGTGACAGCCGAGGGCGCATCCAACCTCGCGCTCATCCAGCAGATCGATCCGGTCTATGCCGATTTCACACAGTCTGCGCAGGACCTGTTGGCGCTGAAGCGCGGCGTCAGCGAAGGCAGGCTGCAGAGCCCGGCACCCGGACAGGCATCCGTCGAGCTCGTGTTCGACGGTGGAAAGAGCTATTCCAAGCCAGGCAAGCTCCTGTTTTCGAACGCGAATGTGGACCCCAACACGGGACAGGTCACATTGCGTGCGGAATTTCCCAATCCCGATGGCGATCTCCTGCCGGGCATGTATGTCCGCGTGCGCATCGAGCAGGCAGTCCAGAAGAGCGGCATCACCATTCCGCAAAGGGCGGTGATGAGAGACGCCCAAGGCAACCCTCAGATTCTCGTGCTCGCCGCCGACCAAACGGCGCAGGTGCGCACCATCGTTCTCGGCGCATCTCTGAGCACCGAGTGGATCGTTGTTTCCGGCCTGAACGACGGCGAAACCATCATTGCCGACGGGGTCCAGAAGGTCACGCCCGGTGGCAAGGTCGTCGCCGAACCATGGACACCGCAAAATGCCGAGCCGAACACCTCAGACCAGGCCGCAAAGTAACCAAATCATGGCACAGTTCTTTATCAGGCGACCCGTCCTCGCATGGGTCTTTGCACTCTTCATCATGATCGCGGGCATCATTACGATCCCCCTATTGCCGGTCGCACAATATCCCGCCGTCGCTCCGCCACAGCTCTCCATTTCCGCCTCCTACCCCGGCGCCTCCCCGCAGGAAATCTATCAGGGCGTGACCCGGCTGATCGAGGAGGAGCTGAACGGCGTCCATGGCATCGCCTATTTCGAATCGACCTCCGACAATTCCGGCTCGGTGAGCATCAACGCCACCTTCGTCTCCGGCACAGATATCGGCAAGGCGACCGTCGACGTGCAAAATGCGGTGCGACGCATCGAGGCGCGGCTGCCGCAGACGGTCCGCACGCAAGGCATTCAGGTCGAGGAAGCCAGTGCCGGCTTCCTGCTGATCGCGGCCCTGACCTCGACCGACGGCAAGATGGATGAGATCGCGCTCGGCGACTACATCAACCGCAATGTCCTCGGAGAGCTGCGTCGTTTGCCGGGCGTCGGCCGGGCTCAGGTCTTCGCCTCGCAGCGGGCACTGCGCGTCTGGATCGACCCGGACAAGATGGTCGGCCTCCATCTGACGGCGGCCGACATCAGCGCGGCGATCGCCGCCCAGAACGCGCAGGTCGCAGCCGGTCAGATCGGAGCCGCACCCAATCCGGTCAGCCAGGATCTGACCGCGACCGTGATCGTCGAAGGCCAACTCAACAGTGCGAAGCAATTCGGTGACATCATCCTCCGTGCCAATCCCGATGGCTCGACCGTGCGCCTGCGCGACGTCGCCCGAGTCGAGGATGGCGCGGAAACCTATTCGACCGCAAGCCGGCTCAACGGCAATCCGAGCGCCGGCCTTGCTATCCAGCTTTCCTCGACCGGCAACGCCGTCGCCGTCTCGGGGGCCGTCAAGGCGAAGATGGACGAGCTGTCAAAGTTCTTCCCGAAGGGCGTCGAATATTCGATCCCCTACGACACCAGCCCCTTCGTCAATGCTTCGATCGAGAAGGTCGTGCACACGCTGATCGAGGCGATCGTCCTTGTCTTCATCGTGATGTTCGTCTTCCTGCAGAATTTCCGCTATACGCTCATCCCGACGCTCGTCGTGCCCATCGCTCTGCTCGGAACCTGCGCCATCATGTATGCGACAGGCTTCTCCATCAACGTGTTGACCATGTTTGCCATGGTGCTTGCTATCGGCATCCTCGTGGATGATGCGATCGTCGTGGTCGAGAATGTCGAGCGCATCATGGCCGAAGAGGGGCTGCCGCCGAAAGCCGCGACGCAGAAGGCGATGAAGCAGATCACTGGCGCCATCCTCGGCATCACGCTGGTGCTGTCCTGCGTCTTCATTCCGATGGCATTCTTCCCCGGCGCTTCCGGCATCATCTACCGCCAGTTCTCGCTGACCATGGTCGTCTCGATCATGTTCTCTGCCTTCCTGGCGCTGTCGCTGACGCCGGCGCTCTGTGCCACTTTCCTGAAGCCGATCGACGGAAATCACCATGAGAAGAAAGGTCTCGGCGGCTGGTTCAATCGCAAGTTCGACGGAATGACGGCGGGCTACGCCAGGACCACGGCCGGCCTTGCACGCCGGTCAGGACGCATGATGGGCGTCTATCTCGCGCTCGTCATCGGCCTCGGCTACCTCTTCGTCAACCTGCCCGGCTCCTTCGTGCCGGAAGAAGACCAGGGCATCCTGATCGTCGACATCCAGGGACCGCCGGAGGCGAGCGCCAACCGTACGATCGCGTCGCTGAAGCAGATCGAGGCGATTTTCAAGGCCGAACCGGCCGTTGAAAACGTCTTTGCCGTCCAGGGTTTCAGCTTCTCCGGAAACGGCCCGAACTCGGCCATCGCCTTCGTGACGCTCAAGGACTGGGCCGTACGGCCGGCCGGCAGTTCGGTGCCGGAAATCGCTGCGCGCGTCAACGCACAGCTCGCCGGTTTGAAGGACGCCACCTCCTATGCCCTTTCGCCGCCGCCAATCGAAGGTTTCGGCACGACGAACGGCTTCTCCTTCAGGCTCCAGGACCGCGCCGGGCGCGGACAGAAAGCGCTCAAGCAAGCGGCGGAAGAGCTGATGGCAAAAGCGGTCAAGAGCAGTGCGGTGACAAACGTCCGCGTCGAGGGCATGCAGGAGGCGGCGCAGATCGTCCTTGCGATCGACCGCGAGAAGGCGAACACCTTCGGCGTCGGCTTCACCGACATCAACGATGCGATCACCGCGAATCTCGGCTCTTCCTATATCAATGACTATCCGAACGCGGGCCGCATGCAACAGGTCATCGTGCAAGCGGACGGCCGCAGCCGCATGCAGGTTGGAGACCTGATGAAGCTGAACGTCCGCAACACCACCGGCGGAATGGTGCCGCTCTCGTCGTTTGCGACCGCTGACTGGCGCAAGGGCGATCCGCAAATCGTCGGCTACAATGGTTTTCCGACCATCCGCATTACCGGGGAAGCAGCAGCAGGCAAGTCGTCAGGCGCCGCCATTGCCGAGATGGAACGCCTCGCATCCGAACTTCCCGACGGTTTCGGCTACGAATGGTCCGGCCAGTCGCGCGAGGAAATCGCCTCCGGCAGCCAGGCGCCGGTCCTCTTCGCCTTCAGCATCCTCTTCGTCTTCCTGCTGCTTGCAGGTCTCTACGAGAGCTGGTCGATCCCGCTATCGGTCATGCTCGTCGTGCCGCTCGGCATTATCGGCTGCGTGCTGGCGGCGATGCTGCGCGACATGCCGAACGATCTCTATTTCAAGGTAGGGCTCATCGCGATTATCGGCCTATCGGCGAAGAACGCCATCCTGATCGTCGAGTTCGCAAGGGATTATTACGCGCATGGCAAGTCCCTATTGGACTCGGCGACCGAGGCAGCCCGCGTCCGCTTCCGCCCGATCGTGATGACGTCGCTTGCCTTCACGCTCGGCGTCGTGCCGCTGGCGATTGCAACGGGTCCCAGTGCCGCCAGCCAGAACGCGATCGGCACCGGCGTCCTCGGCGGCATGATTTCCGCGACAGTCCTTGCCGTCTTCTTCGTCCCCGTCTTTTTCGTCTTTGTACTGTCCCTCCTCCGGACCAAGAGACCGGCCGAAGAGAAGGGTGCGGGCGCCGACGTCCCGCCCGCACCCACCGCTCACTCCTGATCCGGATAGGGTATGAAGGGGACAAAGAGTGGAAGGGCCTGAAATGATGCAGGCCCTCTTCCGTTCATGATCAATCAGGTTTGTTGGAAGCTGCGCTGGGAGCGCGGGATACCAGGCCACTGATCCTGCTTTAGATGCAATCCGGCCGTTGGCGTCGCGCTCAATTCCTGACATATATGCGGAAAGGCGACTTGCCGTCGTGGATATGGCGTTATGAACGGGTCAACACCGGAAAAAAGCAAGTTGCGAGCACCTGCGGGCTCCGTTACGGGGCTTTGCTCCGCGTCCGCGACGATGTTTGCGGTGGGAATGGCCTTTCTGGGCTACTGGGGAGTGTATGACCAAGGGCCCTGGCGCATATCCGATTATTTCGTTGTGGCCTTGGCCATCATCGGATTTGCGGCTCTCGGTTCCGTGCCCTGGATCGTAACGACGCCCGTAGCGGAAGAAGAGGCCGAGAAAGTTGTCGGAGCCAGGCGCGCATTGGCATTGGGGGTCGCCTTGATCTGGCTGTCCGTTTGCATCGCGGTATGCACCTGATCCATTCTGCCGACTTGCATACGATAGCTGATTCAAAGCTGCCCAGCTGCAAAGGATACCGGATTGCTGGGCCAAGCGAACACCCATGAAAGATCACGGAGCTTTTATCCTCCCGCTTTCTCGAGATACATGACATAATCAACGGCCATATGCAGCAGGAGCATTTTTCGATGCAGCGCGAAGCGGTGTGGACGCTGGCTTTGTTTGTTCTCCTAGTGTTTAGCGCCGCGGCCGGTTCGATATTGCGTGCGAGATTACCTGCCCCACATCGCGGCAACGAGACAATAGACTTCCTCCGCGTCGTCACAGCCCTTCTTGTCACTTTTGCCGCCCTCGTCATGAGCTTGCTTCTGGCATCGGAACTGAACGCATTCACAACGGCGTCTCACGATCGCAACCGCTACGCCGCAAGTCTGGCAGAGATGGACCGCTGTCTGAGGAATTACGGCCCGGCATTGGATAATGAGCGACAACTTCTGCGTAGCTACACAACCGCCGTCATCGCCAGCACATGGCCGGGTGAGCCAGTTCCAACAGAGGTGACATATCCTGACATATCAAAATTGCCTTTGACTGGCGAAGCGCCTGCTCTTGGAGCAATTCTCAACAACATCGGTCTCGGCATCGCCCGCGAGCAGCCAACCGATGCCTTGCATCAACTGCTCGTGACCCGTTGCAATCAGCTCTTCGGCAATCTCCTGGCAGCGCGATGGACCGTGATCGAGGACGCGCACGGCGCGCTTTCAGCACCCTTTCTCGGTGTCCTGATCTTCTGGCTCATGCTGGTATTCCTAAGCTTTGGTCTTCAAGCTCCCAGAAACCCGCTCACGGGTTCCATCGTCGCCGTCGCCATCGTGTCGGTGGCAAGCGTCATGTTTGTCATCCTGGATCTTGATCTTCCCTATGGCGGTCTCTTCGGCATTTCGAGCGAATCCATGCGGCATGCGCTCACGGATATGCTGGCACAATAGCGATCAGCAAAGCCGTGTGCATCGCTCGATCGACGCGCGGGCGCGAAATCATCTGCTCGACACTCGATAGACTGCCGAATGTGCGCATCTTTTGGCCTGGCGGAAGTTTTTATTTCTTCTTCTCCATTCACGACATGAATAGTGACTATGATATGGCGCGCAGGATCCTGGAGGAGGCAGGCGCGGGGATCGCACCCGGCTCGGCTTTCGGGCCGGGCGGGAAAGAATTCCCGCGTGTGTGTTTTGCCGTTGATCCTGCGCTCATCGAGGAAGGCGCGAAGCGACTGGAAGCGTTTCTGTGCAAGCAGCAATAGGATGAAGGACAATGAAGAAGCTCATCAATCGACCCGCTGACGTGGTGCGGGAAATGCTGGAGGGCATTGTCGCTCTCGCACCCGGCCTTGCGCTGCTCGACAAGGAGAATGTCGTGCTGCGCGCCGACCTGCCCGTGATCGCGGACCGGCCGGTCGCCCTGATCTCGGGTGGCGGTGCCGGACATGAGCCGGCCCATGCCGGATATGTCGGACCTGGCATGTTGACTGCGGCCGTTACCGGCGAAGTCTTCACCTCGCCGAGCGTCGACGCCGTGCTTGCTGCCATCCGCGCCAGTGCCGGCCCAGCAGGCGCACTTCTGATCGTGAAGAACTATACCGGCGACCGCTTGAATTTCGGCCTTGCCGGAGAACTCGCCGCCATCGAGGGCATCCCGACCGAGCTTGTCGTCGTGGCGGATGATGTGGCACTTTCCGGTCTCGTACCGCGCGACCGCCGCCGCGGCATCGCCGGAACGGTGCTGGTCCACAAGATCGCGGGCGCAGCCGCAGCGAGCGGAAAGAGCCTGAAGGAGGTTGCCGCCATCGCTCAGTCGGCGGCATCGCGCCTCGGCACGATGGGCGTTGCGCTCGGCGCCTGCATCGTACCGGCCGCCGGCAAGGCCGGTTTCACGCTGGCCGATGATGAAATCGAACTTGGCCTCGGCATCCACGGCGAAAAGGGCGTCGAGCGCACGAAACATCTACCCGCAGACGCCATCACGGACAGGATCATCGGTCAAATCGTCACGGACATGCAGCTTGCTTCAGGCTCAAGGGTCGCATTGCTCATCAATGGTCTCGGAGCAACGCCGCCCATGGAGCTGGCAGTCGTCGCCCGTTGCGCGATCGCATCGCTGCGTTCGCGTGGCCTCGGGATCGAACGGGCATGGAGCGGCAATTTCCTGACGGCGCTCGAAATGCCGGGTTGCTCGATTTCACTCCTGGATCTGAATGAGAGCGATTTCGAACTGCTGGATGCCGAGACGTCTGCAACCGCATGGCCGCGGGGCGGCGCGATCTCGGAAGCACCTCATATCGTGCGGGTGGCGAACATACCGGAGAACGAAACCCCGCTCGGCGATGTGGGCCGGTTCGCCCCTCACGACTTGCGCCGCATCGGTCTTGCCGTCTGTGATGCGCTGGAAGCGTCCGAAGCTCATCTGGCCGAACTCGACAGCAAGGCCGGCGACGGCGATCTGGGCGCGAGCATGCTTCGTGGTGCCGAAGCCATTCGCGCCCTGCCCGAAAGCGCCTGGATCAACCCTGCCAACGCTCTGATCGCAATCGGCAATGCGCTGCGACGGGCGATCGCCGGAAGCTCCGGGCCTTTCTATGCGATCGCCTTGACGCGAGCTGGGCGCCATCTCGGCGAAAGTAATCGCTTCTCGCCTGAAGATTTTCGCACCGCCCTCGCGATCGGTATCGCTGCCATTAGCGAGATCGGTGGAGCAAAGCCGGGCGACCGCACCATGCTCGATGCACTCGACCCGGCCTTAAGAGCGCTCGAGGCAGCCGGCATCAAGGTGCCCGCCGCCAAAGCCTGGAAGCAGGCGGCCGCAGCCGCAGCCGAAGGCGCCCGCCGCACGGCGGATATGATACCGAAACTCGGCCGCGCGAGCTATCTCGGCGAAAGAGCTCTCGGCACCCAAGACGGTGGTGCAGCAGCGGTCGCGATCTGGATGGAGGCGCTGGCGACAAGTCTATGACTTCGCTGGCGTAGCGCCAAAACCAACATTCGAACAACCTGGATTTCATGGCCTTTTCCCCAAGGAGTGGCGATCTCTGACCTGCGCGCCAATGTCATCGGCAACGGGTTGCATCGCGTACTACGGCAGCCAACCCTTTTTCCGGTGAGGCTGCCGATGCGATCCTACCGGTTCGCGCTGGCCCGTAGCGCCAGTATGAGTTAAATCCCGCGCCGACAAAAATCTGCCGTGCTGTTGAATTATATCGTATTACGATATAATTTGCAGCTTGGAGGATTAGTCATGATGGAGACGACCCGAGATACAACATTGGATTTGGAACTGTTTGCCAAGCGTCTGGCCCGTGGTGCCAAGCCCAAGAACACCCTGCAGCATTCGCCAACCTCCGACGAACTTGTGGATCTCAGGCACGCGCTTGACTTGCATCTTCGACGCGGCAGGATGGACTTGAAACTTCTAATGCTGGAATGGCGATATGACATCGCACTTTTGCTCGATCATATGCGCCATTGGATGTTCGAAGTAGATCGAGATTTCAACCGGTAGAAACTGCGATCCTTTGCGCAAGTAACCGATCCAAAGTCAGGATAATTGACAATCGATTTTCGGCGAAAGGCGCCGCATGATCGTTGTGCAGCCTACGGCAGGCGCTTCGGACGGCGGAACTCATGAACGTCAGCAAGGTAATATCGCTATGTCATTTAGCCCGGATGGAATTCTAGCCTGTCAATCGAGGCGAGGATAAGTGATTGACGATTAATGACTGGAACCGGCCGCCCCCAGCAATTGACGGGCTTCGGACAGCACGGGGACGTAGAGCGAGCTCAGGGTCGCCGCGAACGTCGCTGTGAGATGATCGGCATCCTTATAGAGCGGCAGACCGTTTCGCACGGCATCGCAACGATCGCTGCTGCAGATGGCTGGCAGCGGATCGATGATCGTTGCACCATATTTTGCAGCCACACGGCTCAGGATCACATGTGAGAGCGCCTGCCTCTTCTTGATATACTCCAATGGGGGAGCAACCTCCGTTGACGTGCCTTGCATCATCGCCTTGGCGACGGCCTCGGGCATATAGCGTCCCATTTCAGGGACATCCGAGACCAGCACGACCTTGGTTCCCTGTTTGGTCAGCTCGGCAATCAGGCGGTCCATCGATTGGACGACCAACGCCGATCTATCCTCCAACGGGGGCGGTACGGAAGGGTCGAAATACGGCCCCTCATTGGGCATTTCGGCATCGTGGACATATTTGGGCCAATAGGCCACCAGGAAAACCAGTGGAATATGCTGGGCCTTAATCAGGTCGTGCACCGCGCCGTTGAAATCACCGCAGAGTTCGGTATCGCCGCGCGGCGTGAGCTGAACCTCTGGCAAAGGCGGGCACGAGGAATGGCCTGCGAAGAGACCGCTGATCCCAACCTGTTTCGCCGCCGCATCGATGGCAGGCGCCATGGCGCCGGAATGGGAATCGCCCCAAACGAGAAAGGCGGGTTTCGCTACGTCCTCCGGCCCGAGCGGACAAAGCTTGCCTGCACGAATATCCGCAGCCGAACGCGCCGCCGTGTCGGATTCCGCAAAGCACGGCGGCAGGCTGAAGCGGCTCTGATCGTAAGTGGAAGCATAAACCCGCTGCACATCCGCCGGCAGTCGACCGGGTATGCCGCCGTGATGGGCGACATAGTCTCCCATTACTGCAGCGGCGATCACGACGGTCAGTGCTCCAGCAAATAACGGCGAGCGCTTTACGAGGCTGCCGCGTCCACGGAACGGCCGCTCGATGAAGCGCCATGAGATGATGGCCATGGCGAGCGACGCCAGTACGATCAGGCCGCCCTGCATCGGCGAAAGCTCTCGTCCTGTCACCTCCCGGCTGAAGACGATGAGCGGCCAATGCCAGAGATAAAGCGAGTAGGAGATCAACCCGACGAAGACCATCGGCCGTGATTGCAGAACCCTGCTCGCTGGCCCGAGCTCGTCTCGCGCATGGATCACCAGCGCCGCGCCAAGACAGGGTAGCAGAGCTGCCGGGCCGGGAAAGAGTGTCCGCTCGCTAAACCCGAAGACGGCAATCGCGATCAAAAGCACACCGGCGGAGGCCAATCCGGCTCTCACCTTGGGTTGCTTTGGCATCGGTAGGACACCGACGGCCAGCAGCGCTCCAAGAAGCAGCTCCCAGCCACGAAATTGCAGCAGATAAAATGCGTCGGGCTGCGACCGGAACAGCGTCCACGTGCTCGCTACGAACGACACGGCCAGCAATCCAGCCAGGATCGGTGCGATATACCGTTGGGCAAATCGGCTGAGAACCAACAGCAGCAAGGGAAACAGAATGTAGAACTGCTCCTCGACGGCCAGGGACCATGTGTGCAGCAGCGGTTTCATCTGCGCGCCGATATCGAAGTATCCGCTCTCCTTGTCGAATTGGATATTCGATGTGAACAGGGCCGCCGCTTTCAAGCTGCGCGCGAAATAGGCGAATTCGGCCGGCATCAGCAGGAACCATGCCGCGACCGAAGACATGGCCAGGACAGCGAACAATGCCGGAAAAATCCGCCGGATACGGCTCTCATAGAATCGGACGAGACTGAATTCGCCCTTCGCGATTTCCTTGGAGATCAGCGATGCCATCAGGAAGCCGGAAATGACGAAAAACACATCGACGCCGACAAAACCGCCGCGGAAGCCGGGGATGCCCGCGTGATAGAGAACGACCGGAATGATCGCCAAGGCGCGCAGGCCGTCGATATCGCGGCGATAGGTGAAGCCGCCAGGCTCGTATCCGGAAACGGGCACCCCAGAAGACGAGCGCCTAACAACAAGATTCAAATTCAACTCTCCAAAACTGACAACACCGGCATACAGCCGCAGCGTGTCGCTTTTGAGAAATAGCTTCGTTGACTGACGTAAAGCTGAAACCCTGGTTTGGAACGCTTGCTCGAGGCGTCAGCCATGAAGTCAACAAAATCCCGCGACGCCGGCGCAGCCGACCGCGCGCCGCGGAATTTCAGCAGGTCAGGTCAGATTGGTCGTCACCAAGAGCTAAGGTGGGCTCGTCGCAGATGAGAAACTCTGGCTGCGGAAAAAGCGCGCCCGATTGAAGTTCCATTTCATGGCCGATATGGTATGGACAAATGTAACGACCGTAACAATAAAGAAAAACGTTTTGGGCCAATGGATACTGCTCACCTACAAGGTGCCTTCGGAGCCTGCAGCTCGAAGGGTCGCATTGTGGCGGCGCCTCAAGGGCTTGGGGGCTATCTATCTCCAGAATGGGGTTTGCCTCCTCCCCCGCACCGATGAAAACCTGCGACGGCTGAAGATGTCGGAACTCGATATCTCCGAGATGGGTGGCGAATCCGTGTTGCTGGATTCGGCACCGCTCGATGACGCCCAACTCAACAAAGTGATCGAACGCTTCAATGCGGATCGTGCTGAACTCTACCAGGAATTCATCGGACGCTGCGACGATTTCGAGAAGGAAATCGCAAAGGAGATATCGAAACAGAAGTTCACCTATGCCGAACTCGAAGAAGAAGACACGGACCTTAGGAAGCTTCAGGAGTGGTTCGAGCGGATCAAGAAGCTCGATTTCTACGGGGCGCAATTAGCAACGTCGGCTGCCGAAAAGCTCAAGATGTGCGAGGCCCTGCTCGACGATTATGCGCGCCAGGTTTTCGAAGCCAACGAAGAGAATAAAACCGGCTGAACAAGATGCGCCGAAAGGATCCGCCAATGGTCGATGTCAACGCGAAAAGCCGTCGACCGGTACCAGCCATACCCGGTGGCGTCTGGGCGCTGGGCTTCGTCTCGCTTTTTATGGACATTTCCTCCGAGATGATCCACGCCCTGCTTCCTGTCTATATGGTGACCGTTCTGGGGGCCTCGACGCTTTCCGTCGGCATCATCGAGGGCATCGCGGAAGCCACCGCCGCGATCACGAAAGTATTCTCCGGGGCCATAAGCGATTGGCTCGGCAAGCGAAAACTGTTGGTCCTTCTGGGATATGGGATGGCTGCACTGACCAAGCCGATTTTTCCGGTTGCGCCGTCGATCGGCTGGCTTGTAGCAGCACGTTTTATCGACCGTATCGGCAAGGGCATTCGCGGTGCTCCGCGAGATGCCCTGATTGCAGATATTTCGCCTCCCGAAGTTCGCGGCGCAAGCTTCGGACTGCGGCAATCCTTAGATACGGTCGGCGCCTTCCTCGGCCCAGCGATCGCGCTGCTGCTCATGTGGTGGACTTCGGACCAGTTCGGCACGGTTTTCTGGATTGCCGTCATCCCCGCCTTTGTTGCGGTCGGCCTCATTCTTTTCTTCGTCAAGGAACCTTCAAAAGCGCCCAGCGATAAGAGCGCGACATTCCCGTTACGAAAATCCGATCTCCTGCGTCTTCCAAGCACATATTGGCTTGTGACCGGGGTAGCGGCGATTTTCACGCTTGCGCGCTTCAGCGAAGCCTTTCTGTTGCTCGATGCCCAGAGCCTCGATCTGCCCGTCATGCTAATTCCGCTTGTGCTGATCGGCATGAATTTCATCTATTCGATATCCGCATACCCGGTCGGAGTTCTTGCCGACCGGGTCGATCGCGTCACCTTGCTCTTGATCGGTGTCGGGCTCCTGGTCGCAGCTGATCTGACGCTGGCTTTCGTTCCTGGGCTACCCGGTCTGGCTCTTGGCGTGTTGCTCTGGGGCTTGCATATGGGCTTCACGCAAGGGATCTTTGCAACACTGGTTGCGGACGCCTCTCCGAGCAATCTGCGGGGAACGGCTTTCGGAGTCTTCAATCTCGTTTCCGGAGTTGCGCTATTGGGCGCCAGCATCCTTGCCGGTGGACTCTGGGAATGGATCGGGCCTGACAGCACCTTTGTCGCCGGCGCGGCTTTTGCGTCCGTGGCCGGTCTGATCCTGCTTGCTTTCAGAGAACGCCTCAAGAGGGCTTGAAGCGCACGCCCGCCTATGGCTCGGCTCAAGGAGCCTCGAATGTTTTGGACTGATTCAAACCGGCAGCGCGCGCCAAAAAGCCAGCTTCACACAAGTCATTATCGCTACCATCCCGGCATCAGCAACGTGCGAGGAACCAATGAGCATCTTTGGTAGCATGAAAACGGCAGTTTCCGGCATGAACGCGCAGGCAAATAAGCTTAGCACCGTGTCGGACAACATCGCGAACGTCAATACAACGGGCTACAAGTCGGCGACCACCAGCTTTTCGTCGTTGATTCTCCCTTCGGGCGGCGGCAACTATAACTCCGGCAGCGTCGAAACCAACGTCAGCTATTCGGTCTCGCAGCAGGGCGATACAGTCTCCACCTCGTCGAGCAGCGACTTGTCGATCCAGGGCGCCGGCTTCTTCGTCGTGCAGGGCGCCGACGGCAAGACCGTTCTGACCCGCGCAGGCGACTTTACGCCGGATGCAAACGGCAACCTCGTGAATTCCGCTGGCTATACGCTGATGGGCTACTCCTATGCTTCGGGAGCGCCGGCTGTCGTCGTCAACGGCTTCGACGGCCTGGTGCCGATCAACGTCAACCAGAGCGGCCTTGCCAACTCCCCTTCGACCTCAGGCAGCTTCACGGGCAATCTCAATTCGAACGCGACGGTTGTTGTACCCAGCTCCACCGAAACATTGCCGAGCGCCAACAAAGCGACAACAACCGCCAATACCCAGAAAAGCTCGGTTGTCGGCTACGACAAGCTCGGCAATACCGTCATGTATGACATCTATTATACCAAGACGGCGGATGCCAAGCCTGCGGTCGCCGCTGATCCCACTGCTACCCCGCCGGTCGCGGCCTCCCCGGCGACCTCTGGTACATGGGAAGTCGCCGTCTACCGCAACGCCGACGCCGCGACGGGTACCGGTTCATCCTTCCCTTACTCATCCGGCCCTGTTGCGACAAGCACGATGACGTTCGATACAAGCGGCAATATGCTAAGTGGCGGCAGCTTTACGATCACCGATCCGACGACCGCTGGATCGATCGCCATGGATCTGAGTAAGATGACGCAGAAGGCCTCTGATTTCGCCTCGACCGGCTCGACCAATGGGCAGGCGGCAGCGGCGGTCACCGGCGTTACCATCGACAAGAACGGCGTCGTCTACGCGAACTATGCTAAAGGTGATCCGAAGGCGATCTACCAGATCCCGCTCGCAACCGTTGCAAGCCCAGATAAGCTGACGCTGATGAGCGGCAACGTTTATCAGGCCAATGCCGACTCCGGCGTAACGGTCACCAGTTTCGCCAACAGCAACGGCCTTGGCTATATCCAGTCGAACTCGCTGGAAGCTTCGAACGTCGATCTGGCGGGCCAACTCACCGACATGATCCAGGCGCAGAAGAGCTATACCGCCAACTCCAAGGTGTTCCAGACGGGCTCCGACCTGCTGGACGTGCTGGTCAATCTCCAGCGCTGATTTTCCGCATGCGCAATCAGAAGGGCCCTCCGGGGCCTTTTTTTTCGTACGATCCGGCGAGGGAAACCTGTTGTTGAACACTGCTCCGGCGGAGGCATGAGGATCTGCGAGCGCAGCTGGCGCTTGGCTCGCGCGTAAATTTCAGGATCGGATCGAGCGAAAAGAATTCGGCGGATACAGCGGTCGGATGGGCCGGATTTCCATAATCCTCAACGGCCCGCCTTACGCGCGGCCAGCTGCTTTCCGGTTGATGAAACTCAGAGCGAGCACGGCAAAGATCAGTGTTCCCGTACCGACTTGCTGCCAATAGAAATTCAGATCGGTCAGTAGGAGCCCATTGGCCACGATACTGAGTAGCAGCACACCCAGCACGGTGCCAGCGACGTTCGGGCGCCCGAGCGGGCTGAGCGTCGTGCCGATGAAGGTTGCACCGATGGCGTTCAGCAGAAATGCATTGCCGGAAGATGGGATATAGACGGTGACGGTCGCAGTCAGAATGAGGCCGGCGACGGCTGCGATCAACCCAACCAGTACGAAGGTGGCCGCTATATAGGCGGGAGCCGCAACGCCGGAATAGCGTACGACGCCCGGCTGGATACCGATTGACAGGATGATGCGGCCGAAGCGCGTGCGGGCAAAAATAACCGCAGCGATCGCGATGATGACGATGGCGGTTGCAAGCGGCACAGGGAAACCCCAGATCGTACCGTGGCCAAGGAAACGGAAAGTCTCCGGCACGCCGTTCGGAGGCAGATAGACGGGATTGCCGCCGTTGGTCAGCAATTGCTGGATGCTGCGGCCGATGAACAGCGTGCCGAGCGTCGCAAGGAACGGCGAGACGCCGATCCCTGAGATCAACAGCGCATTGAAGGCACCCACGAGTGCCCCGGCTCCCAATCCGGCAAACGCCGCAAGTGCCACCGGCTGCCCGGCAAGGACGAGCGAGACGAAGGCAAAGCTTGCGAAATCCATCGCCGTCCCCACCGAAAGATCGATGCCACCGGATCCAACAGCAAAGGTCATGGCAATGGAAACGATGGCAAGCAGCGTGAAATTGTTGACCAGAATGCTCTGCAGGTTGGCAAGGGTCAGGAATGTCGGCGTGATCAGGGAAAAGGCGGCAAAGACCGCAACCAAGGCGAGGATCAGCCCGTAGCGCACGAGGTGGCCCGCCATCAGGCGCCGCAAGCCAGCCGTGGCGTGTGCGGAAGTGTGGAGCGACATGTTCAGGCCTCCTGCCGGCGCAACAGGGTGGTCGCCGAGACCACGACGAGAATGAGCAGGCCCTGAACGCCACTCACCAATGTGCTCGAAATGTTGAGCAGCTGGAAACCATTGGTGAGGAAGCCGACCAGCAGGGCTGAAAGCAGTGTTCCGGTGACGGTCGGAACCAGCCGGCGTGAAAAGACCGAGCCGAGCAAAGCGGTGACAACAACGGGCAGCAGCATCTCGCCGGAACCCGTCGTGCTGCCGCTCAGGTAGGAAACCGAGAGGATGCCGGCGATGCCGCCCGAGAAGCCGCTGGCGACGAATGCACCGGCAAGCAGGCGGCGAAGCGGCAGGCCGGCGGCGCGCGCAGCATCCGGAAACTCGCCGACGGCATAAAGGCGGAGACCAAACGGCGTATATTGCACAATCGCCGTTGCAATTGCCGTGAAGCCGATGAGCACGTAGGCGAGGATCGGCATGCCGAAGGAGTCCGAAGCAGAAAGCGCCGAAAGGAACGGCGTGGAAGCTGGAAGGACGGTATTCCCCGTCAGCACCAGTTCCAGGCCGGCAACGACGTTCATGACGGCAAGCGTGGCGAGCAGCGGCACGATACCGGCATAGACGACGGCGATGGCATTGACCGCGCCGATCAGTGTACCAGTCAGGATCGATGCCATGATCGCCGTGACGTCACCAAAGCCAAGTTGCGTCAGGCTGGCATAAACGGCAGCACTGAGGCCCATATTGGCGGCGAGCGACAGGTCGATGCCGCCGGTGACGACATTCGAGCCGCCGGCGATGAGGACGATCGTCAGTCCGATCGCGAGCACGCCGGAGATGGCTGATTGGCCGAGCACATTGCCGATATTGCCGATGCTGAGGAAATAAGGCGCTGTCAGCGAAAAGACGATCAGGATGGCCGCAAAGGCGATCAGCGACCCGAAGCGCAATGCCGCGGCCGGGACGCTGCCGGTCGGCCGGGCAGGCCCTTCTGCGGTCGAAAATCCGGAAGGCGCGAATTCTACTTCAGCCGACATGGCGCTGCCCTTCCGACGATCCTGTCGCTTCAGCGAGCACAGCATCCGCCGTCGTCTCCGACGATATGAATTCCCGGACCACCCGGCCACGGAAGAGCACAAGGATGCGATCCGTGATGCCTAAGAGTTCGGGCAGGTCCGAAGACAGGACTATGATACCGGCGCCCCGCGCCGCGAGTTCGCCGATCAGCGTATAGATCTCGACCTTGGAGCCGATATCGACGCCGACCGTCGGCTCGTCTAGGAGATAGACCTCGGAATGGCGACTGAGCCATTTGGCAATCGCCACCTTCTGCTGATTGCCACCTGAAAGCGTGCGCAGCAAGGCATTACGCCCTCTGGTCTTCACCTGCAGCCGTTCAATCAGAGCATCGATTTCGCGCCTTTCGCCCTTGCGGTCGAGAAAGCCGAAGCGCGTGAAGCGATCGAGGCTGGAAAGACTGATATTTTCCGCAACACTGAGGTCAAGCGCGACGCCGTGGCGGCGCCTATCTTCGGGCACCAGGGCGATCCTGTGGTCCGTCGCGTGGCTGGGATTGGCGAAACGGGCAGCCTTGCCGCCGATTTCGATACGACCGGAGGCCGGCCTATCGAGACCGAAGAGGGCGCGGACCAGCTCCTTTGCCCCGGAACCGAGCAGACCGGTGAGGCCCAGCACCTCGCCGCGGCGAAGCGTGAAGCTGACATCCTCGTATTTTCCTGGCGCCGAAAGCTGTTCGACCTTGAGGATTTCGTCGCCGGGTGCGACCACCGGCTTCGGAAACATTTCCTTGATGTCGCGCTCGACCATCAGCCGCGCGATCGCTGCAGCCGATGTATCCCCGATCGGCAGCGAAGCGACGTCCAGCCCGTTACGCAGCACGGTGACGTGGTCGCAGAGTTCCTCGATTTCGTTCAGGTAATGCGAGATGTAAATGATGGTCACGCCTTCATCGCGCAGACGACGGATCAAGCGGAAGAGGATGTCGGCCTCGCGACGCACCAATGCCGCCGTCGGCTCGTCGAAGACAAGCACCTTAGGCTGGTTGAGAAGCGCGCGGGTGATCTGCACGATCTGCTTTTCGGCCGTCGACAATTCGCTGACCAGCGCGCTATTCGGCAACCGGACGCCGAAATAATCGTTGAGGATATCGGATGCACGGCGCTGCATCAGCCGACGATCGAGAAATGGCGTGCCTGGTATGCGCGGCTCCCGGCCGAGAAACAGGGCTTCGCCGACCGTAAAAGTCGGCACGAGCAGGCGATCCTGATGAATGAAATGAATACCGAGCTCTTCTGCGAGATGCGGGGTCAGCCTGTCGAAAGCTTGCCCCTCGATCTCGATCCGCCCGTCATCCGGCTGGTGAAGACCGGCGAGCAGCTTGATCAGTGTCGATTTGCCTGCGCCGTTCTGGCCGACGAGACCATGGATGGTTCCACGCCTGACGCTCAGTGACGCACCCGCCAGCGCCTGCGCTCCGCCGAAGCGCTTAACGATGCCTTCGAAGCGGACGATGTCGTCTTTTGCCGTCACGGGCTGTTTGAAAGAAATAGCGCTCATCTCGGTCTCCAGCGGACATATTCCGGGCGATCCAGCCATGGCAGCATCGCCCGGCGCGGACTATCAGCCAATACCGAGCTTCTTGGTGACCTCGCCGACATTGGCCTTGTTGGCCAGAAGGGCTGGAACGTAGGTCTCGCGCGGCAGCGTCTGACCGGCAAGCAGCTTCGCGACATTGCGGATGGCAGTGCGGCCGATTTCTGCCGGCTGTTGAGCGACATCGGCGCCGGCGGGCGATTTCGGATCGGCGATGAGCTGCAGCACTTCGGGGCTGCCGTCGACGCCGTAGGTGCGGATTTCGGTACGGCCGGCAGCGGCAAGCGCCTGGGTCGCGCCGAGCTGCGGGATGTCCCATGCCGACCAGATCGCCTTGATCGATCCCTTTTCCGGATATTTGTTCAGAATCGCGGTGATCTGGGTGAAAGCGTCCTGTACGGTGTTCGGGATGACGTCGCGCAGTTCCGGCTGGAGGATCTTCACCTTCGGGAAATATTTGACGACATTGACCAGCTGGTCGTAGCGGATCGCGCAGGGCGTCACGCCATAAAAGCCGTTGAAGACGACGATATTGCCTTCGCCGCCGATATCGGAGACGAGCTGCAGCGCCAGGTCCTTACCGATGCCCCAGTTGTCGGAGGTGGTATTGTTGATCGAATTGGTCGAGCCGACGTCGACGGTCAGAACCGGAATGCCGGCATCGCGCGCCTTCTTCAGCCAGGGGTCGATGACGCTCAGCGTACCGAGGATCTGAACGATCGCATCCGGCTTCTGGGCAATCAGCGTCTGCAACTGCGAGACCAGCTTGCCGTCATTGCGGCCTGCGTCCACGGCGATCGGCTCGCCGCCGAGGCGCTTCACCTCTTCGATCTGGGCATTATAGGCCTGCAGGTCGAAGAAGTGGTCGGTTCCGGTCGCGCTGATGGCGATGCGCTTGCCTTTCAGAGACAGTTCTCCGTCGCCGGCGAAGACTGGCTTCTGCCCGATCAGGGAAGCGCCGGCGACGGCAACTCCGGCCGCTGCGGATAATTTCAACAAATCCCGTCTTCCCAGACCGCTATCGGACTTTTCGATGCTCATTACCACTCTCTCCAATTAGACCTTTGTCTATAAATTAAGTGGACTAATGAGAAAGAGGAGAAATGAATTTCCAAAAAAGAGGATCGCGAGGGAAAAGAGTGCACAGAGCGGGCGCTCATCCCTGGCTGCGGTTTTCAAAGGCGATCAGCCGATGGATGCTGTCTCGGCCTGCAAGGGCGGAAGCATTGGGGTCGAGCTCAAGTCCGCACCCTGAGCGCCCGCTCCGTCCTGTCCGCGATCTGGGTTACGGCATAGGCTATTACCATGTAGATCACGACCGCGACCAGGAAGGCCTCGAGATAGTAGAAGTTCAGCGCGGCGGTCAGCTGCGACTGCGCGAAGATATCGACCACCTCGATGGCGAACCCCAGGGAAAGCGCCTTCATGATGACCATGAAGGAATTGGCAAGATCCGGTATCGCGGCGACGATGACCTGTGGAAGTATGACCCGGCGGAAGAGCTGACTCTTCTTGTAGCCGAGCGAATAGGCTGCATCGGCCTGGCCGGTGTCGAAAGAGTTCAGCGCGCCTTTGACGACTTCCGCCTGGAAGGCAGCGACGCAGGCCGTCAGGGCGACGATGAGCGTGACCCAGTTTGGCGTCGAATGGCCGTTATAGTTCACACCCATGAGCGACGTCAGGAATTGCAGGGTCGAAGGAAGGCCGTAATAGGCGAGGAAGATCACCACGACCATCGGCACGCCCTTGAACGCGACCTTATAGGCGACGACAAGCTGGCGCAGGACAGGGATCCGCCGATATTCGAGCATGGCGAACAGGCTGCCGATGATCGTCGAGAGGACGAAGATCGCAAGCGCCATCGCAAGCGTGAGGGGTACTGCACCCAGTATGTCCCAAAGATCGGGGAGAAGAACGTCGATATCGAACATATAGCAGCCCCTCTGCTTAGACACTTGCCATCAGCGTGGTTCTGCCGCGCTTCGCGCCTGGAGAAAATCTCGCGGAACGAAGCTCGAAAAAGCGGACGACGGACCAAGCGACCAGGCAAAGCAGCGAATAGAGCACAGCCAGCACGAGGTATGTTTCGAACTGGTACTGGTTGTAGTCGCGCTCCATCACAAGGTGGGCGGTCGCCATGACGTCAGCCGCGCCGATATACATGACGAGCGCGACGTTATGGATCAGGTAGATGATCGAGTTGCCGTAGCCGGGGAGCGCGATGTGAACCGCCTGCGGGCCGAGAACACGCGTGAGCTTCTGGCGGAACGTATAGCCGAGACTGTCCGCCGCATCATGCTGGCCACGTTCGACGGCGAGATAGGCCGGCCGCATGACCTCGGACAGATAGCCGCCGTGATAGAGGCTCAAGCCAAGCATCGCGGCGATGGTCGGAGACACGAAGTCCGCGACGCCGAACGCACCCACAAGCACGGGAAGCCCGTAGAAGGCGACGAACAATTGAAGGACGACAGGCACGCTGCGGGCGTAGGATACGTAGAGATCCGCCAATTGGCTGATCACCGGGATCCTGCGAACCCGAAATGTCGTCGCAATCAACGCCAGCACGAAGCCGGCGATCATGGCCGTGAACGTGATCGCGAGCGTCAGCGGCAGGGCCGAAAGCAGCTCTGGGATCATTACGGAAAGGTCCACTTCGGAACACTCCTTCTTTCAGTCTTTGGCCTGATCGCCGGGACCGGAGGGCGGCGTTACTTCATGTACGTGGTGATGTCCTCGCCGAACCACTTCTGCGAGAGCTTGGCAAGCGTGCCGTCGGCCTTGAGCTCCTTCAGAGCCTTGCCGATGCCATCGGAGAGGGCCTTGTTCTCCTCGGAACGATGGATCAGGACGAAGGTCTGATTGATCGCGACCGGCTCGCTCGTCTTGATGTCGAGCTTCTGCTGGTCGATCACGGTCTGCTCGCCAAGGTTGGATGGCAGTACGAGCGCATCGTATTTGCCGTTCTGCACTTCCTTCAGACGGTCCGGATAGGGAACACCGGCGCTCGAAGCGGTGATTTCGATCTTGTAGGCCGGGTTTTGCTCCTGCCATGCCGTGGCGAACTTATAGATGCCGCCGCCAGCGGTGACGGGCACGATCTTCTTGCCGACCAGATCCTTCATCTCGTTGATGCCACTGTCCTTGCGGCTGTAAATCTTGATCAGGCTCGCACCGATCGGCGCGTCAGGAATGAGGAACTGCTTTTCACGGGCGGGCGCGCGGTAATAACCGCCCGTCGCGATGTCGTACTTGCCGGTAGCAAGGCCCGTTTCCTGCGCGATGTCGGCCGCACCTTCCATGACGAACTTATATTGGGGCAGCTTGGCGTTGATCGCCTTCAGCACGTCGGGTTCGTAGCCCTGCGGCTCGACGCCGATCGCGCCCCAGGAGAGCGGCTTCGATTCGGCAGCGGTGGCGATCTTGATCGTGCGGACCTCCTCGGCGAACGAGGCGGTTGCGAAGGCGATTGCGACGCCTGCTACGGCGAGACCGAGGCCACGGCGCGAGATTGAACTCATGGAAGTCATTTCAGGCATCCTTTCTACTGGATCGCGCGTTGTTCGGAATTGAGAAACTGAGCGAGGCGCGGGTTGGAGGGTGTGTCAAAGATTTCGGCAGGGCTTCCGTCGGCTGCGACGACCCCCCGGTCCATGAAGACGATGCGGTTCGAGATGTTCTTGGCGAACTGCATCTCGTGGGTAACGAGGAGCGAGGTGATGCCCGAGGATGTCACATCCTTGATCACCTTCAGAACCTCGTTCACGAGTTCAGGATCGAGCGACGAGGTCGGCTCGTCGAATAGCATCACGTCCGGCTTGACCGCCAAGGCGCGGGCGATGCCGGTCCGCTGGAGCTGACCGCCTGAGAGCTGGGAGGGATAATTGTCGAGCTTGTCGGCAAGACCGACGCGTTCAAGCTCCTTAAGGGCGATGGCGCGGGCTTCTTCCTTCGGCTTGCGCTGAACGACGACAAGCGGGTCCATGACGTTCTGGATCACCGTCATATTCTTGAAGACGTTGAACTGCTGGAAGACCATCGCCGTGCGAAGACGGATCGCCTGCACCGCCGCCTTGTCGGGGCGTCCGTAATCCATGCGGATGTCGTCGAACGCGATCGAGCCGGAGGACGGCTTGGCTAGATGGTTGATGCACTTCAAAAGCGTGGTCTTGCCGGTACCGCTCGGGCCGATGATCGACACCACGTCGCCGCGTTTCACCGACAGGTCGACGCCGTTCAGGATCTGCGTGCTTCCGTAGGACAGCTTTAGGTTCTTGATCTCCAGCATTTCGGGTCTCAGGTCCTTTCGGAGGATAGGTCGGAAGGCTCTTCGGTCTCGTCGTCTGCCCACTCGTCTCCGAGGAGTTCCGGCGTGTCGAAGGCCTGGAGGTTTTCGAAATGCTTCTCGCGATCGGCGACGAAGAGGGCGCGGACAATGCCACGCGCCAGACGGTCGGCGCCTTCGCTGATTGCCGGGATGTCGCCGGTGAGCTTGCCGTGACTGAGTGTCGCCGGAAAATTGAAGCAGTGAATCTTTGCCAGCGTCGGGCACGAGCCCGGCTCCCTTTCGAGGAATTCGAACGCTTCTCCGAGATCGGGAGATCCCTCGAGTTCGGCGTTGGGCATTTCCGCCGGCACGGGGAAGCGATCGCGCCACAAGCGTATATGGGGGCCGAAGGCGGCAAGCTCCGGCCGATTGCTCAGCTCGATCTTGAAGCCCGTTCCAAAGATCAGAAAGTCGACGGGATAGCTGGTCCTTGGCGTCTTCAAGATGACGTGGTCGCCTTCCTGCTCCAGTCCGTTGATCGGGCTCTCCAGATGGAGATGGGCTTGCGGGAAGGAACTGACGCGCAAGACGCTCGCCCGCGGCGGCGGCGTCTGCTGGCCCATGGCATAATTGAGGAAGCGCCACTTCCACTCATCGGGAAGGCCGGCAAATCCATGCACGACGCCCTGGCTGCCGATGCCGGTGAACTTGTTGATCCGCGGCAGCTCCCTGCGGCGCACGAACATATCGAGGCGGGACGCACCGGCTTCGAGAGCGGTCGCGGCATTGTCCATCGCCGAGGCGCCGGCACCAACAACGCCAATCCGCTTGCCGCGCAGCACGGCGAAATCGATATCCTCAGCGGTATGCGCCCAGAACTTGCGGCCGATGCTTTTCGCGATATCAGGCACGAACGGGCCGCCCAGACCATCGCGGCCGGTCGCCAACACCGCATGACGCGCAATGATCGTCTCCTTGAGGCCATGCTCGACGCAGACAAGATCAAGCATTCCGTCCTCGCGTGGGAGGATCGCATCGACCGTCACACCGTTGCGGACGGGAAGCTCGAGCACCTTGCGGTACCAGATCAGATATTCCATCCACGTCACACGCGGCGCGCGGTCAAGCGCGACCCACGCCTCGCGGCCGAAACGCGCTTCGTAATAGGCACGAAACGTCAGAGCGGGCAGCCCCATCGCCGGCCCGGTGAGCTGCTTCGGAGAACGCAGCGTTCGCATCCGGGCGAAGGTGACCCACGGCCCTTCCTGACCAGCAGTCGCCTTGTCGAGGACGAGATGGTTGGCGACCCCGAGACGCTTCAGCATACCGGACGCAACAAGCCCTGCCATGCCTGCACCAATGATGACGACATCGACGACAGGCTGACCACCGACCACGCGCGGCGGCACCCAGGATTTGGCCGGCAGTTCCAGCCAGGCGAGATCCTGCCGCAGCCGCGCCTCAAGAGCATCGAGGCCGTCCGGCAAGGTGGACAGATCGCTCATATCGACATTCCCTCAGGTCGCGGAGCCCGCCCGTAAACGGTATCGGCCAGCGCTTCTGCGCCGCTCGAGTCGAACAGGCGGGAGCCTGGCATCGCCAAAGCCACCGCGCGCGCCGCCTCGATCACGGCTGTGATCGTCGAAGTGAGCGGCAGCGCGGCGGGCGATATCGCACCGAACAGGAAGGGGATGGTATGATCGAGCACGCGCATCACGACACCGTCAAGCGGCACGCCGACCACGGTCGCCGGCTCGACGATGCCAACCCCAAGCCCGGCCCGCACCAACGAAAGCGCCGTCAATGAAGCATTGACATCGATGATCCGGTCCGGCGAAATCCCTGCCCGTTCCAGCGCCTCATCGACCCGGTGACGCAAGCGATATGGGTTTGCCAGGGTGATAATGCGGCGGTCGGCGAGATCGGCAAGGCGCACCAAGTCACGCTCGGCAAGCGGATCCTTCGCGCCGATAGCGACGACACATGGCGCCTCCGCGATCCAGTGTATTTCGAGGCCGGGATGTTCGAGCGGCAGGCTTGCAATCCCGAAATCCGCCGAGCGGGCGAGCACGGCCTGAACGACGTTTTCGGCCGCAAGCGCCTGCACATGCAGATGACGCGGGATCAGATCCGGGGCAACAGCCGCAAGCGCCTGCGGCAGAACGCCCGCAGCAAGCGAAGGCGTGGCCGCGATCGTCAGCGTGGGGGGCTCATCACGACCGATCGCCTCGGCACGCTCGCGGATATGTGTGAGGCTGGCGAGATGACGCTCGACCTCGGAATGAAACAGCACCCCCCGCGAGGTCGGCGTGATCCGCGGACCGCTTCGATGCAGGAGCGCATAGCCGATATCGGCTTCCAGATCCTGGATGAGCCTGGTGACCGCCGGTTGAGATCGGCCCAGCAGGCGCGCTGCCCCGGTCACGCTGCCTGCGGAAATCACGGCTGCGAAGGCTTCAAGTTGCCGAATATCGAAAGAGTTAGAATGCATAAATGGCATGAAACACTCCTCTTAATGTGAGTAAAGCATAGGAATTCTCACTTGACGATCGGAATTAGATAATTATTTCGCATCAAGATCGCTCATTCATTATTATTTGACATAATGACATGTCGCGCCTACCTAGATGCTACCCCACAGACGCACCGAGGAGCCTGTTTTGACACTCATCGAAACCCTAGTCTCCGTGAAGCCCGGCTCCGCGCTCGCCGAAGCCATGGAAAAGCGCGCGGAGATTCTGCGCCTGAGCGAGGCAGCCCATGATGCCGTGCTGCTGCCGCGTGATCCCGGCGGTCTCTCCTATGGACTTCGCGCAGCGCTTGCCGCCCGCATGGCCCGGCAAAATCACAACGAGGCGCTGGCGCGCCACTATGATGCTCTCGTGGAACGGGCGGGCGAACCCGCGATTGCCCCGCTCTCCGCACCGGGCACGACGGCGCAGGACCCACGCGTCGCCGAGATCGTTCGTCACGCCGACCGGCTGAGCGTCGCACCAAGGGAGGCAACCCGCGCGAACATAGAAGCATTGCGCGCCAGCGGCGTGACCGATGCCGACATCGTCCGGCTCTCCGAACTGGCGGCCTTCGTGAACTACCAGGTGCGCGTCATCGCGGGATTGGCACTGATCGGAGCAAGACAATGAGCGAAGTCGTCCACGCTTTCACCACCAAAATTCCGCGTTGGCAGCCCTATGTCGTTCCGGTCGACCTGGAGACTGCGACCGAGGAACAGCGCGCGGCCATGCAGGTAACGCCGTCCAACAAAGGCATTTCACCCTATGTTCTGACGCTTGCGCACGATCCGGAATCGCTCACCGTCCGCTCTCCCCTGTTCAATCTGATCATGTACGGAAAGGACGGGCTTGCTTCGAGCGAGCGAGAACTGGGCGCGACGGCCGCATCCGTCGTCAACCGCTGCGTCTACTGCGCCGCGGTTCACGCCTCCCGGTTCATCAGCCAGACCAAAAGAACCGACGTGATCGAAGCAATTTTCGCGGACGGCCTCGATGCGGAACTCGACGAGCACCTGCAGGCGATCTTCGATTTTTCCGCACGCCTCTCGCCAACGCCGCCCAAGGCCACGAAAGCCGACGCGCAGGCATTGGCCGATGTGGGCTTCTCTGAATTGGAATCCCTCGACCTCGTCCTGTCGTCAGCCATCTTCGGCTGGGCGAACCGTCTTATGCATACGCTCGGCGAGCCGGTAGCCGATTAGGCGGGATAGACCAAGAGAGCCGTTTCTGGATCGGTCAGCCGGCTTGCCTGCACGCACGGCCGTATGTTTCGAGGACATCGCCGACAAACGTCTTGACGATCCTGCCTACACTGTTCTTCGCGCCGATCCTGTCTGCCATCCGCCCCAGGAACTGGCTTGCCAGCGTCGGCGGGATTTCGCGGCCATTGAGTGTATCGGTGAGCTTTTGAACGGCGCCGACAGCTTCCGGATAACCCCAATAATAACGGATTCTGTCACTGTAGCTGTAGCGAAGTTGAAGCCGGATAGCCTCGTCGCTGCCGTGGTAATGTCCCGCCCAGTCGCCTGTATGCTTCAGCATTAGGCGCTCCATGGTGACGGCAAGATTACGGTCATAATCCCGGTCAAGTTCCGTTGCGATCAAGTCGAGCGCGAAGAGGCCTTCTCGCAACGCGAACGTCAATCCAGGCCCAACCTTCAGAATTGGAAATCCATCGCGCACCAGCGCGGTCAGCGCACCTTCCGACTGGTAGTCTGTCGAATGCGCTTCGAAAACCAGACCCACTTCATGATCGAGCACGCTGGTCAGTTTGCTTGCGAGTTCAGGTCTGTAGCTAACCACGTTTTCATTGCCGAACTCTACGCCCGGCTGAACGACGAAGGCAATGCATCTGTCGAATGCCTCCGCCAGCCCCTCTCTTGCGAAAATCTCGCGATGGATCTCGATGGTGGCCCTGGCGGCTTCCGCCCCGGTCGGCTCGACGACGTCGAGCGCGTGGTCCGCGCCTCCCGGCACCGGGACTTCCGTCCCCAGCACGTAGAGCGGCTTGGTGCCCACTTCCCGCGCAGCCTGTTCGGCAATTTTGGCAAGCCTTGCCGCCCTTTGAGCCACGATCGCATCGTCGAGGGCGGATGGGTCATCGGCGCATGCCATGGAAGCGTCGAGATGGATTTTGGTGAAGCCCGCTTTCACATATTCCGCAACCATGACCTCGGCTTTGGCCATCGCCGCGGAGGCGCTCTCTCGCCGCCAGGGATTTGGTCCGAGATGATCGCCACCGAGGATGACGTCGGAAGTCGCCACCCCGTTGGCCTCGGCGAGCGCGAGAACATCTCCGGCGAAATCCGCCGGCGTTTTTCCGGTATAGCCGCCGAACTGGTTAACCTGGTTGCACGTAGCCTCTATCAGGACGGGACCGCCCTCCCGCCGAGCCAGCGACATCGTCGCTTCAAGCACGAGCGGGTGCGCCGAGCACACCGACGTAATTCCGACCGGCTTGCCCGCGCGGCGCGCATCTGCAAGGCTTTTGAGGAAGAGGTTCATGCCGCTCTCCGTGGATTGGTGGACAGGAAAAAGTCAAGCTGTGCGATGTCGGGCAGACCGGTCATAGGGCCCATCCGGGTCACGTTATAGGCCCCGGCCGCCGCGGCCCGCTCCAAGGAGACTTCCGGGCCAAGGCCTTGCCGGCGCGACGTCAAATAAGTCGCGCCAAAGGCATCTCCTGCGCCGGTTGGATCGACTTCGTTCACTTCGAACCCGTGGAAATCATATCTCGCGTCCGAGGCCCCGAAGAAGGTCGCTCCCTTCTCGCCGCGTTTCAATACAATTTCGCCGACACCACGGGCCTGTAGCGCCCTGATGGCCGCGGCCTCCCCGTCCGTTCCCGCGGCCACAAAAAGCTCTTCGCCGGACGGCAACAGAAGATCCACGTTCTGGATCATGGTTTCGAACTGGCGCCGGAAATTTCCCGACCCGAGGAGTTCCTTGCGGACGTTCGGGTCGAATGAAACCGATCCGCCGCGGGAACGAACCGAACTGATGGCGGCATCGATAACCTTATCTGCTCCTGGAATTGCAAAGGCGGATCCCATCACATGCAGGTGTCCGGCCTTCGCAATCAAGGTTTCTGCCGGAGGGCTCAGGGTTATCGAGCCCGCCGCCGAGTGCATGATGTTGAATATGAAGTCCCTCGATCCGTCGTCGCGATAGCGGACGAACGCACTTCCGGTCGGTCGATCGGGCGAGATGGATATGGCCGACGTGTCCACGCCGTCCTGCGTGAGGCGTTCTATGTTCATAGTGCCGAAATCGTCGGCCCCTACCGTTGCGATGATGCCTGCCGCGCCGCCGAGGCGAGCGACCTGATCGATGAATATTGCCGGTGCGCCACTCGGAAACGGGCCGATGAGCGCCTGAGGCTCCTTGAATCCGGACCCGGTGGTGCTCGCCATGATCTCGACGAGTATCTCCCCGACCGTGATCGTCGGGCCGAAGCTTTCCGGGGCTATGCGCCCATTGTGAACCGTCATCGTGCTCATCCTCCCTGCTGCATTGAGCAGGTACGTCTTCCAAAGGCTCGCGTCAATCATAAGTTTACGCATGAAAATTTTTTTGAAAGTGCGTATTTTAATCGCCAACAGGCACATCGATATGAAATTGAGGATAATATGTTTTATTTTCAATTGTTTAGTGATATATCGCCAAAGCGCATCATCTTCTGTCAATAATTATCGATTGACTCTGAGCCGACGCTGGAGAATTTAATATTTACGCACGTAATCTTGTGCGCCAACGCTCGTAAGGAGGAGCGAGACGATGAAGAGGATTCTTGCTGTAATGCTGTCTTCGGCGGCCGGCTGCACGCTGGCCGCAGGTTTGGCTCAGGCTGAGGAATTGACCATCGCCACCGTCAACAATGGCGATATGATCATCATGCAAAAGCTTTCTCCCGAGTGGGAAAAGCAGACGGGCAACAAGCTCAACTGGGTCGTTCTCGAAGAAAACGTGCTCCGCCAGAAGCTGACGACGGACATCGCGACGAAGGGCGGCCAATACGACATCATGACCATCGGCGGCTATGAGGCGCCGATCTGGGGCAAGAAGGGTTGGCTTCAGCCGATCGACGATCTCGGCGATGATTATGACTATGGTGACCTGCTTGCGCCCATCAAATCCGGCCTGACTGTCGACGGCAAGCTCTATGCCATACCGTTCTACACCGAAAGCTCGTTTACCCTCTATCGCAAGGACCTGTTCGACGCTGCGGGTCTCAAGATGCCCGATCAGCCAACCTATGATCAGATCAAGGAGTTTGCGGACAAGCTCACCGACAAGTCCAAGGGGCAATATGGCCTTTGCCTACGCGGCAAGCCGGGCTGGGGCGAGAACATGGCTTTCCTCGGAACCATGATCAACACCTATGGCGGCCGCTGGTTCGACATGCACTGGAAGCCGCAGATCAACTCCGAACCGTGGAAGAAGGCCATCAGCGATTACGTCGACCTCATGAAGAAGGACGGCCCTCCCGGCGTGACTTCAAACGGCTTCAACGAGAACCAGGCCCTGTTCTCGACCGGTCATTGCGCCATGTGGATCGACGCTACTTCCGCAGCCGGTCGCGTCTATGATCCCAAGCAGAGCCAGGTGGCCGACAAGATCGCCTTCACGCGCGCTCCGGTCAACGTGACCCCGAACGGATCGAGCTGGTCATGGTCGTGGAACCTCGCGATACCAACCTCTTCCACCAAGGAAGAGGCGGCAAAATCCTTCATCAAGTGGGCCACTTCCAAGCAATATGTGAAGATGGTCGGCGAGAAGGAGGGCTGGGTTGCCGTTCCGCCCGGCACTCGCAAATCCACCTACGACCTGCCTGAATATCAGAAGGCTGCGCCATTTGCCGCCACCGTCGAGAAGGCCATCCTATCCGCCGACCCGGCACATCCGACCAAGGATCCGGTTCCCTACACCGGCGTCCAGTTTGTCGCGATCCCGGAATTCCAGGGGATCGGAACGATCGTCGGTCAACAGATCGCGTCGGCGCTTGCGGGCCAGCAAACCGTCAATGCCGCTCTCGACAATGCCCAGAAGCAGGTCGAGCGCGAGATGAAGAAGGCCGGCTACCCCAAGTGAGGTAGCCGGCTCGCCCGCGGTGTCGCGACCGCGGGCCTCCTCCCGGAGGGTTCCGGCAGCGTCGGCTGTCGGGATTCCGGCTTGCCTTCCTTCCCAGTCGCGTCCTCCGATCGCTGTCGTCCGGCGCCCGAGGCACGGCGAAGAG
This sequence comes from Martinezella sp. CNPSo 3732, assembly GCF_057784515.1. Lineage (NCBI taxonomy): Bacteria > Pseudomonadati > Pseudomonadota > Alphaproteobacteria > Hyphomicrobiales > Rhizobiaceae > Martinezella > Martinezella sp. CNPSo 3732. The sequence goes on from NZ_JBXSOO010000001.1 coordinate 962,285, forward strand.
GTTTTCGATGACAACGATTTCGCGTGAATTCATTCGGCGGAGACGGCCATCTTTTCAATGAAACGGCATCGCGCTGCACAGGTTCGAAGCCCCTATATCACCACCAACGTTGCGCATTAGGCGCAAGCTCTGTCAGGGAGGAATATCATGAAGCTGAAAGACAAGATCGCACTCATTACAGGCGGTGCGCGTGGTATCGGGCTTGGCTTTGCGGAGGCCTATATCAAGGAAGGCGCGAAAGTCGTCATCGTCGATATCAATATCGAAAGAGCATCCGAGGCGGCCAGAAACCTCGGGCCGAACGCAAAGGCGATGAAACTCGACGTCACCGATCTCCATGCCATCGACGCTGTCGTCAAGGAGATCGACCAGGCCTATGGCGGTATCGACATTCTGGTGAACAATGCCGCCATCTTCGACATGGCTCCCATCAACGAGATCACCGAGGCCAGCTACGAGAAGGTCTTTTCGATCAATCTGAAGGGTCCTCTCTTCATGATGAAGGCCGTTTCGAATGTCATGATTGGCCGCGGCCGCGGCGGCAAGATCATCAATATGGCAAGCCAGGCCGGGCGGCGCGGGGAAGCATTGGTGCTGCTCTATTGCGCATCCAAGGCAGCCATCATTTCGGCAACGCAATCGGCCGCCTTGGGCCTGGTGAAATACGGCATCAACGTAAACGCCATTGCACCTGGCGTGGTCGATGGCGAGCACTGGGATATCGTCGATGCCCATTTCGCGAAATGGGAAGGCCTGAAGCCGGGCGAGAAGAAAGCTGCCGTCGCCAAGTCCGTTCCGATCGGACGGTTCGCAACGCCCGACGATATCAAGGGTCTTGCAGTGTTTCTTGCATCCTCGGACAGCGATTACATTCTCGCACAGACCTACAATGTCGATGGCGGCAACTGGATGAGCTGAGGGATCCGACATGAAAGCAATATGCTTCACGGAAAAGGGCGTCGCGGGACTGGCCGATATGCCGTTGCCCGTTTTGGCGCCGGGACATGCCCTCATCCGCGTGAAGGCTGGCGGACTTTGCCACACGGATATCGACGTTCTCCACGGCCGCTACGGCGAAGGGCGCTTTCCGCTGATACCCGGCCATGAATATGCAGGCCTGGTCGAGGCGGTCGCCGAAGACGTCACGGGCTTGCGGCCGAGTGCGAGGGTCGCCGTCGACCCCAACCTGCCCTGCGGCACCTGTAGTCTGTGCCGCAAGGGACTGACAAATCTTTGCAAAAAGCTGGAGGCTTACGGCGTCACGCAAGATGGCGGCTTTGCCGAATACAGCATCGTCAGGGTGTCTCATCTGCACGATATCGGCGATCTTTCATTCGATGTCGCGGCTTTGGCCGAGCCGCTCGCCTGCGTCCTCAACGGGCTCGGCAATATCGGCCTGACAACCGGAGTACGGCGCGCGGAAAACGCTCTGATATTCGGCGGCGGTCCGATCGGGCTTCTGCTTGCCCTGTCGATCAGGGCGCAGGGCGTCAGCGACGTCGTCGTTGCCGATATCGATGAAAGCCGTCTGAGCTTTGCCAGCGAGCTGGGATTGGAGGCCCTGCACCCTGCGTCCCCTGAACTCGAAGGCCGTAAACGATCTTTCGATCTTGTTGCCGATGCGACGGGTGTTTCAACCGTCGTGGAGAACATGCCGGAATTTGCACAGGACGGCGGTGCGATCTTGGTGTTCGGCGTGTGCGCGCCGGGTGTCCGGGTCTCGATATCGCCCTTCGACATCTTCCGGCGTCAGTTGACGATTGCCGGCTCGCACTCATTGAATCAGAACCTGCCTGCTGCCCTTGATTTGCTTCGCAAAGACAACGGCACGATGGCACGCCTGATCTCCCATCGGCTTCCGCTCAAGGAGGTATTGCCCTTTTTCACCAAGAGCGGCGCTACGCCCACGATGAAGGTGCAATTTGTCGCGGAATAACCTCGGTTCCTCCCTGGCGGAGGAACTCTCTTTTCCCTCGATAAAGAGTCGGATAGACACTTTTCTATAGAGTCTGGAGACAACATCGTGCCGAAACCGATCAAGACAATGGAGGACTTTTCGGAATTTGTCGGCCTTTCTCGCCCCACGGTCTCCAAATACTTCAACGATCCGAATTCAGTCCGAAAGAAAACGCGCGAGACTATCGAAGTTGCGCTCAAGAAATCGGGATTTCGGCCAAACCTCTTTGCGGTCAACCTCAATCGGCGCCGGACCAATATCGTCGGGATCGTGATTCCAAACTCGGTCGACCAGTTTTATATGGCGCTCACCCGAAGGATCGAAGCGCTGGCGACAGAGGCGGGGTTCTTTCCGCTTGTCTTGTCGACGGATGGGCAGCCCGACCTTGAAGACAGGGCGATCCGCACCCTCAAATCGTTGAACGTGGCCGGCGCGATCATCGCACCGCTCGGCGTGGAATCCCACCAGCAAACTCTGGCGGAATACGGCAGAAGCGTTCCGCTTGTTTATGTGGATTCGCCATTGGATGACACGTCCGCTTTCGTCGGTACCGATAACCAGCAAAGTTTTGGACTGATCGTCGATTATCTATGCCGTTCAGGCGAGCCTCCGAGCTATCTCGGCATGCCCGATGTGAACACGAACGCGCGTACGCGCGAAGCCGCCTATGTCAACGCGATGACGCGGTTCGCTTTGACACCGCACATCCTGCCTTTGACAAAAATCCGAACGTGGGATTTCGAAAGGTTCGGATTCGACGAGATGACGCGCCTCGTCGACCTGAAACGATTGCCGACGAAAACCATCCTTTGCGCAAACGACCGAATTGCATTCGGTGCGATCGCCGCTGCCTACAAGATAGGCCTCAAAGTTGGACATGGCGCGACGTCCGACATCCGCATTGCCGGGCATGACGATCATCCCCTGTCGCGATACGCCTGTCCGCCGATCACGACGGTCGCGCAGAATGTCAGCGAAATCGGCAGGCGGGCAGTTGATATGCTTCTCAGCATGCTCGGCGACAATGACGAGAGCGAGGATCGAGTCGAAGAAACCTCGCCTGCGCGATTTCTATTGTCCGCTGACCTCATGCTGCGGGAATCGGCTTAGTAACAAAGCTCGGTATAAACCGGGGCGGCAAGCCACAATATGGCCTGCTCAACGCGTCGCTGACCGCCCCAACTGATCTCACGCAAGTCGGCGCTGCCGCGGAACGGCGACAACGCTCGGAACGAAGGCCCAGTCTTATCGGCAGCTACGGCTTTACCAGTTGTCAGGGCTCGACCTTAGCGACGCGCTCTCGTCTCAACACGAGAGCGCGTGTGCCTTATGCGCCCTCAGTCAGCGACATCTGCTTCGAAGACGGACGCAGGATATTGTCCAAAGCCCAGCTACCGGCACCGGCAAAGGCGATAAACAAGAAGATGAAACAGAACATGATCGCTGCCTCACCCATATTGAGTGCCGGCCAGAAGCCCTGCGGAGCATGCGCCATCCAGTAGGCGGCCGCCATTTCGCCCGAAGCGACGAAAGCGGCGATGCGCGTGAAGAGGCCGACGGTCATCAGCAATCCGGTGACGATCTCGATTGCGCCGGCAGCAAGCATGATGGCCGGCAATGGATAGGTCACGCCCGGAATCGCTGCCGGGAACTGGAAGAATTTCATGGTCGCATGTTCGAGGAACAGCAATGCGGTCACGATCCGCAGGATCGCAAGAACATGAGGGGTCCATTTCGTGGTATTCAACATGGTATTTCTCCTGAATGGCCGCCAGATCATCAGGCGGCTGTGCCTTTGAGTTCGAAATTTTCCTTCCAGAGCGCCATCATCGGCTTGAGGGCGCGTCGCCGAAACGGAAGCTGGATGCCGTCAGCCCGCCGGCGAAATCAGTCTGATGGTAGGTGACGGCGCCGGGCTCGTCGCTTGCGGCACCCACGGCCACCATCAACGGAATGAGATGATCCTCGCGCGGATGCGCTGCGCGGGCCGAAGGGGCCCGTTCCCATTCGAGCAAAAGCTTTGCGCGCTCTTTGGGTGATGAGTGGATCAGCGTCTGCTGGAGCCAGGCGTCGAACTGACGGGACGGCTCGTAGCCCTCCTTCCCGCGCATGGCAGGCAGATTGTGATAGCTGAGACCGCTTCCGATGATCAGCACGCCCTCGCCGCGCAGCGGCGCCAGCGCACGCCCAACCTCGAGATGCAAGGCCGGATCGTAGCCGGCATCCAGAGACATCTGAACGACCGGAACGCTTTCCTCCGGATAAAGTGGTTTCAGAATGCTGAACGTCCCGTGGTCGAAGCCGCGGGTCGGATCGAGCCCTGCCTCGATCCCGCGCGCATGCAGCAAAGCCTGTACCCGCTTGGCAAGCTCGGGTTCGCCCGGAGCGCCGTATTTGATATGATAGAGATACTCCGGAAAGCCATGATAGTCGTAGACCATCCCAGGATGGGCTCCTGAGGATATGGAAAAGCCCTTCTCTTCCCAATGGCCCGAGACAACCAGGATCGCCCGGACCGTATTCCCCAGCTCGGCACGCATCTCGATCAGAGACTGCTCGAGCTTGTCGAAATTATTGCGGAATTCACCGCTCATGTAGGGCCAGGGGCCACCGCCGTGACTGATGAAGTAGGTCGGAAGACGAAGCTTGTTCACGTGTTCATCCTTGTCGCGGGGCACCCATCATCCAACTCGAGACCGGAGAGAATGATGGAGGCCGGTCGTGTATCTGGCCAAACTAACTTTTCTCATTTATTGATCAATACAGCTTATATTGAAGAAACATTTCCTGTGAGTTGATGATCCATGGATACGCTAACGAGCTTGCGGGTCTTTTGCGCAGTGGCGGAGTTCAAGAGCTTTACAGCGGCGGCAGATCGGCTTGGCCTCTCGCCGGCAATGGCGAGCAAACATGTGATGCACCTTGAGAACCGGCTGGGAACCCGGCTGCTGAATCGAACCAGCCGGCATGTCAGCATGACGGAAAGCGGCATGCTCTATTTCGATCAAGCCCGGCAGATGCTCGATGGACTGGACGAGGTGGAAGCGGCCGTCAGCAACGTCACGGTCATGCCGCGCGGAACTTTGCGGCTCAGCGCACCGGTATGGGCAGCGAACACGCTCGTCGCCCGGATGATCGCCGAATACCACCAGCGCTATCCCGACGTGCGCTTCGACATGGATCTCAGCGGTCGGATCGTCAATCTGGTTGATGAGGGCTTCGACCTCGCCCTGCGGGCGACCTCCCCCGAGCGGCTCGATCCCAATCTCATCGCCCGACCGTTGACGCGCGTTGCTTTTCACCTTGTCGGATCTCCGGCCTATCTGTCCCGCACAGGCCGTCCGAGCGAGCTCGCTGATCTCAATGGTCACGCACTGCTGGCCTATAGCGGCATGAACGCGAATGGCAGCATAGCCGTCGCCGGGCAGGATGGGACTCAGACCGTGAACTTCCGTCCCGTCATGCAAAGCGAAAACGAGATCATGCTGCATCTGGCAGCGCTTGAGGGCATGGGGCTGGTTTTCCTGCCGATGTGGATGACGCAAAACGATGTCTCCGATGGCCGATTGGAGATGGTGCTGCCGAAAGCCGTGACATTCGATGCCACGCTGCATGCGGTCTATCCCAGCAGGAAGTACCTTTCCGCAAAGGTTCGAACCTTCATCGACTTCCTCGCCTCGCGGCCAAACCTGTACTCGGAGACCGCCGAAGAGCGCTGACCGCATGGGCTCATTTCAGTGGGATGTTTTCCTGCGAACCGCGTGCCTTGCATCTTCTGACACTTCGCAATGCTTTTTCGCCACCGCAACAAACCAGCTATCCGGCTGGAGCGAAAATTCGGCTGTGCCCATGCCGAGACAGAGGAGCCGGACGCGGCCAGGCCCGTCGTTCCGCCTTTTTGTCCGGATTACGCGTCAAATGCTGCCGCGCATTTCCACGCGGGGTTCGATCAGCAAATGTCTGGCGTCATGCCGGCCATCGATCCTGCTGAGCAACACCTCCGCAGCCGTCCGCCCGAGCTGCATCTGATTTTGATCGACGCTCGTCAGGCCGACAAGCGGTATGGCGGCCATCGGAGAGTTGTCGTAGCCGATGATCGCAAGATCTTCAGGCACGCGAATTGCGCTTGTCCGCGCCGCATTGAGCAAAGGGACAGCATCGAGATCGGACCATACAAAAACTGCGCGCGGCCGGTCCTTTGAATCGAGGAAATTCCGGATCGCCCGCTCGCGATCGACAGCGACCGGCGGCAGCCGGATGATGCGTCCCTTGAGCCCGGCATGCTTCATGGCATCGAGGTAGCCCTCTTCGCGCTGTACGGCAACGATGGTCGCCGGCGAATCCAGGAGATCATAGCTCAGCATGGCGATATCCCGATAGCCTGCATGCAGGGCGGCCTCGACAGCCAGATATCCGCCTCGCCGATCGTCCGAATTGACGGTGTCATAGGTTTCGGCATGCGGCTCGTGATGCGCGATGACCACGATCGGAATCTGCCGCGCATAGCGCTCCAAAACCTTGCCGGATATGCGCGGGGCGATGATCACGACCCCATCCATCCGGTTGTCGATCATCGATTCGATCATTGACGCTTCGATCGAGCTCGCGGAACGCCCAATGCCGATCAACGCCTTGAAGCCATTTTCCGATAAGGCGGCATTGGCCTCTTCGATGACGCCCGGAAGGAACGGGTTCGATAGCTCGATCACCAAAACACCAACGGTCTGCGTCCGCCCACGCATCGCTCGCGCGGCAACCGATGGACGATAGCGAAGCTTTTCGATCGAGGCTTCGACCCTGCCTCTCAGGCTGTCGCTGACGCCGTAAGCATTGCGCAAGACTTTCGATACCGCTGCAACAGACACACCTGCATCTTCTGCCACATGCCGGATGGTCACCCTCTCCTGCGCCGCGTTAACGATCTGATTTTTCGTCATAAACTGTTTCAATCCCCGATCCGGGCAAATTATAGGCACAAAAGTCTTGCGCCGCAATCGATTGTGTAGAATGATATACATAGAACGATACACAAAATCGTATCCCGCCGGAGGACAGGCGGCTGAGGAGACATGCAATGACAATTCGCTCAGACCACGGCGCCGCCGTGGCCAAGACCCGTGTCGATTCCGCACTCCAATTTGCTGCATCGATGATCGCGCCGGCGTGCGATGCCGGCCAGGGAACCGCAGGGACATTCGTCTCCCGACAATTCACGCTGGAAAAACTGCCAACCGAAGCGACGCTGCGCATTTCCGCGCTGGGGCTCTATCGTGCCTTCATCAACGGCAGGCGCGTGGGCGAAGATCTGCTCACGCCGGGCTGGACCTGCTACGATGACCGGATCGCCTACCAGACCTACGACGTTACCGAGCATCTGCGCGCCGGCGAAAACCGCATCGAGATCTGGCTCGGGGATGGATGGTACCGCAGCCAGCTGATGTGGGCACTTAACCCGGTCTTCAATTGCTGGGGCCAACGGGCGGCGGCAATTGCGGAGCTGAATGCCGACGGCGAGCTGCTTTTGAAGACCGACGACAGCTGGAAGAGCGGTTTCACGCCGGTCACCCGCAACGGCATCTATTATGGAGAGGATTACGACGCCCGCATCACGCCGCAGGACAGCCATGGCGTCGACGTTCTCGCGTTTGACAAGGGATTGCTCGTTCCGCACGAGACGGGCGCCGTCAAGGAACTCCCCGAGCACACACCGATCGACAGCTGGATCGAAGACGGCGGCAGCAACGTCTATGATTTCGGCCAGAATGCCGGCGCCTATATCCGCATCCGCGTGAAAGGTGAGAAAGGTGCCAAGCTCCGCATCGAACATTCCGAAGTGCTCGGCCCAGGGCGATTTTTCGACAATCGCAACTATCGCAGCGCGCGTGCCGAGCTGATCTATACGCTCGCCGGCGAAGGAGAAGAGGTCTATGCGCCGCTCTTCACCTTTATGGGCTTCCGCTATGCGCGCGTCCACATCACCGGCCAGGCAGAACTGGTCGGCATCGCCATGGTTCCGATATCATCCGTTCCCGTGGCGGCCGGCGGTTTCAACTGCGGCGTCGCGGCGGTCAACCGCCTTGTCGAAAATACCATCTGGTCGCAGCGCTCCAACTTCATAGAGGTGCCGACAGACTGCCCGCAGCGCGATGAACGATTGGGCTGGACCGGCGATGCGCAGGTCTTCGCCGGGACGGCGTGCTGGCTGGCAGACAGCCAATCCTTCCTGCGGAAATTCCTCCGCGATGTCATGCATGATCAGCGTGCCAATGGGGCAATCCCGCATTTCTCGCCGGACCCGACACGGCTTCACCCGATCGATAGCCGAGGCGACTGGGCGGGATCGACCGGCTGGGGAGACGCCATCGTCATCATCCCCTGGCAGCTTTACCTCCACTATGGCGATACCGCCGTGCTTAGGGAATGCTTCCCGGCCATGCAGCGCTGGCTCGACTATTTATGGGGCATTTCCAACGGACCGATCATTCGGCCCCCCGCCGTTTGGGGAGCGAATGGCTTCACCTTCGGCGACTGGCTGCAGCCCGTTGGCGACAATCGTAAGCCGCGGCCTACGGTCGCCGATGATTGCGCAGCGACCCTCTATCATTTCATTTCTACCCAGTTGACGGCAAAGATCGCCCGCATACTCGGAGAAGATCAGGCGGCTGAACGTCTGGAGATCCGGAGAGAGGAGATCCGAGGCGCCTTCAAGGCGGAGTTCTTTACACCGTCCGGCCGCATCGCACATAACGATCAGACATCATGGGCGCTGGCCTTCCTATATGGCCTTGTCCCGCCGGAGCATGAAGAGGCCGCCCGTGCCTATTTCCGGCGCGTGGCCGAAGAAACCGACGGCGTCATCGGCACAGGCTTCATAGGAACCCCTGCACTGCTTCCGGCTCTCACGCGGCTCGGCATGGATGATCTCGCCGAAAAGATGTTCCTCAATCGCAAGGTGCCGGGCTGGCTATACCAGGTTGATCAAGGTGCGACATCGATATGGGAACGATGGGACGCGCTTGCCGAGGACGGAACGATCTACGATCCGGACATGAACAGCTACAATCACTATGCCTATGGAGCCGTTTGCCAATGGCTCTTTGAGGATGTGGCCGGAATCAAGCCGCTGGAGGACGCGCCGGGCTTCGAAGAAATCTCATTCGACCCTGCCATCCTGCCGGCACTATCGCCGGTCTCGGCCTGGCATGACACACGGTTCGGCCGCATAGAGACCGCATGGGCGGTGAAGGGAGAAACCGTCACATGCCGTCTGTTGCTGCCGGAAGGTACAACGGCCCGCCTGGCAGTGGGAGAAAATCGAAAATCGTTAAAGGTGGATGGCGCCGAGATCGAACCAAGCAGGCAACTCAAACTGAGCAAGGGGGAACATACGATCAGCTTTGCCATCTGATACAGCTTGCGGCATCTCATCCCGCAAGCAGGCAGCTCAATTCATTCCGGTCTTCAGGAGGAGGAAATGACTATGAGAATGATGAAGTGCGTCCTCGCGGCAATTTCAATGTCGCTGACGGCGGGCGTCGCACATGCCGACGTGACGCTCAGCGTCCTGATTGACACCAATCCCGAATCCATCGCGTCATTCGATGCCGTCTCCAAGGCCTATATGGAAAAGCATCCGGATGTGAGCTTCGATGTCGAACAGCGTGCCGGCGGATCGGAAGGCGACAACATCATCAAGACACGCCTTGCAACCGGCGAAATGGCCGATATTTTTCAATACAACGCCGGCTCGCTGTTCCAGGCCTTGAAGCCGGAGCGAACAATGGCTGACCTCAGCGACCTCGCCTCCGAAGCCGGAATTCTCGATAGTTTCAAGAGGGTCGTCACGGGCCCGGATGGCCACGTTCGCGGCATCCCGTTCGGCCCGGCCATGGGAGGCGGAATCTTCTACAATCGCAAGATCTATGCCGAGCTCGGCCTTACTCCGCCCAAGACCTGGGCGGATTTCATGGCCAACAACCAGAAGATCAAGGCGGCCGGCAAGGTGGCGATCGCGCAAACCTACGGCACGACCTGGACGTCGCAGCTTTTCGTGCTCGCCGATTTCCACAATGTTCAGGCGGAGATCCCGGATTTTGCCGCCAACTACACCGCCAACAAGCAGAAATACGCCGATACGCCCGCTGCCTTGCGGGGGTTCGAACATCTGGAAGAGGTCGCAAAAGGCGGATTTTTCAACGCCGATTTCGGCGCGGCAACCTTCGACGACGGCATGCGCATGGTCGCCACGGGCGAGGCCGCGCACTATCCAAACCTCACTTTCGGCATTGGAAACATACAGCAGAATTTTCCAGACAATCTGAAAGACCTCGGCTTCTTTGCACTCCCCGGAGCAGATGCGGCCAAGAACGGTCTCACCGTCTGGATGCCTGCCGCACTCTATGTCTCCGCGAAATCAGAACATGTCGAAGAGGCCAAGAAGTTTGTCGACTGGGTCGGCTCCAAGGAAGCCTGCGACCTGATGGCTAAAGTAGTTTCCTCCGGCCCCTATCTCGTCAGGGGATGCGAGTTGCCGAAGGATATTCCGCCCGTCGTTTCCGACATGTTGCCCTATTTCGAAACGGAGGGGCATGCGACCCCGGCATTGGAGTTTCTATCACCGGTCAAAGGGCCAGCCCTGGAGCAAATCACCGTCGAAGTCGGGACCGGAATTCGCTCCGCGAAGGACGCCGCGGCGCTCTATGATCAGGATGTCGAAAAGCAGGCCAAACAACTTGGGCTGCCCAACTGGTAACCTCCCAGCCAATCCCCTGCCCGGCATTAGTCCGGGTAGGGGTCCAAGGTAGCTCTATGGCCACACGGAAATCACCCTATCCCTATTGGTTCGTCCTGCCGGCAGCCGTGATATTCACAGTTCTCTTTCTGCTGCCGACTGCCGCCTCTTTTTGGTTCAGCCTGACACGCTGGGATCTCTTTACCACCCAGTTCATCGGCCTGGACAATTATCGCCAGTTCTTCCAGGAACCATTTCTGATCCAGGGCCTGATCAATACGATCATCTATGCGGTGACGACCTCCGCTACAAAGACGATCCTGGGTCTGCTGCTGGCGGTTCTTTTGACTTCGGGCATATGGGCGCAGGGTCTGCTGCGCACCGTGATCTTCTTTCCGGTTCTCGTATCGACGATCGGCGTCGGCATCACGTTTTCCGTATTGATGCATCCGACCCGCGGCCTGATCAACGTCACGCTCGCTGCCATGGGCATTCACGGACCAGGCTGGCTGACGGATCCCGCACTGGCGCTCTATTCGATTGTCTTCGTCGATCTCTGGAAGGGCATTGGTCTCGCAACCGTCATCTATATCGCCGGTCTCGCCTCGATCAGCCCCGACTATTATGAAGCCGCCAGGATCGACGGTGCGACACGCCGCCAGATGTTTTTCCGTGTCACCGTTCCACTGGTGAAACCGGCAACAATTACCGTCGTGACCTTATCGTTGATCGGTGGGCTGCGCAGCTTCGACCTCATCTGGGCAATGACGCGCGGCGGGCCTGGTTTCTCGTCGGATGTGCTGGCAAGCGTTATCTACAAACAGTACCAGGCCGGATTTTATGGCCTGTCGACAGCCGGCAATGTCATCCTGTTCGTCCTCATCGGTGCGATCATTCTACCGATAACAGCCTGGTTTAACCGCAAGGAGGTGGATCTTTGACCCGCCGTCAGCTTTATATCGGCATAGCGTCCCTGGTTGCCTGTGGCTTGATATTCGTCTTGCCCTTCCTGTTCATCATCATAACCGCTGCCAAGACAAAGCAGGATGCCGCGTCATTGACTTTTACCCTGCCTCAGGAATGGCGCCTGCTGCAGAATTTCATCGAGGTTATTCAAACCCGCAATTATATGCTTCTTCTGGCATATTTCAATTCGACCATCATCACTGTCGCCGCCGTTTCACTCCTCGTTCTGCTTGGTGCCATGGTCGGCTATATCTTGCAGCGTCGTCCATCCGGCTGGAATAGAATCATATACGGCTGTGTTCTCGCCGGTCTCATGATTCCCCCTGCCGTTGTACCGACCATCTGGGTTTTACAGTCGATCGGCCTGTTCAAGTCCATCTCGGGAATGATACTTATTCAGGTTGCCTATGGCCTTGGCTTTACCGTCCTCATGTTCCGTAGCTTCATCGCAACAATCCCGCGAGATCTCGACGAAGCGGCAATCATCGATGGAGCAAAGCCGCTGCAGATCTTCTTTCGCGTCGTGCTGCCATTGCTGAAGCCGGTGACCGTGACCATCATCGTCGTGCAGTCGATCGCCATCTTCAACGACTTCACGAACCCTCTTTATTACCTGCCGGGCAGAGAAAACGTAACAGTGCAGCTGACACTCTATAATTTCCAGGGACAGTTTCAAACGCAGTACAATCTTCTGTTCATGAATATTCTATTGGTGACGATCCCGCCGCTCATCGTCTTCGTGTTCTTCAATAGGCAGATCGTGGCAGGCATGACGGCCGGCGCAGTAAAGGGATGAGCCATGACAAGTGTCGTTCTTCAAAATATCCGCAAGGACTTCGGCAGTTTGACCGTGATGAATGGTGTCGATCTGACCGTCGAAGCTGGGGAATTCTGTGTCTTCGTCGGCCCCTCCGGCTGCGGAAAATCCACCCTTCTGCGCATGATCGCGGGATTGGAAACCTCGACCTCGGGCAGGATCTCCATCGACGGCAAGGACGTGACGGACGCCGAGCCTTCGGAGCGCGGCATCGCGATGGTGTTTCAGTCCTACGCGCTCTATCCGCATCTGACGGTCAGCGAAAACATCGGCTTCGGTCTTTCGCTCGCCAAGCGCCCCAAGGCTGAGATTCAGGAAAAGGTTCGGCAGACTGCCGATATTCTCCAGCTGTCGCATCTGCTGGATCGAAAGCCGAAGGCGCTATCCGGCGGTCAACGGCAACGTGTTGCGATCGGCCGGGCGATCATTCGCAATCCAAAGGTTTTCCTGTTTGACGAACCCCTCTCCAATCTCGATGCATCCTTGCGGTCGCAGATGCGGATGGAATTGACCGAACTTCATGCCAAGCTCGGGGCAACGATGATCTATGTCACCCATGATCAGGTCGAGGCGATGACGATGGCAGACAAGATCGTCGTGCTGAATGGTGGCCGGATCGAACAGATCGGAACGCCGATGGGTCTTTATCATACCCCGGCCACGCCTTTCGTTGCGGGCTTCATCGGATCGCCGAAGATGAACCTGTTTGACGGCGAAGTCGCTGCCAGAGAGGGGTGCCGGACTTACGGAATCCGGCCGGAACATATCGCACTTTCCGCAACGGAAGGAAAATGGCAAGGGCGCGTGCGCCACATCGAGCGGCTCGGCGCCGACACGGTCGTTCATCTTGATGTTCCCGAACTGATATCGCTTGTCGCACGCACCGACGGCGATCGGCCGATCCAGATTGGCGAGGCTTTATTCGCCACGCCTTTGACCGGCAAGGAACACAGATTTTCATAGCGGCGAGCCACATTGATCCTGATTCAAGGGAGGCGGGCCGCCGGGCATCGCATGTAGGCTGGGATATGGAAAATCCGAGCGACGGGCGTGCTTGTATATCACGCCGTGCCAAGGCGGCCTTGGATCGAAGATCATAATGCATGCGCTCATGTAAGGCGGCGATTGCAGTTTATTCGCTTCTTTGCGCAATGACCGCAATCAAAGACTGCATTTCTATGCAAGCCTGCCATTCTGCGCGGTATGTTGCACACAGATACGCGTCCTTGCAGCCAGGAATCTACTACTGATTGGCAGATATTTTTGAATCATGCAATTTGCAGTTACAGACCAAGCCGTTGAATTATTTAATAAAAATCGCGCAGTTCTGGTTATCGTTAATTATTTTCTCAGACATATCTGACTTCATTGGCATTGCAGCGCCAAATGCGACGAGCAGAATGCTCCTCACCTGCGATGTTTCCGACCCCCAGAGCAGACAATCGCCGGCCTATATCCATTTTCATCGTGTGGGCAGCTGCCAGCTCGCTAAAAACCAATGAGCCACCATGTCATTTCTCCAGAACGCCAAGATCCGCACCAAGGTGCTTTCCCTCATCATTCCGATCTGTCTGATCGGGATCGCAGGTGTCCTTGTCGTATCGAACCACTATCGGGACACGGTTGCCACCTACTCGAATTTCATTGCCAAGAATGAAGCGGCAGCGGTGGAAATGTCGAGGGCCAGCCAGCGCTTGACTGCCATGAGTTACAATGCCTATCAGATCCTGCAATATTCAGCCAAGGATCCGGAGACGGCGAAGTTTTCGAAGGACTATGAGGAGAATAAACAAATTCTTCTGCAGCGTTTCGCGAACGTTAAACGGTTGATTCCTGCTGAAGCGGATGCCGTGGAAAAGCTGGCCTCGAGGGCCAATGATATCATCGTCCTTACGGATCAAGCCGTAAAAGCCGGTCTGATCGATGACAACGACACCGCCGCCAAGCTCTTGAAGCAGGTGGATCCGATGATCGATGACGAGGTAGTCTCGGTTCGCCAGTGGCTCGATACGTTCAATAAGAACATCAATGACAAGAGTGACATGCTGGCGGAACACGCGAGCAGCACCATTACAAATGCTCTGGTCGCGCTTGGCGTTCTCTTTGCCGCCGCCATTGCGATCGCCATTCTCGTGTCGACGCGCGGCATCGCGGCCCCGATCGAACGGCTGCGGACGCGCATGGTATCCCTCGCCGACGGCAATACCGATGAGCAGATCGTCGGCATTGGGCGCAAAGACGAAGTCGGTCAGATGGCTGCGGCCGTCTCCATCTTCCGCGACCATGCCATCGAGCGGATAAGACTCGAACAGGAGGCGAGCGCCAATCGTAGTCTCTCCGAACGGGAAAGGCTTGAACGCGAAGCACAGAAAGCCAAGGATGCGGCGGACACGCAATTTGCCGTCGATGGCCTTGCAAGCGGTCTGGCCGAGCTTTCGAACGGCAATCTGGTCTATCGCATCGAACAGCCCTTCGTCGATCACCTCGACCGCCTGAGGGCGGACTTCAATGCCTCGATGGCGAAGCTGGAGGAAACGCTGCGCTCCGTTGGCCAGGGAGGTCAGGCCATTGCCGCCGGTGCCAGCCAGATCCGGTCTGCAGCCGATGATCTCTCCAAGCGCACCGAGCAGCAGGCGGCCTCCGTCGAGGAGACGGCGGCCGCACTCGAGGAGATCACCACGACCGTCAAGGATTCCACCCGGCGCGCGGAGGAGGCAAGCTCGCTGGTCGGACGCGCGCGCATCGGCGCCGAAAAATCGGGCGAAGTCATGCAGGAAGCGATTTCAGCAATGGAGGCGATCTCGAAATCCTCGGGCGAAATTTCCAACATCATCGGCGTCATCGACGATATAGCCTTCCAGACGAACCTGCTTGCTCTCAATGCAGGCGTCGAGGCAGCGCGTGCGGGCGAAGCGGGCAAGGGCTTTGCCGTCGTCGCACAGGAAGTCCGTGAGCTTGCGCAGCGCTCCGCCACGGCCGCCAAGGAGATCAAGGCGCTGATTTCGACATCGGGCCAGCAGGTCGACAGCGGCGTCAATCTCGTTACCAAGACAGGGCAATCGCTGCAGCAGATCGTCAAGGAAGTCGAAGAAATCGACCGCAACGTGCGGGCAATCGTCGAGGCCGCCCGCGAGCAGGCGACCGGCCTGCAGGAGATCAGCACGGCCGTCAACAGCATCGATCAGGGAACGCAGCAGAATGCCGCCATGGTCGAGGAATCCACCGCCGCAAGCTACAGCCTTGCCAAGGAAGTGACGGCCCTGAACGAGCTGCTCGGACAATTCGATCTGCAAAACGGCCGCAGCCATGCGCGGCCGGCTGCTGCGACGGAGCGATCCCGCCCTGCCGCCTCGCCGGCACGCTCGCTGCGCTCCAAGATCGCCGGCGCATTCGGTGGTTCCGGGGCAACCGCAGCGGCAGCCGCATCCTGGGAAGAGTTCTAATTTCCGGGGCGTGCGTCGGTCTTTGACCGATTGCAAGCCAAAAGAACAAGGCGGCCAGTTTTGGCAACCTTGTTCTTTTTCAAGCGAGTGATTGCTATGATGCACGGGCTCTTGAAGGGAAGCGACGCAATGGCCCGTCATTGCCCCAGACGGTGAAAACACGGCGTCCATGAGGAGGGCGTTACGCGATCGCCGAAAGATCCACTGGAAGCTGAGATCAGCGGGTTCACCCACACACGCCCTGACCGCGATCGCACGCACATCGGAAGTCTCCGCAGCCAAACCAGCTTTGAAACAAAAGATCCCATTCTCGTGAAGAAACCTCGCTCCCGACCGTTTTTCTGTTCGTCAGAGAATCTCGAAGAGCTCGTATTTGACGCCGCCTGGAAAGCGGCCGCCCTTTCCAACGCAGACGATCGCATTGATCCACGCATATGTGGGCGAGGCAGTCTCGAAATACGGCGTCGTTCGTAGATAATATTCCGAAGGGTCGACAGATTCGCCGCGCCCCAAACGCTCGGAAACTTCGACCGACGCGTGGCGAACACCACGATAGGTCATGAGAATATGGGCGCCATCTTGAGCCTCGAGCAGAACCCGCACATCTTGCTGAAATGTTCCGTCCTGGCGGGTGACAAGAAGATCCGAGCCGATCAACGGTGAGACCTTGCCCTTCAGACGCGCTCCTTCGAAGTGGCCGCCCGATACCGGAAAAATGCGGCGCACGCCTGCGGGACATGGCCCGATATCGATCGTAGGATGAAGCTCGAGATAAAGAGTAAATAGAGGACGCGATTGCAGCTCCATCAGGGACTCCCATTTATGGAACGCGCGATCGCCTCCATTTCTGGCGAGTATTAAACTCGCTATAATCTCGGAGCAAAAACGGGCATTACTTGCTATCATCACAAGCGAAACTACATATGCGCCCTTCACTGGAATCTCTGAAAGTCCTCGAGATCTGCGTCGTTTCCGGCAGTTTTGCCCGTGCGGCCGAACGCTTGTTTCTTACCCCCGCCGCGGTGAGCCTGCGCATTCGAACACTTGAGGACGAACTGGGTGAACCACTCTTCATTCGGCGAGGACCACGCGTGGTGCCCACGCCGAAAGCCATCCTCCTTGCAAAGGGCGTGCGGCGCGGTATGGATGAAATTCACTCCGCCTTGGCCGCTTTCGAGGCGGCATCTCCTCCCCTGCGGGTAACCGCGCCTCCCACGCTAGCAACTCGCTGGCTCGCGCCGCGCCTTTCGAGCTATCAGCGCTGCGAAATCGAACTCGACGTTTCGGCCGATATTCGTGATCCGTCAGACTTCGACGTTGCTATTCGCACCGGGGCCGGCAGCTGGCCGGGCCTGGAGGGCTTTCGGTTGTTTCCTGTGCAGTTGACGCCGCTTCTGGCTCCATCGCTTGCGGCGTTGCTGGAACCTCTAATACCCGAGACGCTCGCAACTCTGCCGCTGTTGCCGCATCCGGACTGGGAAAGATGGTTTCTGAGCGCAACAGGGAATGTCCAGCCGGAGTTGAACTTCACCCGCGTGGAATATCCGAACCATGACCTGAATGTGAATGCGGCCTGCGCGGGCGAAGGCGTGGCGCTCGTACCGCTCGGCTTCTTCGAGCCCCTCGTCAAATCGGGCGCATTGGTGGTGCCCTTCGACCACGTGCTTGACGGTCCCGACTGGCACTTTGCGCTTTTCCGCAATGATGATGTCAGGCCAGGGCCTCGAGAATTCTGCGATTGGCTTTATGAGCAGAGTCGCCTGACATCAGCCGCGCTTGAGGTACGCACCAAGTGAGCCCCCACTGCTGCCGGACCGCTGTTGGAAGTCTGCGGCCTGCTCAGGCGGATGTCAGTATGGTGATCACGCCATTCGTCCCGTCAACGCGGATCCTCTGACCGTCCAGAATGCGCCGGGTCGCATCCTGGACCGCAACGACGGCGGGCAAGCCGTATTCGCGCGCGATGACAGCGCCATGGCTCATCTGTCCACCGGCTTCGGTCACCAGCCCGGCTATGCTTACGAATAACGGGGTCCAGCTTGGATCGGTATAGGCGGTGACGAGAATATCTCCGGCCTCAATATCGGCCGCGGCCAAGTCGCGGATGATTCTGGCGCGCCCCTCGACGCTCCCCGCCGAAACAGGCAGCCCTGGAAGCGCTTTCGCGGGAAGGTCATCACGTTTAAAGTCGCCAAAAAGCGCTTCACCGTCCGAGGTGAGCACGCGCGGCGAAGCAAGCCGCTCGTAAGCCGCAAACTCGGCACGGCGCGCAAGGATGAGATCATGATCGGCCTGCCCCGTCCGGACAACCTCGCGTAGTTCGTCAAAACGGAGATAGAAGATATCGCTCGTCCGGTTCAGCACTCCGCTATCGACAAGTTTCTGCGCCTCTCTCAGCATTGCTTGCTTATGAAGGTCGAGGCGGCAGACCCACCCGTATTTCGGGTATTCGCGGTAACCGATGAAGGCCCGCATTCGATCGATTGCATCGTTGGTCTTCGCAGCCTTCGCCTCACCATTCGAGAGGGCACGTAAGCGCGATAAAAGGTCCTGCTCCGCAGCCTTCGCTCGGGCGAGACCGGCATCGAAGCGCCGCTTGGCTTCACCGCGTTGGAAGCGGTCGATGTTGGCCAGGATCATCGGGACGAGAACCGCGGGCTTTTCCCGCCAGCGGGTTCGGGTGATGTCGATCTCGCCCGCACAGCGCATGCCATATTTGGCAAGGTAGCCATCGATCGCTTCGAATGCTTCCGGGCCGCCGTCGACCTTTACGAGATCCGAAAGGGGGGCACTCCCGTCAAACTGCCGCAGGAATGAGACGGCGTCGGCATGAGGTCGGATTGCGTCAGCGACATCGAGAAGATCGAGACCCATCCGCGAGGTTATGTTGTTGTCGACCGACTGCGAGAGCGTGTCGGCCACGCCCGTTTCGCCAAGCCACTCGGCGATGTGGTCGTTCAGCCACCACATCGCCTCGATGACGGCCATGAGAACCTGGGTGCTTTGCGGCGCGGTCAGTTGCCGTTTCAGCGCGGCAAGATCGTCAGCGATGAGGTCGAACAGCTCGTTGCCGGATTTCGCTGCGAGATGTAGCCGTGCCTCTTCGACCGCCACCTCGCTTTGCGCGATCAGTTTGCCTACGATTGCGGGATCGAGATTGTTCGCGGTATTCTTCTCACCTACAGCCTTGGGCGCGGATGCCGAGGCATTTGCGTCTTGTTCGGGACGCGTGGCGACAAATCCTCGCTCCAGCAGGGCATCGACCGCACTGCGGATGAGTGGATCCCGGTTAAGCATAACCATCAGAGCCGCGCGACTGGCGGGGGAGGCAAGTTGCTCGGTGACATCGACGAACAGGCGGCCGCCTGCCTCGTGCATGGGACGGGCCGCAAGCCTCTGCCAGAAGGACAGGCCGAGCGGCCGTATCGCGTCGGTCATCATTTGCTGATGGCCCACCGACAGGTAGACATGTCGCTTGCCGTCGTCATGGGGCGGGACTGGGAACAAGGTGGTGATCGGCCTGCTTTGAACAATTTGAAACGCACCATCGGACAGGCACCACTCGATGTCCTGGGGACAGCCGAAATGCGCCTCGATGCGTCGACCGACGGCAGCGAGATCCCGCGCCTCTTCGGCAGCCAGTATGGCGCAATCGCCTGCCGCCGTCTCGACGACCTGCGCGCCCCGAAGCCTGAAGCCTTGCGGAATGACGGAACCCGAGACGAGCGCCTCGCCGCTTCCGGCACAGGCTTCGATCGCGACGATCGTTCTGTCTCCCGACACGGGGTCGGCCGTGAACATTACGCCCGAGGCATCGGCTGACACCATTTGCTGCACGATGACGGCCATCTTGATACCACCATGGCCGATTCCGTTGCGCCGACGATAAGTTACCGCTCGCTCGGTGAAGAGAGAGGCCCAGCAGCGGCGCACGGCATCCAGGATAGCGCCAATGCCGCATAGGCTGAGATAGCTCTCATGCTGGCCGGCAAAGGAGGCGGTTGGCATATCTTCAGCCGTCGCGCTCGAGCGAACAGCCCAAGCCGCAGCCTCTCCGCCCTCGGCCAGCAACGCGGAAATCGAGGCCACGACCGACTTGGGAACCGTCAACCGCTCGATCAGTAGGCGGACTTCAGCACACAAGGCGGCATTGGTTGCGCCTTCGCCACCCAGCGCAAGATCGAGCCGTCCTATAGCGGCGCCAACCTCGGGCGAGCCCGCAAGGACTGCAGAAAATACATCCGTTGTTACGCAAAGGCCGGCCGGAACGACCACGCCCTCGACTTTTGCCAGCTTCCCAAGGTTCGCAGCCTTCCCACCGACCAACGAAGCTTGATTCCGGTCAACCTCAGAGAGGCGAACTGTCACTTTCATGAGCGGACTCGTCAGCTGGACTCTTGACATCAGAAACGGAGGAATATACTCCGTTTATGGCAGTATCAAGACGATCGAAGATGTGAAACGCGATGCGGGCGGATGCGCAAAAAAATCGGCAACGACTGATAGATGTAACGGTCGAACTGATTCTGAAAGTCGGCGGTGAACCCTCGCGTGACGCCATAGCAGAGCGCGCCGGTCTCGGCATAGGAACCCTCTACAGGCACTTTCCCGACCAGCAGTCCCTTCTTCACGCCGTCGTCCGCTGCGTGTTGGAAAGAAGCATCAGTGCTGGAGAGGCATTGGTTGAAACCGCTCCTGACGAGAGCGATGTCCTGCGCCAATACATGCACATGGCGTTGGATAATGGGATTGGTGTGGTCAACATCATTCACCCCCTTTTGGAGACGCGAGACTGGCCCGATCTTCTCGCCCGAGCCGGCAGGCTCATGAAGTCTATCGTCAGCCGCGCCACCCAGGACGGCACGCTCCGCAGCGATCTCTCTGATCGCGATATCATATTCGCCTTGATCCGCTTTGCTCGACCACTCGCAGTTGGGTTGCCTTCGAGCGAGGAGCGCGCGCTCGCGCACAGGCATCTCGATTTTTACATTGATGGACTGCGCGCCCGGCAGCGCCGCTAAACGGTTTTGATGGCATTGGAGATCAGCCCGCCATCTTTGAATGATAGGCTAGGTCAATTGTGAGGGGCTGGCACCGATCTCTGCGAATGAACCCGGGCTGAATGATGCTTTCAGCTTCTGTTCCGAAGGCGGCGTCTAAAAGAAAGACGTTCAACCGCGGTCTTATCCGCCTGAGGAGACACAGTCATGATCCGCACGTCTTTCATTGCAACCGCACTCGTCGCTCTCGTCGGCCTCACCGCTGCAGCCCCCGCCATGGCCAACGATGTGCGTATCGAACAATATGGCTGGTCGAACTCTGCCGGTGGTGCACAGGAAGGGTACGGAAACCGCATCAGAACCTACCAGAACGGTGGCTACAACCGCATTGTCGGCCATCAATATGGTCGCCATAACCTTTCGGCTGTCGGCCAGGAAGGCAATGACAATTACGGCGCCACCTATCAAAACGGTGACCGCAACATAGCCGGCATCGGCCAGTTTGGCTCCAACCACACGACCATCCTTACCCAGGACGGCAATGGCAACATCGCGGCTGGCGTCCAGGTCGGCCATGGCTGCAGCGCCAATGTCAGCCAGGGCGGCAACGGCAATGTCGCCGCCTTCGTCCAGGCCTGCCCGTAAGCAGCTGCGCGATAACCTGAAAGAAGTCAGAAACGCAACCGCAGACCATTTGGGGAGATGACCCATGCCAAATAGCATCAAACATCCGCGCCGTCTTATGACGATCCTCGCGCTGGTCCTGCTTCCCGTCGGCGCCGTTGCGGCCATGACGACTGCCAACCAATCTGACGATGCGGGGCTTTGCGAAATCAAAGCCACGCCTGGAGCAGGTATGGTGAGACTGGATGCGCTCGTCCACGCCGACAAGCACGTTGGCGGGGCTTACACGTTCCGTGTCGAGAAATCAGGAGATGGTGGAAGTTCCACGATCAACCAGAGTGGCGATTTTGATGCCATAGCGGGGCATGCGGCAATCCTCAGCTCCGTCTCGCTCGGCTCCAAAGGAGCCGCATACAAGGCAACATTGGATATTGTGATCGGGGATAAGAGTTTCAGATGCACGAAGCAGGTCGGCGACGATTAATCGGTCTCCACACTCTGCAAATCCCTTTAAAAGGGCGCCGGTTTCTGGCGCCCTTTTGCTTTCGATCAGGTTTAGAGTAGTTCAGTTTTTCCACGGAGCCTCTGGACCCTCTATCTCTTTGGTTTCACGCAATTCCGGACGGGAAACCGCTGCGCATTTTTCCTGGAATTACCCTCGACGACTGAACGACAACTGAACGGGCAATTTCGACTGGGTTCAGCTTAAAAGTGCGAAAGTTGGTCATCGGCTAAAGCAGCCGGCCTATGGAGATCAGGATGACCCGCAACGTGTTTAAAATCCTTACTGTCACTCTTCTTGTCGGGAGCCTGGGACAAGTCGCCTTGTCCGCGCCGGCCTATGCGGGCGGGCGGATCTCGTTCAACCTTGTGCCTGATAATGCCGAGGATGCAGATCTTTTCTCGACCGGATTGCGCGTCTATTCACTCTACCGCGGTCTGAAAGACGCCGACATTCGGCAGCTGGGCCGGGGTAATGCGGCTGGCATCGCCCAGACCGGCCGAGGCAATCTCGGCTTCATCCAGCAGCAGGGCAATGGTCATTCCGCAACCTTGCGACAGAACGGCAACAACAATGCCTATGGCATTTTCCAGTATGGGCGAAACACGGAAACCGACGTGGTGCAGGATGGGGATAATGGCAGTGGCGCTACCTTCAGCTATGGCTGGTAAGGCAGTTCACGGCAGTTCCGAAGGCCACGCCAAGCGACAAAGGTTCGCGTATTTTGGCAGAGAAATAGCGCGGACGAATGAGGCGCGGAAAGATTTCCTTCCTCGATACGGACGTTCTTCGTTCGGATGGGCTTTATCGCGGCTTGGTACGATCGGAACCAGGGCTGCCGACGGGGGTTATATCCATAGCAAAAGGAGAAGCCCTCATGATCCGCAAACTGAAATCGGGCGAATATCGTCTCTACTCACGCAAGCTCGATCCGAAGACACACAAGCGCAAGAATCTCGGGACATTCAAGACCCGCGAGGCGGCCGAAAAGCATGAGCGCGAAGTGCAATACTTCAAGCACCACTAGCGGATCGGCGAAGCCGGATAGGCACCCGAGAAGCAGAATCGGAGCTGATTGTGTTTCTTGAGCTAGAGCGAAGGAGATTGGTTATGACACAGTTTCGAAAGAAGAAAGCGCTGTCGCGAGAAGA
This sequence comes from Martinezella sp. CNPSo 3732, assembly GCF_057784515.1. NCBI lineage: Bacteria > Pseudomonadati > Pseudomonadota > Alphaproteobacteria > Hyphomicrobiales > Rhizobiaceae > Martinezella > Martinezella sp. CNPSo 3732. Next base: position 985,476 of record NZ_JBXSOO010000001.1, read on the forward strand.
GGATTATCGCGACTATCAGGATCGCGATACCCGCGAAGGATGGCCATATTCCGACGAAAGTGCATTGGGTTCGACCGAACCGGAAAATCGAGAATACGGCACCACTCCAGCGAATTTTGACGAAGATACTCCCTCTGGCCTGATCGGAGACAACGCAGACACGAACGGGCTTGAGGAAGACACGGCCCACACGCTGGGGCCGTTGCCACCCAGCCGCATCGATAACGATGAACTGGAAGCGGCCATTACCGAACGATTCATCGAGAGCGAAGAAATCGATGCAGACAGCATCGAGGTTCATGCCGATGGCGGCATCGTAACATTGGAAGGCAGTGTCGAAACGCAGGCGGCTGCCGAACAGGCGGAAGCGCTCGGGCTGTCTACGCCTGGTGTCGTCAAGGTTCGCAACAATCTGAAAACAACCGGTGTCGATTCCCATATTCCCCCCGATGCGTGATACGCGGCCTCCATATGCCCTCGACGCTCCGAAGATTTTGTCCCTTGTAACATCGGGATTCGATACCCATTTACCGCCATGAGATATGCGGTTCCGCTCGCCCGTTGCATTGCAATGGCTGGTCCAGGCCTTAATCGCCCGACCCATTTGGCGGCCCGTTCTTTGCCCTCCGTCCGATGACGTGACGGGCGCTTCCGTCATCCATTGACATGAGCGCTGGCTTAATGGCCGGCGCAGGAGATTTTGTTGAAAAAATCAAACACAATCGACGCGCTCGCGGCGGTGAAACCGCGCGAATGCGATCAACCCATCAACCAGCTCCCCGACAAGAACTGGAAACCCTATCCCTGTTTGCTCACCCGCGAGGAGCTTCGGAAGCTGATCGCCGAACAACTCGGCTGACGCTTGCAATTCATCACCAATAATGAGGAGAACAAAATGCAGGTTCTGGTAAGAGACAACAATGTCGACCAAGCAATCCGAGTTCTGAAACGAAAGATGCAGCGCGAAGGCCTGTTTCGTGAAATGAAGGAACGACGAGCTTACGAAAAACCGTCCCAACGGCGTATCCGAGAAAAGGCGCAGGCCATCAGCAGACATCGCAAAGCCGTGCGGAAAAGAATGAAGCGGGATGGTGGCTGATTAAGTCAGCCAGATCCGACATGAAACCGGATGAACACATCATGATGCACGCAAATTGACTTTGGTGAGGGCGGCTTTGCTATGATGACCGAGACTATGCTGGCGCTTCAACGCGCCTCTCAATCCGCCGATATGGCACGGAACATGGGTTAGGCACCGTTTTTCGACGGTGTTGGGAACGGGTCATGGCGCTGCCGAGGTAACGCGCCAAACCGTGTTGCCTACGTCATCGGCAATCAGCAGAGCGCCAAGCTTGTCGACTGCCAAACCTACCGGCCGTCCCCTCGCCTCGTTGCCGCCATTTAAAAAGCCGGTCACAATGTCCTGCGGAAGACCTTTGGGCCGGCCGTCTGCGAATGGGACGAAGACCACCTTGTAACCGTTGAATTGGTGCCGATTCCAGCTCCCATGCTCACCGACGAAGGCCCCTCCACGATACGCTTCCGGCAAATTGGTGCCGGTATAGAAGACCATCCCTAAGGGCGCGACATGCGAACTCAGCGCGTAATCCGGAACGATTGCCTTCGCCACAAGGTCTGGTCTTTGCGGCATGACCCTGGGATCGATATTCTTGCCAAAATAGCTATACGGCCAACCATAGAAGCCGCCCTCCTTCACCGAAGTCATATAGTCCGGCACGAGATTGGGACCTAGTTCGTCGCGCTCGTTGACGACTGCCCAGAGAGCGTGCGTTTGCGGCTCCCAGGAAAGACCATTCGGATTTCTCAATCCATCCGCGAAGATGCGATGACGCCCCGTTCCCCTATCGACCTCCCAGATGGAGGCGCGGCCCATTTCAGCCTGTATGCCGTTTTCCGTGATATTGCTGTTCGATCCGACACCGACATAAAGCAGCGACCCATCGGGGCTCGCCACAAGACTCTTGGTCCAATGGTGATCGATGGGTCCGCCCGGCAAATCGGTAAGTTTCGTTCCCGGATCGGGGATGCTCGTCTCGCCCGTCTTGTATGGGTAACGCATGATCTTGTCCGTCTCCGCGACATAAAGGTCGCTACCGACAAGAGCGACACCGAAAGGGGAGTCGAGATGATCGAGAAAAACGCTCTTCGTTTCCGCAACCCCATCCCCGTCGGCATCACGCAACAAGGTTATACGGTTGCTTCCTTTATTGTTGCCGGCAGATGTCGCCATCGACTCGATCCAGCCCATGATCAGGTCCTTAGGCCGCTTGATCGATGCCGCAGGCGGCGCAACAGATTCCACAGCAAGAACATCGCCATTCGGTAGCACATAAACTGAGCGCGGATGTTTCAATCCCGTTGCGAGCGCCTTGATTTGCAACCCGTCCGGAACCTTCGGCTTATCACCGTTCTGCCAGCCGATCACTTTGGCGACATGCATCGGCGGAATGAGATATTGCGTCTGGGCCGGCAATGTCGGGTTTGGTCCGACCTGATCCTTCGGATCCTGTTCGTTCTGACTGCAGCCGGAGAGAATGAGGACCGTGCCGCAGATAAGTGCGGCAAGGGAGGACGGCAAAGTCGACTTACCTATCCTGATCTTCATCTCTCGGCTCCCGGATCTCTGCGATAGATCAATGCTCGCCTTATCCAGCCGCTAAAAAGGACGAGAACGACCACCACGGATGAAAGAATAAGCCCGGTCGGAACGACGGAAGTCCACGCATCACGGCTATGGACCAGTGCGTTGAAGAACGACAAGACGAAGATAAGAGCGTTACAGATCGAATATAGCCAGACCGGTCCGCGCATCGAGGAAAGGCGTCTGCCAAGTGCATCGACTATCATGGCAATGACAGCAAGCAAGCCGAATAACAAGCCAACCGTAAGCAGCCATGCAGATGCATCCGCCCACATCATTTCAGCGGTTCCCCAATAGGCCACATCCGTCGCCAATGTGCCAAGGAAGCAAACCATCGGGATTGGAATGATGAGCGAGTAAAGGGGGCGAGGCGGAAGAGGGTGCGCAGCGTGAAGGTCTTGAGCGACCATGGCGGTGTCTCCAATATTCCTGAGAGCACCGGCCAAACATTTATCGATTTGTTTTGTTCCAGGCAAACATTTGGGACCTAGAGGACGGGCTTTCCGCTCGGCTTTTCGACACGAGCGGAAATTCAGCCTCAACTTGCCGCGTGGCCACCTTTCCGCTTGGGATCATGGCTATGATGGCGATCTCGTTCGCCGCCGCCGCCGGAAACCTTGCTGCGGTCCCGCTTATCGGGCTCGGCCGGCGGCTTTGGAATGTTCAAGGGCGCCTTGGCATTTTCATGGGATGCTCCCGGGCCGCCTTGGCGAATACTAGCCGGTGTTTTGGTCGATGTGGACATTGGCACCTCCCTATCGATCCTGTTGATGCCCCTGGTGACTGGTATTGATCCTGCTATTTCCCTGCTGGCCTTTCTTGTCTGGATCTACCGTCATGTCAGGCTTATGGGGATCGGATATCGATGGTTTGGCGTGGTCACCAACACCTTTGTCGCTTCGATTTTCCTCAGGAACCGGTGGTGGTTTGCTGCTCATCATCTTCTCCTGTCATTGCTTTGCCAGAAGCTGCGGGCGATCTATCTCGCGGCCGTTCCGACATTGGCCGCCCGGATCCAACCAACTTCAGCCCAGAATGTTCCGCGAATGAGCGCCGTTCGCTGACATCCCGCGCAAATGCGCTGAAGTCAAAGGAGAGGCTTGCCCCCGGTAACCGCGACGGTCGTGCCGGAAACATAGCTGGAGAGCGGATCGGCAAGCATGACATAAGCCGTTGCCAGCTCAGCCGGTTGACCCGGCCGCTTCATCGGCACTTGCTTTCCAAAATTCTCGACCGCTTCCGACGCCATCGTCGAAGGGATCAATGGAGTCCAAATGGGTCCGGGCGCGACGGCATTGGCGCGAATGCCTTTTTCCGCGAGCAATTGCGCCAGCCCTGCGGTAAAATTCTGGATAGCCCCTTTGGTGGTGGCATAGGCAAGCAATGTCGGGTTTGGAGTATCCGAGTTGATGGACGCCGTATTGATGATGGCGCTACCCGGCTTCATGTGCGGTACGGCCGCTTTGGTCAGATAGAACATGGCATGGATATTGACCTTGAAGGTCAATTCCCATTCCTCGTCAGTAATATCGCCGATATCTTGAAAGCTCGCCTGATGCGCAGCATTGTTGACAAGAATATCGATCCCTCCGAGTTCGGCGACGGCCTTGTCGATGATATCGCGACAATGTTTGGGATCCTGAATATCGCCGGCCATCAATACCGCTTTGCGGCCGGCCTCCTCAACCCATTTTCTGGTTTCGTAAGCATCGTCATCTTCGCTCAGATAGGCGATCAGAACATCGGCGCCCTCGCGGGCAAAGGCGATTGCGACAGCGCGGCCAATGCCGCTGTCGCCGCCGGTGATGACAGCCTTTTTGCCATTAAGCTTTCCCGATCCGCGATAGGTCGCCTCCCCATGATCGGGCGCGGGATGCATGGCAGCGGTATAGCCGGGCATGGGCTGTTGCTGCGGCGAAAATGGCGGTTGTGGATGTGTCATGATGTTCTTCCGGTAATGATTGCATTGTCACTCCAAACCTCCTCACTCGCTTTCGGTTCCATCGACGGCACATTATCTGCGGGATGCGTCCAGGAACATTCAAGTCCGGTAATGGTTCCTATCGGAGCCTAGAGCATGTCGCGCAAAAGTGTGTAGCGATTTTGCGATAACGACATGCGCAAAATCAACGACCTAAAGCGCGGTAAGCGGATCTGAAAGATCGCGACGCGCTTTAAGTTTCGATAGATCCCGTTTCACCGATTTTGAAAGGACAGCCCGATGCATCGCTTCGAAGAAAAGGTCGTCATCGTAACGGGTGCGGCATCGGGAATGGGAGAGGCGACAGCGCGACGGTTTTCCCAGGAAGGCGCGAATGTCGCCCTCGTCGATCGCCGTACGGAAGCGCTGGAAAAGGTCGTTGCGGATTTGCCAACCGAACGCAGCCTCAAGCAGGTGGTGGATGTATCGGCATCTTCCGCGGTTGCCGCGATGGTTTCGGCAGTGGTGGAACGGTTCGGTCGCCTTGATGTCATCGTTAACAATGCGGGCATCCACGAGGGTGGCGCGCCCGCTGACATTTCCGATGAACGATGGCATGCCGTCATCGCGACCGATCTGGATGGCGTGTTTTTCGGTTGCCGAGCAGCCATCCCGCATCTTGAAAAGACCAAGGGGTCGATCATCAACACTGCCTCTGTCTCCGGCACCGGCGGCGATTGGGGTATGAGCCCCTACAACGCCGCCAAGGGCGCCATCGTCAATCTGACCCGCGCCCTGGCGCTCGATCTCGGACGAAAGGGAATTCGCGTCAATGCCGTGTGCCCGAGCCTCACGCGCACCGGCATGACGGAAGACATGCTTAAGGACGAAGCCCTCGTTGCCAAGTTCAAGGAGCGCATTCCACTCGGTCGTGTCTGCGAGCCGGAAGAGGTTGCGGCCGTCATCGCCTTTCTGGCAAGCGACGATGCAAGCTTCGTTACCGGCGCCAACATCGCCGTCGATGGTGGCGTGTCCGCCTCCAACGGCCAGCCGGCACAGGATTGAAAGGGAGACGAGTACGATGAATTTCAAGAAAGTTGACCTGCGGAACGGCCTCAAGACTTATGTCGTCGTGCTCGATGCGAATGAGGAAGCATTCTCGACGCTCGCGCGCTTCGCCACGGATCAGGATCTGAAGGCTGCTTCGGTCACCGCAATCGGCGCATTTGAACGGGCGACTGTCGGCTGGTTCGACTTCAGCGAGCGAAGCTACCGCAAGATCCCTATTACCGAGCAATGCGAGGTGCTGAGCCTGATCGGCGATATTGCGACAGGCGAGGATGGCGGAGCGAGCCTCCATCTTCATGCCGTCCTCGGCCTGAAGGATGGCTCGACACGCGGCGGCCACTTCCTCGACGGTATCGTGCATCCGACCTTGGAAGCGACCATTGTCGAAACACCGGCGGAATTGCAGCGCCGGCATCAAGAGGATCTCGGCATCGCGCTGATCAAACTTTGAGACCACCAGCCGCCACCTCCAGCCAATCGGAACATTGCCGGCCGAACAAGGTTCGATCAGCAGTTCCAACGGCAGAAGGAGAATATCATGGCGAAGGACACGAGCTTCGAAACCTCGCGCGGCGAAGGCGGTGAGACGCACCAGCATATTCCCGAAAGCGGCTCTCATGGCAATGCGGAGCATCTGACCACCAATCAGGGCATCCGGGTGTCGGACAATCAGAACAGCCTGAAGTCCGGCGTCCGCGGCCCGACGCTGCTTGAAGATTTCGTCCTGCGGGAGAAGATCTTCCATTTCGACCATGAGCGCATTCCCGAACGGATCGTGCATGCGCGAGGTTCGGCCGCGCACGGCTTCTTCGAGCTCTATGAATCGCTGTCCGATGTAACCAGCGCCGATCTGTTTCAGCGCAAGGGTGAAAAGACGCCGGTCTTCGTCCGCTTTTCGACGGTTGCCGGCGGTGCCGGCTCGGTGGATACGCCGCGTGACGTGCGCGGCTTCGCGGTGAAATTCTATACCAAGCAGGGCAACTGGGACCTTGTCGGCAACAACATCCCCGTCTTCTTCATTCAGGATGCCATGAAATTTCCCGATCTTGTGCATGCCGTGAAGATGGAAGCTGACCGCGCGTATCCGCAGGCGGCTACCGCCCATGATACGTTCTGGGACTGGGCGTCGCTGATGCCGGAATCCACGCATATGCTGATGTGGGCGATGTCCGATCGTGCCATTCCGCGCTCACCGCGCATGATGCAAGGCTTCGGCGTCCACACATTCCGCTTCGTCAACGATGCCGGCAAATCCACATTCGTGAAATTCCACTGGAAGCCGAAGCTCGGCATCCAATCGCTTGTCTGGGATGAGGCATTGAAGCTGCAGGCGGCCGATAACGACTACCATCGCCGTGATCTTTTCGAGGCGATCGCGGCCGGGCATTTTCCGGAATGGGAACTTGGCCTTCAGCTCTTCGACGATGCCTTTGCCGAAAGCCTTCCCTACGACGTCCTCGATGCCACGAAGATTATCCCGGAAGAGGTACTGCCGGTAAAGATCGTCGGGCGACTGGTTCTCGATCGCAATCCGGACAATTTCTTCGCGGAGACCGAACAAGTGGCGTTCTGCCCGGCAAACATCGTCCCCGGCGTCGATTTCACGAATGATCCCTTGCTGCAGGGTCGACTCTTCAGCTATCTCGACACGCAGAAATCCCGCCTCGGGACCGCAAACTTCCATCAGCTGCCGATCAATGCACCCAAATGTCCCGTCATGAACTTCCAGCGTGACGGGCAGATGCAAATGCAAATACCGAAAGGCCGCGCGAACTACGAACCGAATAGCCTCAGCGAGAACAGCGAAACCGGCGGCCCGCGCGAATGTCCGGTGACGGGTTTCCGCACCTACGAGCATCAGGCTGGGAAGGAAGAACAGGGCGACAAGCTGCGCGTGCGCGGTGAACTCTTCGCCGATCATTACAGCCAGGCGCGTCTTTTCTGGAAATCCCAGACACCATCGGAACAGGCTCACATCGCATCAGCCTTCGTCTTCGAATTATCGAAGGTGCAGCTTCAGCACGTGCCGCCCCGCATGGTCGGAAACCTCATGAATGTCGATACAGGGCTCGCCAACAGGGTCGCCGCGGGTCTCGGGCTCGTCAACCCGACCAGGAATTTGCCGGCGCGTGAACCGATCGATCTCGACGCATCCGCCGCTCTTTCCATTCATAAAAACATGAAGGAGACGCTGGAAGGACGGCAGATCGGCATATTGATCGCCGGCGGAAGCGACGCCAAGGCGATCTCCGATCTCGTCGGCGCCCTGAACGACGCCAAGGCGAGGCCCTTTATCGTCGCTCCCAAGGTTGGGGAGACGAAGCTTTCCGACGGAAATACGATCCGTGCCGACGGACAGCTCCTTGGTTCGCCTTCGCAGCTCTTCGATGCCGTTGCCGTCATCCTCTCGAAGGACGGCGCAGCCTCGCTCCTCAACGAGGCGGCAGCCGTACAATGGGTGATGGATGCTTTCGGACATCTAAAGGCGATCGGTCATGACGCTGCCGCCAAGGTACTGCTCGACAAGGCGGCCATTCAACCAGACGCCGGCGTCGTGGATCTCGCCTCATTCCTGAGTGCCGCGCCCAAGCGCTATTGGGACCGCGAGCCCCGTATCCGCATGCTCGCCTGATGGCAATCTCTCTTGACATCGCCGACCGCCTCCATCGGCGGCCAGCGGTGTCCACCGGTTATCCCGACACCCCTGATCTGATTTCGGCGAGCAAATATTGGAAAATCCGGAAACAACTGCCCGCCGTTCGAGTTGGAAGGCAGCAAAGCTAAAGAAAGGAAATACCAATGTTGACGAGAATGATCGCAGTCTGTGCCCTTTCGATCGGCATGGCCACGGCAGCCATGGCTCAGCAATCAGGCTCCGGCGGAACAGGCACGGGGGGTTCCGGAAGTGGTAACGGCGCCGGCACCGGTTCGCAGAACGATGGCACCTCCAACGGAAATGGAGGCGCCAATAGCAATACGACTGGAACCAATGGCACTCCAAATTCCAACGGCCAGTCCCAGGACTGCAATGCCATGAAAACCGGCAAGAACACGACGCAAGGCACGGATACGCAAAGCAATAGCCAGTCGAGCGACAGCACGTCCAGCAAGAATTGCCCGCAATAATAGCGGCGTGTGAAATCGGGATTGCTACCCGCATTTCGCACGCCTCCTGGCTGTCGGTGTCCGTGGTGTGGGTTACCGGCAGCAGGCAGCACGATCAAGGAGAAAAATCATGATGAACGGCGCCCAGGAACTTGCCGAGGAATATCTAAGACTCGGTGGAAAAAGACTTCTGGTAATGGATGACAACATCCTGTCGACCAACAGCTGGGAGGCTGATCCGCCTGAAGCTGAAACCTTTTGGAAAAGGGAGATCGAAAGCCTGGCACCAAGGCAACGCAACGAGGTCATGTCGTTCCTGCCATCCATCAACGTTACCTGACAGGGTCGACAGGCAGTGAATTGCGATACCGTCTCTTGCACAGGCGAGCCGATCCGGACGCGATATGAACCATGGTAAAAACTGGAACGATCCGCATCGGAATTTCCGGCTGGACCTACCCGCCCTGGCGCGGCGTTTTCTATCCGAAGGGCTTGGCTCAGAAAAACGAGTTGTCCTACGCCTCCTCGCAATTTCCATCCATCGAAATCAACGGTACATTTTATAGCCTACAGACACCCGAGACCTTCGCAAGATGGCGAGACGCAACTCCGGATGACTTCGTTTTTGCGGTCAAGGGATCACGCTACATAACCCATTTGCGAAGGCTTCGCGATATCGAGGTGCCGCTTGCCAATTTCATGGCTTCCGGCCTATTGCGGCTGGGAGCAAAGCTCGGTCCCATCCTCTGGCAGTTTCCTCCCCGGCTGCGGTTCGATCGAGAACTGTTCTCCAATTTCATTCACATGCTGCCAAAGAACACGGATGAGGCAATTTCCCTGGCCAAGCGGCATGACGAGCGCTTGAACGGCCGAGATTGGCTGATAACGGACAAAAGGAGACCGATCCGGCATGCATTCGAAATCCGCAATGAGAGCTTCGTGCATGCCGACTTCATTGAACTCTTGCGGAAACATCGAATCGGGCTCGTTTGCGCCGATACCGTCGAATGGCCGTTGCTGATGGATGTCACCGCGGACTTTGTCTATTGCCGTCTGCATGGTTCGGAGGAGCTATATGTCAGCGGTTACGATGACGAAGCGTTGAGCGTATGGGCGGAGCGCATCGACGATTGGGCGCATGGGCGCGAGCCGGACAATGCCAATCGTGTCCTGAAGCCGCTGAAGCGGTCACGACGTGGCCGCGATGTCTATGTCTATTTCGATAATGATGTGAAAGTGCGGGCGCCAGCCGATGCGCAGCGGCTCAGCCGGTATCTTGGCCTGGTCTGGCAAAAGAGCCCATAAGGAAGAGTATGCGGCGGCATCATGTTATTCAAGCCGCCCCCAGGCCGGATTCCAATTCACGCCTTCCGACAGTTCGACATAGATGGGCCGCATAAGTTCATCGGACATCTTGTTGCGAGCGGCCCGAAAGGCGTCATCTGGCTCCATTTCCTCACCCGGAAAAATCGTGTCATCTTCGCCCGGCGACATCACCTTGCGCAGGAATCCTCGGATCTGATCGCCGGAATGGTAGAGCTTGATGACGATGGAGCCTAGCGGCACGTCGTTCTTGCGATATTTATGATAGGTTTCCACCTCACACCTCCTGACATTGTCGCCTGTCGCTGCGTCCGGAGCACCTCGCCGTCTCGGGCCATGCTCACATCTCTCGGAACCTGCTTGATCGATTGATATCGATCCAAACCACCCTTCTCCACATTGGTTCCCGCAGCATCTCATCGCGGCCGCCATTTGCCTGTTATCGTTCACCTATTTGGCGCGACCGGGAAGGATGGCACTCAGCGCCTGTCTCAGCGTCCCTTTGACCACACCGCTTTCTTCAGGATCCCCTTTCAGCAGGGCGGCGGTCAGGTTGCGCATCTGCTCGAAAGTCAGGTGCGGCGGTATTGGCGGGACTTCGGGATCTGTCTTGACCTCGAGCACGACAGGCCGATTGGCGGCAAGCGCTTCATCCCAAGCGGCGCCAAGCGCCTCCGGTCGGTCGACGAAAATGCCCTGAAGGCCGATCATATCGGCGAAGCGATGATAGGGGACATCGGGGATCCGCTGCGAGGCATCGAATTTGGGATCGCCTTCCATGACGCGTTGCTCCCAAGTTACCTGGTTGAGATCCTCATTGTTGAAGACGCAGATGACCATGCGCGGGTCGGACCATTTGCGCCAGTATTTCGTCACGGTGATCAACTCCGCCATGTTGTTCATCTGCATGGCGCCATCACCGACCAAAGCGACGATTGGCCGATCCGGATGCGCGACTTTCGCGGCGATCGCATAGGGCACCGCCGCCCCCATGGATGCGAGACCACCGGACAAAGACGCCATCATGCCGCGGCGCATGCGCAAATCACGCGCGTACCAATTGGCGCACGAACCGGAATCGCTCGTGACGATGACACCGTCGGGCAGGCGTGGCGAAAGCTCCCAGACGACACGCTGCGGGTTGACCGGATTGGCTTCCGCGTGCGCCCTCGCCTCCAGCGTTCGCCACCACTCGCCGACATTAGTCTCGATCTCCTTGCGCCAGGAGAGATCCTGCTTCTGCTTGAGAAGCGGCAGCAGTGCCTGCAAAGTCTCCCGGGCGTCGCCGACAAGATTGACCTCCATGGGATAACGCAGGGAAAGCATGTCAGGCCGGATATCGATCTGGACCCCTTTTGCATCGCCTTCTTCGGGCAGGAACTCCGAATAGGGAAAACCGGATCCGACGACCAGCAGGGTATCGCAGTCTCGCATCAGGTCCCAGGACGGTTCGGTACCCAGAAGTCCGATGGAGCCGGTGACCCACGCCAGATCATCCGGTAGGGCGGCCTTGCCGAGCAAGGCTTTCGCCACTCCTGCTCCTAGCCGGTCCGCGACCGCGATCAGCTCTTCGCTTGCGCCGAGCGCGCCGGCACCGACCAGCATCGCAACCTTTTTTCCCGCATTCAGGACCGAAGCGGCGCGCTTCAGATCGATCTCGTACGGCACGGTTCTCGGAGCTACATAGCCGACGCCCGACATGACGGAGCCATGCTTGCGCGGCGGCGTCTCATAGGGCATCTCCTGCAGGTCGTTCGGCAGGATGACGGCGGTGACCGTCTTGTTCGCCAGCGCGATGCGCGCGGCACGATCGACCAGATGGCGTACCTGCGCGGGAGCCGATGCCTGATGGACGAAGTTGCCCGCAACATCCTTGAAGAGCGATGCGAGATCGACTTCCTGCTGATAGTGGCCGCCGAGTGCCCGACGGGCCTGCTGGCCGACAAGCGCCAACACAGGCTGATGATCCGATCGCGCATCATAGAGCCCGGTCACCAGATGCGTGGCACCCGGTCCAGACGTCGCGACGCAAACGCCAAGCTCGCCCGAAAATTTGGCATAGGCCGATGCCATGAAGGCGGCCATCTCCTCGTGACGAGCCTGAATGAATTCAATCTTTCCCTCGGCCCGGTTCAAGGCCCCGAAGAGACCGTTGATGCCATCTCCGGGATAGCCGAAGATGCGCCGCACGCCCCAATCATAAAGGCGCTGCACGATAAAGTCGCCAACTGTCTTTGCCATGATCCGTCTCCACTTGTCGCGCGCCATCAAAGCGCGTGGCGGTCCAACAAGCAGAGACCCCTTATGTTCCCACTATCAGAAGACGTAGTCATTGGAAAAGCCGGGCGTCCGGAGCGCTTTCACTGCCGCCCATCGCATCGATCGTCGTCCGACGCGGCTCTATGACATTTCATTCAAAAGCAGTGTGGCTACGACCGGATTTTCTGACCATCGAGATAACCGTGCTCGTAGGCTTTGGCCTGTTCGCTGTTGTCAGGATAAGGGTTCTTTCTGTTCTCGGCTTCGCATTTCCCCGCCTTGACTCCCTCCTCATACGCTTCTTTTTCACTCTCTGAAGCGGGAAGACGGGGCGATTGCTCGGGGTAGTATTGTATCGGATTCGGCAGCCCAAGCGCGGGTGCGAAAAGCGAAGCTGTGATTGGCTTTTGCGGGCACATGATGAATTCCTCCTGACATTGAAACGCCATTTACGATGGACGGGTTCCCTCAAGCCATCTCATCATTGGCGCTACGATCTGCGCGATAGCGCCTGATAATACGGGGTAAGGGCGCGCGATCCACCCATGGGGTACATTCTTCCAGCGCCGAGAGTGAACTTTCATTCTTCGAGGATAAGATAAAGTAATCACACCACTTATGCTTTTATATGTACCTGCCGTTACTTGACGATGGTTCGCGCAACGGCTGCCTTATTTTCCCGACACATGGCCTCCACCATCGACGACATTCATATTGTGAAACTTTTTGAATTTTAGTCCGTTGTCGTGCTTATGACCGACGCTAAACCCAATCCGAAATCGGTCGATGGCGCCAAGTCGCCTGGGCGTGAGAGATCGCGCCAGGAGAAAGCCCCGACCGTTGATGTCGAGCCACCAGCAAATATCATTGAACCCGATCCGAACATGACGCCTGAGGAGGCAGAACGGGCACGCAAAGGGTACTTGCTTGCACGTTTCTGGATCAGCGCCCGTGGCTACTGGAGTCGCCGCGGAGACGGCTTTGCGTGGCCGTGCACGATTGGGCTACTTGCGCTTATCGGCCTGAACGTCTGCATCCAGTATGGCATTAATATCTGGAACCGCGCGATTTTTGACGCCATTGAGCAACGCAACGCCCACACCGTTTATGTCCTGAGTGCAGTATTTCTGCCGCTGGTGCTCGGAAGTGTCGCCCTTGTTACGGTGCAAGTCTACATTCGCATGATGATCCAGAGGCGATGGCGGTCCTGGCTGACGAACGGGCTCATCGCTCGCTGGCTCGCGAACGGCCGTTATTATCAGCTGAATCTGATCGGCGGTGAAGGCCACAAGAACCCCGAGGCGCGCCTCTCCGAGGATTTGCGGATCGCTACCGAGTCCCCGGTCGATTTCCTGGCCGGCGTCATTTCCGCGTTCGTGTCAGCATCGACCTTCATCGTGGTCCTGTGGACGATCGGCGGGGCCCTGACGTTCCAGATCGCTGGTTCGGTCATCACAATTCCCGGCTTTCTTGTGGTCACCGCGGTTCTCTATGCTGTGGTCACATCCACCTCGATGGCAGTCATCGGCCGGCACTTTGTCGAGATTTCCGAGGTTAAGAATCAGGTGGAAGCCGAATTTCGCTATACGCTGACACATGTGCGCGAAAACGGCGAGAGCATCGCATTGCTCGGCGGCGAAGAGGAGGAGCGTAATGATCTCGAAAGAACTTTTGGCAATGTGCTGAAGCAATGGGCGCGGCTGGCGCACCAATACATGCGCACGACGCTTATCTCGCAGGGATCGATGCTGATCGCGCCCGTCGTGCCGGTCCTGCTTTGCGCACCGAAATTCCTCGAAGGCAGCATGACGCTCGGTCAAGTGATGCAGTCTGCCTCTGCCTTCGCCATCGTCCAGAGCGCGTTCGGATGGCTGGTGGACAACTACCCGCGGCTTGCCGACTGGAATGCTTCGGCACATCGCGTCGCCTCACTCATGACGTCCCTTGACGGCTTGGAGCGCGCCGAAAAGAGCGATTCCCTTGGACGCATCAAGCATGGGGAAACCGAAGGCAAGGCGATGTTGCGCCTAAACGACCTCTCCGTCACGCTCGACGACGGTACCTCCGTGGTCAAGGAAACGGAGGTCGAGATAGATCCCGGTGAACGTGTGTTGGTCGCCGGAGAATCCGGCACGGGCAAAAGCACACTCGTACGGGCAATTTCCGGTCTTTGGCCCTGGGGCCATGGCAGCGTCAATTTTCATCCCGATAGCCGATTGTTCATGTTGCCACAGCGACCCTATATCCCATCCGGCACACTTCGCCGCGCCGTCGCCTATCCCAGAGCGGCCGAGGACTGGACCCTGGATGAGATCAAAGCGGCCCTTGAGAAGGTCGGCCTTGACTATCTCAACGACAGAATTGAGGAAGAAGCGCCATGGGACCAGACACTGTCGGGCGGCGAGAAACAGAGGCTCGCATTCGCACGTCTTCTGCTACACGATCCCGATATCATCGTCCTGGATGAGGCAACATCGGCGCTCGATGAAAAGAGCCAGGACAAGATGATGGAGATGGTGATCCGCGAACTGCCGAAGGTCACCATTATCAGCGTCGGCCACAGAGCTGAGCTGGAGGCCTTCCATAGCCGCAAGATCACGCTGGAGCGACGCGAGGGTGGCGCAATGCTTGTCAGCGACATTGATCTTGCCCAACGCGGGAAAAGGCGGAACCTTCTTCTGCGCCTCTTGGATGACCAAAGGCCTGCACCAAAAGGCAACTTGGCTCATGGAAAGCAGCGCCTTTCGGATTGACAGACGTTTGCCTGATTGTCAGTCCGGTAGCACCGTGAACAACACGTGCTCTTTCGTGTAGCCTAAAGGAGCGAATGGCCGCTGAGAATATGGCTGCCAGCAAGGTTCAAAGCCGGATCGATCGCGAGTCGCCCATCATGCTTCAAATATTTGGATTCCGCTTTCTTCAAGCGCAGCGAGGAATGCGGCTCTTGCTACGAGCGCCTCCACGTGACCTTCGTGGGCGCTGATCAACGTTCGCTTCGCATTCTTGAAGGCGATTCCGTGCGACTTTGCCGGCCAGTTCCGCAGCAAGTAATAGGTCGCAGTCTCCGTGTTGGCGATCGTCAGACGCTGACCGGGTTTGCGCGTCTCGACGGTGATTGGCTTGCTCCACAATTGTTGTGTCATGACTGTCCTCTTACGGCAAAACGGCACCACAATCCGAATGTTCCGCCGCGGTTCTTGCCAAGGCTGCAAGCGAAGTCTATCCAACCTCGAACTTTCGTTAGAGCGAACTCGGCGAGCCCTTTCCCCACCGTGCGGACCGTGATCATCCCGACCGAACGATCGCTCTGATCGACAGGTAAATCTTGGGCTTCAAAGGCAAGTACAAAACCCAACATTCTTTCACCGTTCACACGACTATTTTTCTGCCCGCTGCAAGAGAACGCGCATTTCCTCGAACCGTCGCTTGCGGTCCGCATCGCTCTCGTTGGGCGTATAGCAAGTGGTCGATACGCAGAACTTAGCGAGATTATGGGGTTTGTCAGGCTTGTCGAATTCACATTCGAAAGTGTCGGTCATTTCCGCGGGAGACGTTCCCTGACGGGTGGAATAGGCCATGCGCACACCAGGCGGCTTCAGTTCCGGAAAGGATTGGATAGCGCCGATTGCAAGGCTATCCGACAGGAAGAAGTTCTTGGCTACGATTTTGCAGGTTGCCTCAAGATCGGCGGATTGCGCGAAAGCCGCTGTCGGCATCAGCGCGAGGCCAAATAGAATTAGGGGTTTGATCACAGTGACCTCCTTCAGCGGGGTTTGTTTCAGAACGCAAACAACAAAGAAGGGAATGCCGATCGCGTTGCAAAGTTCCTCCAAAGAGCCCGCTTGGAGTGATCAAAAGTTGCACCATGCCGACACAGCCCGAGAAGGCTTCGCCACCGTAGATAATAGCTGCAGCATGTTGGAAGCTCACGACCGAGCCTTCAGTCGCATGCTCGTGCGACTGAAGTCCAATGCCGGAACATGGGGCCCGTCACCTTGTTCGTCCTATAGCGGCAGAGACACGCCGTTATGTACTCAACAGCAAGAAGAGAGAAAATCATGAAGACGACCAATAGACTTGCCGTCCTGATGACGGCCCTTTCAATCGGTGTTTCCTTCGCAGCGATCACACCCGCAAGCGCGCAGGATACCCAGGTCATCCCCAAGAACGGCACAGCGCGCGACAGCAAGCCATCGACCAGCGAGCAACAGCCACAGTCCGGAACATCCACCAAAGACTTGAAGGGAAATTCAGATAGTTCCTCCGGCCAGGCACCGGCTCAATCTACGCCGGGCAAGCAGGATTCGAAGTCGAATGGCAGCCAGAGCGGCAGCTCGACAGGTACCGGATCAACAGACCAGACAGGAGGCCAATCCGGGGCTCAAACCCAACAGGACAATGGTGCCAAGGGAGGATCGAACAAAAACTCAGCATCTCCGCAATCCCGCAGCACCAACAGCTCGAACGATGAGCAAGGGACAGGTCAAGGTGGTACAGATACCAACAAAGCGGGTTCTACGGGAAGCTCGGGCGGCAATATGAAATCCACCAACAGCACGAAGCAGGATCAGCAAACAGACACGACCGGAAGTGAGACGGGAAGCAAAACAACGACAAAAACAAATACGCAGAGCGGCTCGCAAGTCCAGGTATCTGTCGAGCAACAAACACAGATCCGGCAGGTGGTTAAAGAAGTCCATGTCGCTCCCGTTCGCGAGACGGATTTCTCGGTATCGGTAGGCTCAGCCATTCCCCGGAAGATTCAGCTGGAGCCACTGCCGCCGCGCATCGTCCAGATCGTTCCGCAATACAAGGCGTATCGTTTCTTCGTCCTTGCAGACGGGCGAATCGTCATCGTCGATCCTTCGACATTCACGATCGTCTACATCATCGATGCCTAGTTCTCGAAGTTTGCGGACGCCAGAGCTTTCATGGCGTCCGCCGGCATATGTCTTGTCCGAAGCCCGAGGGCAAGCAAGGCAAAAGCCGTAGGAACTGTGATCCTGCCAGCCATTGCGTCAGCATCGGACGATTAAACTTGTCTGGCAGGGACAAGACCAGGAACGGTTCCGATAGAAGTAACCGAGCAAGCGGGTTTAGCCGCTTGATACATCGAGCATGAGATTTGCAGCCTAGGCGGTCTGCTTAGGCCGCCAGCGCAACAAATAAGCTTCAAGTGCATAGGCGAGACGGTTTAGGGTGAAGCCGACGAAGCCGAGCACGAAAACGCCGACCATGACGAGCGCCATGTCGAACCGCTCCCGACCGGCGATGACCAGCCCGCCGATGCC
Organism: Martinezella sp. CNPSo 3732; assembly: GCF_057784515.1. Lineage (NCBI taxonomy): Bacteria > Pseudomonadati > Pseudomonadota > Alphaproteobacteria > Hyphomicrobiales > Rhizobiaceae > Martinezella > Martinezella sp. CNPSo 3732. Next base: position 1,003,105 of record NZ_JBXSOO010000001.1, read on the forward strand.
CGGGCCGACAGCCAGGAAATATTCTGCACCGACCGTTGCCAGCCAGGCATAGATGAGCCCCAGATGGACGCCGGTTGCGATCGATGGCATTGCCGCCGGAATATAGATCCGCAATGCCTTCTGCCGCGCATTGAACCTTAGCGCCCTTGCGACCTCGAGCAGTTCGGCCGGGGCCTCGCGCATGCCGTCATAGGTATTGAGAACGATAGGAATGAAGGCGGCGAGCGCGACGAAGACGATCTTCGCCTGTTCGCCAAAGCCGAACCAGACCGAGATGAGCGGTATCCAGGCGAGAAGGGAGATCTGCTTCAGTCCGTTGAAGGTCGGCATGATCAGCCGGTCGGCAATCCGCGAGAGCGCCAGCAGGCTCGCAAAAGCGACACCGAGCACGCACCCAATCAGGAAGCCGGCAATATTGCGCATCAGGCTGAAACCCAGTTCGCCCACAAGATCATTGTCGATCAGCTCACGTTTCGCCGTGCCGACGACATCCTCCAGCGACGGCAGAAAGCGCGCATCCACAAGACCCGTCCGGCTTGAAACCTCCCAGGCCACAAGGAGAAGGATCGGCAACGTTATGCCTCTCCGGAAACGTACGAAACGGCTTGCTCTTGCCATTGTCAAAGCTCCTGCCGCTTCCACCGCTGGATCAGCAGTTCAGTGCGATCCAGCCCCTTGTCCATGACGAAGCCGACAAGCCCGATGGCAATCATCGCGACGATGACGGTATCGAGCCAGAACATCTGCCGCCCCCAGACCAGAAGATAGCCGAGCCCTTCGGAAGAGGCGAGCAACTCGACACCGACAAGCGATGTCCAGGAATGGGTAAGGCCATAACGGATACCGGTGAATATAGAGGGAACGGCAGCCGGCAGCACGATCAGACGCAGGGTTTGCCAGCGGCTGAAGCGCAGCGCTCTGCCGACCTCGAGATATTTCGGCGAGACGCCGCGGATTCCGGCGAGCGTATTCATCGTCATCGGCACGATGGCGCCCTTGGCGATGATGATGATCTTCAGGGTTTCTTCGATGCCGACAAGCAGCATCAAGAGCGGAATCCATCCGAGCGTCGGGATTTGGGCGAAGGCGAGGAAGAGCGGCTTTACATAGTCCTCGACCGTTTCGGAAAGCCCCATGGCGATGCCGAGCAACAGGCCGAGCCCGGCACCTATGGCAAAGCCGATGACGACACGGCCAAGGCTCACTCCGGTATGATAGAGAAGCTCGCCGCTCAGGATCATGTCGCGGCCGGTCTGATAGACATAGGCCGGCGGCGGCAGGATCTGCTCCGGCAGCCAGCCTCTGGCGGAGGCAACCCACCAGAGGCCAAACAGGCCAAACGGAAAGATCAAGCCGGTCACGAGGACGGCAAAGCGCTGGAGCCTTGCCGATGATAGCGGCAAGCCGGCTCGACCGGTAGTTTCGACAACAGCGCTCACGCCAGCCTCCCTGTCTTGATCGCGTCTCCGATCAGGAGGCAACCGGCTTTCCGTCGGCACCATAGGGCTGCCAGAATTTCGTCAGCCTGAGCTTTTCCAGCGCATTGTTGAGATATTTCGGTTCGAACCAGCCGTTAAGATCCACATCGCGGCGGATCAGCCCGTATTCCTTGCTCTTGATCGCCTGCTCCTTGTACTGCGAGACTAGGAGATCATCGATCAGCGGCGAGTTGCGATAGGTGAGCGTATCGTTGCGGAAATATTCCTCCAGGATCGGAACGGGCGTGCCGGACTTGTGCCAGAGTTCGAAAAGGGCTGCGCGGTTCTGCTCTTCCGACGACCATTGCGCCGCCTTGACGAAAGCGTCGACGACACGCTGGGTGATCTCCGGATGGGCTTCGATGAAAGCTTCACGGCCGATGACGCCGGCATTGCGCCCGAAGCGCGGATCGTCGCCCTTCGTCGTATAGATGATGTCGGCGCTGTCCTTCGCCGCCAGATTGATGAGCTGCGTGTCGCCGAAGGCGGCATCGATATCCTTGCTGGTCAGGGCCGCAACGGTGCCGGCAGTATCCAGATTGACGACCTGGATGTCACGCTCGGTCAGCCCATGTGCCTGCAAGATCTTGATTGCGGAGAGGTGGCCGTTGGTGCCGCGCTGCAGCGCGACCTTGCGGCCCTTCAGATCCTCGATCGTCTTGATGCCGGATCCCTTGGCGACGGCAAGATAGAGCGGCTTGCGCGCGCCGCTCGCCAGCAGAAACTTCGTCTTCAGGCCGGTTGCCCGCCCGATCAGTGCGGGAAGATCGCCCTGATAGGCAAAGTCGAGCTGGTCGTTGGCGAAGCCTTCATTGACCGCCGGGCCAGCGCCCTTGAAGAAGGTCCATTCGATCTTGACGTTCGGATCGTTGGCAAATTCCTTTTCCAGAAATTCGCCGGCGCGAGCCGTCGCAGCCGACGTTCCCTCGGCATAGGGTTTGTTGTCGACGCCAATCGCGGCGTAGCCGACGTGAATGACGAGGGGATCCTGCGCCCAGGCCGAGGCGGATAACAAGCTCAGGGCGACCGCCGCACCGGCGACCAAGCGGGAAATAATGGACAGTTTCATCTGTTGCTCCGTGATTATTCTGCGGCGACGACGGCAGGCCGGGTTTCAACCGCCGGACTTGCAATGCTCGATGGCGGGCGAGGCGTTGACGTCGTGGCGTTGAGGCTCTCGAGAACCCGATTGCGGATTTCGACCAGCTGGGGAGACGTGCGATCACGCGGGCGCGGCAGGTCCACCGGAACGATGTCACGGATACGACCCGGCCGGGGTGACATGACGACGACGCGATCGCCAAGATAGACGGCTTCCTCGACATCATGCGTCACCAGAACCATGGTGATGCGTTCCTTCGCCCAGATCGTCTGCAACTCGTCCTGCAGCCTTGCCTTTGTGATGGCGTCAAGCGCTCCGAAAGGTTCATCGAGAAATAAAGCATTGGGACGGTTGACCAATCCGCGCGCGATGCCGGCGCGCTGCGCCATCCCGCCGGAAAGCTGGTGCGGATAGGCTTTGGCGAAACCGGAAAGCCCGACAAGTTCGAGGTGAGATTCGACGAGCCTGTTCTTCTCTGCCTTGGGCAGCCCGGAATTCTCCAGCCCGAGCGCAATATTGCGGGCGACGGTCAGCCAGGGGAAAAGCCTCGGCTCCTGAAAGACGATGCCACGGTCGAGACTCGGCTCCTTGACGGGCCGCCCCGCGTGACCAACGAATCCTGATGTCGGAAGATCAAGGCCGGCACCGAGGCGCAAAAGCGTCGACTTTCCGCAGCCGCTCGCCCCGACGATGGTGACAAACTCGCCCTCGGCGATATCGAGGCTGACATCGTCCAGCGCGGTCAATATCTCGCCATTCACCTTGAACTGGCGGGTGACGTGGCTGATTTGGAGATGCAGGGAATTGCCCATAGCCGATTACTCCGCAGCAACGGCATGCCGCGCCGGATGTAGAGGCACTCTCAATCCGAGATTTTCCCGCAGCGTCGAACCTTCGTAATCGCTACGGAAAAGGCCGCGGCGCCGCAGTTCCGGCAATACATGCTCGACGAAATCATAAAGACCGGTCGGCAGCTGCGGCGGCATGACATTGAAGCCGTCGGCAGCACCCGTCTTGAACCACTCCTCCATCTGATCGGCAATTTCAGTCGGGGTTCCGACGATCTGCCAATGCCCGCGCGCGCCGGCGATGCGGAGATAAAGTTCCCGGATCGTCAAGTTTTCGCGCCTGGCGAGATCGAGCAGCAATTTCTGGCGGCTCTTGCTGCCATTGGTCTCAGGCAGAGCCGGAATGGGACCGTCGAGCGGATATTGGGAGAGATCGACACCGCTTGCCATGCCATTCAGCAGGGAAAGGCCGACCACCGGATGGACAAGATCCTGCAGTTCGGCGAATTTTTGCTGCGCTTCCCCGCGCGTTCTGCCGACGACCGGGAAGATGCCGGGCATGATCTTGAGGTCATCCCGGTCCCTGCCGTATTTCGCAAGGCGGCCTTTGATATCCGCGTAGAAGGCTCTCGCATCTTCGATGGTCTGATGAGCGGTGAAGACGACTTCCGCGGTGCGCGCGGCAAGCTCTCTTCCAGGCTCGGACGAGCCCGCCTGCACGAGCACCGGGTGGCCCTGCGGCGTGCGCGACACGTTCAGAGGCCCTCGCACCTTGAAGTGCTTACCCTTGTGATTGAGGATGTGCTGCTTTTGCGGATCATAATAGATGCCGCTTTGCTTATTGCGGGGGAAAGCGTCCTCCTCCCAGGTGTCCCAAAGGCCAAGAACGACATCCGCGAATTCTTCAGCCCGTTCGTAGCGCTCGGCATGGGCATAATGTTCGTCCCTGCCGAAATTATGCGCTTCATGATCGCTGGAGGAGGTCACCAGATTCCAGCCAGCGCGGCCGCCGCTGATATGGTCGAGGGAGGCGAATTTGCGGGCGATATGATAGGGCTCGTTAAAGGACGTCGAGGCGGTCGCCACGAAGCCGATATTCTTCGTCACCGCCGCCAGTGCCGAGAGCAATGTGATCGGCTCGAATTGCGCGACATAGCGCTGCGCTGTACGCTGCAACGCCTCGGTATCGTCTCCGCGGGTACCAACACCATCAGCCAGGAAGATCAGATCGAATTTGGCCGCTTCGGCGATTTGCGCAAGCTCGACATAATGGACGAAGTTGGAACCGGCATCAGCCTGCGTCAACGGATGCCGCCAGGCGGAAATGTGGTGCCCGGTCGGATAAAGGAAAGCCCCGAGCTTCAATTGCCTTTGTCTGCCCGCCATCGTCTTCTCCATCATCGCTGCGGAAGGAGGCTAAACGTTAAAGATTATAATCTATAGAAATTATATTCTATTTACCGCCGCCAGTTCGGATTTGTTCGTCACGCGACATGCCGAACCGGCGGAGATCGTTTCACGGCAACTGTTCGTAACGGCTGGAAATTGCGGTCGCCCAAGTTTTTCCGATAGAGAGGGAAAGAATTTCTTCCCACCGGATCAAATAGATATTGCTGGACTTGGGTCTGCAATCACCGAACCCTTCATGCCTCAAAGCGGCGATGCGCCGTTCAAATCCATGGGCGTGGAGCAGACATGTCTTTCCCATCAGACACATTCGATCCCCTCGTCGCAAAAGCCGTCGAGCTCCGGCGGGCGTTCGACCGCGACGCGGTCGAGCGCGACAGATTGGGTGGCAGGCCGACCGAACAGATCCGCCTGCTGAAGGAGAGCGGATTGCCTTCGGCGCAGATCCCGACCCGATATGGCGGTCGCGGCGCTTCCTGGCTCTCCATCCTGCGGGTCGTGCGGGAATTTGCCCGCACTGACGGCTCGCTCGCACATCTCTTCGGCTACCACCACCTTCCCCTGAACCTCGTATTGTTTCGGGGGTCGGATGTACAGCGGGAGCGGCTGCTCAGAGCCTCCGCGGCGGGCAATTTCGTCTGGGGCAATTCCGGCAACGCCATGTCGAAAACATCATCGGGACGGCGCATCGACAATGGCTGGCTCATCAACGGCAAGCGCCCCTTCTCCTCAGGCTCCCACATATCAGACTACATTCAGATCTCCTTCGAAAATGCCGAGGGCGAGCGCCTGACGGCGGCCGTGCCAGCCGATCGCCAGGGTATCGTCATCGAAGATGATTGGGATGGCATCGGCCAGCGCCAGACCGGTAGCGGCACGGTGAGTTTTCATAATCTCGAGATCGCCGACGACGAGCTTATCAGCTCTCCGGCGGTTCCGCTGACCCCTTACACGTCGCTGACGTCCCTGCTGCAGCAAAGCGTCCTGCTCAACGTCTTCGTCGGCAGCGCACAGGGAGCGCTGGAGGAAGGCCGGACCTATACGACGGCATCGTCCCGACCCTGGATCTATTCAGGTGTCGACAAACACACCGACGATCCCTGGATCAAGCGGCAGTATGGCGATCTCTACATCCGCACGCTCGCAGCCACCGAGCTTGCCGACAAAGCCGCACGCAGCCTCGACGAGGCCTTCAACCAGGGACCGGGCCTGACGCATGAAGATCGTGGCGCTGCCGCTATCAATATCGCCACGGCAAACCTCTATGCCGGTGAGGTCGGGCTCGCCGTCTCCAGCGAGATTTTCGAGGTAATGGGCTCACGCTCGGCAACGACTGCAAACGGTTTCGATCGCTTCTGGCGCAACGTGCGCACCCACACACTGCACAATCCTGCCGAATACAAGAAGCGCACGCTCGGCACATGGCTGCTGACCGGTGAATTCCCCGTTCCGGCTATGTATCGCTGAAAGGACATCCCATGGCTAGACGCAAGGATCAGATCAAGCTCGGCGCCTTCCTGCTCTTCACCGGCCACCATGTCGCCGCCTGGCGGCATCCCGAGGCATCAGTCGGGACCGAGTTCGAGAACTATCTGGAACTCGCGAAACTCGCCGAGGCCGCCAAGTTCGATACCATCTTCTTTGCCGACGGTGTTGCTGCTCGTCTGAAGGACCTTGATGCGGCAAGCCGGAAGGCGCATAGCGGCATCTATCCGTTCGAGCCGATCACGCTGCTCTCGGCCCTTGCCAGCGTCACCCGCAATATCGGCCTGATCGCCACCGCCTCGACAAGCTTTTCCGATCCCTTCAACCTTGCGCGCCAGTTCGGCTCGCTGGACCGTCTAAGCGGCGGCCGCGCCGGCTGGAACCTCGTGACCTCTTCCGATCCGGACGCCGCCTTCAACTTCGGCCATGACGCACAGGTCCTGCATGCCGACCGCTACGACCGAGCTGAGGAATTCGCCGACGTCGTGCTCGGTCTCTGGGACAGCTGGGAGGACGATGCCTTTATTCGCGATCGTGAGAGCGGCCGCTATTTCGATCCCGAAAAACTGCATCGGCTCGACCACAAGGGGCGCCACTTCAAGGTGCGCGGGCCGCTGAACATTCCGCGCTCGCCGCAGGGGCGCCCGGTCGTGGTCCAAGCCGGGGCCTCCGTGCCCGGTAAGGAACTGGCCGCGCGCACCGCCGAGGCGATCTTCGCCGCACAAATTACGCTTGACGAGGCAAAAGCCTTCTATGCCGACGTCAAGGGCCGGCTTGGCAAATATGGCCGTTCGCCCGACGACTTGAAGATTCTGCCGGGAATCTTTCCTGTCGTCGGGCGAAGCGAGGCGGAAGCCGAAGACAAATTCCAGGCCTTGCAGAACCTCATCCAGCCGGAAGTGGGTCTTAACCTCCTCTCGCAATTGACCGGCGTCGATCTCAGTTCCTATCCGCTTGACGGCCTGGTGCCGCCCGAGCCGCCGGTCACCAATGCCGGCAAGAGCCGCCAGGAACTGGTGCTCGATCTCGCGCGCCGAGAAAACCTGACCATCCGTCAACTCTATCTTCGCATTGCCGGCGCCCGCGGTCATTGGCAGGTGGTGGGGACGCCGACGCAGATCGCCGACGTGATGGAAGAACGCTTCGAAAACTACGGCGCCGATGGTTTCAACATCATGGCGCCGATCATGCCCGGCGGACTTGCCGATTTCATCACGCTTGTCGTGCCGGAGCTGCGCCGCCGCAGCCTGTTCCGCACCGAATATGAAGGCACGACGCTGCGCGAAAATCTCGGGCTCAAGCGTCCGGCCAATCGTTTTTCCGCGGGCAATGCGGTCGCAGCAGAATAGGAGAAGACCAAGTGGCTCGTGACAAACTGTTCCTCATTTCACCCGGCTTTGCCGATCCGAAACATCCCGGCGTCAGCTTCGTCTGCCCCTATTGCAACGCGATCGAGGGACTGCTCGCCTCGTTCCCCGACCTAGCATCCGCCATTGATGTCGAAAGGGTTGCCTTCCTGCGACCGCGGCAAAAGGTGATCGATGTTGCCGGCGAGGAAAACCAGTCGCTGCCGCTTCTCATTCTCGCGGAAAACCCGCCTGATGATGCCGGTGACTGGAACGGAACACGCTTCGTCAATTCGACTGATCGCATCCTTGAGCTGCTTGCCGAACGGCACGGCTTTCCGCGCCTACATTAGAGACGAGGGGTCATGACCATAAAACCCGACGGCTTCGAGCCACCCCACCCTCTGCCCTCTCTCTTCGAGGCCGATAAATCGAATCCCTATCTCGCCAAGGCCGTCGAATTGCGGGACATATTCGCCCGGGATGCCATCGAGAGAGATCAAGCTGGCGGTAGGCCCGAGGCGCAGATCAAGCTCCTGAAGGAAAGCGGCCTCGTCAATCTGGTGATTCCGAAGGAATTCGGCGGTGCAGGCGAACCCTACTCCACTGCCATGCGCATCGTGCGTGAGTTCGCCAAGGTGGACGGCTCGCTCGGTCATCTCTACGGCTATCATTTCAGCCCGCTGCAAAACGCCGTTACCACGCTCCACGATGAACGATCCCAGGACATTCTGCGCCGCTCGGCCGCGGGTCGCTGGTTCTGGGGCAATACGACGAACAGCTTTTCCAAGAGCCTCTTCGGACGGCAGGAAAATGGGAAGGTCATTCTCAACGGTTTCAGGCCGTTCGCCTCCGGCTCGCATGTCGCCGACTATCTGACGGTCGCTTGGGAAGACGAGACGACAAACAAGCGGAGCTTTGCCTATATTCCGGCTGACCGCAAAGGCATCACCATCACCGACGATTGGGACGGGATCGGCCAGCGGCAGACCGGAAGCGGCCGTGTCCTCTACAAGAATGTCGAGATCGACGGGAGTGAGATCCTGCCTGACAGGCCGCAGGTTCCGATCGCCCTGTTGGCACCCCTGCAGCAGCAGAGCGTCCTTCTCAACGTCTTCGTCGGTTCCGCGCAAGGGGCATTAGCGGCGGCGCGTGACTATACCGTCACGAAATCCCGCCCTTGGATTTATTCCGGCGTCGAGCGTCATTCCGACGATCCGTGGATCAAGAGACAGTATGGCGAGCTGTGGATCAAGGTACAGGCGGCAACGGCGCTTGCCGATCGGGCGCTTGCAGCCGTCGATGCGGTCTATGCGAAAGGGCAGGATCTCACTGCAGAGGAGCGCGGCGAGGCGGCAATCACAGTCGCCTCAGCCAATGTGCTTGCAGGCCGCGTCGCCCTTGAGGTCACAAGCGAAATCTTCGAGGTCATGGGTGCACGGTCGGCCGTCAGGCCGCTGGGGTTCGACCGCTTCTGGCGCAATGTCCGTATCCACACGCTGCACAATCCCGCCGAATACAAGACCCGCAATGTCGGAACATGGTTCCTGGACGGCGAGTTTCCAGAACCGGGGATATTCCAGTGACCAGGAAACGCGAACTCCATCTCAACATCAACATCCTGCATTCCGGTTTTTCGCCGGCTGCCTGGCGCATGCAGGGAAGCGACCCGCGCGCATCCTTCGATATCAATCACTACATTAATGTCGCCCGGATCGCCGAGCGCGGCACTTTCGACGCGATCTTTCTTGCCGATCAGGCCGCCATTTCCGATCGCGTCGATTTCCGGCCGCTGACATCTCTCGAGCCGACCATCGTGCTGGCCTCGGTTGCCGCCCATACCCAGCATATCGGCCTGATCGCCACGGCTTCCACTACCTATAACGAGCCCTATAATATCGCCCGCCGCTTCGCGACCCTCGACCATGCGAGCGGCGGCCGCGTCGGCTGGAACATCGTCACCAGCGCCGATCTCTCGCAAAGCCGGAATTTCGGCCTGGAAAAGCCGGTCGCGCATCAAAGCCGTTATGAGCGCGCGGAGGAATTTACATCGGTCGTCAAGGCCCTGTGGGACAGCTGGGAGGAAGACGCCTTCATAGGCGATGTCGAAAGCGGGCGGTTCGTTGACACCAGCAAGGTCCATGCGATTGCCCATCGCGGCAAACATTTCTCCGTTCATGGCCCCCACAACGTCCCGCGCCCGCCGCAAGGACATCCCGTCATCGTGCAGGCCGGCGCCTCGGATGATGGGCGGGAGTTGGCAGCCCGGCACGCCGAGGCGGTGTTCTCCGCTTCGCAATCCCTGGAGGAGTCGCTCGATTACGCGCGCGACCTCCGAACGAGAGGCGCTCGCTATGGCCGCGCTCCGGACAGCATTTTGGTGCTCGCCGGTCTCGCCACCATCATCGGCAGCACCGAGGCGGAAGCCAGGCGGCGACAGGAGGAACTGCGCGAACTCATTCCGCTGGAATATAGCCTTGCGCGCCTATCCGGCGTTCTGCAGGTCGATCCAGGCAGACTGAAACTCGATGAGCCCCTGCCGGATGATATTCCCCTGCCCGCCGATGGTGGCCACACTTTCTTTCGCGCCACCCTCGCCCTGGCGCAGCGCGAGAAACTGACCGTGCGCGGTCTCATCCGCGCCTTGAATGGCGGGACCGGACATCGCACCATCGTCGGCACGCCCGACGCAATTGCCGATGATATCGAAAAATGGTTCAAGGCAGGCGCTGCCGATGGCTTCAACCTGATGCCCGATGTGTTGCCGCACGGCCTGGAGGTCTTCGTGGACGAGGTGGTGCCCATCCTACGTCGCCGCGGCCTGTTCAGGAAAGACTATGCGAGCCGGACCCTACGGGACCATCTCGGCCTTTCCCGGCCGGCCAACCCTTATGCCATTGCCGCCGAATAAAGGAGAAACAGCATGACGTCAGCTACGACCGCAAGGCTTCCGGAGGATGACAGGCTCGCCGCTCTCGTCAACGAGCGCTATCGCAACAGCCATCATATCGGCGCCGACTGGAACGAGACGATCGAGACGCTACTCTCCCACCGTAGCGTGCGCGACTATCTGCCCAAGCCCATTCCGGATGACATCCTCCACCTCGCGATCGCCGCGGCCCAATCGGCACCGAGCTCATCCAACCTCCAAGCCTGGAGCGTCATTGCCGTCAGGGACGATACGCGCAAGGAAAAGCTGAACGCCGTTGCCGGAACACAGAGGCAGATCACACAGGCGCCGCTCTTGCTGATCTGGCTTGCGGATCTTTCGAGGCCACGCCGCATCGCGGCGGATCAGGGGTCTGCTGCCGATGGCCTCGACTATGTCGAAAGCTTCCTGCTCGGTGTCATCGACGCTGCACTCGCGGCGCAAAATGCCGTCGTTTCCCTGGAATCGCAGGGCCTCGGCACCTGCTATATCGGTGCCATCCGCAACGATCCCGAAACCGTAGCGCGCGAACTGGAATTGCCGGAAGGCGTGTTTCCGGTTTTCGGCCTGACGGTTGGCTACCCCGATCCCGCCACATCGGCCGCCGTCAAGCCGCGGCTGCCGCAAACGACGGTACTGCACCATGAACGCTATGATCACCGCCGACGGTCGGAGGACCTGCGGCATTACAATACCGTCCTGCAGGATTTTCAGACCGAACAGCGCATGCCGCGCATTGATTGGACGGTGCAGGTGAAAAACAGGATCGGATCCGTCGAAGCCCTGAAGGGACGACACCTTCTCGGCGTGGCGGCCCGCCGCCTCGGCTTCAGGCTGAAATAATCGGCCGGCTATTCGGCGGCGGCAATGTCGAGCCTGCGCAATGTGTTGCGCGACAGGATGTCGCCGATTGTCCGCAGGGCCTTGACCTCCGCCTGAAGCCAGTTGCGGAACAATTCGACGCGCATCAGACACTCCTTGGCGGGCGTCGTGACGAAGAAATAGGAAAAGTTCACGGCTTGTGAGCCGCCGAACGGCGCGACAAGACGCCCGGCCTTCAGTTCGGCCTCCGCCAAACGGATTTTTCCGAGACCAAGTCCCTGCCCTGTCAGCGCGGCATCGATGACGAGCGATGATTGATTGAGACGGAAGCCGCCCTGCGGCAAACGCAGGGATAATCCTTCAGCCCGCAGCCAGCCATTCCAATCCGGGCAGGAATGATCATGCTCCGCGCCATCCTCGTGCAGCAGAGGCACGCCTTCGATCGCCTGTGGGCCGTTCCATAGCCAATGCCGCTCGGCAAAATCGGGGCTGCAGATCGGCACCACAGCCTCGGAAAAAAGGTGATCGACGACAAGGCCGGGATAAACGCCGCTGCCATACCGGATGGCGCAATCCGTGTCGCCTGTATTCAGATCGGTCAAATGCGTCGAGGCATCGACCAGAATCTCCAAGCCGGGAGCTGCTTGCCTCAGACCCTCCAATCTCGGGATCAGCCATTTGCTGGCGAAGGATGGCGCGACCGATACGCGGATCGGAAGATCGTGATCGCTGGCGATGAATTGCGTCATCGTCGCCAGAACCACATCGAATGCGTTTGTCAGTCCGGGTACGAGTGCCAGGCCGGCGGCCGTCAACTGGAGTTGACCACGGACCCTGTGAAACAGGGACTGCCCCAGATAGTCCTCCAGAAGCCGGATCTGCTGGCCGACGGCGGCCGAGGTGACGTGCAATTCCTCAGCAGCGCCAAGGAAACTCAGATGCCGCGCGGTCGCCACGAAAGCGCGCAGCGAGGTCAATGGCGGCAGTCGCGCCAAGGTCGGCTGAATGGATTTTCTCCGTGTGTCGGCAATCGTGTTCATAAGCCGATTGCAGCACAATCGGCCATCTCAAGACGAGAACGAGCTTTGCGTTTACCGGCAAGCGGATGGATATTTTCTTCCATGCCTAGCCGGGATGCGGGAAGCAAAAACTAAAAATGCAAAATAGTCTATATTTTTAATAGACAAAAGATTTGACCGGCCCGTTTCGGAGGCATCTGGCGAAGCTTTTCTTTCTCGGGCGATTAGAAAAACATTCTTCCGTTTTGCAGGCCGGGCACCCGAAGATGCGCCGATCGCGGACATCTCCGCCAGCGGTTCACCGAAGGACCGATCCGTTCAGCCGGCAAGGAAAGCGAATGACCATCAACCGCCGCCGTTTCAATCAACTGCTTCTGCTCTCGACCGCAGCAACCTTTCTGCCAACCGTTGCGGCGCGTGCAGCCGAAACACCGCCGCGCGGCGGCACGCTAAATTTCATCGTCGAGCCCGAACCGCCGACCATCCTGGCACTCGCTCATACCGCCGGCGGTACGCAGAAGATCAGCCCGAAGATCACCGAGGGTCTGCTCACCTACGATTTCGGTCTCGTGCCGAAGCCGCAGCTCGCGACCGAATGGTCGGTGGCCTCAGACGGCCTCACCTATACGTTCAAGCTCAGACCCAACGTCAAATGGCACGACGGCAAGCCGTTCACCTCGGCAGACGTCGCCTATTCGATCGAACTCTTGAAACAGGTTCATCCGCGCGGACGAGGCACGTTTGCCAATGTCGTCGCGGTCGACACACCAGACTCCCTGACGGCAATATTCCGTCTTTCCAAGCCAGCACCTTACCTCCTGAAGGCGCTCTATGCGGCCGAATCTCCGATCGTGCCGAAACACATCTACGAAGGCGTCAAGATCGCCGATGTTCCGACCAATCCGAACGGTGGCGCCCCTATCGGCACTGGTCCCTTTGTCTTCCGGGAGTGGGTGCGCGGCTCGCATATTATCCTGGAACGCAATCCCGATTATTGGGATGCCGGCAAACCCTATCTCGACCAGGTCGTGGTTCGCTTCGTGCCCGATGGTGCCGCTCGAGCAGCCGGCTTCGAAACCGGTGAATTTGATCTTGGCAGCGATAACCCCATCCCACTGGCCGATCTCGAGCGCATCAAGGCGCTGCCGAATATCGGTATCGATTCGCGCGGCTACGAAACGAAGGGCGACCAGACACAGCTCATCCTCAACCTCGACAATGAATATTTGAAGGATGTTCGCGTGCGTCGCGCGATCGCGCATGCGATCGACCTCAATGTCATCCTCAATACGGTCTGGTATGGCTATGGCCACGTCTCGCCAACGCCTATCAGCACCTTCCTGCCGCAATATCTGAATACCGCGATCAAGCCCTATGCCTTCGATCTCAAGGCGGCCGAGCAATTGCTTGATGAAGCCGGCTACAAGCGAAACGGCAGCGGCAACCGTTTCTCACTTCGCCTGACGCACAATTCCTACAATGAAGGCTTCAAGCGCGTCGCCGAATATCTGAAGCAGAATCTTGCGCGCATCGGCATCGATGCGAGGATCGATTCCTACGACTTCTCGACTTACATCCAGAAGGTCTATACCGAGCGCGCCTTCGACCTGACGGCGGAATATCTCGGCAACCAGTTCGATCCGACGCTCGGCGTGCAGCGCATCTACTGGTCGAAGAACTTCAAGCTTGGGTTGCCCTTCTCCAACGCTAGCCACTATCAGAACCCGGAGGTCGACCGGCTGCTCGAGGCAGCCTCGATCGAGGTCGATGAGGCAAAGCGCAAACAGGAATTCAACGACTTCCAGAGGATCATCGCCGACGAGCTGCCCGTCATCAATCTGATCTCGCTCGAAAACGTCACTGTCTTCAACAAGCGCATCAAAAACCACACGATCGGCGCGGAAGGCGTGCAGTCGAATTTCGCCGATGTCTATATCAAGAAGGGTGAAGGCTGACACTAAGAAGCAGTCCGTTCTGCTTGAGGGGGCGATGCGGCCCCCTTCTTGTATGCCAGTTTATGAGGCGGCAAGGGCGAGCGGCGTCAGCTTGCCGAGAATACGATCGGCGAGCGCAATCGCCTGCACCCGCTGTTCCGAGATCGAGCTTGACTCCCAGGCAACACCGCGCAGCGGATGACCGATGGCGCTGATGTTGCGGTGAACACGCCCCTCTTCCGAAATGACATCGCCTTGCTCCGTGGCATCGATGCCGAAGCCGGTACTGTGCGGGCGAACCTCTCCGCTTTCGATGAGGCTCCTGACGAAGGGATCGGAAATGCGCCGCCAGTCATGCAACTGGTGGCCACGGCAGTCGATGACGCCGCCGAAAGAATGGGACTCGGTACCCAAGCGCGTTTTCAACGTCGCCGCGATCAAGCGGCCGGCAGGCTTCATAGAAAGCAATCGCGCAGGCCGGTGCCGGAGCCGGCCTTCGGCAATCGCCCTGGAGACGGCGCGATAGCTGTCAGGCGCGGCGCGATGCGCCGTCACATCCCAGAATGCCCGCAGGTGACGGGCAAACCGCAATCTCTCGGCATCATCAGCCTTTTGCCACAACGGCAAAATGTAAGGACGGATGGCGAGCGGCAGCGCCTGCCAATCCTTGGCCTCCGCCGCCAATGCGCGACGCTCGGCCTTGACAATCGAGAGCAAGGACCGCGCGGTGGTCGGCAGCGGTCTCTCCGCGAGGAAATCACGCTCCAGTGCGGCATTGCGCCGATCCTCTATGAACTGGCCACGCCTGGATATGACCTGATAGTGGCCCTGGAAGCCCCGCGCCTCCATGCTCGCGACCGCATCGACCATCGACAGGCTCGAGCCGATGAGCAAGATCTCGTCTGCTTCCACCAGGCGGTCGAGGGCTGCGGCATCCCACGGAGATGCCGCAAAACCGGGATGACGGGCGACGGATGCTTCCTGTCGCGCGAGATCGGGCTGGAAGACGCCGAGGGCCAGAACCACCTCGTCCGCTTCGATAGTCTCGCCTTCATTTGTCGTGATCTCCACCCTGTGCGGAGCGGACGCCAAGCTGCTCGCTGCGGCCCTGACATGCCGGAATGTCGATCCGGAACGCGCCGTCGATATCGCCCGGCGCAGCTCATCGCGGACATAGGTTCCATAAAGGTAGCGCGGCGGAAAACTGCCTGCGATATCGGCAGGCGGCGTCCAGCCGTAACGCGACGCGTTCTCCGCCAGCCAATGAACCAGATGGTCGGGCTCTTCCGGATGAAGCGAAAAGGTGCCGGCGGGGCCATTGACGAGATGCACAGCCTCGGTCGTGCTATAGGCGACCCCACGCCCAAGCTCCTCGCGGGGTTCCAATATCGTGATCGAAAGCGGCACCTCCGTCTTGTCGAGCAGCTTGATCGCCGTTAATGCACCGGCAAAGCCGCCGCCGACGATGACGACGGAATGATGGGAATGCAGGTCTATGTGCATGGCTCAGAAGACCTTGCCTTCTTCCAGATGCGTCGTGGTGCCGTTGATGTAATAATCGCCGACCACCCGCGCCTTGTGCAGCAGCGGATTGTGGTTGAGCACCGTGCGGATGTTGCGCCAATGGCGATCGAGGTTGAGTTGCCGCGATGTCGCCGAACCGCCGCCGAGCTCGAAGACGTTAGTCGCGGCAGCAAGGGCAAGCTGCGATGCGACGATCTGGGTGCGCGCCGTCGTCAGTGCGCTTTCGACCAAAGCCGTCTCCAGCATCTGCGGATCATCGCCCGCAAAAGCTGCCGCCGTCCGATCGAGCGCCCGGGCGCTTTCGCGGATCAGCGTATCGACGGCAAAGGAGTTTGCCGCAACCTCGCCCAAGATCTTCTGGACGAAAGGATCGGCATTGGCCGTCTCGGCGGCACTGTGGGCTGCAGAGCGCGCCTGTCTGCGTACATATTCGGTGCCTTCTGCCAGCGCGCCGCGGACCGCGCCAGCCATCGAGGCGGCAAGGTGCAGCTGGCGCAGCGTGGACGTATGCCTGCCGATCAGCGTATTGAGTCCACGCCTCGAAATCTCGTGCGGCAGGACTTCGACGTCCTCTAGAAGCACGCCGCCGCTTGCCGTCAGCCGCTGCCCCATGCCGTCCCAATCGTCGAGGATGCTGATCCCCTTCCGGTCGACGGGCAAAAGCACGCTGACGAGCTGGTCCTCATCATCCTTGGCGCTGAACGAGGCGAAATCGGCGAATGCCGTGCCGGTCGCATACCATTTGCGCCCGTTGAGCCTATAACTCTCGCCGGATTTCGTCAGCCGCGTCGTGACCTCGCCCGGACGCTTTGTTCCCTGTTCCGTGTGGGCGCCGCCGAAAAGCTTGCCGCCAAGGACGCGGGCAAGCTGCGTGCGATCGACCGAACTGTTCGGATTGAGCAGCAGCGCCTCCGTGAAGTTGAAATGGCTGCGGAGTGCATGAGCGACATTGGAATCGGCCGCACCGATCGTCATCACCATCTCGATATAATCGAGCACCGATCCACCCGGGCCGCCGAGCGCCGTCGGTATGCGCAATGTGCCAAGCCCCGCCTCCTTGAACAGCTTGAAAGCCTCGTGGGGCAGCTCGCGTTCGAGGTCTCGACGCGCAGCGCCTTTTGCGATCTCCGCAGCAAGATCGGGTATTCTTGCAAGCAACGTCGCCCGATTGGTTTCAACGGGTACGGAGGGCACGGCTGATGAAGCTGTTATGGGCATGAAAGGCTCTTTGCGCCGGAAGGAGAAGGCCCCGCTCAAGCAGGGCCTTAGGCTGGATGATCAGGCTACGGCGCGAGCAAGCGGCACGACGTTTCCGGCGTCGCCGGCAACACTGACCGGAACCCGGCCTTCGACAGGATGACTCGGATCATTGAAGCCCGGCGTGGACGGATGCCCTGTCGTGACTAGGCGATCGACCAGGGCCTCGTCCTCAGCGGTCAACTTGACGTTGAGAGCTCTCACATAGCTATCCCAGTGCTCTTCAGTGCGCGGGCCGGTAATCGCCGAGGTGATCAGCTTGTTGTTCAGCACCCAGGCGATGGCGAATTCGGTCGGGGTCACCTTCTTGGCGGCGGCATGCGCGGCGATTTCCTGGGCGATGGCGATCGATTCCGGACGCCATTCGGTCTCAAGGATGCGCTTGTCGCCGCGGCCGGCACGGGTATCGGCAGCCGGCTCCTTGCCCGGCTCGTACTTGCCCGTCAGCACGCCGCGCGCCAGCGGCGAATAGGAGACGACGCCGAGGCCATAATGATGAGCGGCGGGAAGCTGCTCGGCCTCGGCCGTGCGGTTGACGATATTATAGAGCGGCTGGCTTGCGACCGGGCGATCGATGCCGAGCTGGTCGGCGAGATGCGAAATTTCCGCGATGCGCCAGCCGCGGAAGTTCGAGACGCCGAAATAGCGCAGCTTGCCCGCGCGGATAAGATCGGCAATCGCACGCACTGGCTCCTCCAGCGGCGCGTCGAAGACGGCGCGATGGAAATAGAGTATGTCGATATAGTCGGTGTTGAGACGGCGCAGCGAATTTTCCACCGTCTCGATTACCCATTTACGGGAATGGCCGCCGAGATTGGGACCCTTCTTGTGCGAGTTGACGAACTTCGTCGCGAGCACCCAATGATCGCGGCTTGCCTTGATGCCCCGACCGACCACCTCTTCCGACTTGCCATCATGATAGACATCGGCGGTGTCGATGAAATTGATGCCCTGATCGCGGGCCTTGTCGATGATGCGGAAGGCGACGTCGTCGGGCGTCGGGCCGCCGAACATCATCGTCCCAAGGGTGAGAGGCGATACCTTCAGCGCGCTGCGCCCGAGATAACGATAATCGACCATGTCATTTCTCCATTTCATTGTGCGTGATGGCAGGCGACCGTGTGACCACTGCCCATTTGCCGATAGGCCGGATCATCACTCCGGCAGATGTCTGTTGCGAGCGGACAGCGCGTATGAAAGCGACAGCCGGACGGCGGGTTGTGCGGGCTCGGCAGGTCGCCCGTGATCGGTGCCGCCTGCTTGCGCCGCGACGGATCGGGCACGGCGGCAAGCAGCGCGCGCGTGTAGGGGTGCTTGGCATCGCTCCAGAGCCTTGCCGTCGGCGCGCTTTCGACGATGCGCCCGAGATACATGACCAGCACGCGATCGGCGAAATAGCGCACGACCGACAGGTCGTGGGAGATGAAGAGATAGGAAAGCGAAAGCTCCGTCTTCATCTCGACGAGAAGATTGAGGATCTGTGCCTGGATCGACAGATCGAGCGCGGACACGGGCTCGTCGCAGATGACAAGCTCAGGCTGCAGGATCAGAGCCCGGGCAATCCCGATGCGCTGGCGCTGGCCGCCGGAGAACTCGTGCGGATAGCGATCGAGTGAATCCGAGGGCAGGCCGACATGGGCAATCATCGAAGCGGCAATGGCGTCACGGCTCTTGCGATCACCGATGCCGTGGACGGCGAGCGGCGCCGTCAGGATCGCGCGGATCGTCTGGCGCGGGTTGAGCGATGCGAACGGGTCCTGGAAGATCATCTGAATATGCCGGCGGATTGCCTGCAATTCCTTGCCCGACATCGCAGCGACATCGCGCCCCTTGAAGGTGACCCGACCGGAGGTGGGATCGACGAGGCGCATCAGGGATTTGCCAAGCGTCGACTTGCCGCAGCCGGATTCACCGACCAGCGCTACGGTCTCACCCTCGAGGATCTCAAGCGATACGTCATCCACGGCCCGCACCGTTCCGGCCCCAGCCGGATAATGCGTGGAAAGCCTATCGACCGACAGAAGCGACATGGGCTCTCTCCGCAAGGACTGGAACATAGGGGCAGGCCACCTCGCGGCTGGTCGAAACTGCGACGAGCGCCGGCACGGACTGCCCGCAGGCCGCTCGCGCCACCGGACAGCGCGGTCGGAAGGAACAGCCCTGTTCGCCGGTTGCCGAAACGATCGAGCCGCGAATTTCCGTCAATGGCCCATCGCGATAGTGATAGTCCGCCTTCAATCGCGGCGAGGCCGCAAGCAGCCCCTGCGTATAGGGGTGATACGGCGTTTCGAACAAGGCACCGGGCAGCCCCTGCTCGACCTTTCGCCCCGCATACATCACGATGACACGATCGGCCCATTGCGCGACGATGCCGAGGTCGTGCGTGATAAGGATGACCGCCATGTTCAATTGGCTGCGCAGGCGATCGAGCAATTGCAGCACCTGTGCCTGGATCGTGACGTCGAGCGCCGTGGTCGCCTCGTCGGCGATCAGGAGCCTGGGATTACAGGCAACGGCGATGGCGATCATGACGCGCTGACGCATGCCGCCCGAAAGCTGGTGCGGATAGTCGTCGATACGTTTTGCCGCCTCTGGAATGCTGACGAGATCCAGCAGATCGATCGCACGCTGACGTGCCTGCTTACCGCTCAGTTTTTCATGAATGCGCAGGACTTCGACGATCTGGTTGCCGATCGTCAATACGGGATTGAGAGACGTCATCGGCTCCTGAAAAATCATGGCGATGTCGTGCCCGCGAATGCTCCGCATCTCCCGTTCGCGCAATTTCAGGAGGTCGCGGCCGTCGAACAGGATTTCGCCCGCCGTCTTTGCATGCCGAGGCAGGAGCCCCATCAGGCCGAGCGCGGTCAGCGACTTGCCCGAGCCCGACTCGCCGACAACAGCCAGCATCTCGCCGGCTGCGGCAGTGAAACTCACGCCCTTAACCGGTTGAGCGCTACCGAAGCCGACCGAAAAATCGCGGACGTCGAGAAGTCCCGTCATCGACGCTCCTCCGAAAAACGCGGGTTAAGGGCATCGTTCAGGCCATCGCCAATGAGATTTAGCGAGAGCACCGTGAAGACGATGGCAAGACCCGGCAAGGCGGTGAGATACCAGGCGGTGCGGATGACATCGCGTCCCGCGCCGATCATCGAACCCCAGGAGACGCGATTGGGATCGCCAAGCCCCATGAAGGACAGCGCCGATTCCATCAGGATCGCGCTCGCCACCATGACGGACGATGTGACGATCAGCGGCGGCAAAGCATTCGGAAGGATTTCCCGAAAAATGATGCGGGCGTGGCCGAAGCCGAGGCTGCGGGCGGCGAGAACATAGTCCTTCTCCTTTATGCCGCGAAACTCGGCGCGTGTCAGACGCGCAACCGTCGGCCAGCTGACGAGTGCAATCGCAACCGTCACCGTCGTCGTGGTCGGCTGTGCGATTGCCACCAGCACGACAAGCAGGACGAAACTCGGCATGGTCTGGAAGATCTCGATGAGCTTGACGAGGAGGTCATCGACCACGCCACCGAAATAGCCGGCAAGCGCGCCGACCGTCACGCCGGCGCCAAGGCCGAGCAGGGTCGCGGCAATGCCGACGGTCAGCGAGATCTGGGCACCATGAAGAATGCCCGCCAGCACATCACGCCCCATGGAATCCGTTCCCAACGGATAGGCCGGGTTCTGGCCCGGCCAAAGGAAGGGTCGCGCCACCATCTCCAGGGGATCGCCAGGATAGAAGATCGGCGCAAGCAGGGCCGCAAACACGATGGCGGCCAGAACGGCAATGCCGAGGAGCGCGTTGGGATTGGAAAGAAAGATCCTGAGCTCACGCCGACGCCCCTGCCAGCGCGGGGCCGAAACAGCCGTGGTGCGGGCATCGGGTGCATGGATGTGGGTCCAACGGCGTTCAGGAACGGGTGCGGCCTTTGCTGCTGCTTCGGGCTCCTCGGCACTGAAATCACGTGCCGTGTCCGCATAAATCTTGAGTTCTTGCGCTTTCATCGGTTTGCTCCGATCCGCGGGTCGAGCCAGGCTTGCAGAAGATCCACAGCAGCGTTGGCGATGATGACGAGAAGTGACGAGAGCAACAGGATGCCAAGCAGAACGCTGAAGTCACGAGCCATGACGGCCTCGAAAGCCAACCGTCCGAGGCCGGGCCAACTATAGACCGTCTCCACGACGACGGCGCCGCCGAGCATGCCGCCGAAGTGCATTCCAGCCATGGTCGTGATCGGGATTAGCGCGTTGCGCAATACATGCCGCGTCGTCAGCTTGAGGGGCGAAACGCCCTTTGCCCGCGCCGTGCGCACGAAGTCCTGCGACTTGACCTCCAGCATGGCGGCGCGCGTCAACCGTGCATAGATCGCCAGGTAGAAGAGGGCGAGCGATATGGCCGGCAGCACCATGTAGCGCGCCCGGTCGAGTAGCGCCGGCAGACCGGTGAGCCGCGAACCGATGGTGCTGTCGCCGCCGCTCGGCAGCCAGCCGAGCTTGACGGAAAACAGCAGGATCAACATCAGCCCGATCCAGAAACCCGGGATCGAATAGAAGAGGAGCGAGACGATCGATATCAACCGATCCGGCAGCCGCCCGGCAAATGTTGCCATCAGCGACCCGAGGATCAGGCCGATCGCAATCGCTGTGGCCAGCGCAGCCACCATCAACGTCAGGGTACCCGGCAATCGCTGGCCGATCAGGTCGGCGACAGGCATGCCGTAGCGCGGCGAAAAGCCGAGACTGAAATGCGCAAGATTGTTCAAATAGTTCGCGAGCTGCACGAGGATCGGATTGTCCAGGCCGAAGCGCTCACGCAGCGCCGCCATCGTCTCGACGGTTGCCGAGCCGGCTTCGGCTGCCATGACATCGGCCGCATCTCCCGGCGCCAGCTTGAGCAGGAAGAAATTCAGGATGACGATGCCAAGCATCGTCGGCACTGCCTGCACGGCCGTCCGGCGTAGCGTTCGTCCTATCCGCATGTAAGCCGACATCGAAACTCCTCGGCAGCGCCACCGAAATTTCAAGCGCTGCATCGCAATAGTAGTTGACTAAATCTGTAGGTTTTGTCAAATCGATATCGGTAGATATTTCTGAAATTTCTCAAATCGACAAGATAAATTAGAATATATTTGCTATTATGTGCAATTTTTGCATAAATTTTCCCAAGAAGTGAGCGCAAGGCAACAAAGCGACCTACGAGAACCGCTTCCTTAGAGAACATAAAACCAGCAACCGTTCAGGCTCGGCAACGCCACCTTAGACAGACGAGGCAACTTCAGATGACCAGGCTTTCTATAATTACACGTCGGAGTTTCCTGCTCTCGTCGGCAGCGCTCGGTGCAATCGCCGTGGCGGGAACAACCGTCCATGCGGCTCCATCGCGTGGCGGCACCGCGACGCTTCTGCTTTCGGCCGAACCGCCGGTCCTGACGACGATCGCCCATACGGCCTTCAACTCGGTCTATGTTTCGCCGAAGGTGACCGAGGGGCTGCTGACCTATGATTTCGATCTCAATCCGCAGCCGCTCCTCGCCAAACAATGGGCCGTCAGCGATGACGGGCTACGCTACACCTTCAAGCTGCGCGAGGGTGTCAAATGGCACGACGGCAAGCCTTTTACCGCCGATGACGTCGTCTTCTCGATCAAGACGCTCAAAGATGTCCACCCGCGCGGGCGCAACACCTTCCTGAACCTCGTCGAGATCGAAACACCCGATCCTCTAACCGCGATCCTGGTTCTCTCCAAGCCGGCCCCTTATCTGATTACCGCGCTCGCCGCATCGGAATCGCCAATCGTTCCCCGCCATCTCTATGAAGGTACGAAGGTCGCCGAAAATCCCGTCAATCTGGCGCCGGTCGGCACAGGCCCCTTCAAGTTCAAGGAGTGGGTGCGGGGCAGCCATATCGTGTACGAGCGCAATCCCGATTATTGGGACCAGCCCCGTCCCTACCTCGACCAACTGATCGTCCGCTTCATTCCCGACGCTGCCGCCCGCTCGATCGCGATCGAGACCGGCGAGATCGATCTGGCGCCATCGACCCCCGTTCCGCTCAGCGATCTCGACCGCCTCAAGGGCGTGGCAAGCCTCGCCTTCGAAACAAGGGGCTATCAATATGCGAACGGCGTCAGCCGTATCGAATTCAACCTGGAAAGGCCGGTTTTCAAGGATATCCGCGTCCGACAGGCGTTCGCGCATGTCATCGACCGCAAGGTGATCCGCAACACCATCAATTATGGCTATGGCGAAGCGATCCCCGGCCCGATCAATCCCAACCTGACGAAATGGTATGTCGCCGATCTCAAGACCTATCCGATCGACCTTGCCGCGGCAGAAAAGTTGCTCGACGAGGCCGGTTATCCACGCGGATCGGACGGCGTGCGGTTTCGTCTCAATCTCGACTACGTGCCAAGCGGCGAACCCTACAGCCGCGGCTCGGAGTATATCCGCCAGGCGCTCGCCAAGGTCGGCGTCGAGGTGACGGTGCGTGCCCAGGATTTCGCCACCTACACCAAGCGCATCTACACCGATCGCGATTTCGATTTCGCCTATGAAGGAATGAGCAATCTTTTTGATCCCACGGTCGGTGTACAGCGGCTTTATTGGAGCAAGAACTTCAAGCCAGGCGTGCCCTTCTCCAATGGCTCCGCCTATAGCAATCCCAAGGTCGACGCCCTTCTCGAGGCCGCCGCCATCGAAGTCGATCCCCAGAAGCGGGTCGAGCAATGGCGCGAGATCCAGAAGATTCTCGTCGAGGATCTGCCAGCTCTCGACATCGTCAGCCAGCCGGAACTGACCATCTACAACAAGCGTATTGCCGATCACACGCTCGGCGGCGAGGGCATCGCCGGCAGCCTTGCCTACGCCTACATCGCAACCGCCTGAAGACCGAAAGCAAGGGAACGCCATGTCCATCCAGCACCGTCCCGGCTCCATCGTGGGCCTGCCAAAATTCGCCGCGCCGACCGATTTTCCCGATAGCCCGCTATCGCAGGCCCTGAAGCAGCCGGTTCTGCTCGGCCTTTTTCTGCCGATTCAGGCCGGAGGCTGGACACAATCGACCCTGGAGCGTTCGACCGATTGGCGCTTCGATTACAACAAGGCGCTGACGCTGCGCGCGGAGGAGCTGGGTTTCGATCTGGTGTTCGCCCTGTCGCAATGGCTTCCCAAGGGCGGCTATGGCGGCGTCTTCGACGGCCACGCACTCGACAGTTTCGTTTCGACCGCAGCACTTGCAGGCCTCACCAAGAAGATCATGCTCATATCAACGATGCATGTTCTCTACGGACCTTGGCATCCGCTGCACCTTGCCAAGTTCGGCGCCACGCTCGATCACATCACCGGCGGCCGCTGGGGCATCAATGTCGTTACCGGCCATAGGGCCGTCGAGCACGAAATGTTCGGCTGGCAACGCATCGAGCATGACAGGCGCTATGAGCTGGCCGCAGAATTTCTCGAGGTCGTGCAGCGGCTGTGGAGCGACGACGAGAACTACTCCTTCGAAGGTGAAAGCAGCTGGAAGCTCGGCGGCGGCTACGTGACACCGAAACCGAATTTCGGCCGGCCGATCCTCGTCAATGCCACCGGATCCGATGCAGGCATAGCCTTTGCCGGCCGCTACTCCGATATCGTCTTCATTACCAGCCCGACCGGCGCGGACATCGATAGCGCCCTCGCCTCGCTGCCGGCCCATAGCAAAAGGGTGAAGGATGCCGCCGCCGATGTCGGACGCAGCGTGCGCACCCTGCTCAATCCGATGGTCATTTGCCGTCCGACCGAGAAGGAGGCATGGGAACTCGCCGATCGGATCGTCGCCCATGCCGACCAGCGTTCCCGTAAGGGCTTCCAGTCGCTGGATTCCGATGCCCATGCCTGGAAGGGCCGCGACGCACAGGATCCCTATCGCTTCGTTGGCGGCAATATTCGCGTCATCGGTTCGCCGGAGCAGGTGGTCGATCAGTTCGTCAAGCTGAAGGCGGCCGGCATCGACGGCTTGCAGCTCAGCTTCTTCGATTTCCGCGACGATTTGGAATTCTTCGGCGAGGAAGTCCTGCCGCTGATGAAACAGGCCGGGCTGCGCCACTGAAAGGAACGATCATGACCAGTAATGCCATTTCCGAAATCTGGTACACACGCTGCCCCGTCCCGACGCCTGTGGGACTGGCCGCACAGCTCGGCTATCTCGAAGACGGCTTTCGCAGCGAAGGCGTCACCCTGAAATCCATCATCGACTCTCCCGACAGGAATATCCGGCAGAGCCACTTCAACCACACGCTCGACTGGTCCTTCCGCCATGGCGGCAATGTGCCGCCCATTCGCGCGCGCTCCGAGGGCCGCCGCACCCGTCTCGTCGGCATCACATGGACGGACGAGTTTCAGGCAATCATCACGCTGCCGGAAACCGGCATCAGGGCGACCAGGGATCTCAAGGGTCGCCGCTTCGGCATTGCCCGCCGCCCGGAAGGAATTGTCGATTTCATGCGCGCCACGGCGCTCAAGGGCCTTATCTCGGCTTTGTCACTTGAAGGCTTATCCATCGATGATGTCGAGATTGTCGAGATCGCGCTCGCCGATTCCGTGCTCGCGAGCCAGGAAGGCCCATCCCTTTTCGGCCTCAAGCGCAGGCAGGCCTATGGCGAGGAGATCGCAGCGCTGTTGCGCGGCGAGGTGGACGCGATCTATGTCAAGGGAACCGCCGGGATCAACGTCGCCAATCTCATCGGCGCGGTCCAGGTTGCCGAATTCGGTTTCCATCCGGACCCAAAGATCCGCATCAATTCGGGCTCGCCGCGCGTGCTGACGGTCGACGAACTGCTGGCGGAAGAACGGCCCGATCTCGTGCGCAAGCTGATCGAAGCGATCTTCAAGGCAAGCGCCTGGGCGGAAGCTCATCCGGAAGAAACCCGCCGCTTCGTGGCGCGTGAATCCGGAGCGACCGAAGAACAGGTCCTCGCCGCCAACGGTCCGGATATCCATCGCCATCTTGGCCTGGGACTGGAGCCGGATCTGGTTGACGCCGTCGAGCACTACAAGAACTTCCTGCGCGACTTCGGCTTCCTGGCCGGCGATTTCGATATTGGCGAATGGGTCGACCGCCGCCATATCGACGGCCTTGCCGAACGCGCCGTCGCCTGAACCACGTTGTAACGAGATGACAGAGACCATTGATGATCTGATCGGCAAGGCGAAAAACCTTGCCGAGGATTTTTCGACGACAGCCGCGCATCACGATGCAACGGGTGCCTTCCCCTTCGAAAATTTCGACCGGCTTTTCGAGGCCGGCCTGCTCGGCCTCGTCAGCGACCGAGACCATGGCGGTCACGGCGGGGGCCTGACATCGGCACAGGCCGTCATCAGCGAGATCGCCCGTGGTGAACCCTCGACTGCGCTGGTGCTCGCTATGCACTACACCTCGCATTTTACTATCCGCCGCCTTGGCAAATGGCCCCGCCATCTAGCGGAGCGCGTACTGTCGGCAAACAGGCAGGGCGTAGCGCTGATCAACAATGCGCAGGCAGAACCGCGCATCGGCTCACCCGCCCATGGTGCCCTGCCCGAGACGATCGCGCGCCGTGACGGCGATCGATGGCGCATTTCCGGCCATAAGAGCTACGTCACCGGCATCCCCGTGCTGAAATGGGTGTCGCTTCTTGCCGTCACAGACGAGGAGGAACCGCGCCTTGCCTCGTTTCTGGTGCCGACAGATGCCGCCGGCTTTCGGATCGAGAAGAGTTGGAATGCGGCCGGCATGCATGCCACGGCGAGCGACGACATCATTCTCGAGGACGTATCGATCCCGATTGACGATATCATCGAGTCACAGCCCGCGACGGAACCGATCCGCCGCAACGAACATGCCGCCGCCTTCTTCTTTGGCCTGCTCGGTGCGGTCTATCACGGCGTCGCCAGCGCTGCCCGCGACCGCGTTCTCGCCTTCGCCAGCAGCCACACGCCCGCGAGCCTTGGTACGCCGATCGCGACGGTACCGCGCATCCAGGATGGCTTGGGCGAGATAGAGGTTCGACTTGCAACGAACGCCCGGCTACTGCGCTCGCTCGGGGAGGATGTCGATGCCGGCAGACCGGTCGGCATGGACGGCATGCATGTTCGCCATGTCGTCATCGACAACGCCGTCGCGGTCACTAGCCTTGCGCTCGAGCTCGCCGGCAATCCCGGCCTCAACCGCGATTTCCAGCTCGAACGCCATCATCGCGACGCGATCACTGCCCGCTCGCACGCGCCGCAAAGCCATATGATCCGCACGATCGCGGCCAGGAACGCCTTGAGCCGGCTTGGATAGCCGCCTCCCGTTCACAAGCAGTCCTGCCTGCCCAGCTCAGGCGTTTGGGCTCAGCCATATCTGGCCGAAACTGTTGTTGATGCCCTGCGCACCGGGGGCGAAATTCTTGACCCGCTTGTTGGCAACGATCTGCGCGCCTGCCGCCACCAGGTCGACGGAAACGACATCATCATGGATGATATGCTGGAACTTGTACCAGAGCTGGCGGCGCTTGCCTTCATCCGGCTCGACGGCAGCGGCTTCAAGAAGGGCATCGACCTCAGGGTTGGAGTAATGGCTGGCATTGGAGAACACCAGGCCGATCTTGAAGTTCTTCGACCAATAGGCGCGCTGCACGCCAAGCGTCGGGTCGAACGTATTGGACAGGGACTCGATGACCAAATCCCAGGCACGCTCCGTGTAGACGGTCTTCAGGAAGGTGGCGAGATCCAGCTTCAGGATTTCGGCATCGATGCCGACGGCAACGAGCGACTGCTTGATGAAGTCGGCATAGGATGGCTGCAGGAATGAATTATAGGCAAGCCGGAGCTTGAAGCGCGTGCCATTGGCACCGCGCGGATAGCCGGCGTCGTCGAGCAACTTGTTGGCGAGCTTGGGATCGTGTTCACGCGCCTTGATGCTCGGATCATACCATTTTGGCAAGGCTGTGCTGATCGGGCTTGGAGAGACCTTTGCATAGCCGAACAGGGCGATGTCCACCAGCTTCTGTAGGTCGATGGCATGAGCGATCGCCAGCCGCACATCCTTCTTCTTGAGGATCTCGTTCTCATAGTTGAAGAATAGCTGCTGCTGCGGCCCGGAATAGGCGTAGGTCGTGGTGTCGACGACCAGGTTGGCATTGGCCTTCAACCGCTCGATATCCGAAAGCGGCACCGGGTTCGCGCCAATGTCGATCTCTCCCGTCTCAAGTGCTGCGGCCCGTGCTGCCGGATCGAGAATGACACGCAGGACCACCCGGTCGAGATAGGGTTTCGGCGCGTCCCAATAATTCGGATTGCGGTCGAAGATCAGATGGCTGCCGGGCACCCATTCCTTGAGGATGAAAGGACCGGTGCCGATCGTCTGGGCAAGGGTCGGCTGCTCGGTCGGCTTGAAGGTCTCGTAGATATGCTTCGGCACGATCGGCGATTCCGAACTGCCGAGCGCGGAGATCAGATAAGGAGCCGGCTTGGACAGAACGATGACAGCAGTAAGCGGATCGGGCGTTTCGACCGATGTGATGTTCTGAAACGTAATGCGCCCGCGCGGATGCGCTTCCTTCAAGCGAAAGATGGTGAACTTGACATCCTCGGAGGTAAAGTCCTTGCCGTCATGCCATTTGACACCCTTGCGAAGCGCGAAGGTGTAGCGAAGGCCATCACCACTGACGGACCATGATGTCGCCAGAAGCGGCTTTGGATTGAGATCATAGTCGAAATCGAGCAGCCCCTCGTTGATCTTCGGTCCGATCGCCTGGCCCGTACCGGAGGACGTGTTGATCGCGATCAGCGCCGTCGGATCGGGATAATAGGCCCAGTTCAGGGTTCCGCCGCTCACCGGCGTTTCCGCCGCACTTGCCCATGACGGGGTGCCTCCCAAGGCTAGACCTGCGCCTCCAAGGAGCAGCAATTGGTTGAAGTGGCGGCGATTGATCGACATTTGCTCGCTCCGAAAATTAGCGTTACCGGGCACCAGTCCCGTCGCGGAAATGATCGTGTCGAAACCCGAAGATCCAAAGGCAGTTTTTCTAGCGCGAGGCGAAAGCAATCCTTCCCGCAAGCATTATCGGGCCTTTGCCGTATGGAGCGGTGCAGACGTCCACTCCCCTTCCGATCACTAGAAATTATGCGGGTTGGCGGCCGCATTCATGGCATTTGGGCAGCTGCTTCAGGCTTTCGCAACCAAGAGGCAGCTTTGCGCGGACAGCGGCGTAGTCCGCTTCGTTGCCTGGAACAATTCCAGGAAAAATGCGCAGACCTTGTTCAAACTGTTGCCTTCTTGACGGCGTTGCGAGGCCAATCTGTCAGAAGGGCGCTCGTCACGAGGTGAACGAGATGATCCGCGCGCGGCGCGAATGAAGGTTGATCGACCGCCCAGCCGAGAGCCGTTATCAGGGCGAACAGGTCGTCCCCATTCATATCGGCGCGCGCTGTTCCCTCGGCCTGGGCGCGCAGCAGTAGTCGCGCCCCTGCCGAGTGCACCGCTGCGCACGAAGCATAAAGAGCGGAGTCGGGGTTCGTGTGAGCGGCCGCCATCATGGCGACAACGCCCCTAGAGCTTTGGGTGAATTCCACCAATTCTCGAAACCAGGAGAGAAGTGCTTCGTCGGCCGAAGTCGACCGTTCGAGTTCGGCTGCCCTCCGCGTCAGTGCGTCCAGATGAGTACACAGCAGCGCCTCGAACAACGCCTCCCGCGTCGGGAAATGACGAAGCAGCGTGGCCAACCCGACGCCGGCCCGGCGGGCAATGTCACGCATCGACGCGTCCACACCATGCTCGGCGACAACGTCACGCGCGACGGTGAGAATTTGGCTGCGATTTTTTTCTGCGTCGGCTCGCATGGATTACCTTGCTAAATGGATCAGTGATCCATATATGTGGATCGGCGATCCATTTGTGAATCGGATCAGTGATCCACTAGATAGCGTCCGTGGGCGCAAATGACAACAGGCGCTGTCCGACAGGACGGAAGGAGAAGTCATGGGAAAGCTTGAGGGTAAGATTGCAGTCATTACGGGTGGCGCGACCGGCATCGGCCTCGCCGCGGCAAAGCGGTTCATCGAGGAAGGCGCCTTCGTGTTCATTTTCGGCCGCCGGCAGGAAGCGCTCGATGCCGCCGTGGCCGATCTCGGGCCGAATGCCCGCGCGGTGAAGGGCTCGGTTTCCGATGAAGCCGATCTGGACCGACTCTATGCGGCGGTAAAGGCGGAGCGCGGAACCCTCGACATCGTCTTCGCCAATGCCGGGGCGGGCAGCCCACTTCCGCTCGGCAAGATCACTGCCGAACACATTGACGAGACTTTCGACACCAATGTGAAAGGCACGATCTTCACGGTCCAGAAGGCGCTACCGCTAATGAGCCAGGGCGGTTCGATCATCCTGACCGGATCTAGCGCCGGCACCACGGGCGCCCCGGCATTCAGCGCCTACAGCGCGAGCAAGGCAGCGGTGCGCAATCTCGCGCGGACCTGGGCCGAGGACCTGAAGGGCACCGGCATCCGCGTAAACGTGCTGTCGCCCGGGGCGACGGCGACCGACCTTGCGAAAGAGGCGCTTGGCGAGGAAGGCCAGAAGGCCTTTGCCGCGATGACACCGCTCCAGCGCATGGCCGATCCGGCGGAGATCGGAGCGGTAGCTGCGTTTCTTGCCTCACCGGACAGCAGCTTCATGACCGCCAGCGAAGTCGCCGTCGACGGCGGCCTTGCGCAACTCTGACGCGCCAAGCCCCGCCGGTCACCTCAGTAATCCCATTACGCACACATCCACGGAAGGAAATGATATGCCACAACCTCTTGAAGGAAAAACCGCTCTCGTTACCGGGGCATCGCGGGGTATTGGCCGCGCCATCGCCGAACGTCTTGCAAAGGATGGTGCGACGGTCGCGCTAACCTACAACGCCTCCAAATCTGGCGCGGACGAGGTGGTGGCGGCCATCGAGAATGCTGGAGGCACTGCATTCACGATCCACGCCGACCTCGCTGACCCGGCGACCGTGCCGACCTTATTCGAGAGACTCGACGACGAGTTCACCAAGCGGAAGGGAAGCGAAGCTCTCGAC
The DNA here is from genome assembly GCF_057784515.1 of Martinezella sp. CNPSo 3732. NCBI lineage: Bacteria > Pseudomonadati > Pseudomonadota > Alphaproteobacteria > Hyphomicrobiales > Rhizobiaceae > Martinezella > Martinezella sp. CNPSo 3732. Next base: position 1,034,251 of record NZ_JBXSOO010000001.1, read on the forward strand.
ATTCTGGTCAACAACGCCGGCAACTCCGGCTGGGTTGGCTTCAAGGACGCGACGCCGGACAGTTGGGACACCCTGATCGCGGTCTATGCCCGCGCGCCCTTCTTCATCGTTCAGGCGGCTCTGGATCGTCTCGCCGATGGCGGATGCATCATCAACATCTCTTCCGCCGCCGCCACGAAGCCCGTGACGGCCGCGCCCGTCTACTCGATGGCCAAAGCGGCGATCAACAACCTCACCCATGCGCTGGCGGCCGAGCTCGGGCCGCGCGGAATTACCGCGAACGCCGTCGCGCCCGGCTACACGCGAACGGACGTGAACGCAGCCATCCGGGAAAACCCCGAACTCGTCAAGACGGTCGAAGCTGAAATCGCATTGGGACGCTTTGGCGAGCCTTCGGAAATTGCTGCCGTCGTGGCGTTCCTGGCCTCCGATGACGGCCATTGGGTGACGGGCCAGACGATTGAAGCAAGCGGCGGCTACAGGCTCTGACCGCGCCGACATTCGAAGGAGAATATCATGAGCTATGCAATTATCGGCTTCGGCAAGATCGGCCACGCTATTGCCAGGGCGTTCGCCCGCAAGGGCATGGAAGTATCCGTTGCAGCCACACGCGACCCGGCAAGCTTTGCATCCGAAGCTGCGGCAATCGGACCGGAAATCATCCCCACAACCCTGGCAGACGCCGTCAAGGCAGACGTCATCTTTTTGGCTGTCCGCTTCGAACAGCATCCGGAGGTCGCGAAGGCGTTGCCCACGTGGCAAGGGAAGACGATCGTCGATGTGACCAATGCCTACGGCGTGCCCCTTGAGAAACTGAGAGGGCAGCCGTCGTCCAAATTCGTCGCGCAGGCCTTTTCTGGTGGAAGACTGGTCAAGGGTTTCAATCATCTGGCTGCCGCCGTCCTTGACCAAGATCCGGCTGTACATGGTGGCAGGAGAGTGGTGTTCCTGGCAAGCGACGACGACGACGGCGCGATAGCGGAGATTGCTGCGCTTGCCGAACAACTCGGCTTCTCGCCGATCAATCTTGGCGGCCTTTCGGAAGGTGGACTGCTCGTTCAGGCGCGCGGCAATAGCTGGGGTCAACTGATCTTTAAGGACTTGGTCAAGTTCGATTGAGGAATCGTACATGAGCACTATCAGCATCATCGGATCCGGCGGCATGGCCGCCAGCGCCGCACATACCGTCGAGGTGGTCAGCCGAGATCCCGCCAAGGCGCGGGCGCTCGCCAAGCAGATTGGAGCCGGAGGGGCGACAGGGACTTACGGCGTGGCCCGGGGGACATCGTCATCCTGGCCGTGCCTTACACCAGCGCCGCAGCGGTAGTCGCCGATTACGGGGACTCGCTTGACGGCAAGGTGATTATCGATATCACCAATCCCGTTGCCTCCGATCTTTCGGGCCTCGTCACCCCGCACGGCAGTTCTGGTGCGCAGGAGATCGCCAAGGGCCTGCCTGCCGGCGCGCCTATCGTGAAGGCGTTCAACACCATCTTCGGTCACGTGCTGGCCAAGGGTGGGTACCTCGACGCATTCATCGCGGCCGACGACGCGAAGGCGAAGGCGCGCGTCTCCATCTTCCTCGAAAGTCTCGGGCTGCGTCCGTTTGACATTGGCGGTTTGCACATGGCCCAGACGCTGGAAGCGCTCGGCCTGATGATGATCGGCCTGGCCAGAAACGGCGCTGGTACCTGGAACTTCGCCATGAACGTCGATCTTGGCTGAACCATCGACGGCGTGGCCGGAGATTGGGAGCCCGCGTTTGACGCCGAGGCGGCATTCGCATTGATTGAGACGTCGCTCCTCGCGACGGAAGAGCCGCAAATCCTGGGTTCTTGATGAGATTGGAACCAACGACCCATTTATTATAAATTCCTGTGTGACAGCATGGCGAGCGAAGCCCAGGCCTTATCCGGCTGGAATAACCGGGGCCGCCGCTGCCTCAGTAGCTAGATCAGAAGCTCTGCCGGTACCTTTTGCTCCAGCTCAGTATGGCTTGGCTAGGTACTTGCATCGATACGAACGCCTCCATATTACCGCTCGCCACAAATACCTGGATGCGATGGTGGCCGAACCTCGACACGCCTTGCGGTTAGGTTCTCCCAGTTTCGATAAGCGAACTTCGCTTTGCTGGTATCGTCTAGGTCCAGGCCGTCTATGAAACGTCGTGCGTCGCCTCCTGGACGGTATTGGTACGGGTAGTCGGTCGAGAATAGGATTCGATCAATCCCGACAGTATCGATGGCCTGTTGCAGGTAGGACGGGCTGAACATTCCGCTGGCGGTGAGATAGAGATTGTTTCGAACATACTCGATGAACGGCCGCTGGAGCTCGGACGCCCGGTCAAGCATGACGAGCCGTTCAAGATAGAAAAGCACCAGCTCGCCCCAATGGCCCAGGATCACCTGAAGGGTTGGATAGCGGTCGAAAACCCCTCCCAGGATCAGGCGCACGAACTGGACACCCGCCTCGAAATGCCATCCAAGCGCGAAAGAGGACAGAGCGAGATCGACGGGAGCACCGAAGCCCGTATAATAGGAGTTGCGCACGCTCGTCTGCGGAATTTGCGGATGGATCATGAGCGGGATATTGAGCTCCGCCGCACAGGCAAAAGTCGGCTCGAAGATCGAATGGTCCAGATTTTTGTTGCCGACCCGTCCGAAAAGAACGGCACCCTTGCAGCTAAGATCGTTGATGGATCGTTGTAACTCCAACGCCGCCGCGTCAGCCTTAGCGGATGGCAGAGCCGCCATAGCCTGAAAACGGGACGGATTGGTAGCGACGGCCTCCGCCAGCAGGTCATTGGCACGCCGCGCGAGATCGATGCCTTGACGGCCGAGGTTATTGAGGCCGGGTGTCGTCAAGGAGAGAACCTGAACATCAACGCCCGTTTCGTCCATTAGAGCCAGCCGTTGGTCTCCGATATCGGCAAGCCGCTCGCCGATCACTCCCTGATTGAGACCGAGTGTCCCGTCACCGGCGCCGGGTATGGTGTTCCACGCATCCTTTACCTCGTGAGGAAGGATGTGTTCTTCGATCGCGATGATCTTCATCCCTGAAACCTTTATATTTTGCTTCTCGGTGATTTCAGCTTTTGCCGGTCCGTGCACGGAGGATGGCTCGCTGAAAGGGAGCCGGAGACCGTCGCTCAGCCGCTGGCGGTCAATCGCTCGACGAGAGCTTGGCCGACGCCATGCGCCGAAGCTGGATTCTGCCCAGTGATCAAACGGCCATCGGTGACGATGTTCTCCGACCAATTGGCCGCAGCCTGATGCAGGGCGCCGCGTTGCTTGAGAGTGGTCGCCAGAAGATATGGAACCACATTCGTATATTTGACCTCGGCTTCCTCCTCATCGGTAAAGGAGGCAAGCTTCTTGCCAGCCACGAGATAACTGCCGTCGGACAGTGTCGCATTCACCAGCGCGGCGGGGCCATGACAGACAGCCGAGACGATGCCGCCCGCTTCCCAGATTTCGCGGATGACCTTTTGTACTGCCTCGCTGTCGGCAAAATCCCACATCGTGCCATGCCCGCCGGCGAAGAAGACTGCCGAGTAGCGCGACGGATCGAGATCCTTCAGGATCAATGAGTTGGCCAGCGCGCTGCGGAACTCCTTATCCTTCCAATAGCGGGCATTGGCCGCATCGGACAGATCGAAGAAGTCGATCGGCGGGTGGCCGCCGCGGATCGAAGCGATTTCGTAGGGAATTCCAGCTTCGCCAAAGACTTCCAGCGGATGTGTGAGTTCGACCATGGCAAACCCGGTCGGCTCGCCGCTATCGCCCCGGATCGGGTGACTGGTGACTACACACAGGATGGGCTTGATTGTATTTGCCATGGTCGGTTCCCTCGGGATTTAAGCGAGGCCATGGCGATCGCGAAGCGATAGTTCACGTCGCTCTTCAACATGGCTCACAGGCTTCATTGATCTTCTGGATGGGGATGATCTCGACATCCGCGGCTCAGCCGCGCGCCAATCGCTCGAACGAAGATGAGATCAGGCGTTGCCGGGAGCGAAGAGCGATTCCCAGTTCGTAAAAGGACCGAGCGGAATCACCTCCCAACCGATCAGGCCAGCCTTGGCGAGGGGGAATTCGGCAAGCGCCGCCTTGGCGGCTTCGATGGACTCTGCTTCCGCGATGATGGCAACACCGGGACGGTCCTGCCTGAAGTAGATGTCACGGATGATACCGCCTTTGTACATCTGCCAGGCGTGACGGGCCTCATCCTGCATATGCGGCCCATATTTCTCCAGCGAGGCGCCAGGCTGTGGCACGTCGAGACAAAGCAATTTCATGATCAGGTTTCCTTGGTTTACAGACGGGTGGGCTGGAACCGGCGGGTCGTCTCCGCCACGCGCCGGCCGAGGTATTGAGCCGTTTTCAAGTCGCTGCCGATCGGCGCGTCGTTCGGGGCCTGGTCCACGTTGGATTGGGTCATGACCCCCAGCCAGCTTCCCAGCCGGTTGAGATCGTCCACGCTGCCGGTGCTGCTGCTGTTGCCCGGCATCATATCGAGGCCGACCCAGATCATGCCGTGTTGGGCTGCGAATAGAGCAATCGATATGAGCGAGTTCAGCTTGTCGCCATGCTGGGCTCCGGAATTCGTAAAGCCGGCCGCAATCTTGTTGCGCCACTTTTGGGCCGACCACGCCGCCTTGGTCGAATCCTCGAAGAACTGCTTGAGCTTGGCGCTGATCAGGCCGTTATAGGTCGGCGATCCGAAGATGATGGCATCGCTGCGCTCGAGCGCTTCCCAGTCCATCGGCCCGTCCGCGACGGCGATCAGTTTCACCTCGGCCTCTCGTACTTCACCAATCCCGGCCGCCACAGCCTCGGCAACGCGCGCGGTGTGGCCGAAGCCACTGTCATATACGATTGAAATCAACAACTTGATCATCTTCCTGCAATGAAAATGCGCATGACGGGAAACGATTTTGGGGCGAACTGCCCCAACCGCACTGAAAAATGTCATTTGCTTGATCTCATCAATATCTTAGAATGGTATTCAGTAGTGGCGATTGTTTTTCACTTCTTTACTTCCTGGAATTCCGCAATCGCGCCATAAAGGCGTCTGAAAAGGTTTCGCCATGCGCGACAGATTTGACGGGATAGAAGTTTTTGTAGAAGCGGTCGAAGCTGGAGGGTTCAAACGCGCGGCCGATCGGCTGTCCCTCACGCCCTCCGCAGTCGGCAAAGCCATTGCACGGCTGGAAGAGCGGCTGGGCGTCCGCCTGTTTCAACGAACGACGCGCACGCAATGTCTGACTGAAGACGGCCAGCAATATTACGAGCGCTGTCTGCGTGCCATCGAGGAATTGCGCACGGGCGAATCCCTCTTGGAAACGGGACGCCGCGAGGTCGTTGGCAAGCTTCGCGTGTCACTACCTGTCTTGTTTGGCCGCTACTGCGTTGCGCCCATTCTGCGTTCCTATGCTCGCCAGCATCCGAAGCTCGAACTCGAACTCAGCTTCAACGATCGTCAGGTTGATATGATCGCCGATGGTTTCGACCTTGCCGTACGCAACGGCGCGCTTGGCAATGGGACGTCGTTGCGCGCTCGGCGGCTCGTCGGCCAGCGCAAGGCGCTGTGTGCGTCTCCCGCATATCTTGCAGAACGCGGACAGCCGCATTCCCTTGCCGAGTTGAGGGATCACGACATGCTCGTCTATTGGCGCAACGATTATGCGTTACCTTGGCGGCTTCCGGACGTATCGGGGGACCTCGTTGATGTGCCCGTCAGTTCCAGACTCCGTTTCGATGATCTTGAAGCTATCACGGATGCTGCGGTCGAAGGCATGGGACTTGCGTGGCAGCCCCACTGGCTCATCAGCAATCACATACGCGCTGGCAGACTGGTTGAACTTTGGACGGACAGGCCAAGTGCGACGATCGAAGCCTATGCCGTCTGGCCGGCTGCACAGCATCTGCCGTTACGGTCCAGGCTCGCGATCGACGCTCTTGCCAGCGAATTGCCGAAACTTTTCGGCCAGGAGGCTGTTTAATTCGCCCAGTGTCCAATCATGTTGAATGACGCAATGCGTTCACAAGAAGGGAAAATGCTGGAGAGGATTGACGGCGGCTGGGATAGTACAGGTGAAAACCCTCCCAATAGGGTGAATAATCCTCAAGAAACCGGTGCAGCCGCCCGGTTTCGAGATGGGGCTTGGCGATATCTTCGGGGACATAGGCAAAACCGAAGCCGTCGAGCGCCGCCTCGAGAACATTATAGATGGTGTTGAAGACGAGCTGTCCGTCCACCCTGACCTTCACTTCGCGTCCTTGCTCCTCGAATTCCCAGGCGTAGAGACCACCATATGTCGGAAGTCGAAGATTGATACAGCGATGCTGGGTCAACTCTTTTGGATGTCCCGGGATATCCCGAGAAGCAAAATAGGACTCCGCGGCGACCACCGCGAAGCGCACATCCGGACCGATCCGAACGGAGATCATGTCCTTGGCGATCTGTTCGCCAAAACGTACGCCTGCGTCGTAACGATCGCTGACGATGTCCTGCAAGCCGTAATTTACATCCAGCTCAAGCCTGATGTCCGGATACTGGTGAAGAAAGCTTCGAAGCTTCGGCCAAATGTAATGCTGGATCTGGTAATCGCCTGCCGTCAAACGGATGGTGCCGGCAGGTTTTTCGCGCAGTGCGTTGAGGCCATCGATCGCCGTTCCGATTTCATCAAAAAGTGGACCAACGCTGGTAAGCATCCGCTCGCCGGCCTCGGTTGGCGAGACGCTGCGCGTCGTTCTCGTCAGCAGCCGCACGCCAAGCCGCTCCTCGAGCTGGCGAATCGTGTGACTGAGCGCCGACTGTGAAACTCCGAGCTTAGCGGCGGCTTTGGTGAAACTGCGTTCTCTCGCGACCAGCAGGAACACCATCAGGTCGTTGATGTTCTGTCGCTCCACTCATGATTCCTTCTCATGACCATATGTTCATTTATAAAGCACATGATCATGAAATAGTAGCGGCTTCGGTTGGGGCAGTGATTATGCCGATCAGCGTCGCCATTCCTTCACGCTCTCGGCGACCAATTTGGCGTTCATTTCGGTCGGTTGCGCAATACCTCACCGACAACGGTCGAAGCGGAGAACGCGTTCGGCCATCCTGCATAGAAGGCCGTTTGGGCCACGACTTCTCCTGCTTCTTCAGCGGTGAGGCCATTATCCATCGCCCGGTTGAGGTGATAGGTGATCTGGGCACTCTGGCCCGAAGCGATCAGCGAGCTTACGGTCACAAGGCTCCGGTCCCGTGGCGCAAGACCCGGCCGCTGCCAGAGATCGAGAAAGAGCGGTTCGGCGGTAAAGAGCACCAAGCCCGGCGAAATCTGTCCCACATTTTTCTCAACGGCCGCTGCGCGCCGCTGCTCGGCTTCCTCATTCAAAGGCAGCAATTGCGGAGAAGCCGCGGGAAGCTTAGTGGCCGCAATATTGCGTTCGGCAAACACATCCTTCGTCACGGCGATGGCAGACATGGCATTCGGCCATCCTGAATAGAAGGCAAGATGAGTTATGATCTCCGAGACTTCACTCGGAGTGACGCCGCTATCGAGAGCGACATTTACATAATGCCTCAGATCGAAACCCTGGTTTCGGGCGATCAGGACCGACAGCGTAACAATGCTGCGATCACGTCGCGAGAGCTGTGGCCGCTGCCACAGATTTCCAACCACATCTTCTTCGGTGTACCGGCCGAGAGCGGGCGATACCGAACGGATGTCGCCGGTCGTCAATGACGAGGCATGTTCTGGCATAGCTCCGCCGCCCATTCCTTCCTGAGCAAAGACAGGCTCGCCCATCGTGAGCGAGATCGCCGTGGCCGCCAAGATCCGTTTCATTGACATTCCCTTCGATTTGATTGTTGTGGAGCATCCATCCCGTCAGACGCCTCGCATGCACGAGGATGGACGCGACTTTGCCGATCAGCTGAGAGTTAGTGCATGCCCGCCAAAGCGGCCTGGGCCTGGCATCGACGATACTCAGAGTCCAGAACGGCGCAGTATGGCCTCTGGGTAGCGGGCGCCCTGGATCACGATATTGGCCTGTTCGATTTCGTCGAGATCGGACTGATCCAGAGCAATATCCAATGCGCCGATGTTCTCCTCGAACCGCTCGAGCTTGCGCGTGCCGAACAGAGGAACAATCCAGGGCTTCCGGGCCAAGAGCCAGGCTAGCGCTACCTGCGCCGGTGTCGCGCCATGCTTCTCGCCGATCTTGCGGATCAGGTCGACCAGCTTTTGGTTGGCAATGCGGGCTTCCTCCGAGAAGCGAGGAGTTTCGGCCCGGATATCGGAACTGTCGAACTTGGTATTGACGTCGATCGTGCCGGTCAGAAATCCTTTTCCCAGCGGGCTGTAGGGAACGAGCCCGATACCGAGCGCCTCGATGGTCGGAATGATTTCGGCCTCAGGTTCGCGGGTCCAGAGGGAATATTCGCTCTGCAATGCCGCAACCGGCTGCACGGCATGTGCCCGCCGAATGGACTGAGCGCCGGCTTCTGACAAGCCGAACCACAATACTTTTCCTTCCGCGATCAGATCCTTCACCGTCCCCGCGACATCTTCTATCGGCACTTCGGGATCGACCCTGTGCTGGTAATAGAGATCGATATGGTCAGTGCGCAGACGCTTCAGGCTGCCTTCGATAGAGCGGCGAATCTGCGCCGGCTTGCTGTTGACCCCACCACGATGCCGGCCTGTTTCCTGATCGATGTCCCAGCCAAATTTCGTGGCGATCTTGACCTTGTCGCGGACGGGGGCGAGCGCCTCTCCCACCATTTCCTCATTCGTCCACGGGCCATAAACTTCGGCGGTATCGAAAAAATCCATGCCGCGTTCGACCGCAGTGCGAAGAAGGGCGACCATTTCCGCCCGGTCAGGAAGCTCGCGCGCCTTACCGTAGCCCATAGCGCCGAGCGACAAGGCGGAAACCTCCAGACCCTGGCCCAGTTTACGCTTGATCATATTGCTCTCCTTCTTCGAGTTGCTGCCGAATGGCCGACGTCACTGCGATGCGGCAGGCGCGTTGCATTCCTCAGACGATTGCGTAGCGCGAAGATCATCCCGATCCGGCGGCTTCCTCACAAATTCTCGCGCAGAACGATCTTCACGGTAGCAACACGCGCTTGAGCGCTGATCATCGGAGCTAGGTATTGGCTCTTGCCGTATTTAGCGCGATAGGCATCGTCGATGCGGTCGTTGATCGACCCTTCAACCGGTTCGAAAGCGACCTCTCGTGTCACGCCTGCTGCGATGATCCGGCCGGCCTTCTGACGGACTGCCGCCTGATACCAGCGAGACCTCCGACCATGGTAGCCGCGCACGTAGAGACTGCCATCGACGACAACCTCCCAGATCCAGGTCGGGGTGCCGTAGGTGATACCATCCTCGCGAAATGGCGCAATCTTCAGATCGTCTGCCTCGTCGATCTTCGAAAGCTCATCCTGTGACCAGTTCATTGTCATCCTTCATCGCTTGCCAGAGGCACCGAATATAGTGTGATGGCCATGCCTCGATTAGACGCGGCAATTTGCATGAACTTATGAATGACACTAAACAATGAAGAGTTCCGGCAGCCGGCGTTTCGTTCCCATCGCAATCCAAAGACGACCGACACGCCTCTTCGGTTGCCTGCCGGGAAAATATCAATCGACGTACACGGCAAGTCGATTCAACCAGCAAAGATCAGCATTCAGAGTGGCCATGAGAATGGTGCCGAAAACTGGCATCAGCATATGAAGACGTAGAGCCACGTCTTGTTCCGCGCATTATTTTTTCCGGCGATGCTGATAGTTAGGGGCATCATCATTTGTCCATGATACACAAGCGTCAAGGTGCGCAAGGAAATAGATCATGCGGTATCTTCGATCCGGCCCACGGTGGCGCCCGCCGGAGGAGACGGATGTTACGCGGGGCAAGACCCTCGGTCTGCGGTCGGGAGAAATCGCCGATAGAAATATTCGCGTCATCCTGGAGGCGATCCGCCGACACGGGCCTTTGACCCGCATGGAGCTCGGAAAGCATTCCGGACTGACCGGGCCGGGAATCACCAATATTCTGCGCCGGCTTGGCGATGAAGGGCTGGTAACATCGCATCGGCGCAATGGCGCCGGCGGGGGTGCGACCCCAACTGAATTTGCCCTGCGGCCAGAAGGGGCCTTCTCGATCGGCATTCGTGCCCGTCAAAATCGCGGCGAAGCGGTTCTCGTCGATCTCAGCGGCCAGGTTCACGACCGCATTTATTTTCCCCTCACCCGGACAACGCGGGTCGCATCAATCCTTTCGGCGATCGAGGACATGATTGGTCGCCGTGCCGACTTGCCGATCATCGGCCTGGGTATTGGCTCGAATGACTGGAGCCCGGAAGAAAGCGATCAACTGGATGCCGCATCGAAACTCCCGCGCAGCTATGTCGAGAACGAATGCACGGCAAGCCTGCTCGCCGAGCGCACGATCGGCACACCGGCACCGAGAGGCGGGCTCGCGATGATCATCATCGACGAGGATGTCCAGGCCGGATTTCTCGTTCGTGGCGTTCCCTATTCGGGCGTTCATGGACGCGCGGGCAATATCGGCGAGATGCGCACCGGTCCCGACAATATCCGCTTGAACACGGTCGCCGGCTTCGATGCGCTGCGCAGATTGGTAAGCGACGACGAATTCCGGCGCCTTCTGGCAGGCGAGGAGCCATCTTCCCCGCTGATAGCGCAGTGGATACGCGAGGCCGCAAGCCATCTGCTCGACCCGATCATCGCGATTGCCGGCTTCATCGCGCCGAGCGTGATCATGATCGGCGGCGACCTGCCGCGCGGCGTCATCGAGGCGCTGATCCATCAGCTTTCCGTCGAGCGCCGCGACACGTCGAAACGGCCATTCCTGACGCCCTGGATTTCACCGATGAAGCCGGCAAGCTTCAGCGGCGGCGGCGTGGCGCTGGGAGCGGCACTTCTGCCTCTCCTCAACACTCTTCTGCCGCCGGTCTCCGGCTGAATCTCGCTTCTGGATTCAGGCAAGCGCCTCGTCTTTATGGCTGATGTCCGAGGCGAGTGCCTTGTCCAGGACCTTCTGTATGTTTGCCGCGCGGCGGAAGGAGGGTTCCTGGGTCGTGCCCATCCTGACGGCCTGAACGAAGCGCTGGTAGTTCGTCTCAACGTCATCGAAGGGGATATCACACCAGGTCGCCGTGTGAACATCTTCGCCGAGACAGGCGCGGAGCGTCGATTTTCCTGTGTCGTAGATGATCTCGATCGAGCCTGTCTCGCCGTAAACCCTCAAGCGCAGCTGGTCCATCTGCCCCGCGGCGGTGCGCGTCGCCTGGATCGTGCCGATCGCTCCCGTCGTGAAGTCGACATTCATTGTGAAGCTGTCATTCGCATCGAGATCGTATTCGCCGATCCTGTCGCCCGGCGCCTTGCTGAAGGTCTTCAGCCGCGCGAAAACATGAGCAACATCAAGTCCGGAACCATAGGACGCAAAGTCGACGATATGGATACCGATGTCGCCGAGCGCGCCGTTCGAACCGTGCTTCCTGCTGAGGCGCCACAGCCATTTGCTCTCCGACTTCCAATCTCCCCAATGCCGGCCAACAAGCCAACTCTGCAGATGAGAGGCTTCGACATGCCTCACCGCGCCGATCTCGCCGGCGAGCACCATCTGCCGGCCCTTCTGCAAGGCAGGCGAATTGCGGTAGGTGAAATTCACCATGCCGACCTTGCCTGCTTTTTCGATAGCCTCGGTCATTTCCATCGCCTTGGCCGCATCTGTCGCAAGCGGCTTTTCGCAGAAGACATGCTTGCCGGCCGCAATCGCCTGCAGCGTCGTCGGGTGGTGAACAGCGTCGGGCGTCACGTTGGCAACAGCGTCAAACTCGCCCCAGGCCAAGGCCTCTTCCAGCGAGGCAAAACGATTGGGAATACCGTGTTCCGAGCAAAAAGCGGCGAGCCGCTCGGGCACGACATCGACGCCGCCCACGACGCTGACGCCTTCGATCTCCTTGAAACTTGCCGCATGCTTGTTGGCCATTCCGCCCGTGCCGAGAATGAGTAGGCGCATCTGATCCTCCATAGATGTCAGGTTTGGCTATTTTCACAGCCGAGGCAAAAGCCTCACTGCCCACCGCGATATCCACGATGGTTCGACTGTTCCGTGATCGGGAAATGGGGCTTGAGGCCGCTAGCTGCTGTCGAATGTCATCAGCATCTCAATCCTCCCGAGCTGCGACTTGACATCAAACCAAAGTAACTTAATCTAATTAGTGCAGCATGGAAATGAGGAGAGGTCAACTGGCCACCATGCTGTATCCGTTTAAAATGGGGAGGAGACCCATCATGAAGAGAGCGTTCGTCAGCGCGCTAGCGCTGAGCACAATGTTGTTTTCAGTGCCTGCCGCATTTGCCCAAGAATTGGCGACAAAGGACAGGATCGGCCTCGCCGACGCGCCGAAAACACTCACTGTCCGGCTCACGAACGATAGTCAGAACAATGCCGATCCAGCCATCGCCCAGGGCTATCAGAAGCTCTTCGTCGATTTCATCAAGAAGCATCCCGACTGGAAGCTGCAGATGCAGTTCATGTCGGCTGATATCGGCACAGAACAGGCAAAAATGCTCGAACAGGCAAAGGCCGGCAATGCTCCGGATTGCGCCGCCGTCGACTCCTTCGTCCTCTCGCAGTTCATGGTCAATCATGTGCTCGCCGACTTCACGCCTTATTTTTCGAAGGACGAAGTCGCCGATCTCTTCCCCTTCATCCGCAACGGTATCACTGACAAGGATCAGACGATTCGCGCCTGGTGGTGGGATACCGACCTTCGTGTGCTCTATCGAAACAAATCCATCGTTCCCGACGCACCGCAGACCTGGGACGACCTGAAGAAGGCCGGCATCGCCTCCGTCAAGGAGGGCATGGAAGGCATCCTCTTCAATGCCGGCCGCTATGAGGGCTCGACCTTCGACTGGCTTGCCAATTACTGGGCGCTCGGCGGCAAGCTCGTCGACGATAGCGGCAAGCCTGTTTTCGGCGAAGGCGAAAACAAGGAGAAGTTCCTCAAGGCGCTGACCTACTACAAGGATCTCGTCGATTCCGGTGCCGCACCCAAGCGCGTAACGACGATTGGCAACTATGACGACCTGAACGCCGCGGCGGCTGCCGGAACCACGGCGCTCTTCATCGGCGGCAACTGGCAGCTCGCCCAGTTAAAGGCAACGCTGGACCCGGACGAATTCGCCAACTGGACCTTCTCGCCGATTCCCGGCCCAACGGCCGATCAGCGCTCGACCGGCACGGGCGGCTGGACGATCGCCTCCTTCAGCAAGGACAAGGATAAGGTCGAGATGTGCGCCAATCTTGCCCGCGACATCTATATGGGGCCGGGCAATGCTTTGCAGCAGCAATTGCCGACACGCAAATCGCTCTTCGACAAATATGAGGTCTTCGCGACCGAAGCCAACAAGACCTTTGCCGAAGCTCTCGCCAACGGCCAGGCCCGCCCGGGCGCGCCGATCTATCCGGAAATCTCCAACCAGATCCAGATCATGATGGGCGACGTCCTCTCGGGAACCAAGCAGCCGGAAGAAGCCCTAAACGCGGCATTCAAGGCGACGATGGAGGCTTACAAGCGTCTCTAACGATTGTGATCGCGGCAGCGCCCTTGCGGGCGTTGCCGACAGTGTCTAACCCGGACAGAGAAGCCCAATGACCCCAATCGCCATCGAGGCTGCCACCCGGCCGCACAGCAGATCGTTCATGCGCCGCTTCGCCGGAGCGCCGCTTCCCTGGATCATGCCCGTGATCATCGTCATCGGAATCTTCTATCTCTATCCGGTGATCGACGTATTCCGCCTGTCCTTCACCAACGCCACGCTGATCGGCGACAATCAGGATTATACGCTCGCTTCCATTGCGAACATGCTGAGTTCGCCGCAGCTTCCCGACATTCTCTGGGCAACCCTCGTCTTCGTCGGCGGCAGCGTCGTCGGCCAGCAGATTCTTGGCCTTGCCGTTGCCGTCGTCGTCGTTCGCGGAGAAAAGCGCGGCCTGTTCGGCACAACGATTCTCAGAACCACGGCGCTCATCGCCTGGGTCGTGCCCGGCATTGCCGGCGGCATCATCTGGCAGATGCTGTTTTCGGAAGCACCCTATGGTGCGCTGAACAGCATTCTGCGGCTCATGCACCTGCCGACGGTCGCCTGGCTTTCCGATCCTGTGATCGCACCTTGGTCGGCGCTGATTTCGAACATCTGGCGCGGAACGGCATTCTCGATGGTCGTCATGTATGCCGCATTGAAAGCCATAGATCCCTCGCTCTACGAAGCGGCGGAAGTGGATGGTGCGACGGGCTCGCAGCAGTTCTTCTTCATCACCATTCCGCAGCTGCGCGCCGCCATTCTCGTCAACATGATCCTCATCACCATCATGACGCTCAACACTTTCGACGCGATCATAACGCTGACGGGCGGCGGGCCCGGCCGCGCTACCGAAGTCATATCGCTCTATGTCTTCAACATCGTCTTCCGCAACTACGATCTGTCCGGCGGCAGTGTGCTCTCGGTGCTGATGCTCATCATCAGCCTCGGACTGGCCGTCGTCTACGCATCATTCCTGCCGAAGGAGGATGAACGATGAGCAGGCGCACCGGCACGCGCTTCGGTGATTTACTGAGCTATCTCTTCATGCTGACGATGTTCGTCTTCTTCGCCGGCCCCCTCACCTACCTGCTGTCGATGGCGCTACGCGATAAACGGGAGATCTATCGCGGCGTGGCGCGCTATATCCCGCACAATCCCACCATCGACAATTTCATCACCGTGCTCAACAACAGCTACTTCCCGCTCTATCTCTGGAACGGCCTGAAGCTTGCGGCTCTGAGCGGCTTCGGCGTTTTGATCGTTGCCATGCCCGCGGCCTACGCCTTCTCGCGCTTCCAGTTCCGCGGCAAGGGCCTGTCTATGATGGGGCTTCTGCTCTTTCAGATGATCTCGCCGCTGGTCATCATGGTGCCGCTCTATCGTTACATGAACCGCCTTGGCCTGCTCGATACGCATTTCGCCGTGACGATGGTCTATATCGCGCTCGGCGTGCCGCTTGCGACATGGCTCCTGAAGAGCACGGTCGAAGGAATTCCCCGCAGCCTGGACGAAGCCGCGATGATCGACGGATGCAACCGTTTCTCCGTCTTCTGGCGGATCGTGCTGCCCCTGTCGGCACCGGGCATCGCCTCCGTCTTCATCATCACCGTGATTGCCGGCTGGTCGCAATTCCTCGTGCCTTTTCTGCTGCTCACGCAAAACAATTTGATGCCGATCGGTGTCGGGATCTTTAACTTCCGTGGCATGCAAACCGACTCGTCCATCCAGCTGCTGGCGGCCGCCTGCCTCATCTCCGTCGTACCGGCGATCGTGGCGTTCCTGTCGCTGCAGCGGCTGATCCTTGGCTCCATGACCAGTGGCTCGGTAAAGGGATGAGGCCGGTTTGCGCGTGCCAGACTGATAAAGGATCCCGACGATGAACCAAACGACCGGTGTCAAACTGTCTCCCGACCTGACCGGAGCCAATGTCGAGGATGCGGGCGAACATAATCGAGCCGTCGTTTTGCGCTGCATCCACCGGCAGGCACCGATTTCGCGTGCGGAAATCGCCCGGCAGACCGGCTTCACCAAGCCGGCGATCGCCCGCATCGTCGATCGCCTGCTGGACGAAGGGCTGATCATCGAAGCCCGCCGGCGCCACGGTCTGAGGGGGCAGCCGGCGATTGAGCTTGAGATCAACCCCGACGCCTTCTTTGCGATCGGCATCAATATCGATCGCGATCATCTGACGATCCTTGCAGCCGATGCTGTCGGCAACGTGCGCGCCCGCGTCCATCATGAGAAGCGCTACATCCTGCCCGGCGAATTCATGCAGCTGACCGCTGATGCGATATCGCACTTCCAGCGAAGCCGTCTGATCGACGACGCGCATCTGGCCGGTATCGGACTTGCGATGCCGGACTGGCTCGGCGAGATCGCCTTCCTGGGCAAGCCCGACGATTACGGAGAGTGGATGGATTTCGATGTGCGGGCCGCATTGGAAAACCTGACACAGCATCCCGTCTTCATCGAGAACGAAACCAATGCGGCAGCACTTGCCGAACTCGACTACGGGCTTGGCGCCGAAAGCCGCAGCTTCTTCTATATTTCAGTCAATGCCTGCCCCGGTGGCGGGCTTGTGCTCGACGGCGCCGGCCATCGCGGCGCCATGGGCCTAAGCGGAGAGATCGGATGGCTGCCAATCGTCGATCCACGTCACAGGGGAGGCCAGAAAGTCGAGCTTCTCGGCGAAATATTCTCGCTCTTCTTCCTCTACAAGTTCCTGGGCGAACATGGCATCGAGGCAAGCGTGCCCTCGGACCTCCTCACGCTGGATGCCCGCGGCAGGAAACTGGTCTCGCAATGGCTGAAGACGATGAGCGCGCATCTGGCCGTTGCGGTCAAGCACATCGGCATGATCGTCGATCCCGACGCCATTATCCTAGGCGGTCGCCTGCCAATCCGCATGATCGATGAGCTGCTGCGCTATGTCCACGACCACCTTGATATGGAGGATGCAACACTGCCATCGATCCACCGTGCCTCGCTCGGCGAGGACGCCTGTGCGATCGGCGCTGCAGCAATGCCGATGGCGGCAGCCCTCATGCTCGCCTCGGCCGACGAGGTCCAGCGCACGCGTTCACCACTCAAATTCATGGACCGCCTGAACAACTGAGCCGGCTGTCGCGGCCGCAGGGAGGATTTTGATGAGGATCGGTTTTTATACGTCGACATTCAATGACAGGCCATTCGAGGAGGTGGTGGATTTCGCCGCCTCAGCCGGATTCGATGCGATCGAAATCGATGTCCGCGGCCATATCAAGACGCCGGACAAGGTGCGAGCGGCGGTCGCCCTTGCCCGCGACCGAAACCTCTTCGTCTCCTCGATTGCCTTTTTCGGCAATCAGCTCGACGCCGATCGCGCCAAACGCGGCGAGCTTCGAGCCATCACCGAGGAATTCGCCGACGCGATCGGTGAAGCGGACGTGCCTATCTTCATTATCTTTCCCGGCCGCGACGATACCGCCGACGAGGACGCCAATTATGATGATTTCGCCGACTTCGCCAACCGGCTGATCGCCCGGACGACCTCGAGCGGGCTTATCATCGCGATCGAGAACTGGCCCGGCCCAAAGGACAATTTCATCGGTACCACGCCGAAAGGCTGGCAGGAGCTCTTCAAACGAATTCCCAACAGACGCTTCGGCCTCGAATTCGACCCTTCCCATCTCATCCGCATCGGCGTCGATCCCTATGCCGCCATGGATGCGGTCAAGGATCGCATCGCCATCCTTCATGCCAAGGATACCGCGATCGATGCGGCCGTTCAGCAGGCCGTCGGCTATCATGGCAAAGGGTGGTGGCAATACAAGCTGCCGGGCCATGGACTTCTCGATTGGCCGCGCTTCCTGCGTCAGGCGCGCGACAATGGCTTTGACGGCACGCTGTCGATCGAGCACGAGGATGCAGCTTTCGGTTGGCCGGGCAAGGATCTTGCTCAACGAAAGGAGGGCGAGCGCCTCGGCCTTGCCTATCTCCGAAAGGTCTTGAACGGGCTTTGAAGCTATCCGGAGGGACGGAAGATGGCACATGTCAGAGTGAACAACGCGCGCAAGGATTATGGCGCGTTCAAAGCGATCAAGGGCGTGTCGGTGGATATCCGCGACGGCGAGTTCGTCGTGCTCGTCGGCCCCTCGGGCTGCGGAAAATCCACGCTGCTCAGAATGATCGCCGGCCTGGAGGGGATCACCTCGGGCGATATCCAGATCGGCAAGCATATCGTCAACGATCTCGCGCCGAAGGATCGCGATATCGCGATGGTCTTCCAGAATTATGCCCTCTATCCTCATATGACGGTCGCCAAGAACATGGGCTTCTCCCTGCGGCTGAAGCGGATGCCGAAGGCGGAAATCGATCAGCGCGTCAGCAATGCCGCAAAGATCCTAGGACTCGAAAACCTTCTCGAGCGCTATCCGAAGCAGCTTTCCGGCGGCCAGAGGCAGCGCGTTGCCATGGGCCGGGCGATCGTGCGCGATCCCGCCGTCTTCCTCTTCGACGAACCCTTGTCGAACCTTGATGCGAAACTTCGCGTCCAGATGCGCTCCGAGATCAAGGAGATGCACCAGCGACTGCAGACCACAACCATATACGTCACGCATGATCAGATCGAAGCGATGACGATGGCCGACAAGATCGTTGTCATGAAGGATGGCCTGATCGAACAATCCGGATCGCCGCTCGAGCTCTATGACCGCCCGGTCAATCTCTTCGTCGCGGGTTTCATCGGCTCTCCCGCGATGAATTTCATCAAGGGCAGCATGACCAACGCCGGTTTCCGTACCACCGACGGGCTTATCCTGCCGAGCGAACAATATCCGCCGACCGCCGTGACCTATGGCATTCGCCCCGAGGATATCAAGCTGGTGGCCGACGGCATCGAGGTGGAAACCGTCGTCGTCGAACCGACGGGATCCGAAACGATGGTGATTGCCCGTCTCGGCACGCAGACGATCACCTGCGTGTTCCGCGAGCGGATCAGGGCCGCACCCGGCGATACCTTGCGTATCGCTCCGGCTCATAACGCCGTCCATCTCTTCGACGAAAATGGGCAGCGTATCGCTGATGGAGGGCGTCGGGGCCACTAATCGTGGCTCCGAACCAACGGTCATCATCTGCGGCAGGCCCAGCCCTGACGCTGGGCCTACATGCATGCTGGCTACGGCGTATCCGGCGTCGCGGCGGCAACGTCCGGTTCTTGCCCCGTTGCATCGGTCGATCTCTTGCCCTTGAAGACACGGCGGACGGAGACGAAGAGCAGCGGGATGAAGAAGATGCCGAGCACGGTCGCCGAGATCATGCCACCCATGACGCCGATGCCGATCGAGTTCTGGCTGCCGGAACCGGCCCCATTTGCGATCGCCAGCGGCAGCACGCCGAGGATAAACGCGAATGAGGTCATCAGGATCGGCCTCAGACGTTGCCTTGCCGCCTCGAGCGTCGCATCGATCAGGCCCTTGCCTTTACTCTGCTGCTCGATGGCGAATTCGACGATCAGGATGGCGTTCTTTGCCGCCAGACCGATTGTTGTCAGCAGGCCGACCTTAAAGTAGACGTCGTTCGACTGGCCGAAAATGGTTGCGGCCAGCAACGCGCCGAAGATGCCGATCGGCACCGACAGCATGACGGCGAACGGGATCGACCAGCTCTCATAAAGGGCGGCGAGTGCCAGGAAGACGACCAGGATCGAGATCGCATAGAGCTGGCTTGCCTGGTTGCCGGAGAGCTTTTCCTGGGCGGACAGGCTGGTCCAATCATGACTGAAGCCGGGCGGCAGTGTCGCCATGATCCTATCGATCTCGTTCATGGCGTCGCCCGAGGAGACACCGGGAGCAGCGGCACCCTGGATTTCGACGGCAGAGGCACCATTATAACGCTCCAGGCGCGGCGAACCATAGGTCCAGATACCTGAGGCGAAGGCCGAGAATGGCACCATGTCGCCACTGGAATTGCGCACATACCAGCGATCGAAATCCTCCGGCTGCATGCGGAACTTGCTGTCTGCCTGCACATAGACTCTCTTGACGCGGCCGCGGTCGATGAAGTCGTTGACATAGGTGCCGCCCCAGGCGGTCGACAAGGTCCCATTGATATCCGCCAGATCGACGTTCAAGGCGCGAGCCTTCTCCTGATCGATATGGATCGAATATTGCGGCGTATCGTCCAATCCGTTCGGGCGCGTGCCGCTCAGCTTCGTGCTTCCCGACGCCGCACCCAAGAACTGGTTGCGGGCGGCGATCAATGCGGTGTGACCTGCGCCGTTGATATCCTTGATGTAGAAATCGAAGCCGCTATTATTGCCGAAGCCGGGAATTGCCGGCGGCGCCAGCGCGAAGACATTGCCGTCCTTGATCTTGGAAAAGGCGGCCATCGCGCGTCTGGCGATCGCTTGGGCGGAGGCTTGCGGCGCCCTGCGCTGATCGAAGTCCTTCAGATCTACGAAGGCAACGGCAACGTTCTGGCCCTGACCGCTGAAATTGAAGCCGACGCTGCCAAAGACACCGTCGACATAGTCCTTCTCGTTGTTGAGATAATAATTCATGACCTGATCGAGCACTTTGCGGGTGCGTTCAGCGGTCGCGCCGGGAGGCAGCTGAATGCTGGTCAGAAGGCGTCCCTGATCCTCTTCCGGAAGGAAGGAACTCGGCAAGCGGTTGAAGAGATAACCGACACCGACGCCGATCAGGACGAAAATGACGAGGAACACGGCACCACGGCGGATCATGCCATGGATGGTGCGCTGATAACCGCGCGTTCCCCGCTCGAAATTGCGGTTGAACCAGCCGAACAGGCCGCGCTCACGTGTCCCATGCGCCGGGTTCTTGAGAATGGTGGCGCACAGGGCTGGTGTCAGAACGAGGGCAACGATGACGGACAGCACCATCGCCGAGACGATCGTCACCGAGAACTGCCGGTAGATGACGCCGACCGAACCGGAGAAGAAGGCCATCGGGATGAACACGGCCGACAAGACCGTGGCGATGCCGATCAGCGCT